>JAUYRZ010000041.1 GCA_030695565.1 Archangium sp.
ACGGTCGAGCGGCCCAAGGTGACCGCCGCGGTGTCCTACTCTGCCTCCCTGGGAGATCGGTCGGAGAACGCCGAGTACATCTACGGAAAGAAGCGCCTGCGCGAGATCGACCGCCGGCTGCGGTTCCTCGACAAACGACTCGAGCGGCTGACCGTGGTCGAACCGACCGAGCACAAAGACACCACCAAGGTGTTCTTCGGCGCCACGGTGACCCTCGAAAACGAAGAAGACGCTACCAGGGTGACCTACCAGCTGGTCGGCCCCGACGAGACCGACCTCAAAACGGGGAAGATCTCGGTCGACTCACCGGTCGGCCGGGCCCTGCTGGGGAAGAAGGCGGGCGACGTGGTTACGGTGCATCGGCCGAAGGGCGAAGTCGACTTCGCCTTGATAGCCATCAAATACGTGTGAAGGCGGGCGCTCGCGCGTGCTTAAGTACGAGCGCGAACAGAGTCGGTTCACCACTCCCACCGGGGGCTTTTTTGGCGCGGAAGAACTTCGTTCTCGACACCAACGTTTTGCTGCATGACCCACGGTCGATCTACAGCTTCGACGACAACACGGTCATCGTTCCCATCTACGTCATCGAAGAACTCGACATGTTCAAGAAGGACATGTCTGAGCTCGGGCGCAACGCGCGCCAGGTGGCCCGGTATCTGGATGCGCATCGAAAGGAAGGGACCCTCGCCGAAGGAGTGCCGCTGCCCAACGGCGGCATGCTGAAGGTCTCCTTCGTGGAGCACGACCTGCCCAAGTCGATGGCCGACGGGCAGCTGATGGACAACCGGATTCTCGCGGTGGGCATCGAGACGCGCCTGCGCGACCCGAACAGCCAGACGGTGTTCATCACCAAAGACACCAACCTGCGCATTCGCGCCGACGCGCTGGGGCTCATCTCGGAAGACTTCGAGCCCGAGCGGGTGGAGATCAGCGATCTCTTCACCGGCATCAGCGAGCGGCTGGTCTCCGCCGACCTCATCAACCAGCTCTACAAGCCGGGGGCGCAGGTCACCATCCCCGACATCGACAAGCTGGGGCCCAACGAGTTCGTGCTCTTCAAAGACGAAGCGAACCCCTCGCACACCGCGATGGGCCGCTACGACGCCGACAAGCAGGCGGTGGTCGCGCTCAACCGCCAGGTCAAAGACGGCGTGTGGGGCGTGCGCCCGCGCAACATGGAGCAGAGCTTCCTCATCGACCTGCTCCTCAATGACGATCTGAAGATCGTCACGATCGTGGGCAAGGCCGGTACGGGGAAGACCCTGATGGCGATCGCCGCCGGTCTGCAGAAGGTCACCGAAGAGGCCGCTTTTCAGAAGCTGCTGGTCAGCCGCCCCATCTTCCCGCTGGGCCGCGACATCGGGTACCTGCCGGGTTCGGTCGACGAAAAGTTGAACCCGTGGATGCAGCCCATCTTCGACAACGTGGAGTACCTGCTCAACTTGAGCCGGAACGACAAGAAATCGGGGCGCGGGTACCACGAGCTGATGGACCTGGGGATCATCGAGATCGAGCCGCTGACGTACATCCGCGGCCGCTCGATCCCCAACCAGTACATCATCGTCGACGAGGCGCAGAACCTCACTCCGCACGAGGTGAAGACCATCGTCACCCGCGTGGGCGACAACACCAAGATCGTACTGACCGGCGACCCGGCGCAGATCGACAACCCCTACGTCGACTCGACCAACAACGGCCTGGTGCACGTGGTCAACCGCTTCAAGAGTCAGAAGATCGCCGGCCACGTGACCATGACCAAGGGCGAGCGCAGCGCGCTGGCCGAGATCGCCACCAACCTTCTTTGATCGCCATGAGTGACGAAGTGCCTCCGAAGATCGATCCGCCAGCGGCCGAGAAGCCGCTGATCGAGTACCCCATCGTTTACGCGTTCAAGGTGATGGGGAAGCTCGAGCATGGCTTCGCCGAGTACATCCGGGCGAAGTTCAGCCGTTTGATGGGCAGTGAAGTCAGCCGTGACTCCATCGCGGAGAACGTCTCGAAGCAGGGCCACTACGTTTCGTTGACCGTGTCCGTCTATCTGCTCTCCGAGGAGCAGCGCCGGGCCATCTACGCCGACATCCACGTGGACAAGCGAATCGTCTACTACTTGTGAGGGTTTCAGGCCCTGTGTAAGGGGGCCCTCGACACCATGGCTGACCCCTTCCCGCTGTATCTCCCGCCCGAGACGCGCCGGCTCTTTCAGTCAGAGTCGCTGTTGCGGCGTTTCGCGCAGATGGCGCATTGGAATGACGGGGCCAGCCTGCTGGAGCTGCACGGCAGTCTCGGCGCGTTGGCCATCGCCAAAGCGCTGTCTTGCCACCTGACCATCATCGAGCCCGATCAGCGGTTGGCCGATGCGATCAAGGAGCGGGCGCGGGTGGTGGGCTGTGGCGACAAGGTGGCGGTGCAGCACGGCGCGGTGGGCAGCATCAAGTTCGCCGAGCGTGCGTTTGACGGCATCTTCTCCTTCGGCCGGGTGATCGGAAACCCTGCGCAGGTCGCGAAGACGTGGCGGCCTTCGTTGGCCGTCGGTGGCCGGTTGGGTCTGACCGCGGTGGTGAAGGTGGGCCGGGTGGCCAATGAGCCCGTGCTCGCTGCGTGGAAAGAGCGGCTGGGCGTGGGGCTGCTGTCGCCCCGCGAGACGTTGATGCGCATCGAGGCCGAAGGCTACGAGCCCGAGCTCATCGAGACCCTCAGCGACGTCGAGCTCGACGAGTACTACCGCGAGCTCGAAGTGCTGCTGGGCAAGACGGGCGATACGAACGCCGCGGGTGCGCTGGCGCTGCGAGGTGAGATCGCGCTCCACCGCACGGGCAAGACCGGCGTGAGCATCGGCTTCATCGTCGCGCGCCGCAAAGAGCCGGGTGAAAAACCGCCTCCGTCACGCGACGGCGGCTGACACTTCGCAGGCCCACCTCACGGGCCTGCGCTCAGTGCACCGAACCGGTGAAGTCGACCACGTCGATCGGCTCGGGCGACATCTGGAAGTGCACCTCTTCCCGATAGCCCTCGGCATCGCCCGCGATCTGAAACGGCATCGGCCGCGAGAACTTGATGGTCGCGTCCTTCACCAGGTAGTCGTTGAGCCCGTCGGGGAACCACGTGCCCGACCACATCTTGCCGAGGTTCGCGAGGATGGCCGTCGCAGGCACCGTGCCCAGGCGCAGATTCATCATCCCTCGGCGCTTGCCGGCGAACGGGAACATCTTCAGCTCGAAGCCATAGAACGGCACCGTGCCCGCGGCTGCGATCACCAGCGGCCCGCGGTACATCGTCTCGCCCGGAGCGAACGTCTGCACCGGCAAACCATCCGGCCCCATGCGGTACGCGAGCGCCGGACCATTGACGACCTCGCAGTCGACCGTGTTCGAGTTGGCCAGGTAATACGGCACCGTCTTGAACGCGACCGAGGTGAAGTAGCCCGCGGCGCCCGTCATCATCCTGGAGAACGGACCCTGCGCGAACGAGTTCTTCACTGCGTTGTAGTCGTTGAGGATCTTCCCATCCATCCCGAGGCCGGCGAACGGAGCGCGTTTGCCGTCGATGAGCAGCAGATCGATCGTGCGGTAGCCCGGCACTTCACCGGCGCGGGCGCGCAGCACGTCATCGACGAAGCCGTCAGCGCGGGTCGACGAGGCCTTCACCAACGAAGCGACCGAGTTGCCGGTGCCCAGCTTCAAGATGCCGAAGCGCGGCGTGGGGGTGGGGTGGTGCTGCCGGCGCAAAGCGACCTGGCTGAGGATCTCGTTCACGAAGCACGTCATCGTGCCGTCGCCACCACCGAGGAAAACGGTGTGGTACCCGCGATCGACCACCTGCTGGGCGATGCGGCGGGCGTCGAGCTCGGAGCGGGAGAGGAACAGATCCCCCTCCGGCACCACGTGGGACAACGCTCGTTGGATCTTCGCGGTGACCTTGCGTGCGCTCAGATTGAGCAACACCGCCACACGGTGATCGACCTCGAGTCTCGGGGGGACTTGTTCGACATCAGCTCGGAACGGTTGAACCCACACGGTTGCGGCCCTCCTGGCCACGGTGTGCCCCCAGCACCCGTGACGACAGTGAGTTCTTCCTCAGCACAGACCTTGCCACTTGACGTGCCGCGTCAACTCCTTGAAACAATTGGGTAACGCTCACCCCCAACTGTCGCGATTGGAACCTTGTGGTGGCAGTTGCTGCGAACGGCGCTGCGCAGTTGGCGGAGCGGGGAGGTGGGTTGACGTGCGGAGGCCGGTGGTTAGCTTGGTCGAGTCGCCGGGCCCCACAAATCCGGCTGTCAAATCAACTCTTTAGGAGACACCGCAATGGGCAAGATCATTGGTATCGACCTGGGCACCACCAACTCGGTTGTGGCCATCATGGAGGGCCGAGAGCCCAAGGTGATCGTGAACGAAGAAGGCAGCCGCATCACGCCTTCGGTCGTCGCGTACACGAAAGACGGGGAGCGCCTGGTCGGACAGGTGGCCAAGCGCCAGTCCATCACCAACCCCGAGCGCACCGTCTATTCGATCAAGCGCTTCATGGGCCGCCGGCACTCCGAGGTGACCGAAGAGGCCAAGCTGGTGCCCTACAAGGTCGTGCGCGGGCCCACCGATGACGCCCGCGTGGAGATCGACGGCAAGCAGATCAGCGCGCCCGAGATCTCGGCGCAGGTGCTGCTCAAGCTCAAGCGCGCCGCCGAGAACTACCTGGGCGAGAAGGTGACCGACGCGGTCATCACGGTGCCCGCGTACTTCAACGACGCCCAGCGCCAGGCCACCAAGGACGCCGGAGAGATCGCCGGCCTCAACGTGCGCCGCATCGTCAACGAGCCCACGGCCGCGGCGCTGGCGTACGGCCTCGACCAGAAGCACAGCCACAAGGTCGCCATCTACGACTTCGGCGGCGGCACCTTCGACATCTCGATTCTGGACATGGGTGACGGCGCTGTCGAAGTGCTCGCCACCAACGGCGACACCCACCTCGGCGGCGACAACATCGATCAGCGGGTGATGGAGTGGCTGATCGCCGAGTTCAAGAAGGACACGGGCCTCGACGTCTCGAAGGACAAGATGGTCATTCAGCGCCTGAAGGAGGCCGCTGAGAAGGCGAAGATCGAGCTGTCGAGCGCGAACGAATCGGAGATCAACCTCCCGTTCCTCACCGCCGACGCGACGGGCCCCAAGCACCTCAACCTGAAGCTCTCGCGCGCCAAGCTCGAGGCGATGGTCGACGATCTGATCGAGCGTTCGCTCGAGCCCGCGCGCAAGTGCATGAAGGACGCAGGCGTCACCGCGGAGCAGATCGACGAGGTCGTGCTGGTGGGCGGCTCGACGCGCATGCCCAAGGTGCAAGACGCGGTGAAGAAGCTGTTCGGCAAGGAGCCCAACCGCACCGTGAACCCTGACGAAGTCGTGGCGATCGGCGCGGCCGTGCAGGGCGCCGTGCTCTCCGGCGACGTGAAAGACATCCTGCTCCTCGACGTGACCCCGCTGTCGCTGGGTGTCGAGACGCTGGGCGGCGTGTTCACCAAGCTCATCGAGCGCAACACCACCATTCCTTCGCGCAAGCAGGAGACGTTCTCCACAGCGGCCGATGGGCAGACACAAGTCGAGATTCACGTGCTGCAGGGCGAGCGCGAGATGGCCACCGACAACCGCAGCCTGGGCCGTTTCCACCTGACCGGCCTGCCCCCGGCGCCGCGTGGTGTGCCGCAGATCGAAGTGACCTTCGACATCGACGCCAACGGCATCTTGAAGGTCGGCGCGAAAGACAAGGCGACCGGCAAAGAAGCCAACGTCACCATCAGCCACAGCTCGGGCCTCGCGAAGGATGAGGTCGAGAAGATGGTCAAGGACGCTTCGGCCAACGAGTCGGCCGACAAGGAGCGCCGCGCTCTCGTCGAGGTGAAGAACAAGGCGGAGAACCTCGCCTACAACCTCGAGAAGCTGGTGAAGGACAACAAGGAGAAGCTCGGCGCTGAGACGGCGGCCAAGCTGGAGGAGACCGCGAAGAACCTCCACACCATTCGCGAGGGCAGCGACAAGGCGGCCATCGAGGCGGCGGTGAAGGCGGCCGAAGAGGTCAGCTACAAGGCCGCTGAGGAGCTCTACAAGGCGGGTGGCCCGACGGCGGGTGCTGCTCCGGGGTCGACGGCTGAGCCCCAGGCCGGTGCTCCGGGCGCAGCGCCCGGCGCGAAGAAGGACGACGTGGTCGACGCCGAGTTCCGCTCGAACTGAGCAAGTCGTTCGACCAGGCCCTCCTCTGTTTCCCTCTCCTCTGGGAGAGGGGCAGGGTGAGGGCCTTGTCATGTCTGCTGGCCGCACACACCGGCCACTAGCGTACGAGTGGCACTGTAGTTCTACAGTCCGGGCAGATGAAGAATCTCCAGATTCGCCGGAAGATCGCGACGGGCTCTGCCGTCGACGCGTTCCTCGCAGACTCCTCCGCGGGCCTGGTGTTGGTGCAGGTCAGCCACCCCGAAGTGGTCGCCGATCCCGAGCTCTACGGGCGCTTCCTCGACACCACCCGAGTGACCTCGACGCAGCACCGCCACCCCGCGTTGCTCTCGCCCGAGCTCACCACCTGCGAGCCCGACGGCCGCTTCGTCATGGTGACCGGCCCGGTGAGTGGCCGCACCGCCGCCGATCACCTGCGTGATCGAGGCGCGCTCGATTCTCCCGAAGCGATCCGCTGGGGCGTGCGCATCTGCGACGCGCTCGAGTTTCTCCACGCGCACGGCGTGGTGCACGGCCACCTCGCCCCGCACAACCTCTTCCTCGACGGAGATCCCGCGCGCCCCGAAGTGCGTTTGCTCGACACAGCGTTGCTGCTCTTCCGGGGCACCAAGAGCGTGCCGCGCGGGCAGATCCTCGTCGCGCCCGAATACCTCTCGCCCGAACGCTGCGCAGGCCGACGCGCCACGCCCGCGTGCGATGTCTACGGCATGGGCGTGCTGCTCCACGAGCTGCTCACCAAAGAGCCGCCCTTCTCGGGCCGGGGCGTGAGTGAGACCCGCGCGCTGCAGCTGCATGCGCCGTTGCCCCCGCTGCGCCCGGGCCTCGAGGAGTGGGCGCCGGTGCTCAACCGCTGCCTGGCCAAACGCGCTGCAGACCGCTTCGCCTCCCTGTCCGAGCTGCGCGAGACGTTACGCACCCTCAAGCCGCTGGAGACCCCCGCGATCGAAGTGCACCTGGGCGATCCCGAGCCGCGCCAGGCAGGCACCCTGCAGGCCGGCGACGTGCTGGGCCGCTACCGCATCGAGTCGCTCATCGGCGAAGGCGGCATGGGCCACGTGTTCTCCGCCAAACACCTCTCGATCGATCGCAAGGTGGCCATCAAGGTGTTGCGGCCCGAGCTGTCGCGGGTCGACTCGCAGGTGCAGCGTTTCATGGCCGAGGCGCAGGCCGTGAACATGGTGAAGCACCCGCACATCATCGACATCGAAGATCTGGTGCGTGAAGGCGAGCGAGTCTTCTTCGTGATGGAGCTGCTCTCGGGCAAGTCGCTCAAGGTGATGGCCAAGGAGTCACCCATCGAGCTGACCCGCGTGGTGCGGCTGATGCGGCAGGCGGCGCAGGCGCTCTCGGCGGCGCACGGGGTCGGGGTGATTCACCGCGACATCAAGCCCGACAACCTGGTGGTCGAACGTGACGCGGAAGGCGACGAGCAGCTCAAGGTGCTCGACTTCGGCGTGGCCCGCATTCGTGGGAATGACCTGAAGGCCGCCTACAAGACGCAGGTGGGCCAGGTGGTGGGCACCCCGTTGTGGATGGCGCCCGAGCAGGTGATGGGCCACCAGGTCGATGCGCGCGCCGACGTCTATTCGTTGTGCATGGTGATGTACGTGTTGATCACCCGCCGCTTCCCCTTCGCGGGGGCCGATCTGTCGCAGGTGGTGATGCAGCGGCTCTCGCGAGACGCGACGCCGGTGGGCGAGGTGAGTTTCCTGGGGGAGAAGTTGCCCTGGCAGATTCAGCGGCTGTTGGAGATGGGCCTCTCGCGCGAGCTGGCCAGGCGGCCGGTGTCGATGGAGTGGGTGGCCACCGCCCTCGAAGGCATCGAGATGCGCATGGAAGAAGAGCCAACCGTCGATCAGCCAATACGATCGTGGTGGAACCGCTGGCGTTCCTGAGAGGATGGGCCCTGCGTCGCGCCGACGCGCCGGAGCCTCTTCATGGACTTGCCCGATCTGCTCGCCTGGCCTCGCCGTGCTGACGTGCCCGGCATGTTGTTCCGCCGGTTGATCTCGCGGCACTCCACGCGCGGCATCCTCGGCATGTCGCGCGCGGAGCAGGTGCTCTGGCTGGTGTTCGAGCTGTGCGGCGAGGTCTCCAACGGCGGGGTAGATCAGTTCTTCAGCAACAGCTCGGGTGAACGCGCGTCGTTGGTACCCGACGCCTTGAGCGAGCTGGGCCAGGTGGAGCTCGCCGCGACCATCGAGCGCAGCCTGGCTCACTTTCCGCCGGCCGCTGCGCGCGTCGAACGCCATCTGGTGGTGTCTGCGTTGAGTGACGCGGCCAGGGCCGAGCTCACCGCGATGGGCAAGCAGGTCGACGCGGCGACCGACACGCTCGTGCTCGAGCTCGGCAGATGGATCGAAGCGCACCCGACCGAGTTCACCCTGGCGAACGAAGGCCTCGCCGCGTTCCGGCCGGTGTCCTTCCCCGACGACGTCACGCTCAAGGAGCTCCTCGCGCCCGAGCTGGCCCCCGACCTGGCCATCCCCGCGCTCTACGTGCACCTGGCGCGCAGGAAGACGGCGCTCTCACCGGTCGAGCGGTCGCTCCAGCTGGCGATTCATGCGTTCGGTGAGATCAGCGACGAAGGTGGGCTCAGTTACCTGTTCTCGTCACGGGGCAAACACGCGGCCGAAGCGAGCGTCGCGCTGGAGAACGCCGATGCGCCCGACGCCGCGGCGATCGTGGAGCGGGCCATGTCGGTGCTGCCCACGCCGTACCCGACGGACGACACGGTTCGCCGCGCTGCGCTGGCTGCGCTCGACGTCGACGCGTTGGCCCGGCTCAGCGCGCTGCAGTGGGAGCTGGACGATCTGCGCAAGCCCACCATCGAGGCGCTCATCCGCTTCGCCCGCAGAGAGCGCGCCTCACTGCAGTGAGGTGAGCCGTGCGAGCAGTGCGCGTACGGTGAGGGGGCTCGAGCCCTCTGCCTTGTTGTTGACGATGATGGTGAGGCGTCGGCCCGCCGCGTGGCAGGCCTTCCACAAGGCGATCACGTCTTCACGCATCGGCTCGTCGACGGCCTGGAGCTTGTCGAACGGTGCGTACGCCTCGCGCGCTTCTTCGTAGCCCATGCCTTGCGGGAGCAGCAGCCGGCACACCACGTGAGAACTGGTCAACGAAGCGGGGTTGGCCAGCTGATCGCGGATCGCCGGCATGCGCTCCCAGTGGTTGAAGACGTGGCTCACGCCCTGGCGCTGCAGCGCGGCGAAGTACGAGGGCACCACCAGCTCGGAGTTCCGCAGCTCGACCGCGTACGAGTACTGCTTCGGCAGCTGGCTGAAGAAGCGCTCGAGCTTGTGGCTGAACTCGGTGGGCGATGGCAGCTCGGCGCGGCTGAGCGGGAGAAACTGGAACAGCAGCGGCCCTTGATGGGCGGCGAAGCGCTTGTCGACCGCGGCCAGCACGGCGTCTTTGAAGAAGCCGGGATCGAGGAAGTGGGGGTTGGGTGCCCGCGTGCGTGGGTCGACGCGTGAGGTGACCGCGTTCCAGACCTTCATCACGCAGCGGAAATCAGCTGGTAGCTGCTTCGCGTAGTGCGCGAGCTCATCGACGCCGAGGGGCGCGTAGTACGAGCGGTCGATCGCCACGGTGTTGAAGAGCGGGTGGCGGGCGTACTCCTCGAGGCCGAACTCGACGAGGTGCTCCTGCGTGGGGCTGCCCCGATAGACCAATCCTCCCCAGCCTCGAAACGTCCAGCTCGAGGTGCCGAGGAACAGGCCCGGCGGGCGCTTCGCCGCGAGCGCCTCATCGGCTGCCGTGTCGAGCGGCGGAGGAGGGAAGAGATCGAATTGCATACTGATCGGCCTCTCTTCGCTCGCAGGGAGAGGTTTTCAACTACTGAGGCAAGCCGCTCCAGCTCGAAGGATCCTGCGGCCCCGCAGCCGGCTTCACCTCGACATTGAACCCGGTGAGGTGAGCCATGCCAGAGACCTTCTCCAGATTCTCCGGCCCATCGGCCGCCAGGATGTTCACGTTTACCCCGCGAGTCTGGTTCGCAATCGAAAGCCCAATCGCGTGCTGGTGGCCCCAGCCATGAGGCAACGCGACAGTGCCCCGCATCAGATCCGCGAGCAGCTTGATCGGCACCCGCACCGTGCCCGTCTCGGTGCTCACATCGGCCATCGCGCCATCCACCAGCCCCACGTGCTGCGCGTCTTCCGGGTGCATGTAGAGGTAGTTCGTCGGCTCACGAACGAAGTCCGCGATGTTGTGAGTCCACGAGTTGTGGGTCTGCACGGCGCGCTTGGTGATGAGCTTGAGGCGCGACTGATCGGACCACGCCTGCTCGAAGTCGTCCTCGAGCTTCTTCGCCTGGTCCATCAGTCTCTTCGGAGCGAGCTGCACCTTCTTGTTCGGCGTCAGCACGCGATCATTCACGAAGTCTTCGGGCTCGTGTGCTTCACGCAGCCAGCCGTGCGGGCTGTGCTCGAGCAGGTGTTCGAAGCCGGGCTGCCCGGTGAGCCGGAGCAAGAACGACAACAACGCCTCCTGTGGCAGCGACGGCTGCTTCCCCTTCGGCTGCAGCCGCGTGTGAACCGCGAGCATGCCCTCGAGGATCTTCTGCGCGACCTTGCTGCCGAACAGCCCCAGCCCCGCCGCCTTGCACAGCTGCAGGTAGATGGTCGCCTCGTCGCGCTGTTCACCGGTCGTCTCGACGATGGCGCGCGTGGCCTGGAGATACGGCTTCTGCTGGAGGCCCAGCATCAGCGGGAAGATGAAGGGGAGGTCGGGGCGCTCCAGCGGCGAGGTGCAGGGCAGCACGTAGTGCGCGAGCGAGCCCGTCTCGTTGCGGAAGAGATCGAGCGTGACGAGCAGCTCGAGCTCCTGGAACGCCTTTTTCAGGCGGCCCGAGTTCGCCATGGTGATGAGCGGGTTGCCGCCGGTGACGAACAGCGCGCGCACCTGCTTGTCGCCCGGGGTGAGGATCTCGTCGGCCAGCACGCCGCCGGGGAAGGCGTCGTTGACCGAGGTGAACTTGCCGATGCGCGAGACGTCGTTGCGCATCAACACGCCGCTGCGTTTGCCGAACGCGGGGAAGTCGATCACGCCCTTGCCCACCAGGGTGCCGCCCTTGCGATCGAGGTTGCCGGAGAGCGCGTTGATGCACTCCTGCAGCCAGAACCCGAGCGAACCGTTGGTGCCCATGTTCACGCCGGTCGAGGAGTAGATCGACGCGCCGTCGGCTCCGCGGAAGGTGGTGACGAGCTCACGCAGCGTCGCCGCGGGGATCTGGGTGACGGGCGCGGTGCGTTCGGGAGGCCAGGCGCGGGCGAGCGCGAGCACCTCGTCGATCCCTTCGGCCATCGACTCCGCGCGTTCACGCCGCACGCCGCCCTGGCGATCGAGCTCGTGGAGGAACGAGAGGTAGAAGAACGGGTCGGTGTTGGGGCGGATGAAGAGGTGTTGATCGGCGAGCTTCGCGGTCTCCGTCTTGCGCGGGTCGACCACGATCAGCTTGCCGCCGCGCTCCCTCAGCTCCTGCAGCGTGCGGCCCGGGTTGGGCACCTGGAGGAAGCTCCACTTCGAGATCACCGGGTTGGCGCCGACGATGATCAGGCAGCGGGTGTTCTGCAGATCCGGAAAGGGCTGCGTGAAGGGGAAGCCGTAGACCTCGCGCGCGACCGCGAACTTGTTCGAGCAGTCTTGCGTGGCCGAGGCGTACATCGACTTGCTGCCCATCGCCGTCATGAAGCCCTGCGCGAAGACGGGGTGCAGCACGCCGAAGCCGGCCGCGGTGCCCACGTACATCGCGAGGCTGTCAGCGCCGTGATCGCCGCGCAGTTGTTTGACCTTCGCGCCGATCTCTTCGAGGGCCTGCTCCCACGTGATGCGCGCCCAGCTCGTGCCGGTGCGCTTCATGGGGTACTGCAGGCGATCGGGTGAGTCGTAGATCTGGGCCTGCTTGAGGCCCTTGGGGCAGGAGAAACCGCCGGTGGTGACGTGCTCCTTGTCGGGGTGCACCTGGGTGACGCGGTTGTTCTCCACGGTGACCTGCAGGCCGCAGAGCGCCTCGCAGATTCGACAGAAGGTGGAATGGGTGCCGTCAGACATGACGAAGCTCATACACCGATCCCCCCGAGAGCAGTCGAGGGGTCACTTTTCCAGCTAGGCGCTCTTGCGGTTGGCGCTGGCCAATTCATGGGCCAGCCGACCCACCGTTCGAATCGCCTTGGCAGTGCGTTCGCTCCAGGGAAAGCCACACGAGATGCGCACGCAGTTCGAGAACCGTTCACGCGGTGAGAAGATCGGCCCGGGTGCGAGCGAGATCTTCTCGGCCAGCGCGGCGCTCTGCAGGGCATACGCGTCGACGTTGGGCGGCAGCTCGACCCACAAGACGAACCCGCCCGCGGGCGTGGCGATGCGCGTGCCTTCAGGGAACGCCTCGGCGATGGCGACGCGGGTGCGATCGACCTGCGCGCGAAGATGGCTGCGCAGCTTGCGGATGTGCCGATCGTAGCCACCGCTCCCGAGGAACTCGGCGACCGCCATCTGGAGGATCTCCGGCGTACTCACCGTCAGCGCATACTTGAGGCGTTCGATGCGCTCCTGATAGCGGCCGGCAGCGATCCACCCGATGCGGTAACCCGGCGCGACGGTCTTGGAGATCGATCCCACCAGCAGCACGCGGCCTTCTTTGTCCCAATGCGCTGCGGGCCGGGGGCGGCCGTCGAACGCCAGATCACCGTAGACGTCGTCTTCGATGAGCGGGGTGTCGTGTCGGGCGCAGAGGCGAACGAGGCGCTCCTTGTTCTCGTCGGTCATCACCGCGCCCAGGGGGTTGGAGACGTTGGGCGAAGCGAGCACCGCCCGCACGCCGCCTTGCCGGAGCACCTGCTCGAGCGCGTCGAGATCGAGGCCCGTGCGCGAGTTGGCCGGCACTTCGATCGCGCGCATGCCGAGCTGCTCGATGGCCTGGAGCATGCCGAAGTAGCACGGCGTCTCGACGGCGATGGCGTCACCGGGTTTGGCCACGGCGCGCAGCGCGAGATGAATCGCCTCCATCGCGCCGATGGTGACCACGAACTCGCTCTCGTGAATCGACATGCCCCAGGTGACGCCGCGTTTCGAGAGCTGGCGGCGCAGCGTGGGGAGGCCGTTGGTGTCGCCGTAGCTGGCACCTGCATCGGGCATCTCGCGGGCGATGGCGGCGAGCTTGCGGTTGAGCGCGCGAATCGGCAGCAGGGCAGGGGAGACCTGCGCGGCACCCAGCGGCACCACCGCCGGATCGCGCATCGACTGCATCAACGCGCGCACGCCGGGGGTGACCGAGACGGTGGCGGGCGAGAGGTTGAGCCGGGCGGTGCGGGGCTCGGCCACGGGGGCAGCACTGCGGGCCCGCACGAAGTGACCCGATCGCGGGCGTACCTCGATGAGCCCGTCGTGCTCGAGGCGCACGTAGGCCTGCAGAATGGTGGCGATGCTGACGCGGCGCTGACGCGCGAGCCCCCGCACTGAGGGCATGCGGTCGCCACCACGCAGCGTGCCCTTGCGGATGGCGTTGCTCAGATCTTCAGCGACCTGCTCGTAGAGAAGCCCACTCATGGGCCGACTGTAACGGCTTGCTCAGGAGCAGACCGGTACAGATGAAGACGGGGCGGAAGTGAACAGAGCTCCTGTGCTGGTCGGCCTGACTTCTCCCTGCATCTGTGCCGGTGCATCGTTACTCAGCACGCTGCCTCCATGAGTGCCGCACCTGCCACGAACACCCGCCTGATCGTCCCCGCGCTCGCGGCCGTCTACCTGGTCTGGGGATCCACCTATCTGGCGATGCGGGTCGCGGTCGAAGGCCTGCCGCCGTTCATGATGGCGAGCACCCGCTTCATCCTCACCGGGCTCATCTTGCTGGCGTTTCTGCGCCTGCGCGGCACGGCGTGGCCGACGCGCCGAGAGTGGTGGTACGCGACGCCCGTGGGCACCTTGATGTTCGTGCTGGGCAACGGCACGGTGGCGGTCGCCGAAAAGCACATCTCTTCCGGAGTGGCCGCGGTGGTGTGCGGCACCATGCCGTTGTGGGTCGCGGCGCTCGGCCGGTTCTTCGGGGAGAAGACCACCTCGCGCGAGTGGCTGGCGCTGGTGCTGGGCTTCGGCGGCGTGGCGGTGCTCGGCTTTGGTGGGGAGCTGCGCGCTGAGCCGTTCTCCGCATTGATCCTCTTTCTCGCGCCGATCAGCTGGGCGCTCGGCTCTCTGCTCGCGCGCAGGCTGCCGCTGGCGAAGGGGCTCATGTCGGCCGCCACGCAAATGCTCACCGGAGGGTTGGTGATGTCGGTGGTCAGCGTGATCGCGCGCGAAAGAGTGCCGGTTTCACCGCCTGCTTCTTCCGTGATCGCCTGGGCCTATCTGGCGGTCTTCGGCTCGTTGGTCGCCTACAGCGCGTACACCTACCTGCTGGCCAATGCGCGGCCCGCCGTCGCGACGAGCTACGCCTACGTGAACCCGGTGATCGCGGTGGCGATGGGTGTGGGCCTGGGCGGCGAGCACGCCGGCCCCGAGGTGTTCATCGCGGTCGCCTTGATCGTCGCGGCCACGGTGTTGGTCATTCGCAAGCCGGCGCCGGTGCTCGAGTCGCCAACGCTCAGCACGGCCACCTCGAAGTAGCCGGTGGGTCATCTGCTGGAGGTGGGTCGACGCGCTCCCAGCCTCCGTCGAATTGGTGGCGGCGGCGCGGCAGCGAAGAACGCTTGTTCTCATGGATCCGCTTCCTCATCCCCGAGAACGGTCGCGTCAGCTCGTTCTCGATCAGTGCCGGGTGCTCGACACACCGCCTGAGACCGACTTCGACAATCTCGCCAGGCTGGCTTCACGAATCGCTGGGTGCCCCGTGGGCCTGGTCAGTCTCATCGATACCGACCGCGCCTGGTGTAAGGCCTGGGTCGGCCTGACTGCCCCCACGTCGACGCGCAAACTCTCTTTCTGCGCTCACGCCGTTCAGCACGACTCGGATCTCGTCGTGCCTGACGCCTCGAACGATGTCCGATTCGCAAACAACCCGTTCGTCACAGGCGAGCCACATGTCGTGTTCTATGCGGGCATACCCCTGCGCGTGGGTGATGAGCGGCTGCCGGTCGGGACGCTGTGCGTCATCGATTATCAGCCCCGCACGCTCGATGATCTTCAGCTCGACGGGCTCCGTACACTCGCCCGGCAGGTCGAGCTGCTGCTCGAAGGGCGGCTGCGCGAGAACAAGCTGGAGGACCTGGAGGCTCGAACGCAGGCGCTCATCGCCACGATGGATGACGGGCTGATCAGGCAGTCGGACGAGGGGGTCATCGAGTGGGCCAACCCAGCGGCTGAGCGGATCCTCGGCATCGACTCGGGCCAATTGGTTGGGTTGAAACGCACCGATCCCAGCTGGCAGGTCTTCCGCCCGGACGGCACGTCGTTCCCTCCTCACGAGTTCCCCTCGGCGCTCGCGCAGACCTCGGGCCAGCCCGTGCGTCACGTGCTGATGGGCGTCGGAGTCGGGGCTGAGCGCCGTTGGATTCGGGTCAACGCCACGCCGATGTTTCGAGCCGGGGAGAGCCGGCCTCACGCAGTGGCGTCCTCTCTGGCTGACGTGACCGAGGTGATCCATCGCCAGCGCGAACTCGAGGCGGCAAGAGCGCTGGCCGAGCAGTCCGGCCGCGCGAAGTCCGAGTTCCTGGCCACCATGAGCCATGAGCTGCGCACTCCGATGAACGGGGTGATCGGCATGACCGACCTGCTGCTCGCCGATTGCCGCGACGAATCACAACGGGAGGGCCTGAACATCGTCAAGGAGAGCAGCCGCGCGCTCCTGCACGTGCTCAACGACGTGCTCGACTACTCGAAGATCGAGGCCGGTGGCCGGGTGCTGGTGCCCGAGGCGTTCGAGCTGAACAAGCTGGCGAAGGACACCGCCGCCATCCTCGGCCACGAGGTGTCACGCAAGAAGCTCACGCTCCAGGTCGACTGCAGCCAGGTCTCGCGCCCGGTCTGGGGAGACGTCGATGCGATGCGGCAGGTGCTCTTCAACCTGGTGGGGAACGCCGTGAAGTTCACCGAAGCGGGCAAGGTGTCAATCCACGCGCGGGAGCAACGTGACGAACTCGTGCTCGACGTCGTCGACGAAGGCATCGGCATTCGACCCGAAGATCTGCCCAGGCTCTTTCAACGCTTCAGCCAGGCCGACACGACCACCGCGCGGCGCTTCGGTGGCTCGGGGCTCGGGCTGGCGATCTGCCGCCGTCTGGTCGAAGGAATGGGCGGCAGCATCGGTGTGGACAGCACCCCGGGCCACGGCAGTCGTTTCACGGTGAAGCTGCCTCTGGCGGCGCCCAACGTGATGGTCGCTGCGCAACCCGCGAACGATCATTCCACCGGCAAGGTCACGCGGAGGCTTCACGTGCTGCTGGTGGAGGACAACGTCATCAACCAGCGCATCTGCATCGGCATGCTCACGCGCCTGGGGCACAAGGTGCAACTTGCTCGCGACGGCTTCGAGGGCGTGGCCGCGGCGACCAGTGGCCGGTTCGATCTGATCTTGATGGATGTGCAGATGCCCGTGCTCGATGGGTTGCAGGCCACCGAGCAGATTCGCGCGCACGAGGTCGCAAGGGGGCTGCCTCGCATGCCCATCTATGCGCTGACGGCGAGCGTGCTCACCGAGGAGCGCAGCGCTTGTCTCGACGCGGGGATGGATCAGGTGCTGCTCAAGCCGATGACGCTCGATGTGCTGCAGCGTTCGCTCGATGCGCCTCAGGAGCGCTTGAGAGCTGTCGGATAGAACGACTCAGTCGAAGCGGTAGTTCACCCGCAGGCCGCCGATGACCGTGTGGCGATCGGTTCCGGCGAGGGGCCGGGTGGCGGCCAGCTCGAGGCCCACCTTTCCGATGGCGAACCGGAAGGCCACCGTCGGAGCGAAGTAGCTCAAGGGGCCCAATCGCCCCGTGAGGTCGAGCACCAGCCCGCCCCACTTGAAGGGGGTGAGCTGCGCACCGGCGACGAGCACCACACCACCTCGAGGCAAGGACGCCGCGCGGCCGATGGCCCCGGAGAGATCGCCGCCCAGGTAGCCGTGCACCTCGAGCCATTCTTTCGGCCGCCACGAGCCCGACGCACCCAGCTCGCCACCGATCAGCCGCGCTCCGGGGATCTCGAACGAGGTGGGCAGCAACAGCCGCGCGCTCACCGAGCCCACGAAGGTCTCGCTCTGCGTGAGCACCTGCGTCGCGCCCAGGGTCATGTTGCCCAGCGTCAGCTGCGTCGAGGTGAGCACCGCGTTCACCGCGTAGTTGAAGTTCACCGCCTCGAGCGTGGCGAAGACCTCGGTGGTGGAGCGCACGGCCCACGAGCCGTAGAGCAGGCCGTTCACGTTCACCGAGCCGTAGAAGTCGGGCGTGTCGATGATCGCTCCGAACCGCGCGCCGAGGCCCACTTCGCTGCGCGGGCACGCACGCCGGCCCGTCGCCACGTCGGCCTCGGCATACCCGAGCGCGGCGGGACCTTCGTTCAGACCCTTCGACTGCCAGGCGTCACACGCCAGGGGAGGCGTGGGCTCCGCACCCAGCGACACGAACGTCAACAGCACCAGGGCGTTCACTGCTGTGCTCCCTTCGCGCCGGGCGCGGTGAAGACGCCGTCGGCGTTGAGATCGAGGATGAAAGGATTGGTGAAAGCGAGCGGGTAGCCGTTGGTGATGGCCGTGAAGTCGTAGCCGGTCTCTCCGCGTTTCGGTTTGGGGGGATCCGCGAGCGGGCCGATCTTCGCGCCCGCTTTCACGTCAGCCGCGTCGACCACGCCGTTGCCATCGTTGTCGGTGGTGTCGGGCATGCCGTCTTTCGCGCCCTCCAGCCCGCCGCCGAGATCGCCGGCCAGCAGCAGGGGCTTGCCCGCTTCGATCACCAACCACGCGTCGCCGGTCACGCCCGCGAGAAGTTCGCTGAGCGCCACCTCGCCGTCGTAGCGCACCAGGCTCCCGGTCTGGGCGAACGGATCAGCCGGCAGCGGCAGGCCGCCGATCACCTTCTTCACCTCGCCGTTCACGAGGAAGCGGATCTCCTCCACCGGAATCCACGGGGCCGACGAGACCTTCACCTTCACGGTCGCACCCGCGGCCGGCGCGAAGGGAAGGAGCGAGAAGGCGCGGCCTCCGATGGTGGCGTCGATGATCGGGCCGTTGGTGCCCAACGAGCGGCCTTCTTTGAGCGCGCGGTTGAAGGCGACGATGTCGAACGCAGGCCCGCCCGCAGACGTGGTGGTGACCAGGTTCTGCGGCATGCCCACCGTGTTGTCGGTCAACGAGTGCGAGTCGGAGTTCGCCGTGCCCGTCTTCAAGACGCCCTGGCTCAGCGAGTAGTGCCAGAACGCGCGGTACTGGAGGAACAGCCCGTTGTCGGTGCCGTTCATCACTTCCTGCGCGTGGTGGGCGTTGTTGGCGAAGGTCGAGCCGCTGGGCGTGCGCGCGAAGAACGCCTGGCGTGAGCCGTCGTCGCCCGCGGGCAGGTTCTTGGTGAGGTCCATGAAGATCGCGCGGGGAAAGCCGAGGTCGCGGCCGAACTCCGGGTCAGCCCAGGGGTGGTTGAGCTCGATGAAGGGCTCGGCGCTGAACAGGTTCTTCGTGCGCTCGAACAGCTGGCCCGGCTCGACGCGCTCGTCGTAGGGGCCGCCGTTGCGCGGCAGCGACGGGTCGTACTTGATGGGCCAGAAGTTGTAGTGGCCGATCACCAGCGGGAAGCCGTAACCCGGCACGGTGAGGAAGGGGATGTGGCCCGTCGTCTCGAGGCCCACCACGGTGGCCAACGTGTTCTCCAGGCCCAGGTCGCGCACGATGCGCGCGTAGTCCTGCACCACGTCGTGATCGGTCGAGATCACCACGTCGAGATCGGACGCCGCGAAGGAGAGCACGCGATCGAGATCGGGGATCGAGCTGTCGAAGCTGGCCGCGCCGTGCACGTGCAGATCGGCCGCGAGCACCCCCGCGGGCTTGAGCGGCAGTTCACGCAGCGAGAACGAGACCATCTGCGGTCCGCCGGTCACTTCGACGGTCTGCTTCGCCAACGTCCAGTACGGGCCGTGGAACGCGTAGATGTCGAAGCGGCCCACCGGCACGTCGGCCGTCGCCACGCCGTTGTGTACCAGCACGCGGTTGCAGGCAGGTGACGCACCCGCGGGAGAACCGAGCCAGGGCGCGCAGGTGGCGAAGCGGCCGTGCAACGTGCCCACCACCTTCGCCACTTCGGTCTCGTCGACCGGAATGAGGAACAGCTCGGCGTCGATGAGCGAGAGGGTGGCCGCCTCCTCCACGCGGAAGGACAACGAGCCGGTCGAAGGGAGCACGAAGCTGCCGAGATCGGTGTCGCCGCTCACCTGCGCGTACTCACGCTCGACCTGCTTGCGGCCGTACGCGTGCGCCTCGACCACGTAGCTCTTCCCCGCCGGCACCCGCGCCGAGAAGGTGCCGTCGAGTGCGGGCACCAGCTGCGTCCACGGAATGCGCTTGGTGAGATCGGTGGTCAGCGTGCCTTCGATGATGATCACGCTGGCCCTGCGCTCGGCGTCGAACGAGGCGCCGCCCATGCGCTCCACCTTGCCGGTGAGGGTGACGTATTGCTCGCCCAGCACCTGCTTGCGGATCTCCAGAGCCAGATCGATCGCGCCTTCGACGCCCTTCGATTCAGCGACCGCGAGGTACCGCTCGTAGATGAGCGAACCGCGGGGCATCACCACCTGGCGCTTCAAGCCCGCAGCCGAGATCTGATCGCTGTGGAAACCCTCCAGCGTCTTCTCGGTGCAGCTGGCCAGCGCGATCGCCGAGATCTGCTCGTCACTCGAGTGGCTGCTGGCGGCGAAATAGGGAAACTCGCGGTAGGCGCCGTTGATGGTGGTCAGGCCGAACGACGCGTGCACGAAGCCTTCGCCTTCCACCGGCGCGAAGGGCAACGACTCGCGGCCCGACCAGTAGAAGCCGTCGACCATGCTCCAGGTCTGGGTGTTGGTCGATCCGTTGAGGATCTCGGTGCGCACGCGCACGCCGCGATCACACGGGGTCAGCTCGTAGCGGGTGACGATCGGTACGGAAGGAATGCCATCGAGCGTGCCCTTCACCTGCACCGCCACGCGGGCCGGCCGCTCGTCGATGATCTCCAGCGAGGTGTAGAACGCCGCGTCGCGCGGCAGCAGGCCGACCACCTGGAACACGTTGTTGACGGTGTCCTTGTTCTTCCCGTGGGGCGCGAGATCGAGGATCGAACCGCCGTTGGGGTCGAGGAAGTTCTGGGTGCCGATGTTGGCGATCACCACGTCGACGAAGCCGTTGCTGAGCTTCACGTCGCCCACGGTGCCCAGGCCATTCAGACCTCCGGGCCGCTGCGTGACCGAGTCGATGGGCGCCACCCGCAGCAGCTCGCTGAGCGAAGGCTCACAGGTGAAGGCGACCCTGGGGCAGGGCGGAGGTACCCGGCAGTCTGCTTCGCCGTTGAGGCAGCCTTCTTTCTGGCAACCGGTCAGACCGAGAGCTGCGAGCCCAGCGAGGGCGACGACGAACTGCTTCATGGAAAGGCCTCCAACCCGTGCGCGGCGTGGCACGAGTCACCGATCAGATCGAGATACACCTGTTTCTGCGTCTTCTTGAGCTGCTCCATCTGCTCGAGCGACTTCATCTCTTCCAGCGCGCGCACGGCGATGTCGAGGAAGGCCTTCGCGCGGTTGATGTCTTGCTTCTGGATCGAGGTCGGCTTGAAGCCGAAGTCGTCGCGGAGGTGAGCCACCGTCTCGAGCCAGTGACCGTAGAACTTCACCATCTGCACCAGCACCGGCAGCTTGAACTGGGGCATCGAGGTGATGGCCTGCTGGTACGCCGCTTCGTATTGTCGGCGCTCCGACTCGAGCCGGTAGAAGTGAATGGCGATCTGCGTGTCGAGCCGCGCGGCCCACCGCTTCTTCACCGCGGGGTGGCGCGCCCAGGCCAGCACGCCTTGCACGAAGTGAAGCCCGCCGCACGAATGCGCGTAGATGCCCTGCTTGCGCTTGTCGACCTGGGGGAGGTGCTTCTCCATGCCGGCCTTGAGCTCGGCGGTCTCGAGCTCGAGCTCGGCCAGCGCGTCATCGAAGACGGTGTCGAGGCTGATGGTCTGGCCGTCGCTCGTCTTCCACGTGGTGCCCGGTTTTTCGGTCACCGCGAAGACCCCCAGTGTCCAGCCCACGTCGCGCCAGTACTCAGGCACCTGGGGGCTGTGCCGGTAACCGGCCTTCGCCGACTCGAGCAGCTGCTTCAACGTCACCGGGCCCCACGCGGCCGGCAGCCTGGTGCTCAGCGGCATCTTCGCGTCGGCCACCATCGCCTTGATGTTCAAGTTGGTGTGCGGCTCGATCGGCGTTCCGTCGGCACCGTAGCGAAGGAAGCCGAAAGGAGCACCCACGCCCGCGCCGCCGTCGGGCAGCGTGTTGCGGAGCAGGAAGTCGTGAATGATCACGTCGACGGCCTTGCGCCCGTCGCTTGCAGGGAAGGCCGGGCCCAGGGTCTTGACGCCGTGAGCGAGTGCCCAGGGATTGGTCGAATCAGCGGCCCAGAGGAGGCAGTGCGTGCGAAGCACCTCAGCAGCGTGTGACTTTGTTGGCGGTGCGACCGCCAGTGAAAGGGACAGCAGCAGCACTGAGACCATGGGACCCCTTTACTCCACTGTGACTGCTCTCGGTGTTCGGTATAAGCACGGGCGCTCCCCCGCGGCCGTTGGGACGAGCCGCACCGACGGGAAATCACCACGATGAAGATGTTCCGGATTCTCTTGCTGGTGCTGGCGGTGCTGCCGATGGGCGCCGCCTGGGCTCAGTACACCGCCACGCCGCAGGCCGGCATTCCGTACCCTGCGCTCACCAACGCAGTGCCCGTGCCGCTGACCGCACCGGGTATGAACGATCCGAAGGATCGCGGCCGGGTGAACATTCCCATCGGCTTCAGCTTTCCTTTCTACAACCGGGTCTACAGCCAGATCACCGTGACGGCGAACGGCCTGCTGTTCCTCGAGCCGTCGTCGGCGGGGAACTCTGCTTCAGACTTCTCGGGCAACGTGGCCATTCCCGGTGGGGCTGAACCCAACGGTCTCATCGCGCCCTTGTGGGACGATCTCTTCGGCAGCAACCCCACCAGCGCGGTGCAGACCGAAGCGGTCACGGGCTCCAATGGCCAGGGCCTGGCCATCGAGTTCAAAGATTGGAACCGCGCGTTCGGCAGCTTCCTGTTGAACTTTCAGGTGCGGCTCTGGGCCAACGGCACCATCGAGTTTTTCTACGGAACCATGACGGGCGCGGGCGCGACGCCGGTCACCGCCACCATCGGCATCGAGTCGCCGTCAGGGACGGCGGGCACGCGCGGCCTGAGCACCTGCCAGGCTGACTGCACGCTGACCAGCTTCGATCCCACGGGTACCGGCACGCCCATCAGCTACATCAAGTTCGGGCCGCCCCCAGGCGTCGATCTGCAGGCGCTCACGCTGCGCGTCGATGGCATCACGCAAGACGGAGGCAGCCTCAACATCGGCACCACCGTCACCATGCGCAACTTCGGTACGTTGCCCAGCGGCACCTTCAACTACGGCGTGTACCTCTCGCAAGACACCATCTACGACGTGAGCGACGTAGAGCTGCTTCCGGCGCCCGCCGGCCCGTTCTCCTTGCCTGCGCTCGGGGTGACCAGCGACACGCACACGGGCTCCACGCCACGCCCCGATGGCGGCTCCTGGTATGTGATCGCCGCGATTCCGCCGCTGCCCGATGGTGGTGAGACGAACGTCTTCAACAACGTGATCGCCTCGTCGGTGCCCTACGCCGGCGGGGTGGATCTGATCGCCGAGTCGGTGAGCCCCCCGCCCATCGCGGGCCCGGGTGACGTGGTGAACCTCCAGGTCGCCTTCAGCAACCAGGGCTTCGAGCCGGCGGGCAACGTGGGGGTGAAGCTGTTCGCTTCGGTGGACACCTCGATGTCGGCCGACGATCGGCTGCTCACCACGCAGACCTTGAGCGTGTTGGGTGGCCAGCAGGTCGTTCAGCCGATCAGCTTCACGCTGGCCGGCTCGACGCAGGCTGACGACTACTTCATCCTGATGCAGCTCGATGACGGCCCCGATGGTGGGGTGATCCCCGAGCGCAGTGAGCTCAACAACGTCGTTGCCTCCGTCACGCAGATGCAGGTTCGCCAGGCGGATCTGGTGGTCTCCGCGGTGCGGGTGCTGCGCGCGGCTGCGCCCTTCGATGAGCTGACCTCGGTCTTCTTCGGCGAGGCCACGCGCTTCGAAGCGTTCGTCTCGAACGTGGGTGGCGCCACCGCGCCCAACGTGCGCGTCGCCTTCTTCATGTCGGACAACGAGTCGCTCAACGCGGTGACCGACTCGCTGGTGGGCACGGTGCCGAACCTGTCCTTCGCACCCGGAGAATCTCGCTGGGTCGCCTTGCCGAGCGCCGTGGTGCCCAGCACCAGCACCACGGGGCAGCCGCTGGGCGTGCAGCCGTACTTCTTCTTCGGGGCGGCGACGGGCATCGGCCTCGTCGAGGAGAACCCCGGCAACAACTTCGAGAAGTCGCGGCCCACCGTGGCGCGTGCTCCTGCTCCGAACCTGTTGCCGGTCGAGATGCAGACGCCTTCACGCGCTGGCGCAGGTGAGCTGATCGCCGTCTCGCGCACGCTCACCAACCTGGGCAACCGGATCGCCACGGGCGCGAAGTACCGTTTCTATTTGTCGGCCAACCCCATCATCACCGCCGACGATCAAGAGCTGATGCGCGTGACGCCGGGCGGCGACGTGCTCGACGGAACGGTGCCGACCCTGGCTGTCGGTCAGCGCGATTCGGCGGTGGAGATCCTCCGGCTGCCCCAGACCATCGCGACGGCCCCGTGGTTCATCGGCGTCTTGATGGATCCCGAAGGGTTGATCGCCGAGGCCGAAGAGGCCGACAACGGGCTTGCGGGTACGCGCACCGACGTGGTGTCGCAGTCGCTCACCATCGGCACGCCCTACCTTCCCGACGCGACCATCACCTTGCCGTACTCGGTGCAGCTGGTCGGGCAGGGCAGCGCGGGCCCGTACACCTTCGCCCTGGTCGACCCGGCCTCGTTCCCGCCCGGGCTGATGCTCTCGACCGCGGGGCTGATCAGCGGTGTTCCGACCCAGGCCGGCGCCTTCAACGCGTTGATCGAGGTGCAGGCCAACGGCCGAGCGGTGCTCGTGGCGAGGCCGCTTCGGGTCGCTCCGCTCACGTCTTCGTTGGCGATCAGCGCGCGCGCGCTGCCAGCGCCGACCCGTTTCGTTCCGTATCGTGCCCAGCTCGGCGCGGTGGGGGGCGTGGGGGCGTACCGGTACCAACTCATCAGCGGCATTCTGCCTTCGGGTCTGGAGCTCGCATCAGACGGTGAAATCACCGGCACGCCGATTGACGCGCTGGGCACCACGCGCATGTTCGTCATCCGGGTGGTCGATTCGATCGGCAACGTCGATGAGCGCGCCTTCGCGGTGACCATGGTCGACAGCGCGCCGTTCACCATTCAGACGCGCTCGTTGCCCGATGGCCTGCTCGGTGCGGAGTACGTGCAGTCGCTCTTCGCGGTGAACCCCAGCGGGGCGGCGGTCTCGTTGCCGGTCACCTGGAAGGTCATCTCGGGCGAGCTGCCCCAGGGCTTCGCGCTCGAGCCTTCACAGAGCGACACGCTGGTGATCTCGGGTACGCCCACCCGGCCGGGTCGCACCCGCTTCACCATCGAAGCGGTCGACGGGCAGGGCCGCACCGACGCGTACACGTACTTCATCTTCATCGCCTCGGGCTCGATCACCTCGAGCGTGACGGGCACCAGCCTGGTGCGGCCGGGCGAAGCCGCCTCGGTCACCTTCAGCGCGACGCCCCTGCCTGCGGGAACGAAGTGGTACTGGCGTGAAGGCCGGCTGCCCCCCGGCGTGAGCTGGAATGACGACGGCACCGTGGGGGGCACCGTGCCCGCCGATGCAGCGCTGGGCGTCTACACCTTCAGCCTCGGCGTGGGCCTCGCGCCCGACCAGCTGCTCTCGATGGCCAGCTGGTCCATCGAGGTGAACCCCGAGAAGACGACCAAGGCGACCTGCTCGGCGAGTGGTGGCACCTTGCTGAGCCTCGCGGGCCTGCTGCTGTTGAAGCGCCGGAGAAAGACAGCCCGGTGACTTCGCGTGCCCGGCCGCTGGTCATCACGTTGCTGCTCCTGTCGGGTGCGACGGGGCTCGTCTACGAGCTGACGTGGTCCAAGCGGCTGGCGAACCTGCTCGGCAATACCGGGCAGGCGCACGCGATCGTGTTGTCGACGTTCATGGGCGGGTTGGCCCTCGGCGCGTTTCTCTTCGGCCGACGGGCCGATCGGTCGAAGCGGCCGCTCTCGCTCTACGGCGTGCTCGAGCTGGGCATCGGGCTCTATGCGCTCGCCTTCCCCCGGGTGCTGGAGGTCGCGGGCGAGCTCTACTTGCGCATTGCTCCGGGGTTGAGCGGGGCACCGCGGTTGTCGGCCCGGCTGGCGTTGGCGGCGTCTGCCTTGCTGATCCCCACGCTGCTCATGGGCGGCACGTTGCCGGTGTTGATGCGCCACCTGACGGAGAAGCTCGGCTCGGCCCGCCGGGAGCTGTCGATTCTCTACGCGGTGAACAGCCTCGGCGCGTCGGTGGGCTGCTTGTTCGCGGGCATGCTGCTGGTGCCCGGCGTGGGCCTGGGCGTCTCGGAGCGGCTGGCCGCGATGGTGAACCTGCTGCTCGGTCTGGCGGCGGTCGTGGCGGGGTGGAACCGCGTCGCCACGCCTTCTGAGAATTCGCAGAGCACGGGCGATGTGCCTGCCTTCGGGTTGAGCGCGGTGCGCGCGGCGTTGGTGGGCACGGCGCTCGCGGGCTTCACCTCGATGACCTACGAGACGGTGTGGATCCGGGTGCTGTCGATCGTGCTCGGCGGCACCAGCTACGCGTTCACGCTGATCCTCACCGCGTTCATCCTGGGCATCTCGCTGGGCAGCTTCTGGCTCTCGACGCGGTCCGATGAAAATGCGCTGCGCACGTTCGGGCGGTTGCAGCTGGCGCTGGTCTTCGCGGTGCTGATCTCGATGACCGCGTATGCGCGGCTGCCGTACGCGTTCATGCAGGTGCACGCGCGGCTCGATCACGGCCCGCAGACGTGGGGCACGTACCAGGTGCTCAGCTTCCTGGTGTGCGGTGCGTTGTTGTTGCCGCCCACCTTCCTGCTCGGAGCGAGCTTTCCCGCGGCGGCCCGGGTGGCCCTGCGCGCGATGTCAGACGTCGGTGCACGGCTGGGCACCACGTATCTGTGGAACACCATCGGCACGGTGAGCGGCGCGTTGCTCGGCGGCCTCGTGCTGCTGCCGTTGATTGGGCTCGAGGGCACGCTCGCGCTGGCGCTGGTCGCGAACCTGATCGCTGCAGGCTGGGCGTTGTTGGCCGACGGCTCGGGCGTGGCTCGGAAGCAGGCGCTCTCGTTGCTGGTGCCCGCGGCCGTGGCCCTGGTGCTCGCCGTGGTGGGCACCTCGGGGTGGGCTTCCACGCTGGCGGCGTCGGGGCGGTACCGCGAGTGGAACCGCAGCTTCGACAGCTACGCGCAGTTTCTCGAAGAGGTGAAGGCGCGCAGCACCATTCGTTTCTATCGGGATGACGTGTTCGCCTCGGTGCTGGTCGGCACGCAGGACGACGATCGCCGGTACCTGCGCATCAACGGCAAGGTCGACGGCTCCAACGGCACCGACATCGACACGCAGATCCTCGCGGCGCACCTCGGCGTGTTGATGCACCCGCGTGAAGTGAAGCGGGTGTTGCTGGTCGGCGTGGGTGCAGGCATCACGGCCGGCTCGTTGCTGGCGCACCCCATCGAGCGGCTCGACGTGGTGGAGATCAGCCCGGCCGTGGTGGAGGCCGCCGCGATCTTCAAGCCTGACCATCACGACGCCTTCAACGATCCGCGCTGCGTGGTGCACATCGAAGACGCGCGCACGTTCCTTCAGCTCTCCACCGAGCCGTACGACTTGATCGTCAGCGTGCCCAGCAATCCGTGGGTGTCCGGCGTGTCGGGGCTCTTCTCGAAGGACTTCTTCGAGATGGCGAAGAGCAAGCTCGCTCCGGGTGGGCGGCTGGTGCAGTGGATTCACACCTACGAGTCGTCGGTCTCGTTGGTGAAGCTGGTGGTGCGCACGTTGCGCGGTTCGTTCGAACACGGCACCACCTGGGTGGGGCCCGACGATCTCGTCCTGGTGGCCAGCCGCGAACCGCAGGTCTTCGATCTGCAGACGCTCACGGCCCGGATGGCGCAGCCGAAGGTGCAGGCCGATCTCGCGCGCATTCATCTGCAGTTGCCCACCACATTGCTCGGGCGGCAGGTGCACGGAGACGAGGCGCAGAAACGTTTTGGTGGGGAGGGGCTGGTCAACACCGACGATCACAACCTGCTCGAGTACGGCTCGCCCATTGCCTACTTCGTGGCCGCCGACGTACGCGTGCCCGATTCACGGCGGCTGCCGGAAGAGCGCGGCTCGCTCGAGCTGGCGAAGGTGCTCGCGGGGCGTTCGCTCTCGTTCGATGAAGCGAAGGATCTCTACGCGAGCCTCTCGTGGGTGCACCCGTCTGATGACCCGCTGGTGCGTGCAGCGGCCGCGGCGTGGTTCGAGGCCGACGTGACCTCCGTCGAAGCGGCGGGCGCCTTCGCTGCGGCCGTGCTGCGCCAGGGCGATGTGATGCGGGCGCGGGAAGTGCTCGAGCCGTTCATCCATCGCGAGGTCGATTCACCTGATGTCCTCGCGACCTGGCTCGAAGCGACCCGGCGGCTTTCGACGCGCGAGGGCGCTCCGTGGCACACTGCTTCGGCCGACGTTGCAGACGCGGAAATGCGGGCCCGTAAATCACTCGAGACGCATCCCCATCATGTGCGCCTGGGTGAGTTGTTGGCGCAAACAAAGCCGTAAGTTGCCGGGCTTGTTCGCGAATTCGGTCCCAGAGGCCCCATCCTCCCGATGACGTATGGAGGGACCGCTCGGCATCTTCGATACTCTTTTCATCAAACGGCGCCCTGCTCACGGGGCTTTCAACAAGGAGCGACACCATGGCGAAGCTCAACAAGCAGATGGCTCTCAAGAAGTCCCGCGGTCAGGGCATGACGGAATACATCATCATCGTTGCGCTCATCGCGATCGCGGCCATCGGCGTGATCACGCTCTTCGGCGACAACATCAAGGCGCTGTTCGGCATGTCGGCTGACGCCCTCGCCGGCGACACCCAGGTCGAGAAGCGCACCAGCAAGTCGCAGGGCAAGCTCGAGAAGAAGAAGCTCACCGACTTCGCCAAGGAAAACGCG
>JAUYRZ010000107.1 GCA_030695565.1 Archangium sp.
CTGCCGCTGCTCAGGCAGCCGATGCGTCTTCGTCGACCGTCGTGATTGCTTCACGCGCACCCAAGATCACGACAGGGTGCGGGTGGTCAACCACTCCCGACTAGATCAACAGCCTCTTCGGGAGAGGGTCGGGGTGAGGGCGTGACGAAGTCGCTATACAAAGGACCCCATGAGCCCACTCGACGAGCTTGCAACGATCCTCCGCCCCGCGGGAGCCGGTCTCTTCCTCGTCAGCACGGGCCGAGCCGAACAAGAGGCCCTCCAGCAACGCCTCTACGGAGCGACCTCCCCCGCCGAAGTCCGCCAGCGTTTCCGCGACACGCTCGAAAAAATCCCCACCGCGAAGGGCGTGCTGATCGCCGTGCCCTCCGACGTGGGCGCCGGGTTTCGCCGAGGCGCCAACCTGGGCCCGCAAGCCATTCGCCTGCAGCTCATCGCCGACGAGTTCGAGCTGGCCAGCCGTGGGGTGCTCGACCTGGGCGACGTCTTCGTGGTCCCGCAACTTCTCTCCGACGAGATGCTCTCCGCGGATCAACTCACGGCGAGCCGCCGCGCCGTCTACCCAGACCTCCCCGAAGAAGTGCGCGCCACACTCCCGGTCGCCCCGCTCTCCATCGAACGGCGCGCCTTCGAGCTCGTCTTCCAGCTCAACCCGAAAGCCAAGCCCTTCGTCATCGGAGGAGATCACTCCACCGCGCTCCCGGCTGTGCAGGCGCTGGCCGCGGTCGCCCCACAACCCTGGGGCATCGTGCAGCCCGACGCGCACACCGATCTCCTCGAGACGCGGCTGGGCATCAAACACTGCTTCGCCACCTGGAGCTGGCACGCCAACGAGCTGATCGGCCGCAAGGGCCGGCTCACCCAGGTCGGCATTCGCGCCTCGGGCCGCGACCGCGCGCATTGGGAATCGACGCTCGACGTGCGGCAGTTCTGGGCGAAAGACGTGCTGGCCGACCCCGAAGGTCAGCTCGACGCGTTGATCGCGCACGTGAAATCGACCGGCGTGCGCGGCGTGTACTTCAGCAATGACATCGACGGCACCGACGCGAAGTGGGCTGACGCCACGGGCACCCCTGAGTACGGCGGGCTCGAGCCTGAGTGGGTGGTCGAGCTCATTCGCCGTTTGGGCCGTGAGGTGGGGCTGCTCGGTGGCGACATCATGGAGGTCGCGCCGTCACTCACCCCGACTCCGGAGAGCGCGCCCCGGACCGTGGGGCTGGCGGCTCGCTACCTGCGGGAGACGGTCGATGCTGCGCTCCCGAAGTGACTGTGGCAGGGTCCGCCGCCCGATGCGCCACGCCGTCTTGCTCGCCCTCACTTCGTTGCTCCTCGTGACCTCTGGCTGCAAGAGCCAGTGCCGGTTGCTCTCCGAGAAGGCGTGCGACTGCACGGTCAACAGCACCGACAAGACCGCGTGCCTGACCCGAGCCTCCCAGCAGGACAGCACCTTCAACTCCATGCCCACGGCTGAAGACGAAGATCGCTGCGAGGCGTTGCTGGAACAGTGCGACTGCCGGCTGGTGGACACCGCCGCCGGCAAGATGCGCTGCGGTTTGGCGAACTGAGTGAAGCAGCACCCTCTCCCTCGTTCGGGAGAGGGTGAGGGCCTTGCTTCTTACCCGCGCTGAATCTTGGTCAACAACCGGCGCAGATCCTCGTTCACCTTCACGAACTCGGTCTTGCCGCGCTCGTCGGCGACCTGCTTCTCCAGCGCCGGCAGACCCTTGCGAGCGGTCGCCATCGCGTCCTTCGAGTCATCGATGAGCCAGTCCGCGCCCTGAATGATGGCGAGGCGGGTATCGAGGTTCTTCTCGGGCAGGCGCTTCATCAGCTCTTCGATCAACGCCGCGTTGCCGCTGCGGCCGATCTCATACGCCGCACGCTCGCGGGTGCCTTCGTCCTTCGAGTCGAGGTGCTTGGCCCAGCACGCGCCATCCGACTTGCACTCGGCCGCGGCCACCGCGCGGTTCTTGTAGGTGAGGATCTTCGCCTTGTGCTTGGCGACCGCGCCGGGGAGGTCCTTGCACTCCTCGAACTCCGGGTCTTCCTTGCACTCGGCTTCGAACAGCTTCTGCTCAGCGGCCACGAACTTGTCGAACACGGCCGCGTCGTCGCCCAGCATCGCCACGCCGCGCATCGACTCTTCACGCGCGCCCCACGGGCCCTTGCCAGCGGTCTCCACCAGCTTGGTGACGGCATCCTTGCCGCCGATGCGGGCCAGCGACCAGACGTATTCTTTGCGCGCGTTGGGCTCTTCTTCGTCGAGCAGCGCGGCCAGCGGCTTGACGCCTTCTTTGCTGCGCATGCGGCCGAGCGCGTCGGCTGCACGCATGCGCATGATCAGCTTCAGGTCGTCGAACTCGCTCTTGTAGTTCAGGTACCCGACGATCGACTTCTCGGCGCGGCGGTCGTGGAGGTCACCGATCACCTGCACGCCCTTGGCGAGCACCGCGATGTCCTTCACGTTGTTCTTCGCGGCCCAGTCGAGCAGCTCTTTGTCTTTCCCGTCGACGACCGGCACCAGCAGGTCGGCCGCGGGCTTGCCCAGCTGGTAGAGCGCGAACGAAGACTCGCCGTAGAAGCTGATGCCCTTGCGCTCCTTGAACATCGCGCGCACCAGGCCCGGCGCCGCGCGGGGATCGCCCATGTCGCCCAGGGCGATGATCGCCTTCTTGGTGATGAAGGGCTCGATCGCGTCATCGGTGGCGATGAAATAGAGCGCGTCGAACGACTCGGCCGACTTCATCGAGCCCAGCGACTCGATGGCCGCGATGACGGTGTAGTTGTCTTTCGTCTTGAGCAGCTTCACGAGCGCGGGAGCGCCCTTCGGGTCGCCGATCTTGCCGAGCGCAACCGCGATCTCCTTGTTCATCGTCTTCGCGTCGGTGTCGGTCGCGGCGGGATCGACGGCAGCCACCAGCGCGTCGACGGAAGAGGCCTGCTTCGCCTCGCCGAGCACGCGCGCGATGACCGCCTTCACCTCGGGCTTCTTCTCATCCTCGAGGCGCTTCTCGAGCATCGGCACCATGTTCGCGCCCATGTGTTTGCCGCTGCGCAGATCTTCGACGGCCTTGAGCTTCTCCTTCGTGCTCTTGGTGCCGGTGATCCGCTTCTCCCAGGTCTCGGGCAGCGCGGGATCGCTCTTGCAGGAAGACAGCACGAGGGCCAACGACACCAGTCCACTGACGACGATCGTCCGCATTTGCGAACCCCTTTGGTCGGGAGAAAAAGTCAGGGGCTTCGTAGACCCACGTTTCCGCAGGGTCAACGAGTGTCGAGGAATTCTGCAGGGTTGATTCGCGCTGCGTCAAAGATGTAGGGAAAGAAGCAACTCTGTCGGCGTCGGGCCGACACTGGGTTGAACACGACGAAGTTCGGCTACCTTCGCCTCCCCAACTCGCGGTCCACCTTCAAAGGCTCCTCCCATGACTGTCAAGATTCAGCGCGGTCGGCAGTTTCTCGCTGGCGATGTTTCGGCGCAGCTCTTCGACGACAAGGGCAAGGCGGGCACGTACCTGAGCCAGGCCTCGGCGAAGCTGGTCGCGCAGACCAACACGGTGTTGCTCAAGAAGGGCACCACCACCGTCAAGCTGGCCACCGCCGATGACTGGAAGAAGTTCATCGCCGAATACGTGCCCACCAAGGCGAAGACGGCCGACTTCACCAAGACCTTCGGCATCACCTTCGAAGACTTCTGCAACGTGGTCGACGACGTGGCCGTCAGCGATGACAAGGGCCTCTCGCTCAACCTCTCGCCCAACACCAACCTCTCCAAGGCGCTCTCGCTCGACAAGGTCGAGGGCAACTACGCCAGCAAGCTCACGGCGGAGTCGACGGTGAAGCTGAGCGGCATCGGCGGCGTGAAGAGCGAAGGCAAGCTGGTCGCCACGCCCGTCATCGGCCCCGAGATCCTCGCCAAGCCCATCGACACCGGCTGGGATCGCAACCGCACCGAGCAGGAGGCCTGGGCCGACTTCAAGGTGGTCGACGGCGCGAACAGGATCTTCCGCGAGACGGGCGCCATCGCCGTTTTCGACAAGATGACCAAGCCCAAGTGGGATGACCCGGCGGCGATGGAGCTGGTGGAAAAGTTCACCATGCCCATGCACCTCGAGCAGACCACCAAGGCCGACGGCACGGTCTCGTTCCAGGACAAGGACGAGATGTTCCGCGAGACGTACTTCGACGACGCGTCGGGTGCGCTCGAGAAGGCCGGCGCTTCGGTGCGCGCGCGCGTTCGTTTCGACGACAAGCCGCCCTTCGCTGCGACCCGCGTTCTGATTCAGGGCAAAGAGGGCCGCGCGGTCGACGCCGACGGCAACTCGGCGGTGCACAAGTTCGAGAAGCGCTTCGAAGGCACCTACACCGCCGACGAGGCCAAGGCGCAAGACATGCTGCGCAACGGCAAGGACACCAACGGCGAAGCGCTCGAGGTCGCGGCCATTCTCTACAAGACCGCGCAGGACAAGGGCACGCTGCCCATGGATAAGAATCTGCGACTCGACCCCAAGAGCATCGTGCTGCAGAAGCGCCGCCGCTCGCACATGCAGTTCGAGAGCGTGCGCGACGTGCAGGGCAAGCGCACCGAGTTGAAGACCGAGATGGACGCGCTCAAGACCGCCGGCAAGCCCATCCCCGCCGCGATGCAGAAGTACGACGACAAGCTGGCCGCGCAGGAGAAGTTCCTCACGGACGCCGGCGACCTGCTCAAGCGCCACGGGCAGTACCTGCCCTCGAACACCGACGGCTTCATCATCTCGGCCGATCGCTACTCGGTCTACGACCCCGCGGCGCGCAAGGAAGTCCCCACCGACATCGACGACGAGACGGGCCGCGTGGGCCGCGGGCTGCACCTCGAGGCCGAGTGGGACACCGCTTCTTCGGATCCCTTCGAGAAGGCGCTCAAGACCATCGAGACGAAGCTCGCCGCCACGCCCGCGCCGGCGAACAAGAGCGAGCTCGAGGCCGACCGCGCGAAGCTCAAGGAGTTCAGCAAGGCGATCCTCAAGGACGTCGCGACCGCGGTCGACCTGATGAAGGCGAAGATGGAAGGCGCCGGTCTCAAGGCCGACAACCGCCACCTCGCCAAGGAAGAGCGCGCCGCCGAGTTCATGAAGCGGCCGGATCGCCCGGTCATCTGGCAGTAAGAGATCTTTCGTTCGTGCTCTCTGTCGAAAATCCCCCTCTTCCCGAGGGGGAGAGGGTCGGGGAGAGGGCTGTCGTGTGCTAGTCGCAACCCATGCGCATCGTCTTCATGGGTACGCCGGCCTTCGCAGTGAAATCACTCGAGGCCTGTCTCTCGCTGGGTGAAGTGGTGGCCGTGGTCACCCAGCCCGACAAGCCGCGAGGCCGAGGCCAGGAAGTCAGCTTCTCGCCGGTAAAAGAACTCGCCCTCGCCAAGGGCCTCCCGGTGCTCCAACCGCTCAAGATCCGCGGCACGAACTTCGCGGAAGAGCTGCGAGCGTTGAACGCGGACGTGGGCGTGGTGACCGCGTACGGAAAGATCCTCCCGCAAGACGTGCTCGATGCACCGCGCCGCGGCTGCGTGAACGTGCACGCCTCGTTGCTCCCGCGTTTCCGGGGCGCCGCACCGATTCAGTGGGCGATCGCAGCGGGTGACGAGAAGACGGGCGTGTGCCTGATGCAGATGGATGCGGGCATGGACACCGGCGGCATCATCGACTGCGCAGAGCTGACGATCGGCGCGGAAGACACTTCGGCGTCGATGCACGACAAGCTCTCCGACCTGGGTGGTGACGTGCTCGAGCGCTCGCTCCAGCGCTACGTCGACGGAGCACTGCCGGTGAAGCCGCAACCCACCGAAGGCGTGGTGATGGCGCCGATGATCAAGAAGGAAGACGGGCGGCTCGACTGGTCGAAGCGCGCAGTTGAGCTCGAGCGCAGGCTGCGCGCCTTCACCCCGTGGCCCGGAGCGTTCTGCACCTTCGAAGGAGCTCTCCTCAAAGTCGCGAAGGCCTCCGCAGCTGAAGGCAAGAGCGAACCCGGCACGGTGCTCGCGGTTACAGCTGAAGGAATCGAAGTGGCCTGCGCCGAAGGCTCACTCGTGTTGCAGACGCTGCAGCCCGAAGGCAAACGCGCGATGACGGCCAAGGAGTTCCTCGCCGGGCGAAAGCTGACGGTGGGGAGCAAGCCGTTCGCCTGAATCCGTCACGTTCTTCCGCACGCCCACCCGCACGCCCTCCCTCTCCCCGAGGGGGAGAGGGTCGGGGAGCGGGCTGTCTTCTCCTTCTCCTGACGCTGTTTTCGCTCAAGGCCTCCGCGCAAGACGCAGGCCTCCCCTTCGAGACCACGATCACCGAAGACCGCCGAGCGACCGCCTCATCGATCGTCCGCCAATCCGACTTCGAGCGACGCCTCCCGCGCAGCGCCCCCGACGCGCTCCGCTACGAACCCGGAGTCTTCATTCAACACACCGCCCACGGCCAGGCGTCCGTCTTCATCCGTGGCCTGACCGGCCAACAAACCGTCCTCATGTTCGACGGCATCCGCTTGAACACGAGCACCTGGCGGCAGGGCCCGAACCAGTACTTCTTCACGCTCGACGCCGCGAGCATCGGCTCGCTCGAGGTGCTGCGCGGTGGCAGCTCGACCCGTTTCGGCAGCGACGCGCTCGGCGGGGTGATCTCCGCGTCACCCATCGAAGCGCCCCTCGGAGACGGCAAGGCGCACTTCCTCCCCTCGCTCGCGCTCAAGGCGACCTCCGCTGATGCAGAAGCCGGCGGTCGCTTCGGGCTCTCGGGTTCGATCGGCAACGTCGGCTTCGTGGGCGGCATCGGCCTGCGCCACGTGGGGCTGCTCGAGAGCGCAGGACCACTCCCCGGAGCGCAGGCGGACGTGCCGCGTTTCGCGCCCGACAACCGCACGCAGCTCGGCACCGGCTTCAACGAGTTGACCGCCGATGGCCGCATCACCTGGCGGCCCAACGCGGCCCACGAGTTCACGCTCGCGAGCAACGCGTACCGGCAGTTCGACGCGCCCCGTACTGACCAATGCCCTCCCGCCTTCGCGCGCAGCGACGAGTGCCTGACGTACACCGAACAGTTCCGCACGCTGACGTACGCGGCCTGGAAGGGCCGCTTCACCGACGTGGAGACCGCGCGGGTGACCCTGTCGTGGCAGCGCCAGAACGAAGCGCGTGAAGGCGCGCGACCCGCATCGTTCGTGCTCAACACCGGGCGCGACACGGTGGATACGCTGGGCGCCTCGCTGGTGTTGGAGTCGCGCGTCTTCAAGCCGCGCGCAGGCCTCACGCTCGAGCTGACGGGCGGCGCAGACGCGTACTTCGATCTCGTGCAGTCACGCAGCTTCGTCGCGTTCACGGACATCGCAGTGGTGCGGGAGCTCACGCGAGGGCAGTACCTCACCGGCAGCACCTCGTTCACGGGAGGCGCGTTCATCGACGGCGCGTTGGGCCTGGGTGACTCGGTCACGCTGCGAGCGGGTGGCCGCGTGGGCGCCGCCGCGTTGAACGCACCCTCCGATGCGCCTTCGGGCACGACGGCGGTGCGAGGCGCGTGGGTGCCTCTCGCCGCGCATCTGGGCGTGGAGTGGCGCCCCGCGAAGCCGCTCACGTTGCTGGCCAACCTCGATCGTTCGTTTCGCGCGCCGAACCTCGACGATCTCACCTCGCGGCAGCAGACGGGCCCGGGTTTTCAGTTCGAGAATCCCGCCTTGAAGCCCGAGCGCGCCACC
>JAUYRZ010000013.1 GCA_030695565.1 Archangium sp.
ACCGGCGGCGGCACGGGTACCGGCGGCGGCACGGCGACGGGCGGCGGCGGGGGCACGACCAACGCGTGCACCACCTACGGAAACCGGTACGCGGCGCTGATGGCCGGCCGGAGCGCCTGCCCCAGCGGCAGCGTGCAGCTCAACGCGGCGCCCAGCCTCTCTTCTTCCTGTCTGAGCGCCTGCAACACGGCTGATCAGTCGCTCATCCAGACCTTCACGAATTGCCTGAGCGGCGTGCCCAACTGCACCACCGGCAACGAGAGCAACACCGTCAACGGTTTCCAGGCCTGTGGTAGCGACGTGCTGTTCGGCTTGAGCCCCTCCTGCCAGTCAGCCCTGACCACGTTCGGCTCCACGGGCACCGGCGGCGGCGGCGGCGCTCCCACGGGCGGCGGCACCGGCACCGGTGGCGGCACGGCGACCGGCGGTGGCGGAGGCACCACGACCTGCACCACGCTGCCTTCCCTCACTGGTCAGCGGACTGGCGCCCGCTACACCAACGGCACCAACTATGAGTACACCGTCGCCGAAGGTGCCAGCAGCGCAGGCGACCCGACCGATTTGCTCGGCATGGAGGTCATCTGGACCAACCAGGGAACCCCCACCAACGTGACCGTGGGCACGCGCAACCTCGCCACCGAAGGCTCGTACTTCGCGTGTTCCTTCTGCGCGACCCTCCGCCGCGGCTGCACGGGCGGCACCTCCTGCACCGGCGGCGTCTACCTCGCCCGGAGCGGCAGCATGACGGTCACCAGCGCCCCCCGCACCACCACGGGCACCTTTAGCGGCTCACTGAGCACCGTGCGCTTCGAGGAGTGGAACCTGAGCACGGACACGGCGGTGACCGGCGGCCGCTGCTTCATCGTGCCGAGCGGAAGTATCAGCGCCACCGTCATGCCGTAAGCTTCGGCAGTGTCGCTCGAACCCGGTACCAGAGTCGGTCGCTACACCATCTCCCGCCTGGTGGCGCAGGGCGGGATGGCCGAGGTGTATCGAGCCGAGCAGGATCTCACGGGCGGCATCGTGCGGCCCGTGGCGGTGAAGGTGATCCGCCCGGAGTACTCGGAGTCGGCCGACTTCCGGGAGATGTTCCTCGACGAAGCGCGCACCGCCTGCACGCTCAGTCACCCCAACATCGTTCACATCTACGAGGTGGGGGAGAGCGAAGACGGCCTGCTCTACATGGCGATGGAGCTGGTGGCCGGCGAGACCCTGGCCACCGTCAATCGCACGCTGCGCACCCACGATGAGCGCTTCTCCGACGAGGCGCTCTTCTCCATCGGCATCCTCTGCTGCTCTGCGCTCGACGCGGTGCACGCCCTCAAGGTGGAGAGCGGTCACGCGAACCTGGTGCACCGCGACGTCTCACCGCACAACCTGCTGCTGTCGACCTCGGGCAGCCTCAAGCTGATCGACTTCGGCATCGCCAAGGCGGCCACCAACCGCAACCTGACCATGCCCGGCGTGACCAAGGGCAAGGCCGGTTACTTCTCGCCCGAGCAGGCCATGGGCAAGAAGCTCGACGGCCGCAGCGATCTCTTCTCGCTGGGCGTCACGCTCTACAAGCTCGCGTCGGGCGGCACGCCGTTCGACGAACACAAGAACCACGGCGAGCGTCACGCGGCGTTGGTGCGCGGCCAGTGGAAGAACCTCGAAGAGGTGTACCCGGGGTTGCCCGACGGGTTCTACGAGGTGGTCAAACGCTCACTGGGCGTCAAGCAGGAGGACCGCTACCAGACCGCGCGCGAGATGCGTGAAGCGCTGGAGCGGGCCGCCTTCGACGCGCACATCCGCATCGGGCAATCGAGCCTGATGGGCTACCTCGATGACGACGGGGAAGTGACCGCTGAAGGCGGCAGCCGCATGTCGGCCTTCCCCGGAATCAGCGCGGGCCCGAGCATCACCATCCGCGCACCGGTCACCTCGCCGATGGCCACGCCCGCGCCGCAGGCCTCTTCAGTGCGTTCGTTGCCCGCGCAGCGGCAGAGACACTCCACCGAGCGGCTGCCTCCGCTGAACGAAGCACCTCCGTCGAAGAACCGCGGCCTGCTCATCGGTGCGTTCGCGTTGGCCGTCGCGCTCGGCGTGGGCGCCACCGTCGCGCTGCTGGGCCCTTCGAGTGAGCCCCTGGTGGTGGCGCCTCCGCCGCCTCGGGTGGAGCCGAAGGTGGTGGCCGCCCGGGTGGATCCGCCGCGCGACCCGCCGTTGTTGTTCGCCGAAAAAATTCAGCCCCCCATCGATGCCGGTGAAGAGACCATCGAGGTGGAAGAGGTGGTGCGGCCGACGCCGACGTTGAAGCCGAAGGTGATCAAACCGAAGGTCGTGAGCGCGGTGAAGCCGCCGGTCGAGAAGACCGAGAAGCCTCAGAAGGTCGACGCGCCTCCCCCTGTTCCGAAGGACGAGCCGATCCCCGAAGGCACCGGCAAGCTGGTGATCAGCGTGGGCGACAACACCGCGCGCCACATCATCACCGTGCAGGGTGAGGAGTGGGGCACGCCTCCGATGAACCGCAAGGTCTCCAGCGGTCTGTACAAGGTGCAGGTGAAGCTGGAGAACGGCACCGTCACCACCTTCAAGGCCGCGGTGATGCCCGACAAGACGACGGTGCTCACGCTCGATCCGGCCAACCTGCGGTGGTCTTCACGGAGCCAGTGAATGAGCGCGCTCGACCGCTGGCTCAAGCTGAGGGATCACCTGTCGGATGATCTGCTGGGGGGGCCCTCGCGTGCTCAAGGCCGCGTGGGTAATCCACCTGCAGAAGGGCGGCACCCTGCCCTTCGTGCTCGCGTTGATGTGGCACTTCGATTGTTGGACTCCGACCGCGTGGACGTACGCGGCGCTGCACGGCAGTTATGGGCTGTGCTGGTTGCTGAAGGGAGAGGGGACTCGACTCAGTGCGGGGCGAGCACTTCTTGAACGACCTTGAGCAGCTCGTCGATGTCGAAGGGTTTGCGCAGCAGGCGATCCGCACCGAACTTGTGAGCGGTCGCCAGGTAGTCGACGCTGGTCTGCCGCGTGACGAACTTCGCGCCCCCTGACATCGCGATGATGGGCGTGTTGGGGAACTCCTTCTTCAACAACCCGATGGTCTCGATGCCGTCTTGCTGCGGCATGAAGATGTCGGTGATCGCCAGGTCGCACGCTTCCTGGCGTTGCGCCTCGAGGCCCTTGCCGCCATCCACCGCGAGCGTGACCTCGTAACCGGCGTGCACGAGCACCGTGCGGATCATCTCGCGGATGTCGCTGTTGTCATCGATGACGAGAACGCGAGCGAGTGGACGTTTGGCTTGCATGGGCTTCCGAGCGTTGGCGACCGGGTGAATCGTAAGAGCGTGAAGCCGCGTTTTGCTCACAAAAGAACCGCGGCGTCCGCTCGCTGATCAACGCTGCCAGAAGAGGGAGCCGCTGTACCCACTTCCGTGGAGCAGGTTTCGCTTCCCCGCCCACTGCAAACCGCCACTCGAAGACCGCAGCTCGGGGCGAACGGTCAGTCCAACTTGCCGAAGGTGCCGCGCCGCTCGAGCCATTTGGTGAACTCCAGCACGGGCACCACCGTGAACGCCGCGCCGGCGATCACCAACCAGTCGATGGCCGACAGCGCGAAGGTGTCGAACAGGTTCTGGAAGAACGGCACGTAGAGAATCGCGAAGAGCAGCACGAACTCCCAGCCCACGGCGATGTTGAGCCACTTGTTGGCGAACGGCTTGTGCAGCACCGAGCGGCGATCCGACCGGTAGCTGTAGGCCTTGAAGAACTGGATCAACACCAGCGAGACGAAGGTCATCGACATCGCCTCGGCGAGGCCGCGGCCCGATTGCTGGGCCCAGGCGAAGAGGCTCACGTTCACCAGCATCGACCACACGCCACCGGCGAGCATCAGCGCGATCACCGGCCTGGTGAAGATGCCCACCTTGCCGTCGCGCGGGTGCCGCTTCATCAGGTCGTCTTCCGGAGGGTCGACCGCGAGCGCCAAGGCGGGCAGGCCGTCGGTGGCGAGGTTCACCCAGAGAATCTGCACGGCGGTCAGCGGGAGCGGCAGGCCCAGCAACGACGCGCCCACCATCAAGCCGATCTCTCCGATGTTCGAGCTGAGCAGGTACATCAGGTACTTCTTGATGTTGCCGAAGACGCGCCGGCCCTCCTCCACCGCGGCCACGATGGAGGCGAAGCTGTCGTCGGTCAGGGTCATCGCCGCTGCGTCACGCGAGACGTCGGTGCCGGTGATGCCCATCGCGATGCCGATGTCGGCCTTGCGCAACGAAGGCGCGTCGTTCACGCCGTCACCGGTCATCGCCACGGTGTGCCCGCCGGCTTGCAGCGCCGTCACGATGCGCAGCTTGTGAGCGGGCGACACGCGGGCGAACACGTCGATGAGCTCGATGTCGCGGGCCAGCTGCGCTTCGTCCATCGCCTCCAACTCGCGCCCGGTCACCACCCGGCCCTGCTTCAAGATGCCCAGCTCGCGCGCCACCGCTTCGGCGGTCTCGGGGTGATCGCCGGTGATCATCACCGCGCGAATGCCGGCCGACTCACACTTCGCGATGGCGTCGAAGGCCTCGGGCCGCGGGGGGTCGATCATGCCCACCAGGCCCAGCAGCACCAGGCCGTCGTCCAGCTGCTGCAGCGACCCGTTGGGTTTGTGCGCGATGGCCAACACGCGCAACGCTTCGCCGGCGAACTGCTCGGCTGCGCCCAGCACCTTCTCGCGCCCGGTGGCATCGAACGCCACCGCCCCGTTGACACCCTCGAAGTGAGAGCACGCGCCCAGCAGCACCTCGGGCGCGCCTTTCACGAACACCGAAGTGCCATGCAGGGTGGCCATGCGCCGCGACTCCGAGGTGAACGGCACCTCATCCTGCCGCGGCCGTTCGGCGTCGAGCGCGCTCTTGTCGATGCCCACCTTGGCGGCCACCACCACCAACGCCCCTTCGGTGGGATCGCCCAGCACCGACCACTCCGCGCCGTCGTGCCCCTTCACCAACTTCGCATCAGAGGCGAGCACGCCGGCCTCCAGCAGCAGGCGCACCGGCGCACTCAGCTCGACCTTCTGGCCTTCGCGGGTGAGCTCACCCTTCGGCTCGTAGCCTGCGCCCGAGACCTCGAGCACCTCACCGGCCACGAACAGGCGCCGCACGGTCATCTCGTCTTTGGTGAGCGTGCCGGTCTTGTCGGAGCAGATGACCGAGGTGCTGCCCAGGGTCTCCACGGCGGGAAGGCGGCGGATGAGCGCGTTGCGCTTGACCATGCGCTGCAGGCCCAGCGCCAGCGAGATGGTCACCACTGCGGGCAGCGCCTCGGGCACCACCGCGACCGCCAGCGCGATGCCGAAGATGAGCATCTCCACGAAGGGCTGCCCGCGCACCAGGCCGAGCACCACCACCAGGGCCACCACCACCAGCGCGACCTTCGCGAGCACCGAACCGACCTTGTCGAGGTTCTTCTGCAGCGGCGTCTTGCTGGTCTCCACCGTGTCGAGCATCGAGGCGATGCGGCCGAACTCGGTCTGCATGCCGGTGGCCGCCACCACGGCGCGCCCGCGGCCGTAGGTGAGCGCGGTGCCCGCGTGCACGATGTTCTTGCGATCGCCCACCGGCAATTCGCCGCTGAGCGTCTGGGTGTGTTTCTCGATGGGCAACGACTCGCCGGTGAGCGCGGCCTCTTCAGCCTGCAGGTTCACCGCCTCGAGCAGCCGGGCATCGGCAGGCACCCGGTCGCCGGTGTGCAGCATCACCACGTCACCGGGCACCACCTCGCGCGCGGGCACCTTCTTCTCTTCTCCGCCGCGCAGCACGTTGGCGTGAGGCGCGGCGAGCTTCTTGAGTGATTCGATGGCGCGTTCGGCGCGGTACTCCTGCACGAAGCCCAGCAGCACGGCGAAGAGCACGATGACCGCGATCACCAGCGACTCGAGCCCATGGCCCATCGCCACGGAGAGCACGGTGGCGCCGAGCAGAATGAGGATGAGCACGTTCTTGAACTGCGCGAGGAGAATGCGCCAGGCAGACACGCGCTCGGTGGCGCGCAGCTCGTTGGGCCCCACCTCCGCCAGGCGTCGGGCGGCCTCCGCGTCGGTCAGGCCCTTGTCGTTGCTGTTCAGCTTCGCGAGCGCGTCACCGGTCGAAAGGGTGTGCCAAAGAGTCGCTGAAGAATCCATGGGTAGGGTGTGTAGTGACACGCCGAGCCACATGCTCCCCCGTATTTGCGGGGTTGGGGAGACAAGCTCTCGATGATGCTGAACGCGCAAGTTCTGCGTGGGCTGAACTGCTAGGGAGGGCGGCCTGATGCGGCCTCTCGTGTTCATCCTGCTGCTGTGGGCCAGCGCCGCTCGAGCCGAGGACGAGTTGTCTCACGAGCCGCAAGCGTGGTTCGGCTTGTTTTCAGGCGGCCCGCTCGCGGGGCGCTTCGTGGGCTGGTTCGACGCGCACGGCCGCTTCGCTTTCGAGCCGGCGAAGACCACCTCGATCCTCCTGCGCCCCGCGGTGGGCTACCGCGTGCGTGACGACATGACGGTGTTCCTCGGCTACCTCTGGGCGCCGGTCTGGCGCGACGGCCGGCAGACGCTCGACGAACACCGGCTCTGGCAACAGTGGACCTGGGACCTCGTCTTTCAATCGGGCGCCCGGATGCAGGCCCGCAGCCGCCTGGAGCAACGGTTCGCGCAAGGTGACGTGGGCCTGCGTTTCCGCCAGTTCGTGCGCGCGCAGACCGCGCCGCTGGGGGGCCTGAGAACCCTGCTGGTCGTCTGGGATGAGGTGTTCCTCGCGCTCAACGACACCCGCTTCGGGCAGCGTGCGGGCTTCGACCAGAACCGCCTCTTTCTCGGGGTGGGCTACCCGTTGACCAAACAGCTGCGCGTCGAGGGCGGCTACTTCAACCAATATCTCCCGCGGCCCACGGTGCCCGACCCCATGCGGCACGCGGCCATGCTCAACCTCTACGTGAACTGGTAGCCAGGCCGTTCACGCGGGATGCGACGGCCCTGAGCGTGGGTTAGGAAGGCCGTGCACTCCATGCTCCTCGACGCCGCGACCCTCTCCCGCATCACGGGCCTCAAGCTCCGCGCCCGTGCAGTGGTGGAAGGCGTGCTCTCGGGTCTGCACAAGTCACCCAACCAGGGTCAGAGCGTGGAGTTCGCCGAGCACAAGGAATACGCGCCCGGCGACGAGATCCGCCACCTCGACTGGAAGGCGTACGGCAAGTTCGACAAGTATTACGTCAAACGCTACGAGCACGAGACCAACCTGCGCTCGGTGATGGTGGTCGACACCTCGGGCTCGATGGGTTTTGGCACCACCGGTCTCTCCAAGCTCGACGTGGGCCGCATCATGGCGGCCACGCTCTCCCACCTGCTCATTCGCCAGCAAGACGCCGCGGGGGTGGCCCTGGTCGCGCAAGGCCGCTTCGCCGAGATTCCGCCGCGCTCGAGCGCAGGTCACCTGGGCGCGGTGATGGATGCGTTGGAGAGCGCCGTGCCTTCGGGGCTCACGGATCTCGCGATGACCGCCGACGCGCTCGCCGAGAAGTTGCCCCGCCGCAGCCTGGTGTGCGTGTTCTCCGATTTCTTCGACGATCATCAAGACGCGCTCAAACGCATCCTCGCGCTGCGTTCGCGCAAGCACGACGTGGCGCTCTTTCACCTGGTCGACAAGGCCGAGCTCGAGTTTCCCTACGACGACCCCACGCTCTTCACCTCGATGGAAGACGGGCGGCACGTCGAGGTGAACCCGCGCGAAATCAGGGCGAGCTACCTCGAGGAGTTCAACCGGTTCCTCGACGCGACCCGCGACGCCTGCCGCGCGGCCGACTGCGACTACGAACGCGTGCGCACCGACGAGCCCATCGATGAAGTGTTGCTGCGCTTCCTGGGCCGGCGCGGAGGCAAGCTGTGACGTTCGGCCAGCCGTGGTTCCTGCTGGGCATGTTGGCGGCGTTCATCCCGCTGCTGGTGCATCTGTTCGATCGAAGGCGGCCCCGCGAGGTGCCGTTCGCAGCGCTCGACTTCGTGTTGCGCAGCCAGCGGCGCACCGCCTCGCGGCTCAAGCTCAAGCGGCTGCTGCTCTACCTGCTGCGCACGCTGGTGCTGCTGGCGATCCCCATCGCGCTCGCCCGGCCGTCGTTCGCGACGCAAGACCTGGCGGCGGCGCGCCGCGGCGTGGCGGCCACCGCCATCGTGCTCGACACCTCCCTGGCCCTGCGCTGGGAAGGGCGCACCCGTCTCTTCGAAGTCGCGAAGGATGAAGCGCGCGCGGCGTTGCGCAACCTCGCGCCCGAAGAGCCGGCCACGGTGGTCATCTGCTCTCGAACCCCCACCTCCGTGGCGCCGGTGGGCTTCGAACGCGCGCGCCTGGTGAACGCCATCGAAGACGCCACGCCCGGCTACGAAGCGGTCGACTTGAACCGCTGCCTCGAGGTGGCCGCCCGTTCGCTCGACGACTCGCCGCTGCCCAACCGCCGGCTGGTGCTGGTGAGCGCGTTGACCCAGTCTTCTCTGCGGCTGGAGTCTTCGCCCCCGCTCGGCGCCGGCCTCAAAGGCGAGAAGGTGAAGCCGGAGTTCGTGGTGCGTGACGTGGCGAAGGGCAAGGAGCTGCCCAACCGCGCGCTGGTCGACGTGCACGCCGAAGCCGCTCCCCAGCTCGGGCCGCGGGCGTGGCAGTTCACCTTCACGGTGCGCAACTTCTCGAAAGAGGCCGCGCGCGACGTGGAGCTCCTTCTCGAGGTCGATGGAGAAGTGGTGCAGAAGGGCTTCGTCGATCTCGCCGCCGAAGGCACCGCGCAGAAGACGTTGTCGTGGAAGTTCGCCAAAGGCGGCGTGACCACGGTGACCGGAAGACTCGAAGCCGACGCGCTGCCCGAGGACGACGCGCACAGCGTGGTGCTCTCGGTGCCGCGGGCGCTGACCGCGCTGGTGATCAACGGCAGCCCCAGCCCGCAGAAGTACAAAGACGAAGCCTTCTTCACCGAAGCCGCGCTGGCCGCGACGGGGAGCCCGGTGCGCGCGGTGCTGCGTGATGCCGACGCCGCGTGGCGCGAGAAGTTGTCTGACTACGACGTGGTGTTGTTGCTCAACGTCGAAGCGCCTCCTGCCGAAGCGGCTGATCGATTGGCTGAGTTCGTCAACGCGGGTGGCGGCCTGTTCGTCAGCGTGGGCGACCGGGTGGATCCCGATGCGTGGAATCAGTCGATGGGTGGAGTGCTGCCTCGCAAGCTCCGGGTGATCAAGACCGCGGTCGAGCCGGGCCAGGGCGACGCCGACACGCGCGCGGCCCGCCTCACCCAGGTCGCGCTCAATCACCCGGTGATGGTGCCCTTCACCGGCCGCGCGCGCGAGGGGCTGCTCTCCACCCGCTTCTATCGGTACGCCTTGTTCGAAGGTGACGCGCAGGGCGTGGAGACCGAGGTGCTGGGCACGATGGATGACGGCGCGCCGGTGTTCCTCTCGGCGCGGCGAGGCAAGGGCCGGGTGTTCGTCTTCTGCTCCACCGTCGATCGCGACTGGAGCGACCTGCCGATTCGCACCTCGTTCCTGCCGCTGATGCAGCGCATCGCGGGCTGGTTGACCGGCACCCTGGACGAGCGAGAAGAGATCCGCGCGAAGGTGGGCGAGTCGGTGACGCTCAAGCCCGACCCCAATCAGTCACCGGCGTGGGCGCGTGCGGGCTCGGGTGCCGAGGTGGCGTTGACCGCGCTGCCTCAAGGCGACGGCGTGACGGGTGGGCCGATGCCCGAGCCGGGCCCGTACCTGGTGGTGGATGCGAAGGGCGCCACGCTGGAGAAGCTGGGGTTCGCGGTGTCCATCGACGCGGGCGCGAGCAACCTCTCGCGGCACAGCCTCGATGCGCTGAGCGACTGGCTGGGTGAAGAGTCGGTGCGCACCTCGGGCAGTGGAGGGCCGGAGTCGTCCACCCCGCTGTGGACGTGGCTCATCACCCTGGCGGTGATTGCCTTCTTCTTCGAAGGCCTGCTGCTGCGGAAGTAGCGGGCGCAGGGTCGGGGTGAGCGGCCGTCGCAGCCCAAATCCCTCGACTCCGCTCGGGCCGAACGGTGATCATGGGAGTTCGATGTCAGCAGCTCAGACCGACCCGAAACCGCTGGTGCTGGTCGTCGACGACGACGAGGCGATTCGCCGCCTGGTTCGCCTCGCGCTCCTTCAGCGCTTCGAGGTGATCGAAGCCGAAGACGCGTTCCAGGCGATCGAGCTGGTCGCCACGCGCGACGTCGAGGTGGTGCTCATCGACGTGATGATGCCCGGCATGACGGGCATCGAAGCGGTGCCGAAGCTCAAGGAGAAGGCGCGCGGCCCCCTGCCCGTGCTGCTGCTCACCGCGCTCGATGCACAGGACCAGAGGAACCGCGGCCTCGAAGCGGGCGCCGACGACTACCTGAGCAAACCCGTCGATCGCCGTGAGCTGGTGCTGCGCGTGCAGAACTTCGTGCGGCTGCGCCGGCAGGAGCAGCTCATTCGCTCGCAGCTCTCGGCGCTCACCGAGCTCTACGCGCTCAAAGACGACCTCACCGCGCTGATGGTGCACGACCTGCGCAACCCGCTCACCGCCGTGAAGGGCGCCTTCCAGCTGCTCGAGGCGAACGTGGTGGAGGAGGATCGCGAGATCTTCCGGCTCGGCAAGAACGCGCTCGACCGGGTGATGGAGGCGGTGGGCGACCTGCTCAAGGTGCGCATGCTCGAGCAGGGCAAGCTCGCGCTCGAGCGCGTGCCCACGGTGGTGAGCGAGCTGGCGGCCACGGTGATCGAGACCCTGCGCACCGCCGCGATGGAGGGCCGGGTGAAGGTGCAGCAGCTCGACTCGGGCGACACCGCCATGGAGCTCGACGCCAAGCTGGTGAAGCGCGCGCTGGAGAACCTGCTGATCAACGCTTTCCGCCACACCAACGACTGGGTCGAGGTGTCGATCACCGGTGATGCGCAGGCCGTGACGCTGGTGGTGGCCGACCGCGGCCCCGGCGTGCCCGACTTCTTGAAGGGCGAGCTGTTCGACATGTTCGGGTCGATCACCCTGCAGAAGGCGGGCGCGCGCAGGGGCCATGGGCTGGGCCTGTACCTGGTGAAGCTGGTCGCGCAGGCGCACGGTGGCAGCGTGGTGGTGAAGGATCGCAGCGGTGGCGGCGCAGAGTTCGTCATCACGCTTCCCCGGCCAGCGGCGTAAGAAGTTCGGAATCATGACGAGACTCCTGCTGGTGCTCCCGCTCGCGGCGTCGGTTGCGTTCGCTCAGGAAGCATCACCCGTGCTGACGCCCACTGATCAGGTTCGACTGCAGATGCACGAGTACTACCGGGGCGAGCGGCTCTCGGGCTTCGTGCCGTTCACCGGTTCCGGTGTGGGCTCGCTCGTCGCGGGGTCTTTGCTGCTCACGAGCGGCACCGAGCTCGGTCGCGGCGCCGGCTGGGTGAACTTGAGCTTCGGCGTGCTCGAGGTGGTGGCCGGCCTCTATTTCGCGCTCAGCTCGTACGGCAAGGAGCGGTCGCTCGACGCCGCGCTCACCACCAACCCCGCCGAGTTCGCGCGCAGTGAACGCGAGCGGGTGGCGCGCATCACCAATCGGTTTCAGCCGATCCTGCTGGCGGTGGAAGGGGTGATCAGCGCGGGTGGCGGCGTGGTCGCGGGCGTGGGCGCGCTGCAGAAGAATGATCTGATGCTCGGCCTGGGCCTGGGCTTCGCGGTGCAGGGGCTGGTGATGTTCTTGATTGATTGGGCGGTGCTCGATCGGGCGAGTGCGTATGGGACAGCGCTCTCGATCTTTCGGTTCTGAAGACACGTGGGCCCCGCACCCCGACCCTCTCCCGAGGGGAGCGGGGGCCTAATTTCCGAGCAGCCGGGCCAACACTTCGCGCAACGTGTCGAGGTGAATGGGCTTGGCGAGCACCTCATTCATGCCCGCGCGGCGGCAGGCTTCGACGTCGTCGGGCGTGGCCGAGGCCGTGAGCGCGACGATGGGCAACTGCAACCCCAGCGGCATCCGCCGGATGCGCTCGGTGGCTTCGAAACCATCCATCTCGGGCATGTGACAATCCATCAGCACCAACGCGACGTCACCCGCGCTCATCAGCTCGAGCGCCTCGCGGCCGCTGGTGGCGCGTAAGGAAACGAAGCCCGCTTTCTCCACCAGGCTGGAGGCCACGCGCAGGTTGATGGGGTTGTCATCGACCACCAGCACCCGCCGGCTTCGCGTCTCCATCACCAGGGGCGCGATCACCTTCGGCGCCGGGAGGACCGCAGGCGTGCAGGGCAAAGTGAAGCCGAACGTCGAGCCCTTGCCGGGCTCAGACTCCACCTCGATGCGGCCGCCCATCAGGGTGACCAGCTGACTCGAAATGGCGAGCCCGAGCCCCGTGCCCCCATGGCGGCGCGTCGACGAGCCGTCGGCCTGCTCGAAGGGCCTGAACAACCGCTTGAGCACCTCAGGCGTGATGCCGATGCCCGAGTCACGCACCTCGAAGCGCACCTTCTTACCGCCTTGCATCTTCACGCAGATGCGCACCTCACCTGCGTCGGTGAACTTGATGGCGTTGTTGACGAGGTTGTTGAGCACCTGGGTCAGCCGCATGCCGTCTCCGAGCACGATGCGGGGGATGCTGGGGCCGCGCTCCAACACGAGGGCGAGGCCCTTGGCGGTGGCGTGACCACGCGCGAGCACCTCGAGATCTTTGATCAACGCGTCGAGATCGAACGGAGCGTCGTCGACGTCGAGCTTGCGGGCCTCGAGCCGGGTGAGGTCGAGCAGGTCGTTGATCAACGACACCAGGCCGCGGCCGCTCCGCTGGATCACCTCGAGCTGATCGCGCTGAGTCGGCGACTGCGGCTCTTGCAACATCACCTCGGTCATACCCAGCACCCCGTTCATGGGCGTGCGGATCTCGTGACCAATGGTGGCCAGGAAGGTGGTCTTCGCGCGATCGGCCTGTCGCATGCGCTCGAGCGAGTTGCTGCGAAGCTGATCGAAGCGCCGGGTCAGCACCCACGAGGCGATCACGTTCACCGCGATGTTGAACGCGGCGCTGGCCACGGGCTCCGGGTCGTTCACGGGCACGGTGATGCCATGAGAGGCGAGCGTGAGGGCGGCCGCTCCCGTCGCGCTGGCGGCCACCACCCAGATGAAGCTGTGGCGTACCAGCAGGTAGCTGGCGATCAACGGCACCAGCACCAGGGTGAGGAGATTGGAGATGTCGGCAGGGGTCTGCATCAGGGCCGAGGCCCCGAAGGTCAGCGTGAGGGTCACCAACGACGCGTGCGTGACGATGACCAGCTTCACCGAGCGGCGGAGGAGGAAGAGGATCGAGCCAGCCGCCACGAAGACGAAGCACATGAGGGCCAGTTGGCCCCACATCTTCGACATCAGGTTGAGCGGCACGAACGCGATGGACGCCGCGAGAAGCAGCAACCAGATCTGCACCAGAAAACGGGCGCGATCCGTCTCGTCATCGCTCGCCTGAGGGGGCGTGAGCGCGTCGACGAGAGCTGTGAGCGTGCGACCCATTCCCAAACCTCGGGTGTTTGAATAGCGGGCCGAACCGACCTGCGCCCGCGAGAGTTACTCCAGTCGACCCCGCTTGAGACGCTTCATCATCGTTCGCACCGTACCCCCTGGGTCTTTCGCAGCCCCCCGGCCGACTTCGCCCAGCAATCTGGCCGCTTCCGCGACGTTGCCCTGCGTGCGCCGCAGCGCGAGCTCGAGCGCGCGGCCACGATTGACCTGCAGCTCAGTCGTCGCGGCAGTTCGAGGTGGCGTTCGCCGCGGGGCTCACCAGCGCCCACCCGCTCACGTCGCAGGCGGTCAGCGCGTTGAATCGAATGCGCCCCACGCTGCCGCCCCCCCCGCCCCCGGGCGACCGGTTGCCACAATCGGGATCGCGCCCGTTGCCCGCTCCATCATTGCGCGCGCCACCCGAGCCGCCGTTGCCGCCGCAGCCGATGGCGAAGCTGCTGGCGCGCGAGGTGCTGCGCTGACCGCTCTGGCCGTCGGCGCCGTTGCTGAAGCCGCTGCCTTCACCGCCTTCGCCGCCGTTGGCCACCACCGCCGCGCCGGGGCTGATGGTCAGCCGGTTGGCCTCGAGGAAGACAGCCCCCCCGCTCCCGCCGCCGCCGCCCCCCACGCGCAGGTTGGCCGCGCCGCCTTTGCCCCCTTCGCCTTGAGCGCTGACCGTCGCGCCCGCGCCGAGCGTGATGGAGGCGGCTGTCACCTGCACCGCACCGCCGCCCCGGCCTCCGAGGCCCGACCCAGGTGACGCACGGCCTCCATCACCACCCCGGCAGCCGCCGCGCAGGGGAGCCAGGCCCCCGTTGCCGTTCGCGTCGCCGCGATCGCCTTCATCACCGCCGTGGTCGCCTTCGCTGCCGCGGCCTCCGTTGGCGCCGAAACCGCCGCCCCCACCACCACCCGCCGTCTGGGGATTGCCCCCCGCGCCACCGTTCTCGCCGACGCCCCTGCCGCACGAGAGCTCGCTGCCCGCGCCTTTGACGCCGTCGCTGCTGGCCGTCAGCGTGCCGTCGATCAACACCGCGCCCTGGGCCGCGAGGATCAGCGGCCGGTCGCCTCGCGCCGTCACCGTCGCCGAGGCGCCGATGGTGAGGCTGTCGAAGAAGAGCAACATCGCGCCGTTCACCACTGCCCACTGCGGCGCGGGCGCACCGCCGGCACAGGTGGTCCAGCCCAGGGCTCCGCCCGCCGCCCGGGTGTCGATGGTCACGTCGCAGCTCAACACCACCGCGCCGGCCGAAGGTGGCAGCTGCGAAGTGCTGAAGTTGGTGGGCGTGAGCGGGAAGGCGGGCCCCGAAGGAACGCAAACGCCCGCCGCGTTGCAGCTGCCCCCGGTGCACGCGCCTGAGCGCACGCTGAAGAGACACCCCCCGCTCGCGGAGCAACCACTGGCCGCGAAACATTCACCGGGCGGGGTGCAGGTCACTGGTGTGCCGGTGCAGGCGCCGGCGCCCCCGCAGGTGTCGTTGCGCGTACAGCTGTCACCGTCGTCACACGCGCCGGTACGGGGAGCGTAGCTGCACGCGCCGCTCTGGCTCTCGGAGCAGGTGCCGCTGGCCACGAAGCACGGCCCGGGCGGCGTGGCACACGAGCGTTGCGTGCCCCGGCAGGTTCCATCGGCCGCGCAGGCGTCGCCTTCGGTGCAGGCCAGCCCATCGCTGCACGGGCCCGGCGTCACGGGATAGCTGCAAGTACCGGCGACACATTGCCCGGTGGGGGCGAAACACTGCGCGGCCGGCGGTTGATTGCAGACCCGGGCGGCGCCGCGGCAGCCCTGACCCGGCGAACCGCACACGTCACCGTCGGTGCAGGCGTTCGAGTCATTGCAGGCCGTGCCCATCGGGCAGTCGGTGTCGTCACAATCCACTTCGCCGTCGGCGTCGTTGTCGAGGCCGTCGGCGCACAAGCCCGCTTCGGTGGGCGCCAGGCAGACCGTTCCATTGCACCGACCGTTCACGCCGCAGGCCTGCCCCAGGCAACCGGGGTCGGCGCAGTCCACCGCGCGGTTGCAGTCGTCGTCGACGCCGTTCTGACAGACCTCCTTTGCGGCGGGGTGAACGGTGGCGTCGCGGTCATCGCAGTCGAGCCCCACCACGAAGCCGTCGCCATCGGCGTCGACACCTGCGTCCAGGCCCGGGCTCTGCCGCAACACCAGCATGGCTGAGGTGGTGGGCGTACCGAAGCGGGTCACCAGCGGCTCGGAGTTCTCCGCCGGCACGCTGAGCCGGGTGCACTCGTCATCCGCGAAGCCCTGCGCCTGCAGGATCACCTCTTCGGGCTCGTGCTCCTGGGCGATGCCGATCACGAAGCTGGTGCGGCCCGAGAGCAGCACGGGCGACGAGTCACGTTGGGCGCTGCCGCGAGCGATCACCCGGGCACATCGGCTGCCGAGGCCGGGCTCCACGTGCACCACCACGCGCAACGAGCCTGAGGATGACGGCGGCGGGCTCGCGCAACCGAGCATCACGGCGGAAGTGAGGAGAAGCAGTCGTCTGCGCATGCTCCTCAGCGCTTGCAAGAGTCGCTGCCAACTCAGGCAGGCCCCAGAATCAGGAGGCCTCGCTCCCGCTCAAATGCAGCCGTTGCGTGGGGGCTCACCGCCTCTTGCGCACCAGCCAGGGCGAACACGCCGGCCGCCGGCGTGCGTTTCGCTGACCGGCGACTTCCTCCGAAGCAACAGTCCCACCGTTCGCAGCGAGCGCTCAGCCGCGCGTCCACGGCGGCGCATCCCGTGGCGTGTAGTTCGCGCACTTGAGGCGAACTCTCCCCAGCAGCGCGGCCATGAACTTCTCAGGAGCATCCACGAACCCGAGGTCGACCACCCACCGCTTCTCCGGGTGCGCGCGGAACAGGTACAGCGCGTCGACCCGACTCGGCTTGCCCGTATTGAGACGCCCCGAGACCCGCTCGATCGACGTCAGATCCGAGAGCGGAATCGCAGTGGAGAGAAAGAGCCGGTTCTCGCGCAGCTCGCTGTCGCTCAGCTCGAGGCGCGGGCGAGTGATGAAGCGCGCGATGAGGGCGAGGCCGGCCCAGCCCACTCCAGTCACGATGACCAATACGTCGGCGCCGTCGGTCACCGAGCCACCCCGCAGCAGGTCCAGGGGCCACGAGACAGCAGTCGGTAGAAAGATCAGGCCCCCCACCACGCCCATGAGGATCGCGAAGGTCCGGTGCACTCGAAAGGTTGCCTGCTCTTTCGAACTCATGCGGCGCAGCTTCGCCGATTTCGCGTGTTTCAGATCTCCGTCTTGCGGTGAGCGATCAACCGCAGCAACCCCTTGATGCCAAAGTGCAGCAGGCCATACGCCGCCAACGCGATGAGAATGGGCACGGCCAGCGTGAAGCCGCCCGCGCTGGGGCTGGCCACGATGCCGTTGAACATCGCGTAGAACGGGTCGGTGAGCGCGCGAATGACGCGCACGAAGCCGATGCCGGGGCGCGCCGCGATCAAGGTGAGCACCAGGCGGACACCCAGCAAGCCGTAGAGCACGAAGAAGAGATAGTCGATGACCTGGGACACCCGGGCCAACACCCGCGCGCGCCGCACCTCGCGGTCCTTGCCGGCCACCTCGTCGATGGCCTTGCCGCGGAACTGACCTGCCACCTTGTCCATCTCCTTCGCTTCGGTGGTGGTGGTGAGCTCGGTGCGCGCGGCGATCTTCGCGTTCACGTCGTCGTCGACCTGCGACTTCATCTCGTCGTGGTGCGCCACGCGGCGGGCTTCGTCTGCGACCAGCGGGTTCTGATTCATGAGCCCTTCGCTGAGCACCTTTCGCGCCGCGGGCTGATCCGAGCAAGAGCCGGTGCTTGAGACCACGCGCCGGCGTTTCGCTCCATCAGGATGGCGGGTACTCCCTCAATTCGACAGAGCGCGCCGCGTGCCTCGATGGGGTGTGGCAGGAATTTTCCACCAGCGCCTGAGCATCGAGCTTCTACAGGGTGCGCTCGGTCCAGTTGGAGCGCCGGCGCCCCTCTTGTTCGCAGAGCAACCGGGCCAGCGTCTCGGCCAGCACCGAGGAGGCGTCGGCCTCATACGGCGCAGGCGGCGACGACTGCGAGGTCGACACCGGCTGCGGGCCCAGGTTCACCGTCTGAGGGGTCGCCATGTTTGCGTTTCGCGCAAAGACATTTCGCAGCTCGATCATCGCGCGGGTGAAGTCGCAGTCCTGCGTGTCGGGCTGCATGATGAACTTGTCGAACTCGAGTACGCGCAAGGTATCGAGCTCGCTGGGTTCCCGGTGGTACCGGCTCACCCAGGAGACCAACGCGCCGCTGTTCATGCCGTGGGGAGCGCCGTAGTTCCGCCGCGCCCAGTCTCCGAAGCTCTCGGCCGTCAGTTCACGCCGCAACATCAGGATGCAGAGTTCACTCATCGCGAGCGTGTTCTTCATGAAGCCGCTGCGAATTCACGCGATGTGCCACGGGGCGTTCACGTGCTCTGACTCTCAGCCGGAGCGATGTTTGCGTTGCGAGCAAACACGTTACGCAGCTCCAGCATGGCGCGCCTGAAGCCCGAGTCGCGGAGCTCCTGGCCCTGGAGATAGCGGTCGAACTCCAGCACCCGCAACGTGTCGAGGGGGTGCGGTTGCGCATGATGTTTCGCGACCAATCGCACCAGCCCTGCGCTGCTCTGGTCTTTGGGCTCCCCGTAATACCGCCGCACCCACCGGGCGAAGCTGTCGGAGGTCAGCTGTCGAAGCAGCATCAACGTGCACAGTTCGCCCATCGCCGTACGGAATCGCATGGAGCGCCGACTGATTCACGGGGTGTGCCAGCACCCGCTCGAAAGGCTGTACCGGCCGCCCAGGGTTCACCGGGCGCTGCTGAAGAAGGCCGAAGCGCGAGGGGTGAGTCTGAACACCCTCCTCGTTCAGGCGCTCGAGGCTGGAGCTTCGCGTTCACGACGACCTCGACGACCTCTTCGGGAGTTGGGTGCACGACGCAGCCGTCGACAAAGCGCTCGCCGAATCCCGCAACTGCCGCGGGCGTTGATTCAGGCGTCGAGGACCTGACGAACCTTGCGCAGCAGGGCCTCGGGCACGATCGGCTTGGGCAGGAACTCGATGCCGGCATCCAGCACGCCGTGATGCACGATGGTGTTCTCGGTGTAGCCCGACACGTAGAGCACGCGCATCGCCGGCCGCACGGGCTTGAGCCGCTCCGCCAGTTGCCGCCCGCTCATGTGCGGCATCACCACGTCGGTCAGCAGCAGGTGAATGGTGGCGGTGAACTGCTCACAGAGGAGGAACGCCTCTCCGCCGTTGGCCGCCTCGAGCACGTTGTAGCCGGCCTTGCGCAGCACCAGCCGCATCACCTCGCGCACCTGCTCCTGATCTTCCACCAGCAGGACGGTCTCGGTGCCGCGCAAGGTGGTCGAAGGCGCGCTGGGCGCAGCGTGCTGCGTCACTTCGCGATCGGTGCGCGGCAGGTAGACCTTGAACGTCGTGCCCACGCCCGGCTCGCTGTAGACCCAGATGTGACCGCCGCTCTGCTTCACGATGCCGTACACCGTGGAGAGCCCCAGGCCAGTGCCCTTGCTCTTGTCCTTGGTGGTGAAGAACGGCTCGAAGATGCGGTCCTTCGTCGCGCGATCCATGCCGATGCCCGTGTCGGTGACGGCCAGCAGCACGTAGGGCCCGGCGGTCACGTCGGCGTGCTCGGCGGCGTAGGCCTCGTCGAGCGCCACGTTGGCGGTCTCCAGGGTCACCCGGCCGCCGTGAGGCATCGCGTCTCGCGCGTTGACCACCAGGTTGACGATCACCTGCTCGAGCTGGCCGACGTCGGCGTTCACGTTGCCCGCTTGCTGCGAGGGCAGCACGGTCAGCTTGATGTTCTCGGTGAGCAGGCGAACCAGCATCTTCTGCACGCCCCCGATGACTTCGTTCAGCGCGAGCACCTCGGGCCTGAGGATCTGCTTGCGGCTGAAGGCCAACAACTGGCGGGTCAGCTCGGCGGCGCGTTGGCCGGCCTTCTTGATTTCGATCAGATCATCCCGCAGCGGGTCGTCGGGCTTGAGCTCCTCGATGACGAAGCCCGAGTAGCTGAGGATGACCGAGAGCAGGTTGTTGAAGTCGTGCGCGACGCCACCCGCGAGGCTGCCGACCGCCTCCATCTTCTGCATCTGGCGCAGCTGGCCCTCGAGCTTCTGCTCGCGCTCATGGGCGGCCTTCTCGGGGGTGATGTCTTGAATCGAGCCCTGCACGTGGGTGATGGCGCCCGTCACGTCGCGCTCGGCGTTGCCGATGCTGCGAACCCAGAGGCGGTTGCCGCGGGCCGTGATCAGCTGGGCCTCGATGTCGAAAGGCGTTCCCTCTTCGAGACAGGCTCGCACGCCTTCGCGCACCGGCTCGCGTGACTCGGGCGCGTAGAACTCGATGCCGCTCTCGACCGTGGGCTGCTGGCCCTCCGGGAGCTCGTGCAGCTCGCGGGTCTCCTCCGACCAGACGACCTTCTGATCGCGCACGCTGACCCGCCAGCCCCCCAGCCGCGCCGTGCGGCCCGCGATGCGGAGCAATGCGCGGCCTTCACGCAGCGCCTCTTCAGAGCGCGCGCGCCGGGCCACTTCTTCGGTCAGCGTGAGGTTCGAACGCTCCAGCGCCTCGATGACCGCGCCGAACGCCAGCACCAGGCACACGTTCACGAAGGTGAAGTTGGCCGTGACCAGCGTCCACCCCGGCAGATCCATGATCCAGCGGGGAGCGACCATCTCGGGAGCGGTGATGCCCAGCGCGCCGACGCCCAGCAACGTGAGCGCGTTGAGCACCACCGACGCGAGGCCCCAGCGCAAGCTGAGCAACAGCGTGGCGAAGAGCGAAAAGGCGAAGAGATAGATCTGGCTGACCGAGCCCACGGTGATCATCAGCCCGGCGCCCAGCATGTAGAAGAGGGTCGAGGTGAAGGCGGCGCGGGTCTTGAGCGGAATGCGCTCCACCAACCAGAGGGTGATCACCCCGACGATGGCGACGGTGTCGATCACCACCACGCCCCACATGGCGTTGACGTACGCGAGCCAGACGCTGGGCAGGTAGACCAGGCCGCCCAACACCGCGGTGACTCGCAAGACGACCCGGAGCAAGTCACCCCGCCAGCTCTCGGGGCGCAGACCCAGCCATCGCTTCTGCCGAGGAGCTTCGCTCACGTCCCTCCAACGGTAGGGGCGAACCGGGCGCGATGCTCGAAGTTCTTCAGACCTCGTTGTTGCGCAACGAAGCCGCATCGGTGAGCCGGGTGAAGATCCTCGGCATTCGCCGAGACTGTGCGTCTTTGCCCTCCACGCTCTGGTCGCTGCCGCCTTCCGGGCTGGGGAGCAGCCGGTTGACCACCCCCAACAGGTCCTGCATCAACGAAGGCCCAAAGGCGTACAGGCGGGCCAACAACCGGGCCGGCAGCGAGAGCACCACCTCTGCGTCGCCCCGCTCGCAGGCGTCGATGATCTGTTTGGCTGCGCGTTCGGCGCTCATGGAGAGGCCCGGCAGGCTGTCGCTCAGCTTGAACCACGCGTACTCGGCCTCTTGTCGGCCTTTCACCTGCGCGTGCCGCGGGCTCCCGGTGCGCATCAGCCCGGGGCAGACCGTGGTCACTTTGACCCCATCGCGCGCGAGCTCGGCGCGCAGGCCGGTGGAGAACCCGTAGGCGGCGAACTTGCTGGCGCTGTACGGCAGCAGATGGGGGATGGGCACCTTGGCGCCGATCGAGGTGATGTTCACGATGCGGCCCGCGTGGCGCCGGCGCATCTGCGGCAAGACGGCGAAGGTGGCGTAGAGCGGCGCCCAGAAGTGGATGCGCATGGCCGCGTCGTAGTCTTCAGGGCTCATCAGCTCCAACGGCCCGACCTGGATGACGCCGGCGTTGTTGATCAACACGTCGACCGGCCCGAGCGCCGCCTGAACCTGGGCGAGGAAGTGCGTGAGCTGATCTCGTTCGGTGACGTCGCAAGCCGCGGCGAACACGGTGCCGCCCCCGGAGGCCAGCTCGGCCCGGGCCTTCTGCACCTCGCTGACGTTGCGCGAACAGATGGCCACCTCGGCGCCGCGTTCGATCAGCTCGCGCGCGAGCACCAGCCCCAGTCCGCGCGCGCCGCCGGTGACCACCACCACCTTGCCGCGCAAGTCGTAGCGGGCGAGCCGGGCGATCAATCGTCGGGTGATGACCAATCCAGCGACCAGGCCCGCCAGCGCGCGTTTGTTCATCTTGAACCCGTAACGGTGTCCGTCACAGGCACATCACCCATCCGCTCAGTTGCAGCGGCCGGCGTTGCACTGCCCCGAGCAGCACTGGCCTTGCGCGGCGCACGGCATTTGCGCGGCCACGCAACTGCCGCGGCACTGACCGAGCTGACACTGCAGGCCCAGACAACAATCGCCCGACTGGCTGCAGCTCTCCATCGCCTGCCGGCACTGCGAGCGGCAGGTGAAGGTGTCGGGGCTGCAGAACCCCACGCAGCACTCCGCATCCATTGCGCACGTGACGCCCGCGGCCTTGCAGGTGGAGGAGCGGCAGAGGTTGATGTTGCAGGTGCCTTCACAACAATCGCTCTGTTCGATGCACGAGCCCGCGGTCGCCGCGCACGAGGTGGAGCGGCAGAGGTTGCCGATGCAGCTCGAGCCGGTGCAGCAGTCCGTGGTGTCCACGCAGCTCTGACCGGGCACGCCACACGTGCCGTCACCGGCGCAGCGGTTGTTGAGACAGGTCTTCGAACAACAAATCGACGAACTCGCGCAGCCGTCGCCACTGGCCGCGCAGCCACAGACGCCGTTGCGGCACAACCCATCGCAACAGTCGGAGTTGAACAGGCACATTTCGCCCGCGGGCCTGCAGGGCAACAGGCACTGCCCCCCGACACACGAGCCTTCACAACACGCGGCGCTCTCTGCGCAGCTCGCGCGCAACGCCGTGCACGGAGCGGGCGGCACGATGGTGGGCCCACAGGCGACCAGAGACCAACAGACCGAGGCGAGAGCGAGGTGACGCACCGGCGCACGCTGATACGAACGTGGACACGCGCGCAATACCTGATGAAGCTCCGCCCCATGCGTGTCGGGTGGGTGCTGTTGGTGGGCTGTCTGCTGTCGTCGTGTCTCGCCAATGGTCCCCTGCTCTGGGTACGCAACAAGGCGCCTGAACCCGCGGTGAGGGTCGACCGGCTCAGAGCGGGCGTCGCGGAGGTCGACCTCACGCCGCCTCCGGGGCTTCCCACGTACGGCTTCTCGTCAGCGGGTGCAGCGCACGCCGAGGGCTACTGGTTGCGGCTGCGGGGGCGCATCATCGTGCTCCAGTCGGGCACCACGAAGCTGGCCCTGCTGCAGCTGGACCTGGGGGCGGCGAGCCCGCTGCTTCACCGGAAAATCGCGCAGCGCATCGAACGTTTCGGCATCGCAGCGCCGCAGCTGGTGATGGCCACCGTGCACACGCATGGCGGCCCGTCGGCCATCTACGGCGACAAGTTCTTCAACACCGTGGTCGGAGCCGCCGCGAAGTTCGACGAACACCTGGTCGACGCGATGGCCGACTCACTCGCGAAGGGCGTGGAGACCGCGCTCGGTCAGATGAAAGACGCGCGCGCCGCGTGGGGCCAGGCCCAGGTGCCCGGCCCCGCCAGCTCGAACCGCAGCCGCGACGCGTGGCTCAACAACTTCGCCGACGGGCGCGTGCCGGGCACCGACATCGACCGCACGCTCACCCTGCTGCGCCTCGATGCCGAAGAGAACGGCACCACGTCACCACTCGCGGCGTGGTCGATCTTCGCGGTGCACGGCAACAGCATCGGCCCGGTGCGTGCCGACGAGCCGAAGGCCTCGCTCTTTCACGGCGACATTCACGGCCTCGCCGCGCGCCTCACCGCGCGGAAGATCGAACGACGCGCGAACGTGACCGGGTTCCTGGCGGCCACCACCACCGGCGCTGAAGGCGACGTCACGCCGGGGCCCACACCCGGTGGGCCGCAAGGCCTGACGCTGACCATGTCGGTGGCGGAGTTGATCGCTCAGACCGCAGACCAGCTCCACCAGAGCCTCGACGAGGCCATCGCCCGGCCCGAAGCCGCGACGGTGCCCATCGCCGTGGTCTACGACGAGACCTCGTTGCGCGGCGCCAACACCACCGAGGGCCGCTTGTGCCCCAGCGCGTTCCTCGGCGGGCCGCAGATGCGTGGCTCGGAAGAAGGCCGCGGCGTGCCGGGGTGGGCCGCTCCGATTCTGCGCACCGATGAAGGCATCGTGGATCCGCCTCACGGCTGCACCGCCACCAAGGTCTATGCGCTTGGTCCCCTGGGCCTGCAGGAGATCGCCGTGATGCCGGAAGACTTTCCCGACGTGGGCACCTTTCAGTTGGTCACCTTCGGTGAACCCGCCACCGGTCTCGCGCTCGCGGGTGTGCCGGGAGAACCGACCACCGAAGTGGGCCGCATGGTGATGTCGCAGATCGCGCGGGAACGGTGGAGAGGCCCGATCGCCGTGATGGGCCTGACCAACGCGTACCTGCTCTACATCACCACCGGCGCCGAATACCTCATCCAGGACTACGAAGGCGGCGGCACCATCTTCGGTGGGCACGAAGGCACCTTCGTGGCGGAAGAATTCGGCCGCCTCGCCGCGCGATGGAAGCCGCAGCAGGTGACCGTCAACGGCTTCGACTCGAACCGCTCCTTCCGGCCCGGAGCGCAGACCGATCTCATTCCCACCAGCAACCCGTGTGAGCCCTCGAAGTGGTCACCCGGCGCGCTCGACCTCGGCGCGCGACGCATCGTCTTCCACTGGAGCGGCGCGCACGAAGACGAAGCCTGCGCGCTGGCGAAGATTCGCGTGGAGTGTGGAGGCCAGGTGTTGCTCGGTGAAGGCGGCTTCGCGCAGAACGACGAGGGCTACAGCTTCGAGGTGCGCCGCGAGAAGGGCAACGCGTGGTCAGCGAGCTGGGCGGTGAACGGCAGCAGCGCTCAGCCTTGCCAGTTCGTGGTCGAGGCCGGCGCCACGCAGGTTCGTTCGAAGACCTTCGAGCTGACGGGGAGCACGCCATGAGGCTGCGCTTGATGGCGGCCGCGGTGTTGGCGAGCGCGTGCGTGACGACGACCTGGCGCTACCAGCGCATCGAGGGCGAGGTGGCCAGCATTCACCCCGACCTCTGGTACGAGATCGAGTGCACCGGCAAAGAGCCGCTGCGGGGTGATGGGGGCTGCGCCGCCGCGCTCGCACCGGCGGTGAGCTGCGAGACCCGCCCTGAACTCTGCGCCCAGCTGCCGGGTGGAGGCACGAGCGTGGCCTGCACGGGTTTGGAGCCGCTGCTCAGCTTCGTGCAGCTCAGCGACGTGAAGCTGCGTGAACACGCGGTGCTGGTGACCGATGAGTCGAGCACTGGACTCCCGAAAGCGCTTGATCAGCAGTACCGCAACGACGACGCGGTGCTGCTCGCCACGGTGCTGGGCATCAACCAACTGGGCTCGAGTGGAGCGCCGCTGGGTACCTGCCCTGCCCTCTCCGCGCCGCAGTTCGTCATCCACACGGGGAACTCGGTCGAGCTCGGCTTGTTCTCCGAGTTGACGCAGTTCATCGGCGGCATGAACGAGCTGGTGATTCCCTGGTTCAACGTGGTGGGTCCCAACGACGTGGCGTTCCTCGGCGCGCGGCCCAACGAGCGGGTCTCGGGTGCGAACGCGGTGGTGCCCTTTGCACCCATCGCCGACGTGGATCGTTTCATGCGGTTTCATTCACAGAAGGGCGCGAAGAAAGACGTCAGCCTCCCCAACCCGGATCAACGCACCGCCGACAAGGGTCCGAACAAGACGGGCTGCAGGCTACAGCCGAACGGCCTGTGCAACCCGGACCCGCGGTATCCCCGCAGCCTCTTCCACGGCTTCGATGTGAACTGCGTGAAGGCGGGCAAGGGTTTGACTCAGCTGGAGGCCGACCTCGACACGCTGTGCTCCACGGCGCGCGGCTACTACGCGTTCACCGTGCCTTCGCCCCGTCCGGAGATTTCGTTTCGCGTGGTGGTGCTCAACTCAGCGGAGAGCGTGCTCGACGATGGAGCCTCCGGCGGCCGCGAGGGCCGCATGCTGCAGGAGCAACTGCGTTGGCTGCAGCGGGAGCTCGACGCGCTTCCTTCGGGAACGTTCGCGCTGGTCTTCGGTCACCATCCACTGAGCGGCCTGGGCGATTCGGTGCGCGAGCCGTTGACGGACCTGCTGAGCGGTCGACCGCGTGTGCTCGGCTATTTCCACGGAGGAGAGGGCGACAGCTTCCGCCTGCACGCACGCGACGCCGGGGTGGGCCTTGCCGAAGTGGGCACCGGCGCGCTGCTCGACTTTCCCCAGCTCGGCCGCGAGGTCGAAGTGCTGCGCGCAGCCGACGGCAGTCTCTCCGTGCGCGTGGCCTCGTTCAGCCAGGGGCCCGCTTCGCGCGCCTTGCCCGACCCGGCTCCACTGCAGCCCCTGGGCGGAAACTGTGAGCGGTTGAACGACGGCACCAGCTTCTGCCGCAAGCTCAGCTACCGCGCAGGCCGGGGGTTCGAAGCCTCGCGACAACTCTCGGCCGATGCAGGCCTCAGCCCGGAGAACGCGAACGGCCTCTTCCTCGCGTGGACACCAGAAGGAGCAGCACGATGAGCAATCTCGAGGTGAAGGTGGCGATCACGAAGGCGTTCGAGCCCTACTGCCGCGGCTTCTGCAAAGAAGTGGCGCGCCTCGAGGTCAACGTGATGGACGAGTTCGTCAACGGCCACCTGTTTCTCTCGGCGGCGGATCTCGCAGCGATCGACCCCGGGGAGATCGCCAACAACCTGCACACCTGCTTCGACCTCCTCGGTAAGGAATTGGGCGAAGGGCGTGAGCGGCTGGGCCTGGACCTCGTGCCCAAGCCCTGAAGTCAGCGCTGCGCGACGACCCGCTCGTAGACCGACTCGTAGGCCAAAAGCGTGTGTTCGATGCCGAAGCCCTCGACGGCCGCGAGGGTCTTCTCCCGCTCTCGCGCCTGGCGCTCCGGGTGCTCGAACCAGTCATCGAGACGGTTCGTGAGCGCCTGCACGTCACCCGTGGGAAACACGTGATCTGCGTCGAGCGCGAACTGCTTGGTGGCGCTGGTGCGCGAATCGGAGGTCAGCGTCGGGCAACCGCAGCGCATCGCCTCGAGCACCGCCATGCCTTCCAGCTCGACCTCCGAGGCGTGCACGTAGAGATCGGCCGTCTGGTACAGGCGCAACAACTCCTGGTCTGACTTGAAGCCCAGCTCGGCGCCCAGCGGGAGGCTCTTCGCCTGCTGCTCGAGCTTCTCCTGGAGCGGACCGCGGCCGGCGATCACCAGGCGCACCTTCGCGGCATGTTTCGAACGCCGCACCGCCTCGACCAGCAGGTCATGCCGCTTCTCGGGCACCAACCGGCCCACGGTGAGCACCGTAAAAGGCCCCGGCGGCCGCGACGGCAGCGGGGCGAACTGAGCGGGCGCGCCATTCGAGATGACCACCGCGGGCGCAGTGAGCCCCGCCGTGACCAGCTCGTCGAGCGCCAGCTGGGAGGGACAGATGATGGCCGACGCGCGGTTGAAGAACGTTTGGGTGACCATCTTGTTGAGCGCGCGGGCGACGCCGGGCCGGTTGATCAACGCTGCGAAACGCGGCGCGATGAGCGAGATGCCCCTCAAGATGTTCTCGGGCTGCACGTGATGCGCGGCCACCACGGGAATGCGCAGCTCCTGGGCCACGGCGATGGCGGCGAAGCCCAGAAAGAACGGCAGCTGCACGTGCACCACGTCGACGCCGTCGAAGGCCCGGTACAGCAGATCGGTGTCGGGCTTGGCAAAGGCGAACGAGTTCGACTCGATGAGCTCGCGCCCCACGGGAAAGTGGAACTGCTCGAGGTCGACGTCGCCGCCCAACCCCACCGAAATGACGTCGTGATGCCGTCGTAATGATTGAATCATGCGCTCGGCGGCGACGAGGCCCCCGGCGCGCGCACTCCCTGCGGAGTCGACCACGTAGGCAATCCTGAGACGGCGCACCATGGCCGCCTTCACAGCACCCGCCGTGCCATCGGCTGTCTGACCTGGCTCGTCTGGACAGGACCTGCGCGTCCGGCTCGCTCGCGCACCGGGGTCACCGTCGTATGTGTTGAGCCCTCGTGCTCTCGAACCTGCTCATCGCCACCCTCCTCCTCGTTTCCAGTGAAACCCCGGAGGAGCCCGCGTGGAAGGCCATGCGCACGGTCGATGGGCTCACCATCTCGGCGCGTGAGGTCAACGGCTCGCACTTCGAAGAGGTGATGGTGACCACCCTCAGCATGCAGCCGCTGGCGGCGTTGTGCGACGCCGTGTGGGGCCGCGACGCGAAGGTCGAAGGGCACTTCAAGAAGCGCGTGGTGATTCGGGAGAGCCACTCCGAGCGGTGGACCTACGAGCAGCTCAAGGTGCCCATCGTGACCGACCGCGACATCGTGGTGCACTCGCAGCTGGTCGCCTCGGCGGACACCGGGCGGTGTGAAGTGCTCTTCGAGACGGGCACTGACCCCGACTTTCCGAAGACGCGCGATCACGTGCGAGTCACGTCACTGCGCGGCCGCTGGACCCTGGAGCCGACCACCGACGGAAAAGTCGCCATCACGTACACGGTGTACAGCGAGCCCGGCGGGAAGATCCCCGCGTGGATGGCGCGGGGTGGCCAGCGCGACGCGGCGCTCATCTTCATGAAGACCATTCTCTCGCGCGCGGCGGGCCCGTGAAGGAGGCAGCGCTCCGGCAGTCGCTCGGGGTGCCTGCGGCGGCGAAGCGGGTGATGCTCTTCGTGGAGAGCAGCCACTGGGACACCAACTGGCTGTCGACCTCGGAGGAGTATTTCGCCGACCGCGTCGAGCCCATCTTCGACACGGTGATCGCCGCGCTGAAGGCAGAGCCCACGCGGGTGTACTGCATCGAGAGCGTCTTCTTCTTGAAGCGCTACTGGGAGAGCCGGCCCGATTCGCACGCCCCGCTGCGTGACCTGTTCGCGCGCCGGCAGCTGCGGTTGATGGCGAACTCCTTCACCACGCCCGACACGCTGCTGCCCCATGCAGAGACCGTGCTGCGCGACTTTCAGCTCGGCCATGAATGGCTCAAGGCGCAGGGCCTGCCCGACGCACCCGGCACCGCGTATTTCCCCGACAACTTCGGCCACTCACCGCACCTGCCGTCGTTGATGCAGTCGGTGGGCGTGCACAGCGTCGCGCTCACCCGCATCGACGGCATGTACTTCATCGGCGCAGATTGGAAGCTGAAGAGCCGATTCCCGCTGCCCAGCTCGACCGCTGAGCTGCTGGAGAAGATTCACCGCTCGCACGACTTCGTGTGGCGCGACAACAGCGGCGCCGAGGTGCTCTGCCATTGGAACGCGCACACGTATTTTCTGGGCGACATGCTGGCCCACAAGGGCGTCATTCGCTGGGCGGGCAAGACCTTCGCGTTGCCCTGGCGCACGCGCCGTCACATCGCCTCTCGCATCGATGGCTACTGCGCGAGCCTCGAACCCTTCGCGCGCACGCCGTACCTGCTGTGCCCCATCGGGATGGACTTCAACGATCCCATCGAGGGGCTGACGGGCCTGCTGCAGCGGTACAACCACGAGCGCTCTCCGCAGACCGGCACCTGGGCGGTGGTGGCCGGGCTCGATGACGCCTTCGCGTTGATCGACTGTCATCGCGCGGCGCTGCCGGTGCTGGAGGCGGATCCCAACCCGTATTGGATGGGCTTCCTCGCCACGCGGCCCGAGGTAAAGCAGCGCCCCAACCGCATCGCGAAGAAGCTGCTGCTGGCTGAGCGGATCTCTTCCGTGCACGCGGTGGATCCGGTGCTGGAGAAGTCGCTGAGTGAGGCGTGGAGCAAGCTCGTGCTCAGCAATCACCACGACTACATCCCCGGCACGTCACCTGACCGGGTGTGGGAAGCAGAGCAGAAGCCGTGGCTCGACCTCGCGGAGGCCGCCGCGGATCACTCGTTGTCGTTGGTGCGGAAGACCCAGGGAACTTTGAATCGGCGTGGTGTGGCGGGCGCCATCGGCATCGATGATCGCGGGCAGTCGATGCTGCTGGAGACGGCGCACTTCAAGCTGACCGTCTCGCGCGCCGATGGGGGGTGCCTGGCGTCGTTCGTCACGGGTGACGGCGAGCTGCTGAAGGGGCTCGGCTTCGACTTGCTCTCGTTTCACGACGACGGGGGTCTGTGGCGTCTGGGGCACGAGTTCGTCGGCGGGCGCTTCGAAGAAGTCGAACGTGCCAGTCAGCGCCCATCGCGCGTGCACGTCGTGCGTCACGGCTCGCAGGTCACGGTGCGCGTGCACTCCGAGTTGGGTGGGGAGCGTTTCCTGCGCCGGCTCGACTTCGAGGCCGACTCACCGCTGCTGCGCCTCACCACGCGCGGCATTGCACGACCGCGCACGACGCTCACGTGCCGCTTCGAGGTCGCCGTCGTGCCCGAGTCACTGGAGATGGACACCGTGGGTGGGGAGATCGCGCGGCCTCGCGAGCGGCAGTACAGCCCCACGTTCTGGGCCGTGCCTTCCCGGCTCACGCTCGACGACGGCAAGGTGCTGCACGCGCTGTTCGAGTCACCTTCGGCGGTGTCGGTGGGGCCGACCGGTGCGCTGGAGTGGATCGTCGCTCGCAACGCACCCAAGGAGCGCGCGTTTGGTTGGCTGCCGGTGCTCGCTCACCCGATCGGCGGCACGAACCCTGACGTGCAGGTGCATCACGCGGCGCTGATGGGCCGGGGTGAGCTCGCTCCGGCCCGGCGGGCGCTGGAGCTGCACTGGTTGCCTGAGGATCACCGCGAGGCTTCGGAGCACGCGGAGGATTTCGTGCAGTGCGATCACGGCGCGGTGACCATCAAGTCGGTGCGACGTTCAGGTGGAGGGATGACGGTTCGGCTCTACCGGGAGGAGCCACTGCCGGGTCCGGTGCGGGTGTGGCTCAAAGAGCGAGGCGTGACGGAGGCGTGGATCTGCGACGCGCTCGACCGGCAGTTGGAGTCGTTGAAGGTCGATGGGGATGGGCGCGTGGTGGTGCCGCTCGCTTCGCGCCTGACGTCGGTTCGATTCGAGGGCGTGCGGTCGAGCTGACCGTGAAGTGTTTGCCAGCTCATCCGGAGCCCCGCGACCTCGCGAAGACGGGTCACTGAAGGGCTTCCCGATGAGGGAAGCCTCCCAGTTGGGTCAACGTCATTGAGGCGTCGAGAGCGTGCCGCTCGCGCACGCAACGAGTCAGGGGAAGCGCGTGGCGAACGGAAAAATGAGGCATGTGGTTGGCCGTGTCGGTGGGCTGCGGGGTGACGGTGAGCCCCCTCATGGCTACGGACACGGGCGTGAAGGCGTTCGGCTCCAGGTCGCTGCCGCGCATGCAGGCGAGAGCGTGAACGATCTCACCGACGAGTTCGCCATCGACGCGCTCAGCGGAAACGCGGCGTTAGTGGCGTGCGTGTGCAGGTCGAGCGGATGGCGCTGTGATGCACGTGTGTCTGCTCGTGGTCGTCGTCGCCGCGCCTCCCGAGCTCCGCCTGCCTCCGTCCGACAGCTGGGAAGTCGCCGACGATCCCGTGCCTCAGCCCGGAGTCACTGGCGGGAAGTTCTTCCTCTGGAAGAAGAACCACGACGTGCGCCTGCGCTACGGAACCGTGGCGGCCATGAAGCAGGACTACACACAGTCCTGGTGCTGGCGTTCGCAGGGAAGATGGCGCAGCAGTCCCGTACGGCGGGAGGAGATCTGAAGGTGACCGAGGGGCTCGTCTTCGAAGCCGATGGCGCGGTGGTGGCGAAGATCCGCACGACCGACGGGCCGACGAAGACGCTCATGTACTGGATGCCCGGGAGCGAAGGTGACGCCGTGGTGAGCCTCATGGGCGCCAACGGCGCGTGGGATGACGACGCGAAGGAAGAGGTCGAGCGCAGCGTTCCATGGTGAAGGGCCTTCGCCGCGCGGGGCCGTCCGTCGACGAGTCAGTGGAGACGGCCGCCCACTTCGCCGTCTTCGGGGCCGCAGGCGTGGTCGTCATCGGGGGCTTGATCGCGCTGGCGTTGAGGAAGCGAGAGCCACGTCAGTGATAGTCACTCTCGCGCTGGTGGCGCACCGCGAGAATCGTCACCACGTCATCGCCCTCGATCTCGAACAGCGCGACGTAGCCACGCTTCCCGAAGGGAATGACGAGCTCGCGGAAGCGTGAGCGAGAGATGGCGGTCGACGCGCGGCACGACCATGGAAACTCTTCGAGCAACGAAAGCGCCCGCTCGATGGTGGCCAGCGCCGACTCGGCCGCAGTGCTCGAGTGCGCGGCGAGAAAGGCATGCAGTTCGAGAAGATCCTCTCTCGCCGCGTCAGTGAAGCGGACCTCGTAGCGGCCACTCACCGTCGCTTGCCATGATTCTTCCGCGCCGCGCGCGTCTGCACCTTGAGTTCTCGCAATACCGAAGCAGCACTGTGATAGCGCCCAGTCTTCTTGCTCTCGGCGCGTGAAGCCAACGCTCGGGCGCCAAACTCGGCATCCGCGAGCCGCCGGTCGACGCTGTCTCGGACGGCACGTTCAACGAACGTCGAGATCGTCTCGCCGGGTTCGAGGAGGCGCTCGACGTCTTTTCGAAGCTGAGGTTCGACCCGGAGCGGAGGGATGGTCGCGGTCTTCATGACCTCAATGTATCGCAGAGGCGATACGTGGCGCCACTCAGCGCTTCACCGCGGCGGTAGCGGATGCCGTGACCGCGGAGAGGAACGCCTTCACTTACCGCGCAGCGACTTGCTCTGACCCGTGCACGTCGCAACCAGCGCCGAGAGCGTGGTCTCCGCGCCCGCCACGGTGAACTTGCGCTCTTTGAGCTCGGGGTTGCGCTGGCCCAGGATGATGCCGGTCGCGATGCACTCATCGAACTGGGCGATCGCCTCGGGCTTCTTACCCTTGCCGACGAACCCCTTGGCTGCCTCGTACGCCTTCTTGGGACCCTCTTCGAAAGCGAGGAAAGGAATGACGTCCTTGAGCAGCTTCTCGGTCGCGACCGTCTGCTGGGCGCAGAGCGTGAGCACTTCTTTGGGCGTGCTGTTGCGGCCGTCGAGCAGCACCTGCACGTTGCTGAGCATGGGGTACTCCCTGACCATGCCGCCGCCGTCGGCGGTGCACGACTTGAACTGCTGAATCGCCTTCTCGTAGCTGCTCTTCTGCGTGCGCAGATCCGCGCTCTGCGCTGCGGTCACCGCCGCCAGGCCTGCCGAGAACAGCTCGACCGTGCGCTTGCGCACCTCCCGCACCTGCTTGGCGCGCTCGAGCCCCTCGACCAGCTTGAAGAAGTCGTCGCGCGCCTTGTTGGCCTGCGCGTAGTAGCCCCGGTCCTGCGTCTCCATCGGGGTCTGCGTCTCGATGGCCTGGTTGAGCGCCTCGACGGCCTGACCCGCGGCGGTGAGCTGGGCGTCGGTCGAGTCGGGCTGCTTCGCGGCCTCGAGCTTCACCTTGGCCCACTCGGTCTTCTCCACCAGCAACGCGCGGCCTTCGTTGGCCTGCAGCTGCACCTTGCGGGCGGCGATCTTCGTGCCGAGCTCGGTGACGCGCTTGCGCACTTCGCGATCGTACGCGCTGTACTCGCGATCTTTCTTGGTCAACGGCGCACCTGCATCGAGCACCGCCACCAGCCTGGCGACGCCCGCTTCGGTGGCCTCAATCTTCTCCTTCGAGAGACCAGGCTGGCCCAGCGCGTCGAGCAGCGTGCTGGTGTTCTTGCGCTCTTCTTCGACCTTCACCTTCTGGCGTTCGACGTCGATCTCCACGCGGCGGGCGTTCACGCTGGCCTTCGCGTCGCGCACCAGCGCCTTCGCGTCGAACACGTACGGCCCCATCACGGGGTCCTTCGCGTTGATGGTGCTGATGGTCTTCTCGAGAATGCCCAACGCGCTGTTGGCCTCATCGAACGCTTCATCGGGCGGCGAGCGCTTGGTCAACGCCTTCAGGGCCTGGTTCACCTCTGCGCTGGCGGCCTCGAGGTTGCGGCGCTGGAGCTGGCCTTCGACCTCGACCAGCAACACCTGCACCTCGGCGACGTACTGCGCGAAGGCCTGGCTGCGGGCGGCTTCAGGCTGGAACTTCTCGATCAACTTGCGAACCACGATGGCCACCGTGCGCGCTTCGGCGAGCTGATCTTCGGTCGGCCTGCGGGCCCGCACGTTCCTGGCCACGCCCTGCAGGTCTTTGCGGCTGGGTTCGATCTCGGCCTTCAGACGGGCCAGGCCGGTCTCGCTCCACAGCTCATCCATCTTCTTCTTCGCGGCGGCGACGTCACCGCGCACCTTCGCGGCCTCCGCGCCGTACTTCTTGTCTTTGCCCTCGAGCGCCTTGCCTTCGTCGAGGCGCTTGGTGAGCCCGGCGATGGCGTTGTCGGCGTCTTTGAACTGCGCGTCACTGGCGGTCTTGGCGAGCGGAGCCATCGCGGCCGTGAGCGCCTGCTTGCCTTCATCGATGAGGCCCCGCTGCTTGGCGACCAGCAAGCCGGTGGCACGCTCGTCGATGGCCTTCTCGCGGCGCGCCATCGTGGCCTCCATCTCGCTCAGATACGTGGCGAACTTCGGGTCTTCCTTGCCGAACGGCTTCGACTCGTCGACCAGCTTGCGGAGCGCCGCGATGGCGGCGAGCGCGTCTTCGAACTCCTTCACACCCGCGTCTTTCGCGTCGGCCCTGGTGGCACGTTCGGTCAGCGTGGCCGCGGCGTCGTCGATCAACCGGCGGTGCTCGTGGATGTGCACGTTCGCGCGGCGCTGATCGACGTAGGCGCGCTGGGTACGGAACTCCTTGCGCGCGGCGAGCACCGCCTTGGCGTACTCGAGGTCGTTCTGTTCGTACTCCGCGCCCGAGTCGATGGCCGTCTTGAGCGCTTCGACCGCGGCGTGGGCCGCCTCGAGGTCGGGCGTGCTGGGCGGATCTTTCTCGATGCGCTGCACCGCCTCGGTCAGCTTCGCCCGCGCGCCATCGAGCGCCTTCTGCGCGGCGGCGACGTCGGCCCGGGCGTGGAACGAGAGGAGGACGAGTGAGCTGACCGTGAGTGCCTGTGCGAATTTCATTCGCGGGCGACCCTACACGCTCGTTTGCGATCTGTGATTTTTCGCGACGTCGAGCGCGGGGCGAGCCACACCTACACTCCAGGCCGGGAGCGCCTGCCCGCTCGGTCTGGAGCGCCTGTGCACCTCGCGCGCGAGCGTGTCTACGGTCGAACGAATGACGGCTCCAACGCGATACCGCGCCCTTCGAAAGATCGCCGAAGGTGGTTCGGCCGAGGTGTACCTGGCGGAGCAGGTCGGCGCTGCCGGCTTCAAACGCCCGGTGGTGCTCAAACGCATTCGCGCCGAGCTCTACGCCGACGCGGAGTACCGCGAGATGTTGCTGGATGAAGCACGGCTGGCGATGCGGCTGCACCACTCGAACCTGGTCGAGGTGCTCGACCTGGGTGAGGCCCAGGGCCACTACTTCCTGGTGTTGGAGCTGGTCGACGGCTGGCCCCTGCTGCAGGTGATGAAACGCGCGCGCGACCTGGGCGTGCCGATACCGCCGTCGTTGGCCGTCTACATCGCGGCGGAGATCTGCCGGGGCCTCGCCTACGCCCACGAACGCAGTGAAGAGGGCCAGCCGCTGGGCATCGTTCACCGCGACATCTGCCCCAACAACGTGCTGCTCTCGACGCACGCCGAGGTGAAGCTGATCGACTTCGGCATCGCAAGGTCCCGCACCCGGCTCGCGCGCACCGGCATCGGCCGTACCCGCGGAAAGCCCGCGTGGATGTCGCCGGAGCAGGCCGGCGGCGATCCACTCGACGCGCGCAGCGATCTCTTCTCGGTGGGCTCGCTGCTGTTCGCGTTGCTCACTGACGTACCGCCGTTCACCGCGGCGAACGATCTCGAGGTGCTCACGCTGGTCTCGAAGTGCCGGTTTCACCCCGAAGCACTCGCGCGGCCGGGCATCCCTTCGCAGCTGTGCGCGCTCGTGCTCAAGGCGATGTCGAAGCAGCGCGAAGATCGCTTCGCCTCGGCTCAGGAGATGTTGCATGCCCTGGAAGATCTCCAGCGCACCGTGTTGCCCATCGCCGGCCGCTCTGACCTGCAGAACTTCTTGCGCAGCTTGAGCGAGCGCGACGGCGATACGGCCATCACGCGGCAGCAGATACCTCCGTCGAGGCCGAGCTCACCGGGGCTGGTGATGTTGTCGGGCGAGCAGACGGTGGTCTTCAACGTGGGCGACGCGCGAAGACGCGTGGCGCGCTGGGTCGCCGCCGGCATCGCGGTGGCCGGGTTGGCGATGGCGGGTTGGTGGCTCCAGCACGATGTCGCCGCCCGCTTCGACAGCGTCGGAGTGAGCCCGGTGGTGGTCGAGGACTGAAATCAGTTCTCGGCCATGCCCGAATCGACCCACCCGACCACCCGGTTACTGAAGGAACGTGGGCTCACACGCGTGACGCGTGCAGCCGTTCTGCCAGCTCACGGTGGAGTACCCCTCGTCGCACGCCGGCACGAAGGCCGCGCAGAACCGGGGCAGCGTGCAGCCAGACGGCACCACGCAGCGGTTCTCGGTGCGCTCGTACGCAGGCACTTCGGTGTCAGCGCACACCGGCTCGGGCATCTTGGGGCAGCTCACGGTGCGGTCGGGCAGCTCGACGAACACCTGGCGCGCGACCACGGTGACGTGGCCGTTCTGGCGCACCACCCGGCCTGCCACGATGCCGCGGCCGAACAACACGCGGTTGTGCACCCACTGCGCCTCGACCAACGAACCGAGCGCCTCGTTCACGTCGATGTCGCTGGCCATGGTGTGGCCGGTGGTGCGGTTGAGCCGGGTGGTGGAGAGGTTCGCGCAGGGCGTGGTGATGCAGGCGATGCGCGAGGGGAACACCTTGTAGAACTTGTCGTCGGCCTCGAAGGTCTGGCCGGGCAACCCGCGGTACGCCAGCAACACCTTCAAGGAGCGCGTGTCGAAGCGGTTTTCTTTGGGGCCGAGGCGGCCGAAGAGCACCAGCTCGTTGTCAGGCGCGGTCGCCACCTGCTGCTGCACTTCGTCGCTCAGGCCCGAGCCGGTGAAGTCGAAGCCGCTCACGTAGCGCTCCTGCATGGTGCTGTTGAGGTCTTTGACCCAGTAGCCGCCACACATGGGAAACACGCACTTCCGGTAGTCGCGGCGCGCGATGAGGAAGGTGTCTTTGGTGGTCGAGAGCTCGAAGCTGTCGTCGGCCGCCACGTCATCGACGTCGTTCACCACCGCGTCGCTGGTCGAAACACCACAACCGAACGACAAAACGAGGAGCGCCAGAGCCAGTGATCGCATGGTGGGTGCATGTGCGACATAAGCCCACCGCCTGTCAAGACCTCACCTTCCAGATTCGAAGGCCCGTCGCTGCGCACGCACTCGGGTTCCGAGCGGCGAGGTCAGCTCACCTGACGATTCGGCAGCATTTTCAGGGCTGTTTTTTCCCCGCGCCGCGCATCGAGCGCTCCTTCGGCTTCGACCTTCTCCAGCCAGCGGGTGCGTTGGGTGGCGCCGAGCTTCCTCGTGTCGAACACCAGGGTGCGGCGAATCGGCGCGAAGCCGCAGAAGGCCAGGGTGCCGCGGCCAAAACTGCCCGCGAGCGAGTCGTGATGGGCCAGCCGGTACCAGAGGCTCGGGCTGTCCATCGTGGTGAGGTAGCGCGCCGACCTGCCCGCCATCAGGCCGGTGGGCAACGCCTTGCCCTCGAACTTGAACGCCCAGCCGGGCAGCAGCAAGCGGTCGACGAGGCCCTTCATCACCGCCGGCAAGCCGACCCACCAGGTGGGGAAGACGAAGGTCACGTGGGAAGAGGCGGCCACCGAAGCGCGCACCTCGGCGAGGTCGGGCTCGTCGGCCATCTCGCCGCGGTAGGCGTGACGCAGCACCGGGTCGAAGCGCAGGGTGTTCACGTCGAAGTGACGCACGGTGGCCCCCGCACGTTCGGCGCCCTGTTTCCAGGCGGCGGCCAGTGAGGTGTTGAAGGAGTCTTCGACGGGGTGGGCGGTCAACAGGGTCATCAGGGTCATGGCCCTTGAGTACTCAGCTGGCAGGCTCCATGGCCCCTGCGATGAATGCATGAGACACATGCATCCATGCATGAGGCATTGAACTGGGATGATCTGCGATTCTTTCTGGCGGCAGCGCAACACGGTGGTTTCGGCGCGGCGGCCCGCAAGCTCGACCAGCAGCAGTCGACGGTGAGCCGGCGGGTGGCGGCGCTGGAGTCGAAGCTGGGCGCGGCGGTGTTCGACCGCACGGCGGCCGGGCTCACCCTCACGGGCCTGGGGCGGCGGGTGCTCAACGAAGCGCAGGTGATGGAGGCCGCGCTCCATCGGGTCGCTCACGCGGCCTCAGCCACCGAGAAGGGGGTGGAGGGCGTGGTGCGGGTGGCGATGACCGAGACGCTGGCGTCGGTGTTCGTCATTCCCCAGGTGTTGCCCGGCCTGCTGGCGGCGCACCCGAAGCTGCGGCTCGACCTGGTCATCGGCAACACCTCGGCGGATCTCGCGCGCCGGGAAGCCGACATCGCGGTGCGCTTCTTCTTGATGCCCAGCGGCGACTTGATGACCAGGCGGGTGGCGCGGCTGGAGACCGCGGTGGTGGGTTCGCGCGCGTTGGTAAAGAAGCTCAGCAAGCTGAAACCGGCGCAGTGGCCCTTCGTGGCGGCCTGGTTGCCGGGTGGTGAGGTGCCGGAAGAAGCGTGGCGAGAAGCGTTCGGGCGCGGGGAGGTGCGGGTGACCACCAACAGTTTTCACGCGCAGGTCGAAGCGGTGCGTGCGGGCCTGGGCGTGGCGGTGTTGCCGGTCGCGCTCTGCGAGCCGCTGACTCTTTCCGTCCTCTCACTCCCGCAGGGCACACCACCGCCCCCTCCGCTGGACACGTACCTGGTCACCCCGCGGGCGTTGCGAAGGGTGCCGCGAGTGGCCGCGGTCTTCGACGCGTTGGCAACCGCACTGTCCTCCCTCTGTCCGGTGTGAAATCCGTGACGCGCTGCACCTTCGTCGGTTACTCGAAGACCATGAGGCCCCTGCAGCGCACTGACGTCGAAGGTTCCACCGAGAACCGGCCGCTGATCGAAGACATCCGCCTGCTCGGCCGCCTGCTGGGCGCGGTGGTGCGCGAGAACGAAGGGCAGAAGGTGTTCGACACGGTCGAGGAGATCCGCCAGCGCTCCGTCGCCGTTCGCCTGGAGAAGGACACCCAGGCCGGCAAGAAGCTCGACACCCTGCTGGGCCAGCTCAGCGACGACACCGCGGCCAGCGTCATCCGCGCGTTCAGCTACTTCTCGTTCCTGGCCAACATCGCCGAAGACCGGCACACCGCGCGGCGGCGCGAGGCGCGTGAACTCTCGGGTGAAGCCGACGAGAACACGCTGGCCCCCACCGTGGCCCGGCTCGAGCGCGCCGGGGTGAGCCCGAAACGCATCGCCGCGCTGCTGGACCACGCGATCATCTCGCCCGTGCTGACGGCGCACCCCACCGAGGTGCAGCGCCGCAGCATTCTCGACGCCGCGCGCGCCATCGCCGAGCTGGTGGCACAACGCGACCTGCCTCTGACGCCGCGGCAGCTGGCCCAGAACGAAGCTGCGCTCGCCGGCCGCATCGCTCAGCTCTGGCAGACCCGAATGATCCGCACCTCGCGGCTCTCGGTGGCCGACGAGATCGAAAACGCGCTCTCGTATTACCAGTCGACCTTCTTGACCCAGGTGCCGAAGCTGTACGCCGAGCTCGAGGCGTTGCTGCCCGGCAAGCAGCTCGCGCCGTTCCTGCGCATGGGGAGCTGGATCGGCGGCGATCGCGACGGCAACCCCAACGTCAACGCCGACACCCTGCACCGCGCCTTCTCGCGGCAGACCGAGGTGGCGATTCAGCACTACCTCGGTCAACTCCATCAGCTGGGGGCCGAGCTCTCGATGTCGCTCACCTTGACCCGCGTCTCGCCCGGCCTGGCGAGGCTGGCGAAGGCCTCGCCGGATCATTCGGAGCACCGCGAAGACGAGCCCTATCGCCGCGCGCTCTCGTACATCTACACGCGGCTGGCCGGCACCTTGCGCGCCCTGACCGGAGCGCAGCCGCTGCGGCGCGAGCTGCCCGGTGCCTCGCCGTACACCCTGCCCTCGGAGCTGCTGGCGGATCTCTCCACGGTGGAGCAGTCGTTGCTCCACCATCACGGCCGCGCGCTGGTGCAGGTGCGGCTGACGTCACTGCGCCGCGCCGTCGAAGTGTTCGGCTTCCACCTCGCCACGCTCGACCTGCGTCAGAGCAGCGACAAACACGAAGCGGTGGTAGCCGAGCTGCTCGCCGTCGCCCGCGTCGAAGCCGACTATGCCGCGCTCGACGAGAAGCGCCGCCGCAAGCTGCTGCTGCGGCTGCTGTCAGAGGCGCGCTCCATTCGGGTGCGGGGCGCTCAGTACTCGGAGCTGACGCGCGAAGAGCTGCGCATCTTCGAGACGGCGGCCGTGCACGCCAGGCAGCTGGGCCCCCGCGCGCTCGAGCACTGCATCATCTCGCACACCGAAGAAGTCAGTGACCTGCTCGAGGTGCTGCTGCTCCAGAAGGAGACGGGCCTGATGACCGGCACGCTCGATGGGGACGCCCACGTCGAGATGATCGTGGTGCCGCTCTTCGAGACCATCGGCGACTTGAGGAAAGCCGCGCAGGTGATGAAGGAGTACTTCGCCCTGCCCGGCATCAGTGAGCTGCTGGAGCGCTCCGCGGGCGAGCAGGAGATCATGCTCGGCTACTCCGACAGCAACAAAGACGGCGGCGTGTTCACCAGCAACTGGGAGCTGTACCGCGCGGAGCTGGCGCTGCGAGCGCTGTTCGGTTCGATGAAGACGCCGCTGCGCATGCGCCTCTTCCACGGGCGCGGCGGCACGGTGGGGCGCGGCGGAGGACCCAGCCACGAGGCCATTCTCGCGCAGCCGGCCGGCACGGTGGGTGGGCAGTTCCGCCTCACCGAGCAGGGCGAAGTGATCGCCTCCAAGTACGCGCACGCGGAGAACGGCCGGCACAACCTCGAGCTCATCGTGGCCGGCGTGCTGGAGGCGAGCCTGGGCGCCCGCAGCCCCGAAGCCCCCCAGGAGTTCCTCACCGCCGCCGAAGCGCTCTCGAAGGCAGGCATGAAGGCCTACCGCTCGTTGGTCTACGAGACGCCCGGTTTCGTCGACACCTTCTACGAAGCGACGCCCATCGCGGAGATCGCCGAGCTGAACATCGGCTCACGCCCCGCCGCGCGAAAGAAGACCCGGGCCATCGAAGACCTGCGTGCCATTCCGTGGTCGTTCAGCTGGGGCCAGTGCCGGGTCAGCTTGCCGGGTTGGTACGGTTTCGGCTCGGCGGTGTCCTCGTACCTGGCCGGCGGCAACAGGAAGAAGCGGCTCGAGCTGCTGCGTCGCATGGCCAGCGAGTGGCGCTTCTTCGGAGCGCTGTTGTCGAACCTCGACATGGTGATGGCCAAGAGCGACCTGGGCATCGCCGCCCGCTACGCCACGCTGGTCAACGATAAGAAGAACAGCCGCGAAATCTTCGGGCGCATTCACGAAGAGTGGCAACGCACCACCGACGCGCTGGCCGCCATCACCGGTCAGACCACCCGGCTGGCCACCAACCCCGCGCTCGCGCTGTCTTTGAAACACCGCTTCCCGTACATCGACCCGCTCAACTACCTGCAGGTCGAGCTGCTGCGCCGGCTGCGCAAGAGTTCGAAGCAGCCGGTGAGCGAGCGGGTCAAACGGGCCGTTCACATCAGCATCAACGGCGTGGCCGCCGGCCTGCGAAACAGTGGATGATGCGGCCAGCATGATTCCGGCGTCGATTCCCCCCAACGAAACCGAGCGCCTCGCCGAGCTGCTCCGGTACCGCGTGCTCGATACGGCCCGCGAACCCGCGTTCGAGCGCATCACCCGCCTCGCCTCCACCTTGCTCGAGACGCCCATCGCGCTGGTGTCGTTGGTCGACGAGAGCCGCCAGTGGTTCAAGTCGGAGGTGGGCATGGGCGTCGCGCAGACGCCGCGGGAGCTCTCCTTCTGCGCGCACGCCATCCACGACACGACGACGATGGTGGTGGGCGACACGCACACCGATGCCCGCTTCGCCTCGAACCCGCTGGTGCTGGGCGACCCGAAGATCCGCTTCTACGCGGGCGCGCCGCTCACCACGCCTCGCGGCTTCAACGTGGGCACGTTGTGCGTGATCGATCGCAAGCCGCGCGTCTTCTCGTCGAAACAGGCGCAGGTGCTCGCCGATCTCGCCGCGCTCGCCGTCGACGAGCTGGAGCTGCGGGCCGCGCGCGCGCTGGCCGAACAACGCGCGGCCGTGCTTCAGCAGACGGTGCTCATCTTCGACAACCTCCCGCAGGGCGTCGTCTTCTTCGACGCGCAGTTCAAGTGCGTCTACGCGAACAAGGCGATGGGCGAGGCCTTCGACCTGCCACCCGAACAGATGCTCGGGTGGACGCCGGAGCGCGCCAACACCCACGTGGCCGGGTTGTGCGACGACCCCGACGAGGTGCTCAGCCGCATGCAGGGGGTGCGCGAGGTGCAGACGGGCGAGAGTCGCAGCAGCATCTTCCTGTTCGCCCGGCCGCGGCCCCGGGTGATGCGCCGCACGCTGCATCGGTTACCCGACCCGGAGCGCCCGTGGCTCGCCATGTGGACGGACATCAGCCACGAAACGGCCCTGCTGCGCCGCTCCGAGCAAGAAGCGAGCACCGACGCGCTGACCGGCCTGCCCAATCGGCGCGCCGCGGAGGCCGCGTTGAACACCGCGCTCGCGAGTGGTGCCGCGGTGTCGGTGGCGCTCTTCGACGTCGATCACTTCAAGCGGGTCAACGACACCTTCGGTCACCCCGTGGGCGACGAGGTGCTTCGCCGGGTGGGGCAGACGCTCGCCGGCATCGCGCGAGGCTCCGACTTCGTGGGCCGCTGGGGTGGTGAAGAGTTCGTGGCGGTGGTGCGCACCGAGGTCGACGGCGCGCGCGCCATGGCCGAGCGGGTGCGTGCCGCCGTCGAGCTGCTGGAGACCTCCGCAGGCAAGGTCACGCTCTCTGCCGGCGTCGCCCGGGTCGAGAAGCTGAACGAGCTCGGTGCCGTCGACGCGAAGCTCTACGAAGCCAAGCGTTCCGGCCGCAACCGCGTGGCGAGCTAAGGTCGCTCCATGCCTCGAGCCGTCAAGACCAGGCGCGCGCCCAGCCGCCGACCTGCCCAGCGCCCGCGAGAGCGCATTCTCATCGCGGCCCTGGAGTCCTTCGCCGCTCGCGGCGCGGGCGCCAGCAGCATTCAAGACGTGGCCGACGTCGCGGGCATGAGCAAGCAGGCCCTGCTGCACCACTTCCGCAGCAAGGAGCTGCTGCGCGCCGGCGTCTACGAGCTGCTGGCCGCCCGGTTGCGCGATCAACTGCCGGCCGCCGCCGCCGAGCTGGTCAGCCGTTCGCACGACCGGTACCGCGGGCTGCTCGAGGTGGTGCACCAGCGGTTCGTGGAGAACCCCGAGCTGACCCGCTTCCTGGTGTTCGAGCTGCTCGAGCGGCCAGACGCGGTGCTGGCGTGGTTGCGCGACGAAGCGGCGCCCTGGCTGGGCCTCATTCGCGGCGTGGTGGCGCAGTCGAAAGACGCCAGCCCCCGGTTCGACGCGGAGGCCCACCTCACCGTGCTGGGGGTGTTGATGCTGGCCCAGAGCGCCTTGCTCCCCCGAAGTGACCGGCGCTGGCTCAAGCGCATGGACGCGGCGACCCTGCGCGTGATGTTTCTGGGGAGTCACCTGGCCGCACCCTGACTTGCCATGCGGTATCGACTTCCTTACCGTATGGCAAGCCATGTCGACCACCGCACTGACCTCGTCGCCGCCCGCCCAGCCCCCCGGCCCACCTGGCTGGCCCTTCGTGGGGCACCTGCCGCAGGCCGGTAAGGAGGGCATTCTCCAGTTCCTCGAGCGCACCTGGCACCAGTACGGCGACGTCTTCTCGGTGAACCTGGGCTTCCCCGTGGTGGTGGTGGCGCACCCCGACGGCATCAAGCGGATCCTCGCGGGCAACGCGAAGAACTACGTGAAGGGCAAGACCTACGACGGCGTGCGCAAGATCATCGGCAACGGCCTGCTCGCGCTCGAAGGCGACGCGTGGAAGGCGAGGCGTCAGCTGGTGCAGCCGGCCTTTCATCGTTCGGCGTTGGGCAAGCTGACCGAAGCGATGGTGGAGAGCGGCCGGAACCACTTCGACGCGCTTCTTTCTCGGCACGGGTCGGAGAAGTTCAGCCTCGACGCGCATCGCGACATGGTCGAGCTCACCCTCGACGTGGTGGTGGCGGCGCTCTTCGGGCGCGAGCTCACCGGTGCGGCGCAGGTGTCGTACGAGGCGCTGGGCGCGGCGCTCGAGCTGGTGAGCCATCGCAGCAACGGCATCGTCTTTCCCAGGTGGGTGCCCACGCCGCACAACCTCAAGTTCCACCGCACCATGGAGGAAGTGGAGGGCGCGGTGTACCGGGTCATCGAAGCGGGCCGGAAGTCGGGCGCCGCCGAAGGCACCCTGCTGGCCATGTTGCTGGGCAGCAAAGACGCGAGCACCGGCGAGTTCCTCACCGACACCGACCTGCGCGACGAGATCTTCACCATGTTCGTGGCGGGCCATGAGACCACCGCGCTCACGATGACCTGGCTCTTCACGCTGCTGGAAGGCCGCGACGACGTGATGCAGCGCATGCACGCCGAGGTCGACACCGTGTTGGGCGATCGCGACCCGACCTTCGAAGACTTTCCGAAGCTGACCTACTTGCGGCAAGTCATCGACGAGACGCTGCGCCTGCGCGGGCCGGTGGCGATGAACGCCCGCACCGCGGTGGTGGATGACGAGGTGCTCGGCATGAAGGTGCGCGCGGGCGACGTGGTGATGCCGTTCTTCTACGCGGTGCACCGGCACCCTGAGTTCTGGGTCGAGCCGAACACATTCGATCCCGATCGGTTCTCCGCCGAGAACAGCCAGGGCCGCGAGTCGTGGAGCTACGTGCCCTTCGCCGCAGGTCAACGGCAGTGCATCGGCAACATGTTCTCGCTGGTGGAGACGGTGGTGTTGCTCGCGCAGCTGCTGCGCCGCTTCGACGTCGAGGTGGGCCCGGGGCTCGATCAGGTCGAGCCGGTGGCGGTGGTCACCGTGCGCCCCGACCGGCCGGTGATGATCAGCCTGCGCGCGCGAGCTCCTCGATGAGTCGAGGCAACAGCGCTCCGGCGCGCGCTTCGAGCTTCACCGTTGCGTCGCCGTCGGCGCGGGTGGGCCCCAGGTTCAGCACCGCGATGGGTTGGCCCCGCTCCTTCGCGCGCAAGACGAAGCGGTAGCCCGAGAACACCGTCAACGAGCTGCCCACCACCAAGAGCGCATCGGCGGCGTCGAGCAGCGCGAAGGCGGTCTCGACGCGCGGTCTGGGCACCGCATCACCGAAGAAGACCACGTCGGGTTTGAGCACGCCGCCGCACGTGCACGGGCGCACCACGAAGTCCTTCACCACTTCATCGGGCAGATCCGCGTCGCCGTCGGCGAAGAGCGTGTAGCTCCAGGCGAGCGCGGCGGGGTTGTCGGCCTCCAAGGTCTCCTGGAGCGTGTCGCGATCGATGCGGGTGGGGCACGAGAGGCACCGCACCTCGGCGAGCGCGCCGTGCAGCTCGACCACTTCGCCGTGCCCCGCCTTCTGGTGCAGCCGGTCGACGTTCTGGGTAATGAGGCCCGTGGCGGCGCTCCACTTCGCCAGCGCGAGGTGCGCGGCGTTGGGCGCGAAGTCACGGAACCGGGGCCAGCCCAACATCGAGCGGGCCCAGTAGCGGGCGCGGGTACCCGGCTGTTCGAGGAAGTCGCGGTGCTGAATGGGCGGCCGGCGCCGAGGGGGCGCGGTGGGGCCACGGTAATCGGGAATGCCCGATTCGGTGCTGATGCCTGCTCCGGTGAGCACACAGATCCGCTTGCCTCGCAGCAACTCCACCAGGGCGTCCACGCGTGGGGCTTTAACGCGTCACCGCCCGGCGCGCAGCGAAGTGCCTCGTACGGCGATCTGCGCGCGCAGTACGGTGCGCGGCATCATGACGCGCGCCATCTCACTTGGAGTTCTTGCAGGGGGCATTGCGCTCACCATCTACGGCGTCAACGCGTCGAACTCGTTCGGCTCCGAAGTGAGCAAGGTGTTCACCGGCAATCCCACCGACCGGGCGATGTGGTTGCTCGGTGTCGGGGTCGCGATGATCGTCGCGGGTGCGATCGGCTTCTTCGTGGGGTTGAAGAAGCGCTGATCGTTGTAGGAACGGAGAAGTGCCGACCGCCTCCCGATGGGCAGCAGCCGCGGGTGTCTTCGCGTTCTTCGCGTACGCGGCCACCTTGCATCCCGGCATCCCCGGCGGCGACGCGGGTGAGTTGGCGGCGGCGGCGTGTGCAGGCGGCGTGGCGCACCCGCCGGGGTATCCGCTTCACGGCCTGCTGTTGCGCCTGTTCGGGCTCTTCGGCCCGAAGCTGACGGCGTTTCACCTGGTGTCGGCCGGGTGCAGCGCGTTCACCGTGGCGTTGCTGGTCGACCTGGTGACCCGGTGGACGAAGCGGCTCGCGTCGGGGGTGCTGGCCGGCGCTGCGTGGTTCGCGTCGCCCCTGGCGTGGCTCTACTCGACCAGCGTCGAGGTGTTCGCGTTGCACGCGCTGCTGGTCACCGCGGTGGCGTGGGCGCTCACGGTGGATCTCCAGAAGGGTACGAAGCAGACGGCGCTCCTGCTCGGCGTGGTGAGCGGGCTTGCGCTGACGCATCATCAGACCGCGCTCTTCGTGGTGGCGCCGCTGTGGCTCGCTCGCATCAGGCTTCGCGCCGCGTGGCCGCACGTGTTCGCGGGTCTGGTGTTGGGCTGCACCCCGCTGCTGTTGCTCCCGCTGTGGAGCGGCCACGACACGCTGTTTTCGTGGGGCGAACAACGGTCGTTCAGCGGGTTCTTCACGCATGTGCTTCGGCGCGAGTACGGCACCTTTCAGCTCGCTTCGGGTGAGCACAGCGGCACGGGGCTGGGCAGCTTCCTCGGCGCCTTCGCGAAGTTCGAAGGGACGCAGTCGTTCGCGATCGTCGCGGGCCTCGCGCTCTTCGGCGCCTTCTGCGCGCCGCGCCGCTGGTTCCTCACCGGGTTGGCCTGCCTTTCACTGAGCGTCGGGGTGTTCGGTGCGCTGACCAACCTGCCGCTCGACAATCCGCTCTTCCGCGACGTGGTCTCCCGCTTCTTCTTGATGCCGCACCTGATGCTCTGCGCCGCGGCCGGGCTGGCGTTGAGCCGAAGAGACGTTCGGCTTTCGTTCGGCCTCGCCGTGGTCCTGGGGATTCTGGGCTTCGTACAGCGGCCCGTGCACGACGCGCGCTCGGTGAAGAACTACGGGCTCGCGCTGCTCAATCAACCCGACGACGCGGTGGTGTTGATCCAGGGCGACCTCATCGGCAATTCGATGCGCGCGTTGCAGGCGTGCGAGGCGGTCAAGCCGGGGCTGCGGGTGATCGATCAGCAGCTGCTCAGCTACGACTGGTACACGTCGCGGCTTCGGCGCACGAACCCCGAGTTGGTGATTCCCCCGGGCTCGCGGTGGCATCCCACGGACGGCGATGCGTTCCGCTTGCAGGCGCTGCTGCTGGCCAACGCACAGCGGCCGTTGATCGTGTGTGGTGGGTTCAAGGAGGGCGAGCGCATCGAGCTGCGCTCGGTGCCGTGGGGGTTGTGCGAGCGGCTGCTGGTTCCCGGTGTTCCTTTCGACGCGGAGGGGTGGTTCAAGGAGAGCGCGGCGAAGCTGCCTTCGCTCGAGTGGACTCGCCGGGAGGCGGCCGCGGGGACGTGGGAGGAGCGCGTGCGGCGCGATGTGTGGCACGCGCGGGCTCAACGCGGGTTGACGGCGCTCACGCTGGGCATCGAGCAGCACGCCGACGTCACGTGGCTCACGCGCGCGTATGCGATTCTGGGCGAGTGTGCCGACAGAGATGAGGCGCCGCAGCCCAGCGTGCTGAAGAACCTGGGCATTGCGGCGGGCAGGCTCGGGAAGACGGAGGAGATGAAGGCGGCACTGCGGCGCTACCTTGCTGTTGCTCCGAAAGAGGATCCGGAGCTGGCGGCGGTGCGTGCGCTCGTGGAGAAGTAGCCTCGCGATCCGGGAGAGGTCGTTCCGCAGGACCGGGTGGGGGTTTCGGCTCCGGAGCTTCGACGGCCCCACACCCCGCCCCTCACCCCCCATCGCCGGGAGAGGGAGAGAGGTCAGCGGAACTTCATGGCCCACTCGGGGATCGGGCGACCCATCGCGGCGTGCGGATCAGGCGCGCTGCCGATGAGCGCGTCACCACCCGCGAAGTACTCGCGGACCTGCGAACGCGCACCCGACGAGAGATCGCGATCTCCGATGGCGATGGCGTGAATGTGATCAGGGCTCCAGGCCGGCGCGGCGCGGTGGTACGCGGCGAAACCGGCGCGGCGCAGCGCCTCGACCATCACGCGGATCTGCTTCAGGCTCTTCCCGCTCGCGGTGGTCTTGAAGTCGATCGCGCCGCCGCCATCGTGAGTGCCCGCAGACGCTTCGGTGCCCGAGTGGAAGCTGCCCTGGTACGGCGCCCAGCCCGGGGGTACGCCGCGCTTCTTCGCCCACGCCTCAGCCTGATTCACCATCTCGATGGTGCGGCCGTTGAGCGTGACGCCGCGGAAGGCGATGCGGTTGTAGTTGGGCCTGGGCTCGCTGAACGAAGGCTTGAGCAGCTTCTTGAGCGCCGCGAGATCGCCGGTGCTGAGCTTTCCATCGACGGTGCGCCTGGTCTTCTTCTCGAGCGCCTTCACCGCCTTCGCCGTCTGCGCGGTGAAGAGCCCGTCGACCTCACCCGTCGCAAAGCCGGCCTTCTTGAGCAACGCCTCGGTGCGCTTCACTTCGCCCGAACGCTCGTTGATCGTCTGCGCGGGCGCGGTCGGTGAGGCCGAGTCGATGATGGTCTTCTTGAGCTTGTTCCAGGTCGCGCCATCGAGGCGGCCGTTGACGGTCACGCCGCTCTTGCGTTGGAACGCCTCGAGGGCGCCGCGGGTACGTTCATCGAAGATCCCGTCGGTCTTCTTCGGGTCGAAGCCCGCCGCCTTGAGCCGGAGCTGCAGCTGCGCGATCGCCGGGCGCGCGGCGCCTTCACCGATGCCGACCGTGCCATTCGGGTTTGCCCGTTTGCTCAGCTCGGCCAGCACGCCATCCGCCCGCTTCATCTCAGGGGTGAGCACGAAACGGTTTCGCTGCACGGCGTGATTGAACTTCGCCGATTCCGCCGCGAGCACCTGCTGCCCCCGGGTGCCCAGCGCCGACGACGAGTCCTTGAGGTTCGCCTGATCCGCCTTGAACGCCTGAATCGCCTTGCCCAGCGAGCGATCGGCGACGCCGTCGGCCTTGCCCACGCGGTAACCGAGCCGGGCGAGCTGCTTTTCCGTCAACGCGTTGCGCGTGCTCTTGGTGCCCAGCGCCACGGTCTCGGGGCTGCTGCGAACGCGCGCGAGCGCCGACTTGAGCTGGGTGAGCGTCTTGGTGTCGAGCACGCCGGTCGCCGGCAGGCCCACCGCGGCCTGGAACTGCTTGAGCTCGGCGGCGGTGGTGGTGGAGAAGTCGGTGTCGACGGTGCCGGGCTTGAAGCCGATGGAGGACAACACGTTCTCCAGGGCACGCACGGCGGCTCCCTGATCACCTGATCCAAGGGTCTGGGTGCGATCGAGGCGGGCCTTCATGGCCGCAAGGCGGCTCTGATCGACGGTCGTGAGGGTAGGCATGCAGTGTTATCGGCCCCGCTCGTTTCCCAGGTGACGCCGCGCGCTGGTAAGGCGCCTGACAACTCGGGGGGATTTCGGGGCGTATTTCCCACGAATTCTTGCACACGGTTCCCAGACCCGGTGTCTTGTGCGAGCCATGACCTATCGCCTGACCGCGCTGTGCCTTCTCGCTGCCGCTTGCGCCCCGACCCCGACCACCCCCGAGGGCTCACTCATCGAGAACCACGGGCCGACTTCCCAGGCGGTGAAGGGTCTGCTCCGCACCGCTCAGGGCCCCTTCCTCAAAGGCCAGCTCGAGACGCTCACCGCCCTCTACGACGCAGCCCACGTGCGCTCGGTGAGCTGGTCGGCCACGGGCGGTGCGCTCAGCTCGCGCGAAGCGAAGGTGAGCTGGACCCTGCCGGAGACCGAGCAGGCAGAGCTCACGCTCACCCTCACCCTCGACGACGGCCAGGAGCTGGTGACGCCTTTCAGCTTCTCGCTGGTCGAAGCCCCGGAGCAGGAGAACACCCACGTGTCGCGTTCAGCGCGTGAAGCACTGCTGGCCACGCCGATGCCCGTGCTCGATGGCGGCGTCTCCGAGATTTCGGGCGGCGCGTGCGACCTCGCTTACGACTCCACCGCGGCCGTGCACCTCACGTTCACCTCGAGCACGCACCCCGCCGTCTATTACGGCAAGTGGAACGGCACGGCGTGGACGCTCGAGGTGATGGACACCCTGGGCTTCAACACCGGCGGCCGCATCACCACCAGCCAGGCGCAGCTTCGGGTCGACTCGGCCAACAATCCGCACATCCTCTACGTGCGTGACAATCAGGTCTATTACGCGACCCGGGTCGGCGCCGGCGCGTGGACGCGTGAACGGGTGGACAGCGCGGGCCTGCTCCTCATGAGCGACACCAACCGCGCCCTGGGTTTCGGTCTCAACGCCAGCGGGCGCCCTTCAGTCGTCTACATGACGATGGTTGGCTCGTACGAGCGCGTGGTGTTCGCCACCCGCACCGCCGCCAACACCTGGAGCACCACCCAGCTCAACTTCACCACCGGCACGAACACCGTCAGCCGCGTCGAGGGCGACATTCTGTTCGATTCAGCGGGCACGGCCTTCTTCCCGGTGACCGTCTACACCTCGCTCGCCAACAACTATCAGGACTACCTCGCCTCGTGGAACGGCACGGCCACCGACGTGAAGTTGATGACCAACACCACCATCGCGTCGGGCTGGGACACCACCCGCACCTCGGCCGCCTGGGCGGGCACCGGGCGCGCGCTCTTCCGCACCGCGGCAGGGCTCTACGATTTCACCATCGCGGCTCCCCTGAGCAACTCGACCTGGACCTGGTCTGCCAATGAGAGCAGCGGCGCGGGCGTGGGCGATCTCGCGTGGAACGGCCGGCCGGTGATGCTGCACCACCACGGCGGCAACCTCGAGTTGGTCACGCCGTCGAGCACCGGCGCCGCGTTCTGGACCTGGACACAGCTGGGCAGCAGCAGCGGCGTGTCGTCGGCCATCGCGGTGCACCCCACCACGGGCGTGCCGAGCATCTGCTACCAGGCCAACGGCCGCGTCATGTTCCAGTGAGGCCCAGCGTGAGAACGCCTTCGAGGGGCCCGCTCTGGAGCGTGGCGGCGGTGTGCGCTGTGCTCTGCGGTTGTGATTGTGGCAGCGCCACCAACCAGCCGCCCGACGTGCGCATCGACGCTCCGAGCGATGGAGAAGTGCTGCGCGGCTCGGGGCCGTTTCTTTTGCAGGGCACCGTCACCGATCCCGACGAGGTCATTCCGCTCGCCAACATCAGCTGGGGCAGCGATCGCCAGGGAGGCCTGGGCCAGGGCCCGATTCTCTCGAGCGCGCTCATCCCCGGGCCCCATCGCCTCAAGCTGCAGGCGGTCGACTCGGCGGGCGTCACCTCGAGCGCTGAGATCTCCATCACCGTCATCGACGAGGGGGTGACCAACACGCCGCCGGTGGTGATGATCGACGGGCCAGCGAACGGCGCGGTGTTCGACGAAGGCATGCCCATCGAGCTGCGGGGTCACGCCACCGATGTGCAAGACGGCATGCTCTCGGGCGGTGCGCTCGCGTGGAGCTCCAGCCTGGGCGGCGCGCTCGGCGCAGGCGGCACCCTCACCTTCAGCAACGCAGCGCTGGGCCATCACCGCATCGTGCTCACCGCGACCGACGTGGCCGGCGCTTCGTCGGTGGCCACCGTCGAGCTCGACGTGGTGCAGCCGGGTACGAACCGCGCGCCGGTGGTGACCATCTCTGCGCCTGTGAATGGAGCGGCGCTGCTGCTGGGCAGCCAGGTCACGCTCACCGGCAGCGCGAACGACACGGAAGACGGCGCGCTTGGCGGCGCGAGCCTCGCGTGGTCTTCCAGCCGTGACGGCGCTTTGGGCACGGGCCTGAGCCTGAACACCACGCTGACGCAGGGCGTGCACGTGCTCACCCTCACCGCGACCGACAGTATGAACGCGACGGGCAGGGCGTCGATCACCGTCTCGGTCAACACGCCCAACAATGCAGCGCCCCTGGTCACCATCACGGCGCCCGCCAACAACACCACCGTCTTTCAGGGCAGCAGCGTGACCTTCACGGGCAGCGGCACCGACGCCGAAGACGGCGCGCTCACCGGCGCTGCGCTCGAGTGGAGCTCCAGCCGCGACGGCGTGCTGGGCACCGGCGTTTCGGTGACCACCACCACGCTCACCGCCGGCAGCCACCTCATCACCCTGGTGGGCCGTGACAGCGGCGGCAACACCGGCACCGCCACGCGCACCGTGCAGGTGTTGCCGATGAACGCCGCGCCCACCGTCACCATCACCGCGCCTGCCAACAACACGCAGGTGGCCGCGGGCACCAGCCTCACGTTCACCGCGACCGCGACGGATCCCGAAGACGGCGCGCTCACCGGCATGGCTCTTCGCTGGACCTCGAGCGTCAGCGGCGTGCTCGGCACCGGTGCGAGCCTCACCACGTCATCTCTCACGCAAGGGGCCCACACCATCACGGTGAGCGCAACCGACTCGGGTGGGCGCAACGCCAGCGCGTCGATCTCCCTCACCATCACGCCGGGCGCCAGCAACCTGCCGCCGGTGGCGCTGCTCACCGGGCCCACCACGGGCCAGGCGACCCTGGGCCTCACCTTCGACGGCTCGACCTCGAACGATCCCGACGGCACCATCGCGAGCTGGCGCTTCGCCTTCTCCGACGGCAGCCCTGACGTGACGGGCGCCAATCAAACGACGCACGTGTTCGCGACGCCGGGCACGTTCACCGTGACGCTCACGGTGACGGACGACCGCGGGGCCATGAGCAGCACCAGCCTCACGGTGACCATCGACGCGTACGTGCGCGTGCCGGTGGTGGCCGATGGTTCGGACGAAGGGGCCTCCGCGGCCTGTGGCCTGGCGGCGCGGGGCACCACCCTGCATGTCGCCTGGTACACCTCGAAACACCCGACGCTCTGGTACGGCACCTGGACCAACGGCGTGCTGACGCGCGAGGTGGTCGACACGCTGGGCTTCAACCTGGGCGGGCGCGTCGGCCCGACCGTGCAGCTCGCGCTCGACGGCGCGGGCGTGCCGCACCTGGTCTACCTGCGCGACGAGCAAGTCTGGTTCGCCGTGAAGACCGGCAGCGGGTGGACGCGCGAGCGGGTGGACTCCGCGACGATGCCGGCTCGCACGTCGAGCAACCCCAGCATCGCCCTCAGCGCCACCGGCGCGGTCGCGGCGGCTTACGAGACGATGGTCGGCAGCTACGAGCGCGTGGTGGTGGCCAATCGCATGGCCGCGGGCGCGTGGTCACAGACGTTGATCACCGTGCCGCTGGGCACGAACACCGTGGGCCGGCTCAAGGGCGACATCACCTTCAACGCAGCTGGCGTCTTGTTGATGCCGCTGCAGGTCTACACCTCGAGCGCGAACAGCTACGTCTCGTACCTCGTGTCGTGGAACGGCAGCGTGGTGGAGTTGTTCCGGCTCGACACCACCCCGTTGCCCGGGCTCACCGATGCGAGCTCCTTTGCGTGGGCCGGTGGAAGCCGCCTCTTCTTGCTCGGGGGCAGTGGGCTGTTCGACTTCGCGCTGGGCACGCCGCTCTCCGCCACCACGGCGCGCATGTCGTATCTGGAGACCTCGCAGACCTCACAACACGCCATCGCCGCGACGACCACCGGTGAACCGCGCATCGTGATCAATCACGGGAGCACCCTGGAGAGCGTGTGGCCGCTCTCCACGCCGGGCTTCTGGGCGCGCTCCGAGCTCGGCCCGACGGACTCAGGGCGAATCGACGCCGCGGTGGATGGCAACGGCGACACGCGCGCCTGCTTCTTCAGGGCGCAGAAGCTCGTCTTGTACTGAGCAACTCCCTCTCCTTGCGACGAAGCGAGGAGAGGTCGGGGCGAACCGATGGCCTATCGGTCAGAAAATCTAGAGTCCCGCTTGGTGTTCAGCCGAGGCCAGCACGCGCACCTGCGTCTCCCGCTCGGAGAGCGCTTCGAGCGCCGGCACGAACGCCCGTGCGGCCTCCGACCACGCGAGCATCACGCCGGCCGAGATGTCGAACCACCACGAATGCAGCCGCACCTCGCCGCGCAGCACACGCTCGCGCACGAACGAGTACGTCATCAGGTTGTCCAGCTGGGCGCGGGTGACGAACTGCGAGAGGCGATCGTGCGGCGGGAGCACGTCGTCGGTGGGCTCCGTGGCGCGCCACTGCTCGACGAGCGGGGCGGCAGCCGCCAGCCAGCGCTCCAACGACGGCGAAGGCGGCGCACCCGACAGCAAGGCCTTCACGCCGCCGCAGCCCGAGTGTCCACACACCACCACGTCTTTGACCTTGAGCACCTCCAGCGCGTACCAGACCGCCGAAGAGACGCTGGAGTCGGCCCCCACATCGGGCGCCTCGGGCGTCGACGGGGGCACCTGGTTGGCCACGTTGCGCACCACGAACAGTTCCCCCGGGCCCGCCGAAGCCAGCAGGCTCGGCACCACCCGGCTGTCCGAGCAGGTGAGGAAAAGAGCGTGCGGGGACTGGCCGTGCGCCAGCTCCGCGAAGCGCTCGCTGAGGTGGGGCCGCGACAGCCGTTCGTACTCTTCGATTCCCTTGATGAGTGAGCGCATGAAGGGCAGCGCTACAACGTGCATGCCACGGGGCCTTCGAGAGCGACACCGGCTGCGGAGGGCTCGGATCGTCTCTGGGGAACGACAGGGTCTGTCTGGTTTTCCCGACAACCACCCGGGGCCGGGTGAAATGTGAGTGGCAGGCGTCACCGCAGCTCCGTAACTTGGCGCGCGATGCTGTTTCGTTCCCGCCTGGCCACCCGCTTGAGTCTGACGCACGGCGTGCTGGTGGCTCTGCTCGTGGCGCTCTTCGCGGTGACGTTGCAGGGCCTGCTGCGCATGCACGACGTCATGACGATGATCAGCACCGAGAAGTTTTCGGCGCTCGACGCTGAAGAGGGTCTGCACCGCGCGGCGTGGAACATCGAACTGGCGGTGCGTCACGGCCGCATCGAGTGTTCGGAAGGCGTGCCGCAGGAGACCGTTCGCCAGCGGGTGTTGGAGGCGCGCCAGGCCTTTTCTTCGGTGGTGTCGGGGGCAGGCGCCGCGGCGCCCCGGCGCCTGAAAGACGCCGCGGTGGGCTACGGCACCTTCGCCGACGAGGCGCTGAAGGCGAACACCTGCGCGTTCCTGGTGCTCAACGAGACCGACCGAAGGCGGGCCCGCCTCGACGAAGAGATGACCAACGCGTGGATCGATCGCCTGCACGAGCTGCACACCGACATCGAAGCCAAGGAGCAGACCGTTCGCACCATCGGCCGGCGCACCACCTCGATGGGCCTGGCGGTCGCGTTGTTGGGGGCGCTCACCGCGGTGGTGGTGGTGCGGTGGACGGCGCGCAGCATCGCCACCCCGGTCGCCCGCCTCGCCGCCGATGCCACCCGGTTGGGCGAAGGCAACTTCGCGCCGATCGCCCCGGTCGACGGGCCCATGGAGATCGAAGAGCTGCGCCGTCACCTCGAGCGCACGCGCGAGAAGCTGCTCGAGGTCGACCGCCTCAAACAGTCGTTCCTCGCCAGCGTGAGCCACGAACTGCGCTCCCCCCTGGGCCGGTTGCGCCAGGCGCTCTCGCTGCTGGCCGACGGCACGGTGGGCGAGCTGTCCGAGCGGCAGTCGCGCGTGTTGTCGCTGGCGTGGAAGGCCTGTGAGCAGGAAGTGCGCATCGTGGAGGCGCTGCTCGACATGTCGCGGGTGAGCTCGGGCATGCCGGTGCAGAAAGAGGCCGGCTGCGATCTCGAGCGCGTGGTGCAGGCCGCGGTGCGCAGCGAAACCGACGTGGCCCAGGAGCGCGGCGTCGAGCTTCGGGTGGTGACCCAGGTGCGCCCGCCCAGCCTCCGGCTCGACTCGGCGCTCATCGAACGCACCGTGGCCAACCTCATCCGCAACGCGATCTCCGTCTCGCCGAAGTCGAGCGAGGTGAAGGTGGTGATCGGGGTGAACGAGAACGGCCCCGGCCGGGTGGCGCGCGTCGACGTGGTCGATTGTGGGCCGGGCTTGAGCGCAGAGGTCGAGAGCCGGTTGTTCCGGCCCTTCTCCGCGGCGAACGTCGAGGGAGCGGCCCGCCCCGCCGGCATCGGCCTGGGCCTGTCGCTCGCCCGTGAAGTGGCCCGCGCCCACGGCGGCGAGCTGGGCGTCAGTCGAGAGGCAGGCCTGACCACCTTCAGGCTCGAGCTCCCCGTGGAGCATGAACAACCCAGGCCGGAGACGCCTTCATGACGACCGCACCCATCCCCGCCCGAGGCACCTCCCGGCAGTTGCGCGAGGAGTCAGGCCTCGAGCCTGCCCACGTGCTGCTGGTCGACGACGACGTCGAGCTGTGCGAGCTGCTCACCATTCGCATCGAAGCCGCGGGGTACCGGGTGTCGGCGGCGCACGACGTGGCCTCGGGCCTGGCGCGCATCGAACAAGACAGCGTCGACGCGGTGTTGCTCGACCTGCGTCTGGGCAACGAAGACGGCTTCGCGCTGCTCGACAGCATCAACCGGCGCTCGGCCGACGTGGCGGTGATCATCCTCACCGCGCACGGCACCATCGACCTCGCGGTGGAGGCGATGAGCAAAGGCGCGTGGGGCTTCGTGACCAAGCCGTTCCACGATCACGATCTGCTGCAGAAGCTCAAGCACACGGTGGAGAGCCACCGCCTGCGGCGCGAAGTCGCGGGGCTGCGGCGCATCGTGGGCTTGCCCGAAGCGCACGCGCGCCTGGTGGGCATGAGCCCGGCGCTCCAGCGGGTGCGCGAGATGATCGGCCTCATCGCGCCCAGCGACACCACCGTGTTGTTGCTGGGCGAATCGGGCACCGGGAAAGAAGTGGTGGCGCGTTCGATTCACGCGGCCTCGTCGAGGCAGAGCGGCCCTTTCGTGGCGGTCAATTGCGCAGGGCTCTCCGCCGAGCTGCTGGAGAGCACCCTGTTCGGGCACAAACGCGGCGCGTTCACCGGCGCGGTGGCGGATCGGGAAGGCCTCTTCGGCGCCGCGAAGAAGGGCACGCTGTTCCTCGATGAAGTCGGCGAGACGCCCCCTCAGGTGCAGGCCCGCCTGCTGCGGGTGTTGCAGGAGCGGCGCTTCACGGCGGTGGGCTCCACCGTCGAGGTCGAGGCCGACGTGCGCATCATCGCGGCCACCAACCGCTCACCCATGCAAGCCGTGAAAGACGGCAAGCTGCGCGAAGATTTGCTGTACCGCTTGAATGTTTTCCCGATCCACCTGCCCGCCTTGCGCGAACGCGCAGAAGACGTGCCGTTGATCGCTGAACACTTCCT
>JAUYRZ010000090.1 GCA_030695565.1 Archangium sp.
CCCAGGTGGCCATCACGCGCTGCATGGCCGCAAGCCTCGCCTGCAGCTCTTCGCGCCGGGTGCTGATCATCACCATCACCACCACCACGCCCAGGCCGAGCAGCGAGAGGAACACCGCGCCCAGCCGCGGCTCCGCGAGACCGCTGCGCACCAGGGTGGCCAGCACCGTGGTCACCAACACGCCGGTGCCCATCACCACGTAGCTGCGAATGCGCCAGCGCGTGCCGAGCGCGATGCCGCCCAGGCAGACCAGCACGCACACCACCAGCGCGGGCACCGAGGTCACCGTCAGCGGCGTCCACGCGACGGCCACGTACATCAGGCCCATGCCCCAGGCGCGCAGCTTCACCACCGCACCCGCGCTCAGCTCGTCGTCGAAGACGCGCGCCAGCACCAACAAGGTGAGCCCGAGCGGAATCAGCAGCAGCTGCAGCTCGGCAAAGCCGCTGCCGAACGCGGCGAGCACGATGGCGGCGTTGAGGGAGAGCGCCGAGACGATCGCCCCACCGCGGCGGGCGCCTGCCCGGGCGATCCACGCGGCGAGCACCGAGACGCCCACCAGCCAGGCAGCGCCGAGGCTCCAAGTCTGCCACGGCACCAACACGGCGCCGAGCAGCGGCCACCCCATCGCGCCCTGGCGCAACGCCTTGCCCGCTTCTTCCCTGCCCTCCCTCGCGAAGAACTGAGCGAGCCCTGCGAACACCGCCGAGGCGCCCAGCAGCACCCATGCTTCGGTGAGCCCGGGCATCGCCCCCATGCCGAGCACGCGGGCCGCCAGCGCGCCGGCCACCACGGCGCACTGACCCAACCACGCGCTGGGCGCCTCGTCTTCTTCCACCGTTCTGCGCCACGCGACGAACGCGAGCACGCCCGCCACCAGCACGGAGAGCACCGCTTCCCGCGGCTGGGCCGAAGCGAGCAAGGTGATGCCCAGCGTCAGCTCACCCAGCGCGACCCAGGCGAACGCGTGCACCGAGTTCTTCCCACCGCGCAGCTGCCGGAGCACCGCCAACGCCGCGCTCGCCGCCGCCCACCACGGGAAGATGAGCACCTTCGGCGCGCCGGTCGAGAGCACCACGCCCACGAAGGCCATCACCACGTGAAGCGCCACACCGGTCGCGGCCCACGCCCACCCCTGAGCGTTCTGCTTTTCGCGCAACAGCAGCCAGGTGGTTCCCGCGCCCACGCACCAGGCGAGCGGGATGAGCGGTGACTCGAGGTGCACGCCCGCCAGCCCGATGCCGAGCAGCGCGAGCAGCCACGACGCGTGGCGCCAGACGTTCGCGACGGCCAGCTGCGTGGCCCCGGTGCCCGCCCAGGCCAGGGCGAGTGAAGCGGCGCCGACGAGCGGCACCGACACGGCCGAAGGCAGCAAGACCGCCACAGCGAGCGAGGAGAACAGCAGACCTGCCACGGCTTCCGCACGGCGTGCCGTCACCAGCAACAGCGGCGCGAGCCAGAGGGCGTGGGGAGCGCGGTGTGCGAGCAGCAGGGTGGCCAGACCCAACGCGCCCACGAAGAAGGGCCCGGCGAGTGCGGTCTCCGATTCGCGGCCCAGCCAACGCCAGAGCGCGCCGACCTGCGTCGACACCCGGGTGGAGCGCAGGGCCAGGGCAGCGACCGCGGCGACGAGCGCGACGGCGAAGATCTGCGGCGCGAACATCGGCGCCGAGCTCTGCACCATCGCGTGCACGTCGAGCCCCGCCGCCAGGATCGCGACCGGGATCAACCCGGGCACGCCCAGCAGCACGGCGCCTACGCCCACCGTCACGGGCAACATCCATTGAGGAGCGAGCAACGCCACCGCGCCACCGAGCGCGGCGGAGGCACCCGCCGCGAAGGCGCGCCGACTGGTGCCCTGGCTCAGGCGCGCACCCGTGAGGAACCCCAGCAGCGTGAGGCCGAGCACCAAAACGAGCGGAGAACCTGGCATCGGGGTGATGACGGTGAGGCTGGCCGCGCCCGCGATGGCCAGCAACAACGCGAGCGGCTCGACGTATTTCAACGAGCTCACGCCCAGCAGGCGCGCGAGGTGCGCGGGGGCGTGGTGCGCTGCCGCTCCGAGCGCCACCAACAGGCCCACCGCGGGCGCACGCATCGGCTCGAAGGGCACGGCGATCGCCACGGCGACGGCCAGCCGCGCCGCGGGCTGCACGCCGCCCATCAGGAGCAGCACGGCGAACCACGCCACGGCGTGCGCGGGCTCGAAGGCCACCGAGAGGCAGGCGACGGATGCAGCGACGAGGAAGAGCGCGAGCTGCTCGAGCACCAGCCGCTCGGGAGCGGCCTCGAGCGTGGGCAACCCGAGCACCCGGCGAACCGACGCGAGCGGGAGCAGCCGGCCCGCCAGCAGCGCGATCACCAGCGCGAGCCACCACGGGCCCGCCACCGCAGCGAACGCCACGCCCAACGCGAGCGGCTCGGCACGCCGGGTCGCGCGCGCCCACACCACCGGGAGCAACGCCGCTGCGAGGGAGAGGGGAACGCTCGCGCCGTGGAGCAACGCGGCCATCAACGCGGCCGCCGAGGTCAGGCTGGCGCCCAGCGTGAGGGTGGATTGATTGAGGAGGTTGCGCCACGCCCAGTCGTTTTCCTCGAGGAGGGCGAGGAACGCGGTGACCGCGGCGATGGCCAGCAACGCGTACGGCGTGCTGCTCCACGCGAGGCTCAACACCAGGGCGGCCGCGGGCACGGTGAGCCAGGCGAGCAGCGCAGGCGTGGCGACCAACAGCACGGCGGCGATGGCGAGCAACGAATGATCCGACAGCTGAGCGGAGGCCAACGCGGCCACCACGCCGAGCGACGCCGACAACGAGCCCTGCCACGTGCGGCCCTTTCGCACCGCGTGCAGCGAAGCGATCGCCGTGAGCACGCCGGCACACAGCAGGCTCATGGTGTGGCTCCACGCCGGCCACAGACCCAGGCCCGGCGCGATGGCCACCACCAGCGCGACCAGCGCGGGCGCATCGAACGCACCGCGCACCTGCCTGGCCACGAACACCGACAGCAGGCCCAGCACCCCGGCCGAGCTGAGCCAGATCCACCCCGCCGGGAGCACCAGGCTGAGCGAAGGAACCAGCAGGGCGCTCAGGGTGCCCCCGGCGAGCGCAGCCACCCACCACCAGCGGCGCAGCGGGAGCGCGGCCAACAGACCGGCGACAGCGAGGGTGATGACGGCCTTCAGGTCGAGCGGCGAGGCGTCAGCGAGTGTCCACGCCGGGGCGAAGACCACCATCGTCGCCAACGCGGGAATGGTGGTGCGCCAACGACGGCCTCGCGCGAAGAGCAGCCCCGCGCCCACCAACGCCGCCAGCGCCATCGCCGCGGGCGAGTGAAGGGCGGTGAGCGGAACGAGCGCGGAGAACCAGGCGAACATCTGCACCTGCCGGTGAATCGCCCGGGCCGCGAGCACGCAGGCCACCGAGGCGAGCACCAGGGTGAACAGCGCGACCGGGCCGATCAACGGGCCGGCGAGGATGAAGGCCACTCCGCCCGACGCGAGGGCCGCACCGGAGAGCCAGCGGCGCAGCACGCGCGTCTCCCGGAGGACAGGCAGGCCATGCGCGCCCAGCGCGAGCGCCATCGCGATCACCGCCGCGGGCCACCCCGGCGCGAACGTGAGGCCGGCCGCGAAGGCCAGGAAGAGCGCGAGCACGCTGCCCGCGGCCATGGCGTCGGCGCGGCGTGAGATGAAGCCGACGGCGAGCAGAGGCAAGAGCAGCAGCGGCAACGCCACCAACGCGGGGCGGGCATCGGAGGTCACGCTGATCATCGCCAGCGCACCCGCGGCGGATCCGGCCACGGCCGAACAGCGCAACCAGATGTGCGCCGAGAGGCTGCGCTCCGACTTCGGAGCACGATGCCACTTCCAACCTGCGATGAGCGTGCCCACCGCCACGAAGAGCGCCTGGTAGACCGACGCGTACGAAGCCGGCATCGGCGCAGCGGCGTAGCCGAGCAGCAGCTTGAGCTGATCCCACCAGGTCCACACGAGGGCGGGGACGAGTTGATCGACGCGCTGCCACGCGAGGTACGCGAAGGCGTAGGTGCCGGCCAGCCACCAGGCGTTGCGCGGGGAGCGCGCCCGCTCTTTGGAAAGGCGAACGGTGGTCCACACGCCCAGCACGGCGATCAGCACGCACGCCGGCGCGATGGCGATGAAGGACCCCGCGAAGGCGACGAAGAAGATCGACATCGCGACGGTGGTGAGCGGGCCGCTGTTCTTCTCGTCACGCAGCCACAGAGCGGCAGAGGCGAGGCCGGCGCTGGCGACCCACACCGCGGCGAGCGCACTCTCGGAGTGCGGCACGGAGATCAACTGACGCGCGGCCAACACGGCCACCGGCAGCAGGAAAGACAACAGCGTGACGGCGGTGCGTGCCGGGGTGGAGCGCGGACCACGGCGGAAGGCGAAGCCAGCCAACACCGTGGGCACGAGGATCAACCAGCCGCCGGCAGCAGGCAGCGCCGGGGTCAGCCCCAGGCCGAAGGTGGCCAGCGCAACGGACGCAGCGAGCAGCGGCGCATCGGGCTCTTCGAGATCTCGTGCGGCGCTCCAGGCGAGCCGGCCTGCCAACGCAGCACCACCGGCCAACGCGAGCCAACTGAGCGGTGAGTGGATGTCGAGCGCGAGCACCGCCAGAGGTGCGACGAGTGCGCCGATGCGACGCAGGACCATCGACGCCGGACGGGTGGTCTCCTTGCGCGAGAGCGCGGCGGCCCAGAGCGCGAAGCCGATGGCCCAGACCTCCACCATGCCGAAGACGGTCAGCGCGCGCACGCCGGTGCTCATGCCGTCCCAGGCGTCGGCTACGAGGTAGAGCGCGCCGGAGAGAATGAGGAAGGCGCCGACGAACCAGCCGAGGCTCTCGTGGAGGAGCGGCTTCCAGGTGAGCTGCCAGCGGGAGGGCTCAGGCGGCGGTTGGGGCGGCGGTGGTTCAGGCCTCACCAGCGGGATCAGCGGTGACGGCGGTTCAACTGCGACTTCGCGAGCATCCCGATCCTCCTTCAGAGTGAGGGGGTGATGAGTCATTTCGACGGGGCTGGGTGTTTCTTGAGCCGGGGGTACGGGCTGATCCGGCGACAGGGATCTGGCCAGCGTGAGCTCCTGGCGCCGGTAGTACTCCGCGATGGACCTTCGGGCGGAAACGGGAGCGAGGCTCTCGTCCCACACCGACACCTCGTCGAGCAGCCATCGCACCCGATCCAGATCCGCCTCGATCAAGGGTGTTGCGCGTTCGATCAGCGCAGAACCGCACAGCACACAAAATTGACCGAAGGGTCTCTCGCGACGGCAGGGCTCGCAGAACATGGCCGATCCGTCACTTCACCTGCCGTTCCGCCTGTAACTGCCCGAATGAACGATGCCCCGAGACAAGATGCGCGAAGACCTGCTCAGCTGCTGCCCAACTGGCGAAGCGAGTGGTTCACCACTTGCTAAGCATGACGACCATGGCTCTGCCCGCAACCAAAATGGCGCCTCGCATGAGGGTGCTCCTGGCAGAGGATGAGACCGTCACGCGACGGTTGCTCGAGGCGCAGATGACGCGCTTCGGCTTCGAGGTCATCTCGGTGGCCGACGGCCTGGTCGCGTGGAACCTGCTGCAGTCGCCCGACGCGCCTTCGTTGGTGGTGCTCGATTGGAACATGCCCGGCCTCGACGGCCCTGATGTCTGCCGCCGCATGCGCGAGAGCACGCGCAGTGGGTACACGTACATGCTGCTGGTCACCGCCCGCAACGCGAAGAGCGACGTGGTGCAGGGCTTGTCGGCAGGCGCTGACGACTTCATCTCCAAGCCGGTCGATCCCGACGAGCTGCACGCGCGGCTGCGCACCGGTGAGCGCATCGTTCGGCTGGAGCAAACGTTGGGAAGTCAGGTCAAGGAGCTCCAGGCGGCGGCCGAGCACGTGCGCGAACTGCAGGGAATGATTCCCATCTGCATGCACTGCAAGCGCATCCGCAACCAGTCGCAGATCTGGGAAAAAGTGGAGACGTACATCGAGCAGCGCTCGGACGCGAAGTTCAGCCATGCCCTCTGCGCGGAGTGCCTGGACACCCACTATCCGGACACCGAAAAGCCGTAGGCAGATGACGAACCGGTGACAGGGGCCTGAGAGGGTGGCGTCGACATGTTCGGCACCCTCGGATCACTTCTTCGGTTTCTGGTCGGCTTCACCTGGCTGGCGCTGTGCTCCACGGTCATCGTCGTCCTGCTGGTGCTGTTGCTCCCCTCGCGCGTCGCCCGCGTGAAGCTGTGCAACTTCTACGGCAAGGTCATCGGCCGCTCGATCACCTGGTTCGCTGGCGTGACGCCGAGCGTGGCCAACCGGGAGCGCCTCGATGCGTCGATGCCCGCCATCTACGTGTCGAACCACACCTCGACGCTCGATCTCTTCATCGGCATCTGGCTGTGCCCGTACGGCGGCTGCGGCGTGCTCAAAAAAGAGGTCGTGCGCGTGCCGTTCTTCGGCCAGCTCGCGCTGCTCTCGGGTCACCTGCTGATCGACCGCGGCAACAAGGATCGCGCCGTGGAGAAGCTGCGAGACACCGCGAACTTCGTGAAGAAGAACCGCCTGGGCATCTGGATCATGCCGGAGGGCACGCGCAGCAGGGACGGTCACCTGCTCGCCTTCAAGAAGGGCTTCGTGCACATGGCCATCGCGACCGGCTTCCCCGTGGTGCCCGTGGTCGTTCATGGCGCGCACAAGAATTGGGAGAAGGGCACGTTTGCCTTCAAGCCCATGACGCTGGAGATCGAGATTCTCCCGGCCATCGACACGACTGGTTGGAAGGAAGAGACCGCCGGCGAGCACGCGGACTTCGTGCATGCGGTGTTCGCGAAGACGCTGCGTGAGGATCAAAAGCCTCACGCCGTGGTGCCGCAGCCCGTGCTGACGGCGGCTTCGGCTTCGGCTTCGCAGGCAGCCTGAGAAGACCTCTCCTTGCGCAGCGCAGTTCACTCGGCGCGGAGGTAGAAGGTCACCGGCTCGTTGCCGAGGTTGATCACGTCTCCGCTCTCGAGCTCACGCGTGGTGACGCGCTCTTCGCCGAACCAGGTGCCGTTCGAGGAGTTCAGATCTTCGATGTAGAAGAGAATGCCCTTGCGGGTGAGCGCCACGTGCTCCCGCGAGACGCGCGGTGAGTCGATCACCAGATCGCAGTGCGGCCCACGGCCGATGATGAAGCGCTCGGCGGTCACCCGAATCGGCTCTTCACCTTCACGCTCCAGATACAGCGCGATCGGCACGGAGCGCAGCACGATGGTGCTCTCGTTCTCTTCCTCTTCCACCGGAGCAGGCGCGGCAGCGACAGCGGGTGCTGCCTCCTCTTCTTCTTCTTGCTGTTCTACCTCTTCGGGCGGCGGCTCTTCTTCTGCGCTGTCTTCTTCCTCCGAAGCCGCTTCTTCCTCGTCCTCTTCTTCCTGCGGGCCGGGCGCCCATGCCGCCCAGGGTCTGGTCAGCTTCTCCAGGTCGGCGTCGATCTCCGCCATGCGCGCGAGCGTAGGAGCCAGGTCGACGGCCGCCGCAGGTGCAGCCGGTGGCACCACGAGTTCAGCAACAGCAGGCGGCTCTGGTGCGAGCACCGGCACGGGGGTCGGCATCGCGCGCACCACGGGAGCAGGCGCTTCGGCCATGACCGGAACAGCCTTGGTGACGTAGCCATTGCTGCGCAGCCACGCGAAGACAGCCTGGTTCACCAGCGCCTGGGGTTCGAGCGCGAGGTCCTTCGACATGGCGTCGAGCGCGCGCTGCAGGTGAGGCGCGAGGGAAATGGAGGTGCTCATGAGGTGTCCTCAGCTCCCGCGCAGGTTGTCCTGCCAGGGCGTCTTCAACTTCGAATCCACCAGCCAATAGAAGAGGGCCTGCATCTCGGCGTACTGCTGCTCGGCGATGCCGGCGACCGGGGGCGCGATCTCCGCCATGTCCGTGCCTTCCCACTCGAACGACGCCACGCCGTGTTGCTGCGCGTTGCGGCCGTTGAACGAGCGTTGATCTCGCGAACGCCAGAGCCGTTGCTGCGCCATGCCCGCTGCTTTCCCGAAATCCGCCGGGGGGGCGAGGCCCTTTGGTGTCTCCACTTCGTTCGAGCCCGCGGCCCAGCACAACCAGCTCAGCGCGCTCCAGTCGGCCCGGGCGAGGCGCAACAAGGAAGGCAGATCGGCGCCCGCCACCTCAGGCACCTCGTCGAAGTCGACGGTCTGGGTCTCGCCTTCATCGTCGAGCCATTCGTGCTGGCCGCGCTCCAGCTCCACCGGGCCGTCGGGCAGCAGCCGGCTCAGATCAGGCGGCACCGCGGGGTTGGCGGGCGTCACCTTTTCCAGCACCGCCGTGCGCACCAGCTGAAGCCGGGTGGCGTACTTGAGCACCAGCGCCTGCAGCTCCTCGAGGGAGCGTTCGGGCTTCTCGGGCACGTCTTCGAAGCTGGTCTCCGGCGTCTCGAGCGCAGGCCCGAACGCGTACGAAGGGAAGACACCCTTCAAGTACACCAGCAGGAACTCCGCGCGATCCGGTGACTCGGCGGCGAGCTCGTTGGCGTCGCGTTCGGCCTGCGCGTGCAGCCCCAGGCTCATCAAGATGAGCGCACGCGTGAAGAGGAACTCGCTGCGATCGGGCGCCAGCAGCATCGCCGCGTTGGTGAAGTCGAGCGCGGCCCGGCTCTGAAAGACCTGGTCGAGCGCGATGGCGAGCTTGTTGAGCAACAGCGCGGGGTGCGCACCTTCCACCAGCTCGTAGCCGAGCCAGTTGGTGGGGCGATCCGCTTCCTGGGCGAGGGTGAGCGCGAGCTCTTCTTGCAGCGGCCGCGAGACGCGCGCCAGCAGGGTGTTGAAGCCCGAGGTGTCTCGTTGGAGCCCCGCCACGCGCGCCCAGGTGATCAACGCTTCGATCACCTTGCCTTCGATCTCCAGCTGCTGCGCCATGGCGGCGTAGTCCACGCTGACGTCGTTCGAGAACGCAGCCAGCGGCCCGCCTTCGAGTGAGCGCGTGTCGCCGTAATCGCACTGCCCCACCGGAGCGCCCTTCGCATCGCAGAGCGTCCACGCACCGGTGCGGCGGCCTTCGCGGAATTCGCCGCGCTCGTACGCGATACGGGCATCGATGAAGGGGCTCGCCCCCGTCACGAAGAGCGTCGCCGCGCCGTGGCGTTCGTCGTCCACGTAGACCGCCTCTTCCTGGAGCTGGCCTTCACGCGACCAGATGCGCCACGGGCCGGTCTTGTGCTGCGTCTCTCCGTCGGCCGCGCCGAGGTGCCATTCGTCCTGGGGCTCCACGTATTCCGCGCCGGAGTCGACGCCTTCCGGCTTGAGCGGGTACCGGTTGCCGTTGGTGGGCAGCACCCGTTCACCATCCCGATTGAAGTGGCGGATGCCGACCACCCGCCCCTGCACGTAGTCCATCTCGCTCATCCACACCGACTCGTGCACGCCGTTGGGCCGGGTGACCTCGGTGGTCTCGCCGTCGGTGGCGAACCAGCGCCGCGTGCCGTGGAGCGCGCCCTCTTCGAACGCGCCCTCCTGGCTCACTTCACCGTTCTCGTGGAACCGCTTGAACGGGCCGTGGGCCACGTCCATCACCAGGTGGCACTCGTTGCACCTGGTGCCGTCGGGCCGCCAGTAGGTGAAGTCACCGTGTTTCTTACCGTCAACGAGAGGCCCGAAGACCCACTCGTTGTCGTTTGCGTCCCACCACGCCTTGCCGGGAATGCCTGCCGGTCGCTTCGGTGCCTTGCTCACGGGACCGGGTTTCTACACCGTTCATTTGCAACGATCTGATCAATGCTGCGAGCCGATGGTCTTCCTGCTGGTCACGGCGCTGCTCTCCTCGACTCCCGAGTCCGAACGCGGTCACCAGGCGCCAGCCCCTCCCAACCGGGTGAAGCTGGGGCTGTCCACCGCGGTGCTCACCGGCGTCCCCGAGCTGTACCCCCTGCGCGGGTGGGTGGCCGTAGAAGCAGGCCCGATGGTGCACTTCCCGCTGGGTCGCTTCAGCGTGCGCCTGGGCCTCCCGTTGCGCGGAGGTGCCAGCGAGCTGGGCCCGGTTCTCTGGGCGGGCGTCACGGCCGAGTGCCGGCTTCACGTGACGGAGCGATTCGCCATCGGCCTGGGCATCGAGGCCAGCGCCTCGCTCGAGTTCGAACTGCTTCCCAACGGGTTCGACTCTTTCTTTGCGCGCTTTCACTTCGGCCCGACCGCGACGCTCGCTTCGGTGCGCCTCGGCGAGACGCTCAGCCATGAGGTGTCGTTGAGCGCGGCCGTGCTGTTTCGCGGTGAGCAGACTCAACCCGGCGGCTTCGTCTTCTTGAAGTACGCGTTCTTGCCCTGAGGCTCAGCGGCCCGGCTGACGGAGCAACAACGGCACCTGCAACGTCGCTTCGACACCCAACGACGGCAACACCAGCGACTTCGCGGTGGTCACCAGGCACTCCGACGACGCGGCGCTGATGGTGCCGCTCTCGACGCGCGCCTTCTTCACCCTGCCCTGCGCGGAGACCACCAGCTCGAGCACCACTTCACCCTGCGCCGAGGGGTTCGCCTTGAGCCACTTCTCGTAGCAGGCCGACAGCTTGGGGCGCTGGGTCTTGATGGCCGACAACACGCGGGCGAGCGCCTCGGCGTCGGGATCCGGGCCTTCGTTCTCGACCACCGGCGTCTCGAGCTTCGCGGCGAAGGGCTGCCCCCCGATGAGCTCGGCCCACGACTCGGTCAGCGCGCCCCCCGGCGGGGTGAGGCCCAGGCGGCGACGGCCCGCGGTCACCACCTCGATGAAGGGCGCAGCGCCGAGTTGAACCCCATCGAGCGACACCACCGTACCCGGGAGCAGCGCGCTCGCGTCGAAGCGCGCCCACGGACGGCCCGGAACAGCCGGTGCCTTCAAAGCGCTCACCACTTCATCGCGGCCTTCTGCGAGCGAAGAGCCGTCACTCCACCGCACCGACCGCGGGGCTTTCACCGAGCGGCGTTCGCCGGTGAGCGAGTCGACGACCTGCACTTCACCTTCGGCCACCGCGAGCACCACTTCAGCGCCAGCCCGCGAGACCGAAAAGAGCGCGTTCGAGGCGATCACCCGGCGCGACGACGCCAGCACTTCGATGGGGCTGCCTACCTGGGCGATCACCGCACCGGCCCCCAGGGTGAGCGAAGCCGCGCCGCCCAGCGAGAGTGAACCTTCGACCGCCAGGGCCCAGGCCACGTCACCTTCGGGCGCGAGGATCAACGACGCCGCCGACAACGCATCACCCGAGCGCGCCACGTCACCGGGCACCAGCGCGCGCCAGTCGGCCTCACCGCGTCGCAGCTGCGCCGTGGCATCGGCGCGCAGCACGGTCAGCGGATGAAACGGAGCCGCGGCCGTCGCCACCTGCTGCTGCGGAAGCTTCACCACGCCCGGAGACGCGGGATCTGCCGAGACCACCACGAAGGCCAGCACCGCCGCGGCCAGCGCCCCCCCCGCCCACCACAACCACCGCCACGGAGAAGGCGAAAGCTCACCTGCCGCCACCGCCTCATTGAGGCGCGCTTCGACCCGGCGAAAGGCCATGTCGGAGAGCGTGTAGGGCTTCATGCCGGCGAGCATTCGTTGACGGCCCTGCGCACGACGCAGGTGCCCCCGGCACTCGGCGCACTCGGTCAGGTGAGCCGCCGTTTCACCAGCGGGCGTCTCGCGCGCGGCGCTCTCGAGCACTTCAGGATCGAGGTGCTTCATGATTCGCCACCCGTGAAGAAATCACACAACGCGGGGTCGTCCTTCGCCAGCGCCTCGAGCTCCCGGCGCGCGTAGAACAAGCGGGTGCGCACGGTGAGGATGTTGGTGTCGAGCACCTCGGCGATCTTCTGCGCCTCCACGCCTTGCAGGTCGTGCATCACCAGCACCGCGCGCTTCTTGGGCGAGAGCTTCTCGAGCAGCACCTCGACCCGCTCCTGGCGTTCAGCGGAAAGCGAAACCGCGTCGGGCGTGGGCCGGTCATCGGCCTGGTCGGGCACCTCTTCCACGATGTCCAGGCGGCTGCGGGTGTGTTTGCGCCGCGCCTTCATCGCCACGTGCACGGTGAGCCGGTACAGCCAGGTGGTGAAGGCGCTCTTGCCTTCGAAACGCCGGATGCTCTTGAAGACCTCGATGAACACGTCTTGCAGCACGTCTTCCAGGTCTGAGCGGGGCACCAGGAAGGTCAGCTGACGGGTCACCTGCCGGTGATGGAGCGCATACAGCTCGCGGAAAGCGGTGACGTCCCCGCCGCGGGCCCGCTCGACGACATCAGCGCGGGAGGCAGAGGTGGTCACTGGCGCGCGCTGTAGCCCCGTGCTCTGCCAACTGTAAAGCGAGAGCTCCATTACCCCTTCAGTGTCACCTGACAGGGCCGGCATTCAGCGGTACAGGGCCCCGCGTGCAGCGCGCTTTGGACATGGCGGGAGCCGTCTTTTTCCGCATCCGGAGCTTCGCGCCCTTGCCCGTGATTTTCCTCGGGATGTCCCTGTCCTGGCGCTCCCACGTGCGCCCCGGACCGGGGGGGGCGGACGTCGACGGGGCCCTCAATCTGGTGGGGTTGGGTCTGTGCCTTCTGGGGGCGGCCATCCGCTTCGTCACGGTCGGGTATGTACCGGCAGGGACCAGCTCGCAGTCGCGGCAGCTGCACTCCCACGCGCTGAACACCGAAGGCCCCTACGCGGTGGTTCGCCACCCGTTGTACCTGGGCAACGGCTTCATCACCGTGGGGCTGCTGGCCATCGCGCACGAACCCTGGGCGTGGGCGTTGGGCCTGACGTATTTCCTGGTGAGCCACGTGCTCATCATTCGCGCGGAAGAAGCGCTGCTGCGCCGCACGTTCACCACGCAGTACGACGCGTGGGCTTCGGGCGTGCCGAGGTGGTTGCCCAAAGGCCTGCCTTCGCTGAAGGGCCACTTCGCCTGGGTGCGGGCGATTCAGCGCGAGGTGAACCCGCTGGTGGGCTGGGGCATGGGCGCGACGCTCCTGTTGATGTGGGAGGCGTTTGCGCGCAGTCAGCTCACCGCAGAACGCGGCCGGGCCGGGCTGGTCACGCTGCTGTTGTTTCTGCTGATGCTGATTCTCAACAAAGTCTGGAAGATCTGGAGGCGCGCATGAGCCGGGATGAAGAGCCCATCGACCGTTCGTTCGAAGGGCAAGAAGTGCTGCAGAAGCTGCTGAGCCAATCGGGCTCGCTGGCCGACGTGGATGACGTGGCCGAAGCCTTCAAGCAGGCGGTGAAGCAGAACGTGCCCGCGCCGGTGGTGATCCAGGCCTTGTGGGAAGACGAGCCGCGCTTCAGCTCACCCGACGAAGCGGCGCAGCTCTTCAGCAACCTGCTGGGCCTCTACGAGCTGGTGGCCAGCGGCGCGAAGTTGGACCTCGGCGCGAAGAGCGTGAAGGTCAAACGCGAGAAGGCGCAGAAGCCCGAAGCGTTCGGCACCGGCGAACCCGACGATCACTTCATCGAGGCCGCGTGGCGCTACTTCGACGACTTCCCCAAGGAGCGGCAGCGCTTCGAACACGCCTTCGAGAACCGGCAGGACACCCTGGTCTCCTGGTTGGATGGTTCGGGCCTGGAGGACGCGGGGTTTGCGCTCGCGCGGCACCTCGTCGGTGAAGTCTTCGCCATGCTCGAGCTGGGCGGCCGTGAGGTGAAGACGCTCTACGACGAGCACCTTCCGAAGACGGCGAGTCTCGAGACGTTACCCAGGGCCCTCGCTGAATGGATTGAAGAGAGCCTGTTCGAGGCCACCTCTGACGAGGCGCAGCCGATGCCCGAGCAAGAGGCCGCGTTGGTGCTCGACGTGGTGGCGCGCGCTTCTGTGGCGATGTGGAAGTCAGCCGGACAAGCTTGACTGAGCGCCCCCGGGTGAACGACTGTAGAGCCCTCATGGCCCCTCGTACTGGCGCGGCCTGAGCCTTTTCTCTTGGAGCGACAGCGATGCCCAAAGACGACGACAGCAGTGGATTTACGGGGAAGCGGAACAAGTCGTTCCGCGAGCTCGACGCGGCGCGCGGCAAGTCGAAGTACCACTCGCGCCAGGACGACCCCAAGCAGCAGCGCATCGAACGCAGCGCCAGCTACGAGAAGTACAAGAAGGCGGCTGACTCGCTCTTCACCGGCGGCGCGTTGCCGGAAGGCCTGGCGGCGACCTTCGATCCCGAGGGCAAGAAGAAGGAGCACAAGGCCGCGCTCCAGCGCATCACCGAGGCGCCCGATCGCAAGGCGTGGGCGCAGCTGGTGACCGAGTTCATCGAGAAGTACGACCTCATCGACGACCCGTTCTTCCTCGATTCGCTGCTCGATCATCCGAAAGATCGCATCGTCGACAAGGCGCTCGCGCGGCTGGAGCTGCTGGCGGAAGACGGCCGGCTCAGTCGCGAGAAGGCGCCCCGCTCGATGCAGCAGCGCCTCAAGACGCAGGAGATGACGAACCTCGACTCCGACGTTCAGGCCCGGGCCAAGGCGCTGCGCACGAAATTGTTCTGACGGCGTGAATGGCGGTGTGGCGGGCCCGTCCTGAGGCCCGCTGCCGCTCATGGCAGCAATCCCCTGGAGCACCACATGAAGAAGCTCGTGATGGCCACCGTGGCGTCGTTGTCCTTGTGCGCGTTTGCCGGTGAAGCCCCGGTCGCTGCTGCCCCGGCTGCCGCTCCTGCCGCGAAGGCGGTTGCTGCGGCCCCCGCCGCGGCGCCCGCGAAGACTGAAGTGGTGAAGAAGGAGGAGAAGAAGGACGCCATTGGTGCGCCGGCCGCCACGGCTGCTGCGGCCGAGCCTGCGAAGACTGAAGAGGCCGTGAAGCCCGTTGAGCTGCCGGCGAAGAAGACCGCGCCTGCGATGAAGAAGAAGTGATCAACCTCGCCCTGCGCAGCGGGGAGAGGTCGGTCCGCAGGACCGGGTGAGGGGCCGCCTCCGGCGCTTCGAAGGCCCCTCACCCCAACCCTCTCCCCGCTTCGCAGGGAGAGGGAGCTTGAGCTAGGTCAGCCGCATGCACGTCGTCATCACGGGAGCATCGAGCGGCATCGGCGAAGCCATCGCCCGCGAGTATTTTTCGAGGAACGCGCACGTCACGCTCGTCGCGCGGCGTCGCGACCTGCTGGAGAAGCTCGCAGAAGCCGGTGATGGCAAGGCGCACATCGTCACGGCTGACCTGAGCGACCCCGAGCAGGTGACCACCTGGGTCGATGCCGCCGAGGCGAAGAATGGCCCGGTGGATGTGCTCATCAACAACGCCGGCGTGCAGATCGTCCGCTCATTCGTCGACACGCCGTTCGAAGAAGGCGCGCGGCTGATTCAGATCGACCTGCTCGCGCCGCTGCGGCTCTCGCACTTCATGGCGAAGCGAATGATGGCGCGCGGCAAGGGCACCCTCGTCGACATCTCCTCGATGGCGGCCATCGCGCCGACGCCGGGCATGAGCTTCTACAACGCGGCGAAGGGCGGGCTGGCCGCGGCTTCCGAAGGACTGCGCGCGGAGTTGAAGCCGTACGGCGTGCACGTGGTGACGGTGTACCCGGGGCCGGTGAAGACGCCGATGGAGACCGCGGGCCGCGCTGCGTACGAAGAGAGCTGGGTGGCGCGCCTGCTTGCCCCCGCAGGTGAAGCCACGGTGCTCGCGCGCCTGGTGGCCGATGCGGTGGAGGAGAAGCAGCCGCGAATCATCTATCCGTTCATGAACGCGCTGGGCCGGCACTTCCCCGCCATGACCCGGATCATGCTCGACGCCTTCACCCCGAAGGTGCGCAAGACGGAGTGACGGCTACTCCTTCCAGTCCACCTGCCAGGCCACGTGCTCACCTTCGCTGCGCACGCGCGTCACCTGAACTTCTTTGCCACCGAGGATCCGCGAGCCTTCTTCGAGCACGCCTTCGTAATAGCTCGGCGGCCCCACCAGCGGGCCGAGCTGAATCTCCATCGAGGTGGGCCCCAGCTCAGCGACCTTCGCATCGATGTAGTTGTTCCCGTGCTTGAGGGAGCTGCCGATGCGCTTGAGCGATCGACGCACACCCAGCATCTTCATCGCATGGAGCGCAGCGCTGCCCAGCAAGGTCGAGGTCATTCCGCGAATCACCGCGAGCCGGCCCACTTCGCGGCAGGCCTCGGCTTCGCTCAGCTGCGGGTACCTGTGGCGGGCCGCGATCACCATCCACCGGTAGAACTCCACCGCGGGATACGCCGGGGCCAACTTCCGGTTCAGGTCGAGCCCGGCCAGGCGCAGCTTCTCGACCAGGGGTGGGTCGGAGAGCGCCTCCATCGCGCCCTTGAGAAGCCCGTCGGCGACCTGCTCGAACTCGACGCGCTCGTGGCCCATGGGCGAAAAGCCTACTCCAGCTGCAGACCGCAATCGCCGCACGCGCCGCTCTGCAGCGGACCCACGAACCCGCAGGCCGGGCACGGCGGCTCAGCACCTTCTGCGACCGGCGTTCCCAACGAGACCAGGCCGCCCGTGCCTTCACGCTCGACGGCCGCCAGCCACTCGGCCTGCATCAGCTTCGCGACGCGAGGCACGTCTTCTTCATGCACCATCAGCTGCAGCTTCGAGCCGCACCCGCACCCGCCCGCGCAACACGCCTTGGGCGGCGGCTTGGCGAGCTCGACCTCGATGTCCTGCGCCAACAACTGACGCTCCAACTCGCGCATCTGCTGCAGCGGCCCTTCGAAGTACGGAACGAGTGCGGTGCTCATGAGCGCCTTCTACCCGGAATCGATGGGCTGCCACACGCGGTGCGCCTTCACCGAGACCAGCCGATGTTCCGGCAACCACAACCCGGTCAGCTCGCGGCCGTACACACAACCCGAATCGAGCCCGGTGGCGTGCGCCTCGCGCTGCAAGCCGCGCATCGCGTCGTGACCGAACACCACGTGGCGGGGCCCGGGCCAGCGGGTCGCCCAGGGCACGCCGCCATCGACTCGCATCGAGGCCTGACCTTCTGCGTCGAGGGAGCGCATGTTGAGCAGCACGTGTTTGGGCTGCCGCTCCAGCTCGACCGTGGGAATGAGCCCGGCGTGCACCACCAGGGCGTTGAGCTCGGGCAGGTCGAGCCAGAGCGGCAGTTGATCGAGGTAGCGCCAATCATCCGCCCGCAGGGTGGCCGCCACCTTCGAGTGGTGCGCCTTCTTCGAGAGCCCCGCCTTCACGTCGAGCAGGTGGGCGTCGTGATTGCCGAGCACCGCCAGCGCACCGAGCTCCCGCGCGCGCTGCACCACGCCCGCAGAGTCAGGCCCCTTGGCGACCAGGTCGCCCACCAGCACGAGCCTGTCTTCGGGGGTCCACCCGGCGACCTTCAGCAGAGCGCCGAGCTCGTCGTTGCACCCGTGCACGTCACCGATGAGCAGCGTTCGGCGCACGGGATTCCTCTTCAGACCTCGCTGGCCTTCTTGAAGAAGGTCTGCTGGTAGAACGCGAGCTCACCAATCGACGCACGCAGGTCGGACAACACGGTGTGCGACGCGTCGACCTTCGAGCGGCCCGGGGCGTTGGGGTACCAGGCCTTGGTGATGATCTTCAGGCTGGAGACATCGACCATCCGGTAGTGCAGCGCGCGATCGAAGCCGGGCATGTACCTGGCGATGAACGAGCGATCGGTGTGGATCGAGTTGCCGCACAGAATGCCTTCGCCGTAATCGCAGTGCTGCAGGAGCAGCTTGGTCGCTTCCTTCTCGGCGATGCGCAGCGAGATGTCGGACTTCTTCACGCGCTCGAGCAGGCCGTTCTTCGTGTGCATCTCCTTCACGAAGGGCTCCATGCGCTCCAGCGCGTCGGTGGGCTGCCAGACCGCGGTCTCCCACTCGGCGATGGGCTTCAAGTCGGGACCGGTGATGATGATGCCCATTTCGATGATGACGTTGGTGGCGGTGTCGAGGCCGGTCATTTCCAGGTCGCACCACACGAAGCGCTGCTCGGAGTTCATGGAGAGGCACTTAATGGAAGACGGTGGTACTTGCAGCTCCGTGGATGCCCAGACGTTGATCTCGAAGCTGCAGTCCGAAGCCGCCGATTCTCTCTCCGCCTTGGCGGTCGAGTCGCTGCTCGCCACCCCTGTGGGAGAGCTGATGCCGGCCGAGGTGGTGACCGCCGCCGCCCGCAAGGCGCTCGGTGCGTGGCTCGAGTCGGAGACCGCGGTGAAGGTGCTCAACAGCGTGGTGGAGACGCTCGCCCATCGCCTGCAGACCGAACGCCGCCCTCTCAAAGACGTGATGGCGTCCGACGTGCGCCATGCGCTGAGGGAAATGATGGGCCGCCCGTTCAGCCCGGATCGCCGCCTGGTGCTCACCATCATCGACCGGCCGCCGACCCGCGAGCTGGTGCGCCAGCTGCTCCTCGACGCGGTGCTCGAGTTCGGGCGGCGCGCGAGTGCCCCGGTCGCAGGCATGGCGCGCGGGTTGGGTTCGTTGGCCAGCATGGTGGGCGACCGGGTGAAGGCGAGAAGTGGCGGCCTGGGGTCGTTGGTCGGCGCGGTGAGCGACGAGGTCGAGCGGCAGCTGGAGAAGCGTGCGGTGGAGTTCGTCGACTCGGCGCTTGCGGGCGTCTTCGGTCAGATCGCCGATGCCGTGTCGGACCCCAGACGGGCGGCGGAGTCGGCTGAGCTGCGCACCGCCTTCTTCGATGGTGCGCTCGAGCTGACGGGCCCTCAACTCGCCCGCGAGTTGGCCAACCTCGACGTCGCCGGTGGCGCGGAGATTTTGCGCGCGGGGCTCAAGCGCTGGCTCGCGTCACCGGCTTCTGAAGCGCAGCTGAAGCATTTCGTGGAGCTGCTGGGCGAACGCGATGCCAAGCGCCCGCTGCAAGAGGTGCTGCAGGAGATCGGACTGCTCGAGGTCGCGCGCGAAGTGGCTCGATCGCAGCTGGCGAACCGAATCCGCAAAATCGCATCCACGCCCGAGTTCGCAGCCTGGTTGGGCTCGATCTAACGAATCGAGCTCCCCTCTCCCGTCGGGAGAGGGTCAGGGTGAGGGGATCGACGCTGTTGCCCCAGCCATCTCAAACGTGGTCCCCGCCGCCAGAAAATCCCGGTGCACATACCCGAGCGCCAGGTGCTGCCCATGCTTCGGGCTCTTCACCACGCTGGTGATCCACCCCACCTTGCGCTCGCCCTGCTTGAGCTCGGTCTTCCGCTCCGGCACCGCTTCACCGACCAACAACTGCACCAGCTTCTTGTTCATCTGGCCGCGGTAGGTGGCGCGGGCGATGACCTCCTGGCCGATGTAACACCCCTTCTTGTAGTTGATGGCGTGGTCGAGGTTGGCCTCGAGGGGAATGGTCACCTCGGTCATGTCGACGCCGAACAAAGGAACGTTCTTCTCGACCCGCAGCACCTCGAGCGTCGAAGCCGACAACCGGGGCAGCTCCCCGAACGCCGCCAGCACCGCGGCCAGCTGCTCGCGCTTGACCACCACGTCCACGCCACCGAGCATCGACACCAGCTCACCCACCCGCGCGTCGGCCGGGATCTTCGCCGCCAGCTCCTGCGACTTCGGGCCGACCAGGCCAATCACCGCCAGCTCCGGCGCGTCGTGCAGCTCGCAGTCTTCGCTGATCAAATACTTCTCGAGGAACGCCTTGACGGTGGCGCCGCGGCCCGGCCCGGTATCGATGACCAGCTCGTTCTCGCGCTTCAGAATCCGCGCGTCGCCCACCATCGAGCCCTTCACCGTGAGCATCGCGGCGTAGCAGCTGCCACCCACCGGGAGCGCCTCGACGTCGTTGGTCACCATGCCCTGGAGAAAGCTGGCCGCCTCGGGGCCGGTGATGCGCAGCTGCTCGCGATCAGACCCGTCGAACACGGCACAACCGTTGTTTGCTGCCTGATATTCCGACCCCACCGCTTCGACGACAGACATGAGCACCCCGGGAGACACCGCTATATAAGCCCCAGCCGTGTCCAAGCCATCCACACCGCCCCCCCTTTCCGGATTCACGATCGGGACCTTGCTGGCGACCTCCGGCGGCCTGGTGGCGTTGGCCATCTACCAGTGGCTCGAGCTGATCGAGCTGCGCGCAGGGCATACGCCGGCCTGCTCCATCAACGCGACGGTCAACTGCGCCGCCGTGTGGGACTCGCCGTTCTCGCACCGCATCCACGAGTTCATCGGCATTCCCGTGGCGGGCCTGGGCGTGGTGTGGGGCGCCGTCGCGTTCACGTTGAGCTTCATGTTCATCCAGCGCAGCCGCGCGACGGGTGACGGCAGCACGTTCTCGGGCGCGCTCAAGGTGTGGGCGCTGCTGGGCCTGCTCTCCTGCGTCACCTTCATCACCGCGTCGATCCAGGCGAAGGCCGTGTGCCTGACGTGCCTGGGCACCTACGCGCTGACCTTCGGCTTCGCCATCGCAGCGCTCAAGCTCATCGGCGGCCCGGTCATCCCGCCTTCGAGCGATCTGCTGCCGGGCGCGGGCTGGGCCATGGTGCTGGCGGTGCCGGTGTACCTGGGCCTGCTCTACCCGGGCTCGAAGACCCCAACCTCCACCGCGCCGGTCGTTCCAGTGGTCGATGCGCACGACCCGAGGGACTTCGGGGCGATCGTCGACAGCATGCCCGAGCGCGAGAAGCTCACCGCGAGCTGGGCCCGCGAGCAGTGGAAGAACAGCCAGCCGCAAGACGTCTCGATGTTCCCGGTGCACGCGCTCAAGGGCAACCCCGACGCGCCGATGAAGGTGGTCGAGTTCACCGACATTCTGTGCGGCCACTGCGCGCAGTTCGTCGCGTTGTTCCACGAGATCGAGTCGCTCGCCCCCGCGCAGAACCTCTCGCTCGAGCCGCGGTACTACCCGCTCGACAAGGAGTGCAACCCGGACATCACCGGCTCTGCGAACAACGGCGTGCGCTGCTATGGCGCGCGGCTGCAGATCTGCACCGAGAAGAACCCGAAGTTCTTCGCCATGCGCAGTGAGCTGTTCGAGAACCAGGCCAAGCTCGATCAGGGAATGATGTTGTCGATCGCCAAGCGGTACGGCGTCGACGAGAACGAGCTCAACGCGTGCATGCGCTCGCCCGAGACGGCCGCGCGGCTGGCGGAAGACATCGCGTATGCGAAAAAGTACGCGATCGAAGGCACGCCGCTGGTGCTGCTCAACGGCAAGGTCGCTCCGCCTTCGCCCATCTTCCTGATGGGGATGGCCATGTCGGGCGGCAATCCCGATTCGCCGCTCTTGCTCAAGCTGCCTCCGCCGCCCAGGGAGTGAGTGGTGAGTGACGAGAAGAAGCCGTTCAACAACCCGTTCGGTGCGCTGGGTGGCCTGCGCAGTGGGCTGCCTGAAGGCAAAGCGCCCGCGGTGAAGGAATCGAAGGTGCAGAAGGGCCCGGCGCGCGGCGTGGTGCGCCTCGAGCGTGCGGGCCGGCGGGGCAAAGAGGTCACCATCGTCGAACATCTGGAGCTGCCGCCCGCGCAGCGCGAGGTGTGGCTCAAGGAGCTCAAGTCGGCGATGGGCTGCGGTGGGGTGCTGGAAGAAGACGCGTTGGTGCTGCAGGGGGACCTGCGCGAGCGCGTGGCGAAGTGGCTGGAAAAGAAGGGCGTGCGGAAGGTCACCGTCGCCAACTAAGAGCTCCCAGTCAGAAGCGGCGCAACACCACCCCCGCCAGCCCCGCGTCGACGGAAACGAACACCTCGCCCACCTGCTCATCGACAGTGGCCGCGACGCTCCAATCGTTCGAGTACCAATCGTCGTAGCGCTGCTCGAGCACATGAACGCTGAGCACGCGCAGCGAATCAGGCTGAGCACTCACCACCTCATCCACGCAAGCCGACAGCTGCGCCCGCGCGAAGGTGGAATACGGCAGCTGCACCGTGAGCATCGACAGCCGCCGCGTCGACTCGAGCGTGAGCAACTCACGCACCAGCCGAGGCAGCCGCGACCGCCTGGGCTCGGGCTGAAGGCCCGTGCGCGGCTCGGCCAGGTCTTGCGCGAAGCTGCGCAGCTTTGCTTCCACGATGAAGCCGCGACGCCACGTGAGCTCACACAAGGTGGTGGCCGTACGCAGTCCCCCCAGGAGCGCGCGATCATGCCGGGCCAGATGCGCCGCCTCCGCGCGCGCCAACCTCGCATCGTGCGGCTTCTGCTCGCGCGCCAGTTGGAGCTGCACCAACTCACCACGCGGGTCGCCCTGCCCGCAGAGCAGGTCTGCGAACACTGCCATCGCGGCAGAGTCATCGAGCGGTGGGAAGGACGGGGCAGTCATCCCGCATGGGACGGAGGCGCTGAGCTGCCCTGACTCTCAGTGCTCAGCAGCGGTGTGAGCGCTTCAGCGCTTCTTGGGCTCCATGCGGCCGGGGCGCGCAGGACGAGCACCGCCGCCGAAACGCGAGGGCTTGTCGCTGTTGCTCCCGAACTTCGGCTTGGCGCCGTAGGCGGGCTTGTCGCCGAACTTCGGCTTGTCACCGTAGGCGGGCTTGTCGCCGAACTTCGGCTTGTCACCGTAAGCGGGCTTGTCGCCGAACTTCGGCTTGGCACCGTAAGCGGGCTTATCGCCGAACTTCGGCTTGTCACCGTAGCGAGGCTTGTCGCCGAACTTCGGCTTGTCGCCGTAGGCGGGCTTGTCACCGTAGGCGGGCTTGTCGCCGAACTTCGGCTTGTCGCCGTAGGCAGGCTTCGCCTTGTCACCACCAAACTTCGGCTTGTCACCGAAGCGCGGCTTGTCACCACCGAACCGGGGCTTGTCGCCACCAAAACGCGGCGCAGCCTCTGCTGCAGCCGGAGCGGCCGCGACCGGAGCAGCCTCTTCCTTCTTTGCGCGAGGCGCGGAGACCCGAGGCGCGGAGACCCGGGGCGCGCGAGGAGCCGAACGCGGCGCCTCGATCGGCGCGGCCTCTTCCTGCTTGGCCGGTTCTTCGCGGCGAGGTGTCGAGGCCCGCGGCGCACGCGCAGGAGGTGCAGCAGCGGCAGCAGCGGCGGCAGGAGCCCCTGCACGAGCGGCACCTTCCAACTCCACGCGCACCTTGCGGCCACGGACCTTGGTCGCGTGCATCGCCTGAATCACGCGCTCGACCGCTTCGGTCGGCACTTCCACGCGCGAGGTGTACTCGTCGACACGGATGCCGGAGATCTGCTTGGACGGCAGGTTCGCTTCGTTGGCGATGGCGCCGACGAGATCCTGCGGGCGAACGCCGGCGTGAGAACCCAGGCTGAGCGTCAACGCGGTCATGCCCACGCGAGGACCCGACGGGCGCTCGCCGCGATCAGAACGTTCGCCGCGATCAGAGCTGCGCTCCGGACGATCGGTGCGCTCCGGGCGCGAGCCAGGCCCGGTCATGCGATCCGAACGCGAAGGGCCCCGATCCGCGCTGCTCTTGAAGTCCACCGCGTCGCTCTCATGCGGCGGGAAGAGCTGGGCCTGCAGCAGCGACATCGCGGCGGCCGCCACGGCCTCCATGGTCGAACCTTCTGCGGCGCGGTTGGCGAGGATCATGAAGTCGGCCGAAGCGGGCTCCGCCATCGCAGCGATCACCTTGGCCGCCAGGTTCTCCGAACGCTTGCCATCCAACTGCGCGCGCGTGGGGACCTGCAGCATGGTCATCTTCTTCTTGATCTGCCGCTCCACGTTGCCGAGCAGCCGCATCTCGCGCGGGTCGAGGAACGAGAGCGCCACACCGTCTTTACCTGCGCGGCCCGTGCGGCCGATGCGGTGCACGTAGACCTCGGGCGAGGTGGGGAGATCGAAGTTGATCACGTGGCTCAACGAGTCGACGTGCAGACCACGCGCGGCGACGTCGGTCGCGACCAGCACGCGCACCGCGCCTTCCTTGAAGCGCTTGAGCACGCCGTCACGCTGCTCCTGGGTCAGGCCGCCGTGCAACGCCGCGGGCGAGTAGCCCGAGCGCATCAGCACGTGCGAGAGCTCTTCGACCTCGTTGCGGGTGCGGCAGAAGATGATCGCGCTCTGCGGGCTCTCCCACTCGAGCACGCGCATGAGCGCCGCTTCCTTGAGCTTGCGCTGCACCACGTACGCCGCCTGGCGGATGTTGGGCAGCGTGCCCGCATCGGTGGAGCGCGCCTGAATGCTCACCCGCACCGGATCCTTCAGGTGCTTCTCGGCGATCTTCGAGATGCGGGAAGGCAGCGTGGCCGAGAACAACGCGGTCTGACGCGCGGCCGGCAGCTCGTTCAAGATCGACTTGAGGTCGTCTTCGAAGCCCATGTCGAGCATCTCGTCGGCTTCGTCGAGCACCACGAACTTCACCTTCGAGAGCTGCAAGGTCTTCCGGGCGATGTGATCCAACGCGCGGCCCGGAGTGGCCACCACCACGTCGACGCCGCGTTTGAGCGGGCGCACCTGGTTGAAGATCTCTTGGCCGCCGTACACGGCGAGCGCGGTGATGCCGATGCTCGCGCCGTACTTCTGCACGGCCTCGGCGACCTGCATGGCCAGCTCACGCGTCGGCACCAGCACCAGCGCCTGCGCCTCGAACGGGCGCCGATCTTTGGGATCGAGCAGCTGCATCATCGGCAACGCGAAGGCGGCCGTCTTGCCGGTGCCCGTCGCGGCCTGACCGAGCACGTCACGCCCGGCAATCAGGGCGGGGATGGTCTCGCGCTGAATCGGGGTGGGCTCCTCGTAGCCGAGGCCCTTGAGGGCGGTGATCACTTCGGGGCGGAGGCCGAAGGACTCGAAGGTGACGGCAGGGGCAGCGGGGTTCTCCATGCAGAGCCCCTACGCGACTTGGGTCCCCCGGGAAAGTTCTCCCTACCCGTCGCTTTCTTCGAAACCGTGTCGATCTGGCTCAGGGCCGTTGGTCGACTGAGTGCCGGGCCACTTCGGCCGCCCTGAAGAAGGCGACAAACCATGGAAACGACACTCAATCTGCTCCGCACCCAGCCCCGCTGGGGAGGCCGCGTGCAGCGCCGCGTCACCATCAAGGTCGCAGGCCACCCATCGGTCGACGCGGCCTCACGACCATGGGGCCTGCACAGAACACGAGCCAGAAAGGAACGGCTGGTGAGGCGCGCTGATTCTGTTCGGCCCTCACCCTGACCTCTCCCGAGGGGAGAGGGGACCGCTCTTCAACCGATTCGCTCGAGCACGAGCGGCCGTTTCGCCGGGGCCGTGGTGCCGATGCTGTACGCGGCGATCACCCGCTCGGTGACCTCCTTCACGCGCGCGTCGTCGTTCACGTGCATGGTGATCAACGCCTCACCCGCCTTCACCGAATCACCGACCTTCTTCTCGAGCATGAACCCCACGGCAGGGTCGATCACGTCGCTCGACTTCGCGCGCCCTGCCCCCAGCAACATCGCCGCGAGCCCGATCGCCTCTGAAGCGATCGCGGTCACCACGCCGTCTTTCGGGGCCTTCACGATCACCTGCGTGCGAGCGCGAGGCAGCTTCGACAGATCGGTAATCGCATCGGGATCGCCGCCCTGCGCCGAGACGATCTCGCAGAACTTCTTCTCTGCCGCGCCCGACTCCATCGCCTCGAACAACAACTTTCGCGCGCCGGCGTCGTCCTTCGCCTTGCCGCCGAGCACCAGCATCTCGGACGTGAGCGCGAGGGTGATCTCGGTGTAGTCCGCCGGAGCCTTGCGCCGCAGCATCTCGACCGCTTCGATCACCTCGAGCGAATTGCCCACCGCGCGGCCCAGCGGCTGATCCATGTCGGTCAGCAGCGCGACGACCTTCTTCCCCATCTCGCCGCCGATGCCGATCATCGTGGTCGCCAGGGTGCGTGCGTCTTCGATGGTCTTCATGAAGGCGCCGCTGCCCACCTTCACGTCGAGCACCAGCGCATCGATGCCCTCGGCCAGCTTCTTCGACATGATCGACGAGGCGATCAACGGGATGCAGTCGACCGTCGCGGTCACGTCGCGCAGCGCGTAGAGCTTCTTGTCGGCCGGAGCGAGCGTCGCGGTCTGCCCGATGAGGCAACACCCGACGTCCTTCACCAGGCGCCGGTAATCCGCCACCGACAGGTTCACCTTGAACCCGGGGATGGACTCCAGCTTGTCGAGCGTGCCGCCGGTGTGGCCCAGGCCACGGCCGGAGATCATCGGCACCGGCACTCCACACGCCGCCGCCAGGGGCGCGAGTGACAACGAGACCTTGTCGCCCACGCCGCCGGTGGAGTGTTTGTCGACCTTGATGCCTTTGGTCTCCGAGAGATCCAACACCTCGCCGCTCTCCAGCATCGCGCGCGTCCACGCCCCGAGTTCGACCGCGTTGAGCCCGCGGAAGAACACGGCCATGCACATGGCGCTCATCTGGTAGTCGGTGACCTCGCCCTTCGTATAGGCGTCGAGGAACGCGCGAATGTGAGCGGAGTCGAGGACCTTGCCGTCGCGCTTGGCCTTGATGAGTTCGTAAGGAGACATGGCCGGCAAACTACGCGCCACCGAGCGAGCCGGCTACTTCTTGAGGGTGTAGATTGCGGGCCATGCGCGCGATGACGGTTCAGCAGTTCCTCGCACAGGACGAGCGCATTGAGCTCATCCGCGGAATTGCCGTCCGGAAGGTGACCAGCGCTGAACACTCATCTGCCCAAGGGGCCATCGGTCGCCGACTGGGTGACAAGTTCAACCGCAAGCCCGGCGGCCGTTGGCCTGGGGGATGGTGGTTCTTCATCGAGTTCGACGTTCAGTTCGGCAGCGAGATTTTCCGCCCTGATGTCTGCAGCTTTCGACGCGATCGCCTGAAGGAAAAGCCCAGCGGAAGACCTGTCCTGACGCGACCCGACTGGGTCTGCGAGATCCTCTCGCCGAGCAACGCCAAGACCGACCGGGTGGAGAAGTTGCAGACCTACTTCGCCGCCGGCGTCCCGCACTACTGGTTGGTGGATCCGCTCGAAGGAAGTCTGGAGATCTTCCGCCGCACGGACCTTGCCTACGCACTGGTTCAGAGCGCGCATCGCGGCCAACGCCTCAAGCCTGAGCCCTTCGACGCCCTGGAGTTCTCGGTCGATGAGCTGCTCGGTGACGATCCCGAGGGCGACGACGCCTGACTCGTTCGCCGTGAAGCGTGCTTGCCCGCTTCACATCTTGAGGCATGGTGCGCCCCCATGACGCTCCGCCTGCTGCTCGTCGCCGCGCTCGCGCTGTCCTCCTGCAAGAAGGACACGGCCACCCCCGAAGCGCCCAAACCGCCCAAAGGCCTGACCGTGGGTCTGGTGACAGACATCGGAGGCCGGGGCGATCAGTCCTTCAACGACTCGGCGTTGCGCGGGCTCGAAGCGTGGGCAGCCAATCAGAAATCCGTCGACGGTAAATACACAACGCTGCCTGAAGCCGATCGCAAGGCGAGCTTGCCGGCGGATCTCCAGGCCCGCATCACCCCGCTGGGCATCAAGCCCATCGTGGTGCAGTCGAAAGCACAGGAGGACTACCAGCCCAACCTCCAGCTGCTCGTCGATCAGGGCGCCGACCTCACCGTGGGCACCGGCTTCATGCTGGAGAACGCGGTGGAGACGGTGGCGAAGCAGAACCCGGGCAGCAAGTTCCTGCTGATCGACTCACCCGTACTCGACGCGAAGGGCAACCCGCTCGCGCTGCCCAACGTGCGCACCGTGGTCTTCAAGGAAGAAGAAGGCAGCTTCCTGGTGGGCGCGCTCGCGGGCCTGGTGGCGAAGGAAAAGGTCGGCTTCGTCGGCGGCATGGAGATCCCCCTCATCAAGAAGTTCGAAGCGGGCTTTCGCGCCGGCGTGAAGACCACCAACCCGAACGCGACCGTGTTGGTGCAGTACACCGGCACCTTCGACAACGTGGGCGCGGGCAAGCAGGCCGCGCAGGATTTGATCTCCAAGGGCTGCGAGGTGATCTTCCACGCGGCCGGCAGTGACGGGAACGGCGCCATCCAGGCCATCAAGGAAGCGCGCGCCGCGGGCAAGGCGGTGTACGCGATCGGCGTCGACTCCGATCAGTCGCACCTGGCGCCCGAAGCGATGCTCACCTCGATGATCAAACGGGTCGACCTCGCGGTGTGGCAGGCGGCCAGTGACTTGAAAGACGGCAAGTTCACCGCGGGCGATCAGGTGATGGGCCTCCAAGAAGGCGGCGTCAGCTACGCCCCGGTGCGCGTGGAGCTGCCCGGAAAAGAAGAGCTGCTCTCGAAGGTCGAAGCGCTGCGCACGAAGATCGTGGCCGGTGAGATCAAGGTGCCGTCGAACCCCACCGACCTCGCCGCCTTCAAGTGAGTCCCACTTTTCCGACGAGGAGTGTCGAAGCGTCATGAAAGTCTTGAAGCAGTCCATCGCTGACGCCCGGGCACGCGTCGCCGCCGAAGACAGTCTGCACCGCCGGGTTCGGCTGGCCGTGCGCGCGCTGTGGGATGCGGGCGTGTTGCTGGAGGCCTCGTCGTCGCCCCTGCCCGAGCCCTCCGCCCTCGCCGCGCTCCGGCGCGAAGCGGTGAGGGTGGCCACGCAGGCCCTGCCTTCGACCGCGCTGGCCGATACCGGCGAAGGCCGGCTCTGGCTGAACCAGCTGATGGAGCGCGGGCTCGATGACGTGCCACCCGGTGAAGTGGCGCCGTTTCTGTCGGTGGCGCGTGAAGCGCACCGGCGCGCGCTGGAGACCCTGGAGACCGATGTTCGAGAAGAGCAGGTCCTGGTGCGACGTCGGCAACTTGCGCTCGGCTCTTTTCTTATCGCCGTCTGCATCTTCGCCTCGGTGACCGGCCGGCTGCTGCTGCGGCGGAACCAGCCCGTCGACCTCGCCGAAGGCAAACCCTTCACCCTGTCCTCCAAGTGGGCCGACTGCCACCCCGACAAGAACGAGTGTGGCGGCTTCCCCACCCGCATCGCCTTCCACACGCAGGCCGAGCAGTCGCCCTGGTTTCAGATCGACCTGGGTGCGCCCACCACGTTCAGCAGCGCCACCATCGTCAATCGACAGGACATGGCGATGCCCCTCGCCGTGCCTTTGGTGGTCGAGGTCAGTGACGACGGCAAGGCCTTCCGCGAAGTGGCGCGCCGCGACGACGTGTTCAGCACCTGGCTGGCCACCTTTCCGCCGCAGACCGCGCGGTACTTCAGGCTCAAGGTGGCTCGGCTCTCGACGCTGCATCTCGAGGCGGTGCAGGTGCACCCGTGAACTTGCGGCGTCACGTGGTGGGGGTCATCTGTCTGCTCGTGCTCGCTTTCGCGGGCTACCGGGTGGCGACGTTTGCGCTCCCGATGGAGAAAGTGCTCTTCGACAAGTGGAGCACGGGCCTGGGGCCACGCTTGTGGCTCACCTGGTGGATGCTGGGCACCTACGTGCTCGCTGCGCTCTCGTTCGGGCAGCTCGTGGTGCGAAAGGCCTCGCGCGCACCGCGTGATGGCACGTGGGCGTTGGCCTTCAGCTCGGGAACCATCGTCTTCGCCGCGGCCATCGGGCTGTTCGGGTGGCTGGGCTGGTTGGAGTACCCCTTCTTCTGGTTGCTCCCCCTGGGCATGACACTGGTGGGGCTGCCCTCGCTGCGGGACGCCGTGGTGGAGAGCCGCGCGCAGTGGCAGCGACAACCCGCGTTCTCGGCGGTCGAGGTGGTGGCCCTCTTGTTCGGAGGCGTGTGCCTGGGGCTGTTGCTGCTGCAGGTGATCGCGCCCGACAACGTGAACTTCGATTCCATGTGGTACCACCTGCGCGCCGCCGAACGGAACGGGCTGGCCCGGGCGATTCTCCCCACGCCCGAAGGGGACATGCTGCTGTCGCTTCCTTCGGCCACCAGCTGGCTCTACACGTGGGCCTTTCTGGCGCCGGGCGTGGCCATCGAAGATCGGGTCGTTCTCGCGCTGCATCTCGAGTTCGCCGTGTACGTGGGAACGGTCGCCTACCTCCCTGCGCTGGTGCGCGCGCTCGTGCCCTCGCAGCAGCGGCGGGCCACCCGAGTGGCGTGGGTGGCGCTCTTCTTCTTTCCCTCGGTCTTCGTCTACGACACCGGACTGATGGGCGGCGCGGATCACATCGTCGCGCTCTGGGCAGCTGCTTCGGTGCTCGCCTGGCTCCAGGCACGCGAGCGGGACGATGCGGCCTCGTGGGCGTTGGTCGGGCTGCAGCTCGCGGGTCTGAGCGCGAAGTACTCGAGCCTGTATCTGCTGGTGCCGCTCATTCCGATGATGCTGATCGACGCGTTGCTGCGCCGAAGGCGTGCGGCGGTACCGTCGTCGTCGTTCGTGCTCAGCGGCTTGATGGTGGCCGCGGGTGTCTCGCTATTGGTGACGGTGCCGTACTGGCTGCGCAACTGGGTCTGGTACCACAACCCGGTGTACCCAGCCGCGTCGTGGCTCTTTCCCAGCACGCCCTGGAACCCTGACGCCGCCGCGTATCAGGCGTACTACGCGCTCTCCAACGTCTTCACCGCGTCGATCAGCAGCCCTTCGTACCGCATCGAGTCGACGCTGATGGCGCTCGTCGACTACCAGAGCAAGCTCTACGGCTGGAAGGACATGATGGGTGATCAGCCGGTGATGGGCTCCGGCTATCTGCTCTCGTTGGCGGTGTTGCCCTTTCTTCCCGACCGCCGCCGGCTGCTGCTGCTCGCGGTGCTGATCAACGTGGGCATCATGGTGTGGTTCAACACGCACCAGCACCACATGCGCTACCTCACGGTGCTCACGCCGCTGATGGCCGCGGGCATGGCGGCGACGGCGCTCTCGTTATGGGAGCTCGGGCTGCCTTCGAGAATCGCGGTGGTGGGGCTGACGGCGCTGCTGCTCTCGGCCTACGCCGACGTACCGTTTCGGCAGACGCATCGCATCTGGCGGCACTCTTCGCCGGTGGAGAACGGAGCCGACTTCATCGCGAAACGCGGGCCCGGCGGCTTTCGACTCAAGATGTGGGCGGAGATCGGCGCTGCGCTCCCGCCCGGCGCCAAGCCGTTGGTGCACGGCGTCGAAACGCATCTGGGTCTTCCGCGCCAGACGGTGACCGACTGCTCGGGGCTGCAGTTCGGGATCAACTACGGCCGCTGGGGTTCCGTGGCCGAGGTGTGGCGTCACCTGCGCCAGATGGGGGTCACGCATCTCATCTGGAGCGGTGACGTCGAGCAGGCCGACAGCATCAGTGGCGAGGCGCTGTTGATGGCGCTGGCTCACTCGACCGTGCAGCAGCAGGTGGTGCGCACGCTCCACCTGGGCGAACTGCCCGCTGCGGCACCGCCCGCAGAGCCCGGCACCCATATTCTCTACGTGGGTTGCACCGAGCACTGGCGAACGGGCATCTACTCGATCGCCACCCTCGCTGAACCCCTGCCGCCTTCGAACTACGTGTGGCCGGCGCTCGAGCCGTACGAGCCAGTGACGCACGCCGAGTGGCTGGCCAAAGCGAACGACGACCGCCTCGGCTGGGTGGCCATGGAGGAGTCGTGCAAGCTGCCTCAGCCCGCCGGTTACGTGAACATGGGCACGGCGCTGCAGCCCGCGAAGGTGCGCTACTTCGTGCGTCAGCGCTGAGCGAGCGTGGCCCGGCGCGGCTGCGTGCAGAAGGTCACCGAGTCGATGGGCTGAACCCGCGGGCCAGAGACGCCCAATGGGTGGAGCCAACGCGGCGAGCTGCCCTCGAAGGTGCGCTCGCCGGCCTGCACTGTGAAGGTGACGTCTGCGGGCAGCTGCGTGGCGAAGCCCACCACGTCGGTCGCCAGCGCGTCGGCGGTGGTCCACTCCGAGAAGCGCACGGTCTGACCGCCGACTTCGATCTCGAGCGGGAGCGCGCCGAGCTCGTTGCCCTCGACCCGCACGCAGGTCTGCACGGTGACCTGGCGGGCGGTGGTCTCGACGGCGGAGGCCGGGAGTTGCGTGGCAGTTCCCGCAAGCGCAAGGACTGCAGCTCCGAAGATGAGATTCCGCATGGTGACGCCTCCCGCGCGCTCACTGAGCACGGGGCGGGCCATCGGGGCGCTCACGGAAGATCGACCACTTGGGTGCAAGTTCGGCCGCGAATGGTGCGGCCGTGGGCCAGCGCTGGTGTGCACTGCAGTTCTCAGGTCGAGGTCCGATTTCCTCAGGTAGGGTTCGTGAGAGGTGATCGAGCTCCGACACATCACCAAACGTTTCGGCGGTGTTCCGGCGCTGGAAGACGTGTCGCTCGAGGTGCGGCCGGGTGAGCGCCTGGCCCTCATCGGCGAGAACGGCGCGGGTAAGTCGTCGCTGATGAACGTGTTGTACGGGCTCTACCAACCCGATGCCGGCGAGGTGTGTTTCGACGGGCAGGCCGTGAAGGTGAAGACACCGGCTGAGGCGCTCGCACGTGGCGTGGGCATGGTGCACCAGCACTTCACGCTCGTGCCCACGCTGACCGTGACGGAGAACGTGGTGCTCGGCCGCGAGCCGACCTCGTGGGGAAGGCTCGATCGCGCGCGCGCCGAGAAAGAGGTCGCGGCCACCTGCACGCGGTTCGGGTTTCAGCTCGACGTGAGCGCGGTGGTGCAGGAGTTGTCGGTGGGCAGCCAGCAGAAGGTGGAGATCGTCAAGGCGCTGCATCGGGGCGTGAAGACGTTGATCCTCGATGAGCCGACCGCGGTGCTCACGCCGCAAGAAGCCGACGAGCTCTTCGCCGTGACGCGCCACCTGAGTGATGAAGGCCTGGCCGTGGTGCTGATCAGCCACAAGCTGCGCGAGGTGCTCTCCTTCTCGACCCGCATCGCCGTGATGCGCCGAGGAAAGAAGGTCGCAGAGACCACGCCCGCCGAGACCAGCCCAGAACAGCTCGCAGGCCTGATGGTCGGGACCGAAGTCCCCTCGCCCCGCGAGCGGGGAGAGGGTCAGGGTGAGGGGCCACCACTGGCCACCCTCGAAAAGCTCACCGCGAAGGGCCTGCACGAGATCTCCCTTTCAATCCGCGAAGGAGAAATCCTGGGCATCGCCGGAGTCGACGGCAACGGCCAACGCGAACTCGCCGAAGTGCTCACGGGCCTGCGCGAGTGGAGCGGTGGAACCTTCACGTATTCAGGCAACACGCTGCGCAGCTGGAACCCTCGAACTGCCCGAGAGCAAGGCGTGGCGCACATTCCAGAAGATCGACTGCGACGCGCGATCATCAGTGACTTGTCGGTCGAAGAGAACGTCTCGCTCGGCCGGCAGACCCGCGCGCCGTTCGCGAAGGGCCCGTTGATCGACTTCGACAAACGCCGCGCGTGCACCACGGCGTTGCTCGAGGCCAACGACGTGCGGCCGCGTGATCCGAAGATCCGTGCGGGTGGGCTGAGCGGCGGCAATCAGCAGAAGCTGGTGGTCGGGCGCGAGCTCGACGCGGCTCCGAAGTTGTTGGTGGTGGTGCAGCCGACGCGAGGCCTCGACATCGCCGCGGTCGCGGCGGTGCGGGAGCAGTTGCGGGATCAGCGGACTCGTGGATGTGCGGTGTTGCTCGTCTCGCTCGACCTCGATGAGGTGATGGAGCTTTCGGATCGGATTGTCGTTCTGTGCGGCGGGCGGGTCAGTGGCGAGTTTGGGAGAGCTGAGTTTGATGAGCGGTTGATTGGCCGGTGCATGTTGGGGGTTGGATCGGCCCCTCACCCCGACCCTCTCCCCGCTTCGCAGGGCGAGGGAGACCTGAGTGCGTAAGGCGCTCCCCAGTATTCTCTCGGTGATCAGCGCGATCCTGATCTGCTTCATCGCGGCCGGGCTCACGCGCGACTTCGGCACCGCGGTCGATGCCTTCATGGCCATGTGGTGGGGCGCGTTCGGTGATTGGCCGAAGTTCCTCGAGACCGGCGCCTCCACCACCCTGCTCCGCCCGCTCGGGGAAGCCGCGACCAAAGCCGCCATTCTCACCTTCACCGGCCTCTCCGTCACCGTCGCCTTCCGCGTCGGGCTCTTCAACATCGGAGCGCAGGGCCAGCTGGTGGTCGGCGCCCTGGCCGCCGCGGTGGTGGGCGCGAAGGTCGAGCTGCCCGCGCTGCTTCATCTTCCGCTCTGCCTGCTCGCCGCCGCAGCAGCCGGTGCGCTCTACGCCCTGGGCCCCGCGATTCTCAAACTCAAGCGCGGGGTGCACGAGGTGATCAGCACCATCATGCTCAACTGGGTCGCGGTGAGCCTGGTCGACAACTGGCTGGTCACCGGCCCCCTGCGCGCCACCACCAGCGGCGACAACTCGGCGTCGGGCACTGATCAGATCCACGCCAGCGCCGAGCTCCCCCGCTTGCTGGGAGACCTCTCGCGCCTCAACTTCGGCATCGTGCTCGCGTTGATCGCCGCGGTGCTCACCTGGGTCTTCCTCACCCGTTTCACCCGCGGCTTCGAGTGGAAGGCCATCGGCCTCAGCCAGGACGCCGCGCGCGCTTCAGGCATCGACGTCGAACGCGGCTTCATCGAAGCGATGCTGCTCTCCGGCGCCTTCGCAGGGCTGGGCGGCGCGGTGCTCATCCTCGGCACCGAGCTCAAATACCCCGCATCGCTCGGAGCACCGTGGGGCTTCGACGGCATCGCCATGTCGCTCATCGGGCAAGGCCACCCGCTCGGGGTGCTCGCCATCTCCACCCTCTTCGGCGGCCTGCGCGCCGGCGGCACCCGCATGCAGTTGTTCGGCGTGCACAAGAGCTTCCCTGAGTTGATCCAGGGCCTCGCGTTGCTCTTGGTGGCGGCGCGCATGCTCTGGGACAAGTTGATCGATCGCCTCTCACCCCGGAAGCCCGCGTGATCCTCGAGATCCTCTCTTCCGCCCTCGACGCAGCGCCCGCGCTCGTGTTCGCAGCGTTGGGCGCCACGCTGTCGGAACGTGGAGGCGTGGTGAACGTCGGCGTGGAAGGCATGATGCGCGCGGGCGCTTTCGCGGCGGCGGTGGCGTCGTTGGCGATGCCCACTCCGCTGGGCGTGCTGGTGGGCATGGGCGCGGGTGCGTCGGTGGCGGCGATTCACGGGCTGCTGTGCATTCGCTGGCGCAGTGATCAGGTCGTCTCGGGCATGGCGCTCAACCTGGTCATGCTCGCGCTCGGCACCTTCCTGCTCGAGGCGGTCTTCAGCTCTCCCTCGTCGACGCCGTCCATCACGCAGCTGCCGTTGGTGTTCGGCCGCTCACCGCTCACGTGGCTGGCGCTCGTGCTGCCGTTCATCGTGCACTTCGCCCTCTACCGGACTGCGTGGGGCCTGCGATTGCGCGCAGTGGGCGAGAAGCCTCAGGCGGTCGCGGCGATGGGCGTTCGCGTGGCCCCGCTGCGGTTTGGTGCGGTGTTGATGTCGGGTGCGCTCGCGGGGCTGGGCGGGGCGGTGCTCTCGACTTCGACGCTCGACCGCTTCGAGCACCACATGCCCTCGGGCCTGGGCTTCATGGCGGTGGCGGCCATGGTGTTCGGGAGGTGGACTCCGCTCGGCGCAGCGGGCGCGGCCGCGTTCTTTGCGTTTGGGAATGCGCTGCGCGTGGGGCTCTCGTCTTCGGCTCCGGAGCTGCTGGAGGTGGTGCCCAAGGGCGTGCTGCTTGCGCTTCCTTACGCGCTCACCTTGCTCGTGCTCTCCCTTCAAGGCGCGAAGAATGTGGCTCCCGCCGCGCTGGGTCATCCGTACGATCCGGAGCTTCGGTAAGCCCTCTCCCCGACCCTCTCCCCCTCGGGGAGAGGGAGAGCGGTTGCGGGAGCGGGAGCGCATTGGTTCAGGCCGGGGGCGGCATGAAGACGGCGTAGCGCTGATCTTCCACCGCCTGGAACGCCTTCAGCTGCGCTTCGTTCACCTGCGAAGTGGTCGAGTCGATGTGCGCCCTCGCCTGCCGCAACACCGGCTCGTCACTCGGAGGGAGCAACGCCTTCAAGGTCGCGATCTTCGCCTGCATCTCGACCACCTGGGCCTTCGCCTCTTCCAGCGAGACCTCTTTGGCCTCGAGCCGTTTGCCCAGCGCGCAGACGAACCGCCGGCACCCGCCCGGGCGCGCCTCGTAGATGGTGCAGCACTTCCCCGCGAGCTTGCCGCAGGGCAGCCACATCACCTCGCCCTTGCGATTCTCGCCAACTCCGATGCCCAGGCGCACCAGCTCCTCCCGCTCGGAACCATTGATCGCCACGTAGCGAAACAGGGTGCCGTCGCAACACAAGCCGCAGTCCAGACACAGCTGTGAAAGGGCAAGTGACATGCGTGTCGAAGGTGCAACACCCGGGGGGCCTCTTACAAGTGCTACTGACACACCCCAGAAGCACAGGCCTCTTGAAAGGCTCCAGAGCCCATGCGAGCAAGTGCCCATGGCTACCAGCACTCCCCTCACCAGCAACAAACACCTCCTCGGTTGGGTCGACGAGATGGTCACGATGTGCCAGCCCGATTCGGTCGTCTTCTGCGACGGCAGCGAGGAAGAGCGAAAGCGGCTCACCGAGTTCGCGGTCAGCAAGGGCATCCTGATTCCGCTCAACCAGGAGAAGCACCCGGGCAGCTACCTGCACCGCAGCAACCCGAATGACGTCGCCCGCGTCGAGCACCTCACCTTCATCTGCACGCCGAAGAAGGAAGACGCCGGCCCCACCAACAACTGGATGGCGCCTGACGCCGCGTACACCAAGCTGCGCGGCCTCTTCGAAGGCTCGATGAAGGGCCGCACGATGTACGTGATCCCCTACGTGATGGGGCCGCTGGGCAGCGAGCACTCCAAGATCGGCATCGAGGTCACCGACTCGGTCTACGTCGTCTTGAACATGCAGATCATGACCCGCATGGGCAAAGCCGCGCTCGAGATGCTGGGCGAAGGCGACAACTTCAACCGCGGCCTGCACTGCACCGGCGACGTGAACCCCGACCGCCGCTACATCTGCCACTTCCCCCAGGACAACACGATCTGGTCCTTCGGCTCGGGCTACGGCGGCAACGCGCTGCTGGGCAAGAAGTGCCTCTCGCTGCGCATCGGCAGCTACCTGGGCAAGTCCGAAGGGTGGCTGGCCGAGCACATGCTGATCCTCGGCGTGGAAGACCCGGACGGCACCAAGACCTACGTGGCCGCCGCGTTCCCCTCGGCCTGCGGCAAGACCAACTTCGCCATGATGATCCCCCCGCGCCGTTTCGCGGGCTGGCGGGTGTTCACGGTCGGCGACGACATCGCCTGGCTGCGCGTGGGTGACGACGGGCGTCTCTGGGCGGTGAACCCCGAGAACGGGTACTTCGGCGTCGCGCCGGGGACCAACATGAAGAGCAACCCCAACGCGATGAAGACCATCTCGAAGAACACCATCTTCACCAACGTCGCCGTGACGAAGGATGGAGAGGTCTGGTGGGAAGGGCTCGACGGCGAAGTGCCCGAGGAGCTCACCGACTGGAAGGGCCAGCCCTGGAAGAAGGGCAGCACCGAGAAGGCCGCGCACCCGAACAGCCGCTTCACCGCGCCGGCCGCGAACAACCCGATCCTCTCCAGCCACGTGAACGACCCGCGGGGCGTGCCGATCAGCGCCATCATCTTCGGTGGCCGCCGCTCGACCACCATTCCCCTGGTGATGCAGAGCTTCAACTGGGCGCACGGCGTGTACCTGGGCTCGACCATGGCCTCGGAGACCACGGCCGCTGCGACCGGCGCGACCGGCGTGGTGCGCCGTGACCCGATGGCCATGCTGCCCTTCGCTGGCTACAACGTGGCCGACTACTTCCAGCACTGGCTCAACATGCAGAAGCGGGTGCCCTACCCGCCCAAGATCTTCATGGTGAACTGGTTCCGCAAGACGAAGGAAGGCAAGTTCCTCTGGCCTGGCTTCGGCGACAACATGCGCGTGCTCAAGTGGATCCTCGATCGCGCCCACGGCAAGGTCGGCGCGCAGGAGACGCTCTTCGGGTGGGTGCCCAAGCAGGGTCACATCGATCTCTCGGGCCTCGACATCGCGCCTGAGACGGTCGACGAAGCGACGCACATCGATGACGGTGAGTGGAAGGCCGAGTTGGAAGACCAGAAGAACTTCTTCGATCAGTTCGGCGAGCGCATGCCGAAGACCCTCGAGCTGATCCGCCAACAGCTGCTCTCCCGCCTGAGCTGACCCCTCGTCTCCCTCTCCCTGCGACCCGCGGGGAGCGCAGCGAAGCGAGCGGGCTCCCCCCCAACGCACCGGGCCGAAAGGCCAGGAGATACCCACCCCACTGACGCACTCGTTAGACCTCGGAAGCGTGCTTTCCGAGGAGTGCGTCATGAAACGTCTGGTCGTGGTGCTCGTCCTCGCGATGAGCTGCGGATGTGGGGTGTATGACTGGGAAGAGGCGTCGGCCCCGGGTGGTAGCGGAGGCCCGCGCGGCGGAGGCGCTGGCGATGGTGGCTCCAGCGACGCAGGCTTCAGCGACGGCGGCTTCAGCGACGCAGGCTTCAGCGACGCTGGCTTCAGCGACGCTGGCAGGGACGACGACGGTGGCTCTTTTACCGGCGGCTCCGGCACCGGCAACGGCAGCTTCGGGAACGGTGGATCCGGAGGCGATGGCGCGAGCGATGGAGGAGACAGCACGGGCAGTGGAGTCGATGCCGGCGTACCCAGCAGCGGCTCGCTTGGTGAAGGCGACCCGTGCACCGCGGCGCCCGATTGCGGCCCGGGGTTGTACTGCGCGCTCCAGATGACGAGCACCACCAACTCGGTGTTCCGCTGCAGCGTGTGCGCGAGCGAGAATCAGCCCTGCGGCACCAACGGCAGCTGCATCGCGATCGTCACGTCAAACCGCCCCACGCTGGTCTGCAGCTCAGGCCAGCCCGGCGAACCCTGCCGCACCGGCGCGGATTGCCAATCCAACGATTGCGTCGCCTCGATCAGCGGCGGTGCCGACCGCTCCACCTGTCGTTGACCGCGAGGAGCGAGCAGCAGGGCGTCGCAGGTTCCTTTCGCGCACAGAACGGGCGCCGCGGAGCCAACCAACCAGTGGCGGTAGACGCGAGGTGGAGTTGGCCCCCCGGTGGGCTAGCATCGACCGCCCATGCGACGTCTCGTTCTCCTCGCCGCATTGTCGGTCGTCTCGACCGCGATGGCCGCCAACCCGAAGGCCTCGGCCCTCGCGAAGGACGCCGACCGGCTCTACAAAGACAACCGCTACAAAGAAGCTGCCGAGACACTGCGGGAGGCCTACGAGGCCGACCCCACCGGCCTCTACCTCTACAACATCGCCCGCGCCTACGATCAGGCCGCCGAGCTGGAGCTGAGCCAGGAGTACTACCGCAAGTACGTCGCGCTCCCCTCCGAAGAGACGCAGCCCGACCTGGTGAAGAAGGCCAACCTCGCGATGGATCGCATTCGCACCCTGCTGGCCCGCGGTTCAGCCGACAGGCAGGTGCGCGACGCCGAGAAACAACGCCTGGAGAGCGACGCGAAGAAGGCCGAAGCACGCGCCGATGCCGAAGCCGCCGAGGCCCGCAAACAGCGCCAGGAGTTCGCGGAGAAAGAGCGCGTTCGCAAGGAAGCCGAGAACAAGCAGGTCAACGTGCGCAAGCTGGCGGCCTACGGCACTGGCGGCGCGGCCATCGTGGGCTTGGGTCTGGCCATCGGTTTCGGGGTGGGCTCCAACGGCAACCGCGAAGCCTTCCGCACCGCCGACACGCTGACCCTCAAGCAGCAATACGAAGGCGCCACCCGCACCACCGCCGCCGTGGCTGACGTGAGCCTGCTGGTGGGCCTCGCGGCCGCGGTGGCCACCGTCATCCTGTACCCCAAGGGCGATGAGCCTGAAAAAGCGGTCAACGTCGTGTTCGCGCCCGTGGCCGGCGGCGGCATGGCCAGCCTGGGAGTGACCTTCTGATGAACCCGCGCTCGTGGTTCTTCTGGCTCTTGTTGCCCCTGGTGGGCTGCAGCTTCACCACCGCCGGCAACTTCGAGGAGTGCAAGAACGACCTCGACTGCGGCACCGTGGCCGCTTGCAGCAAGGGCTACTGCCTCACCCTGCCAGCGGGCTGCCGCCGCGAAGAAGCGGGTGGCACGGTCGCGGCGTTCGACAAGACCGATCGCATTCCCATCGCTGCGTTGTTGCCGCTGAGCAACTCGGAGGGGCTGACCGACGACTCCGAGGTGCAGGGGCTCAACGCGATGCGCCTGGCCGCTTCTGAGGTGAATCGCACCGGCATCAAGGGCCGCCCGTTCGGCCTCTTCGTCTGCGATATCGGCCGGTCCGACGGTGGTGGTGACGACGCCACCCGCAAGTACACCGGGTGGATGGTGGAGAACCTGCAAGTGCCGGCGTTCATCGTCTCGGGCAGCGGAGCCACCACCCAGGCCGCCACGCTCCCGGCGCGGCTCGACGCGGGCACCCTGGTCATCTCGGCGAACGCCACCTCGCCTTCGCTCAGCTCGACCTTCCGCACCGCAGGCAACGTGTGGCGGGTGCCGCCGTCAGACGATCTGCAGGCGCGCGCGTTGACCAACCTCATCAAGGCCGACTTCCCTGATGCCGGCACCACCCGGGTCGACGTCATCTACGTGAACGACTCGGCCTACGGCACCAGCTTCGGCCTGCCCATGGTGGAGTCGTTGCGCGCGGCGGGCTTCATCACCGACGGCCGCCCTTTTCCCGTCGACGATCTGGCGGGCGCCATCACCCCCATCATCAATGGCCTGAGCAACGCGAGCCCCAAAGCCACCGTGCTGATCGCCTTCCCGCCCGAAGCGCGCGCGTTGATCACCCGGGCCAAGACCTTCCCTGCGTTGACCCGCGCCGGGGGGCATCGTTGGTACCTCACCGACGCCATGAAGGATCCCGCGGTGCTCACGCCCGAGACGCTGACCGAGCTCGATCAGGCGATCGGCACCGCTCCCGCGCAGGGCGCTGGCAACGCCTTCCCCGCCTTCCGCGACAGCTTCCGCACCCGCTACGGAATCGACCCGAACACCTTCTCGTTCACCTCGCACAGCTACGACGCGATGTGGTTGGTGATGCTCGCCACCGCGGCCGCGCAGAGCACCTCGTCGTTCGCGGGGCCGGCGCTGGGGCAAGGCATGGGCAAGCTCGCCAACACCACGCAGCAGCCCATTCCCTTGCGCGCCGACAAGTGGACCGAGGCGTCCAACCTGCTGCTCGAGGGCAAGTCGATCAACGCCGAAGGCTCCTCGGGCGCGCTCGACTTCGATCTCGACGCGGGCGTGCCCGCAGCGCCGTACGAGGTGTGGCAGGTCTCGGACGGCGGCATTCGGGTGCTGCGCCTCACCAATCCGTGAGCTTCGAAAAGGTCAGACTTTCAAGCCCACCGTGGCTACACGACGCCGATGCCTCTGCCGTTCGATTCGCTCATCACCCCTGAGCTGACCTCTCCCGGCCGGTATCGCTGCGACCTCCCCGAAGGTTGGAAGCAGGGCCGCGGCCTCTTCGGAGGCCTGGTCACCGCCGTGATGACCCGCGCCCTCGAAGCCCAGGCGCCCGACCGCCCGCTGCGCAGCCTCACCGCCGAGCTGTGCGGCCCCCTGCAGCCGGGCGAAGTGCACGTGGTCGTCGAGACGCTGCGCGAAGGCAACGCGGTCACCACCGCCACGGTGCGCCTCGAACAGAGCGGCCAGGTGCAGGCGCATGGCGTGGGCGTGATGGGCAAAGCGCGGGTGACCGATCGTGACGGCGTCTACCTCGAGCGACCCAAACCGCCCGATTGGCGCACCATCGAGTCGGCGGCCGTCGAACCGCCACTCGGCCCGGAGTTCGGCCCGCACTTCGACTTTCGGGTCGAGCGATTTTTTCCGATGTCGGGCGACAAGACCGGCGTCACCGAAGGGTGGATTCGCCTGAAAGATGCGGGCAAGACGCGCGACGCCGCGCTGCTCGCCGCCTACGCCGACTCGTGGTGGCCGGTGCTGCTGACGATGGAAGAAGGCCCTCGCCCGATGGCCACCATCGCGTACACCTTTCAGCCGTTCGTGCACTTCGAGGGGCTCGATCCCGAAGCGCCGTTCTTCTTCCGCGCGAAGCTGGCCGCGGCCAGCGATGGCTATGCGGTCGAGCTGCGCGAGCTGTGGGGTGAAGACGGCCGCCTGCTGGCGCTCAATCAGCAGACCTTCTGCATCATCAAGTAGCCGCGCGGCGGCGCATCCAGGTGGCGAACGCTTCGGCCACGTCGGTCTCGTGCGTCTCGGAGCGGCCACGCGCACTCTCGAGCGAGTAGCGGAAGCGGCAGCCTTCACCCGCTGCGTCGAAAGAAGCCGCGCCGGAGACGCCGTCTCGCAGCCCCGCCGACGGCACCCAGCGCACGCGATGGAGCAGGTCGTCGTAGTGGTAGACCAGCGCGTACGAGAGGATCTCGCCGAACTCGTAGCTGACCTCGACCGGGCGGCCCTGGGCGTCGCTGCGCACCACCCGCGCCTTCTTCAGCCCCGGCAGCCACAACCGGGCGCTGCGCAGATCGATGAACTCGGCAAAACAGGTCTCGGGACTCGCAGGAAGAACGGCTTCGAACATCGGAGTGTGAGGACTGTAGCGAAGCAGCCGCCTCTCTGCTGTGACGCGTTCGTGACTTCTTCCACACGAAGGCTTGATCAGCTCCTGTCCTCCCTCGGCTACTGCAGCCGTAAAGAGGCCCAGGGCCTGTGCGACGAGGGGCTCGTGAAGGTGCAAGGCGTGGTGCTCGACGACGCCAGCCGCCGGGTCGACCCTGATCAGGTGCGACTCGACGGCGAACCGCTCGAGTTCCCCCACGGGCTGCTGGTGATGCTCCACAAGCCGGTGGGCCTGGTGTGCAGCCACGACACCAAAGAGGGCCCCCGGGTCTACGACCTGCTCCCCGAGCGGTGGCAGGAGCGCGACCCGAAGGTGACCACCATCGGCCGGCTCGACAAGGAGACCTCGGGCATCCTGCTCTTCACCGACCAGGGCTCGCTGGTGCAGCGGCTCACCTCGCCCAAACACCACGTCGACAAGGTGTACGAGGCCACGCTCGATCGGGAGGTGACTGCGGTGATGATCGAAGCCTTCGAGCGCGGACTCGAGTTGAACGAAGGCGGGGAACGCCTGCAGACGCTGCCGGCGGTGCTGCGATCGTTGGGCGGCAAACGCGCCGAGGTGACGCTGCGCGAGGGCAAGTACCACCAGGTGCGCCGCATGTTCGCTGCGGTGGGCGCGCACGTGGAGACCCTCGCGCGCACCCGCTTCGGTGAATGGACGCTGGGCGATCTGCCAGAAGGTGAATGGAAAGAACTCCCTCTCCCTGCGCACTAATTCGTCGGCAGCTCGTCGAACGCCTCATCGACCGAAGTGCCCGGCTGATAGCCCTCGGGAAAGAACCGCAGGTTCCGCTGCAACGAGACGAGCATCTCGAACCACACCCGCTTCTCCTCCAGCGAGAGCCCAGCGCGATCGAGCAGCCGCTGATTGAACTTCGGCATGAACTCGTTCTTCGCGTGCTCGAGGCCGGTGACCCCATCGAAGTGCGCGTCGATGATCTCCCGCAGGGTCTCCTTCGGCAGCCGCGAGAGCGCCTTCATCTGCGGCACCGCGCGGTGCGACATGGCCCGCTCCTGGCCCGTCGTGATGGCATCGGAGAACGTGTACGTGATGGTGGTGCGCTGCATCGCCTCGGACATCGCGGCGTAGAGCGGGTTGCGTGACGAGCGCCGCTCGAGCAGCTGATACGTGCACGCGGCCATCATGCGAGAGACCGCCATGTGCCGGTTCTCGTCGACGGTGTGCAGCATCGACAACCGGGTCAGCGGCGTGGCGAAGGGCAAATCAGCGACCTTCGTCTCGAAGGCCTTGCCCATGTGATTCACGATGCCGCGGCCCAGGAAGTACGTGGTGATGAAGTCGGCGCCGAACGTCTTGATGAGAAAGCGCACCGACGGCTTGCTCACGATCAGCGGGCGCAGCGGCTTGACCGGCATTCGCAACGACGCCATCTGGTGACGGCGGCGCACGGCGTCGAGCACGCGCATGAACGCCGCGATGTGATCGACCTCTTCGTGCGACTCGAGGCGCATCAGCGCGGCGACCTCGGGATCGTACGAAACGAGCGCGTCGGCGATGGCGTCGTTGACCAGCACCACGAACCGTTCTCCGTCGCCGATGCGGAAGTACATCATCACGTACGTCCAGTGATTGAGGGCGAGGCGCTGCTCTTCGTCGAGCGTCGCCCAGAACGGCGTGTGGTAGCCGAGGCTCATCTCCCACGGGGCGAGCGGCGCGTCGGCGATCGCCGCTTCCCACCGGGTGGAGTCGAGGTGGTGACCGAGCGGCTGCCCGTTCGGGTTGGCGAGGCGGCGTTTGGCAAAGCCCCGAAGGCGCGCCAGCTCTTCGACGGCGATGTCACTCACGAGTACCTTCATACTCTGGAGGGCCGAACCACGTGCTGCTGACCCTGTTGTTGTTGACCCTCGCCGCTGACGGAGGCACGCCCGACGCGGGTGTACCCGACGCGGGAAGCTGGAGGTGGATCGACGGAGACGGGGGCTGGCTGCTCGATGGCGGCTCCACCGACATCCTCACCCTGCGCACGGGCGAGACCGCGCGCATCGTCTTCCCCTTCCCCATCGTGCTCATGCAATGCGACGAGCCGTTGCTCGGCCTGGGAGCGACCGAAGACACGCTGTTGCTCACCGGCCTCAAGACCGGCCACACCGCGTGCGGGTTCTGGTTCTACCAACGCGCCTGGCCCCACCGCTCGATGGACGTCACGGTGACGAAGTAGCGGCCGGTTCGCAAAGGGCGGTCATCGCCGTGAGCCCCAGCTCACGGGATTGGGGGCCTGATCATCGGTCGCGACGCGGGCGTGCTCCGGGAAGAGCCGCGGTCACCTCGCCACCCACGATGAAGGCGATGGCTGACAACCAACTCCACAGCAGGAGCACCACGCCGCCGGCCAACGCGCCATAGGTCGGCCCGAAGTCGGCGAACTTCTCGGCGTAGATCGCGAAGAGTCGGCTGCCCGCCAGGAAGAGCACGGTGGCCACCGCCGCGCCCCACAACGACGCGCTCGCACGAGGCCGGATGTCAGGGAGGATCCGGTACGCCAACGCGGCCAGCAACACCAGGCTGCCCACCGCCATCGGCCAGCGGATGACGCCCCACAACCGGGCCTCTGCGAATGCGTCGAACCCCAGACTGCTGCCGACCTGCTCGATGAGCCCGGCGCCCACCACGGACGCCACCACTGAGGCGAGCAGGAGCACAGCCCCGCACAACGTGAAGAGGATCGCGATGACCTGCTGCCGCACGAACGACCGCCCATCACCCTTCAGATCGTGGGCGGCGTTGAGCGCCGTGCGCAGCGCATTGGCGGCGCGGGAGGCGCTCCAGATGGCGGTCAGCAGACCCACCGTCAGCAAGGTCGCGCTCCGGCTCTCCACCACGTCCGCCATCACCTCCGACACCAGGTCGAAGGCCTCGGAGGGCATCAGGCTCTGCGCGCGAGACAGCAGCTGATCGATGGTGTTCTGACTGGGCAAGAAGCCCGCGATCGACGTGAGCACCACCAGGAAGGGCGCGAGCGCGAGCACCGCGTAGAACGCCAGCTGCGCCGCCCGCTCGAAGACGGGGCCCACGACGACGCGCTCCCCCACGCGCAGCACGAGGTCACGAAGGCTGACCCCGAGCCTGCGTGGGTGGCGCCCTGTCGAAAGCTCACGAATGGGGCGCGCTCGACCGGGGGCTGTTCACCTTCTGTTTGGCCTGCTCGACGGCCGACTCGATCGCCTCGGCGGCCTTCGGCGCAGCGCTCTGGAACTTGTCCTTCAGCTCACCCCGCAGCTGGCTCCCTGAACGCGGCGCGGTCATCAACCCAATGCCCACGCCCACCAGAATGCCGACGCCGAAGAACGCGATGATCGGCACCGCCCGTTCGGCCGTGGTGCGCCGGCGCTCCAGCCCGATGAGGTCCATCATGCGTTCCCGGTCAAAGTCCCGAAGGCCCTGCTTCATCGAATCGAACATGGTTCTGCCCCTTTCAACGTGGACGACATCCAGGGCGTGGACTGCAAGGCCATGGCCACGGCCGCTCAACTGCGCGAGAGGCCCGACGCGGCATCGAACCAGCGCAAGTGCTGCGGATCGAAGTGCAGGCCCACCGGGTCGCCGGGCCGCAGCTGCACCGCGCCTTCGCACCGGGCGATCACCCGGGTGCTGGCCAGCTCGACGGTGACCCAGGCATCGGCGCCCATCGACTCGACCAGATAGACGCGGCCCTGCAGCCGGGCGCGCGCGTCGAGGGTGAGGTGCTCCGGGCGCAGGCCCACCAGCACGTGTGCATCGCTGGGCAGACCGAGGGCGGCCGGAGGGCAGACGTTGAGCGTCGGTGCGCCGAAGAAGCGGGCCGCGAAGAGCGAACGCGGGTTCTCGTACAGCTCACGCGCGGTGCCCAGTTGTTCGAGGCGGCCATCGTTCATCAGCGCCACGCGATCGGAGAGGGTCATCGCTTCGGCTTGATCGTGCGTGACGTAGATGAAGGTGCCGCCCACCGTCTCGTGCAGCTTCTTGAGCTCTCCTCTCATCTGCGCGCGCAGGTTGGCGTCGAGGTTGGAGAGCGGCTCATCGAAGAGGAACGCGGCGGGTCTTCGCACCAACGCACGGCCGAGCGCGACCCGTTGGCGCTGGCCTCCGGAGAGCTCGCGGGGTTTGCGCTCGAGCAGGGAGGTGATGCCCAGCAGCTCGGCGGTCTCCTCCACCCGGCGGCGGAGTTCGGCAGGCGCAACGCGCGCGACCTTGAGGGGAAAGGCCAGGTTCGAGCGCACGTCGAGGTGCGGGTAGAGCGCGTAGCTCTGGAACACCATCGCGAGATCGCGCTCGCGGGGGCTGAGCCGGGTGACGTCGGTGCCTCCGATGCGCACGGTGCCGGAGGTGGGTTGTTCGAGCCCGGCGATGACGTTCAAGGTGGTCGACTTACCGCAGCCCGAGGGGCCCACCAGGCAGAGGAATTCACCGTCGGCGATGGTGAGGTCGAGCTCCCGCACCGCGTAGCCGCCGGTGGTGAAACGTTTGCTCACGCCGGTGAGGGTCACGCTGGCCATCAGCCGTTCGCTCCGAGCGAGGTGGGCTTCTCGTTTCGCATGTCAGCCCTTCACCGCGCCGGCGGTGAGCCCAGCCACCAACCGGCGTTGAAAGAGCAACGTGAGCACCACCAGCGGCAGCGTCACCACCACCGAAGCGGCGGCGATCTGCGCCCACGGCTCGCTGTGCCCTGAAGAGAACAACGCGATCGCCACCGGCACCGTGCGGTGCTCCGGCGCCGAAGTGAACGTGAGTGCGTAGAGGAACTCGTTCCACGAAAAGATGAACACCAGCAACGCGGTGGTGACCAACCCCGGCGCCGCCAGCGGGAGCAGCACCCGGCGAAACGCTCCGAAGCTGGTGCAGCCGTCGATCTTCGCAGCGCGGTACAGCTCGATCGGCAGCTCCCGGAAGTGCGCGGTGAGCACCCACAACGTCAACGGCAACGCGAAGGTGGTGTACGGCACCACCAGCCCGGCGAGGTGATCTCGCAGGCCCAACGCACGCACGGCCAGAAACAACGGGCCCACCGTGGCGATGGGCGGAAACATCGACGCCCCCAACGCTGCCGCCAACAACGCGCCTCGGGCAGGCACCGGCAAACGCGCCAACGCGAAGGCCGCCAACGAGCCCACCACCAGGCACAGCAACGTGGTGAGCGTGGCCACCGCGAAGCTGGTCGCCAGCACCCGCGCGAAGGCGTGCTCGTCGAAGAGCTGCCGGTACGCCTGCAGCGTGAGGTGTTCAGGAAAACCGAGCCGGGTCTGCTCTCCCTCGGGGCGCAGTGAGGTCATCACCTGCCAGAGAAACGGCCCCACGCAGAAGGTGAAGGCGGCGGTGAGCGCGAGGAACAAGGGCAGGCGCTTCATGCTTCCTGCCCGCCGGCGTTGGGCATCACGAGCTTGAGGTACAGCCCCGCCAACACCGCGACGCACAAGAACGTGGCCACGGCGATGGTCGACCCGTAGCCAAAGTCGCCCGAGCGCATCAGCGTCTTGTACGCATAGATCGACAACGTCTCGGTGGTGTTCGCGGGTCCCCCGCCGGTGAGCGCGTAGACCGCGTCGAACACGCGCATCGCGTCGAGCCCGCGGAACACCGCCGCCACCGCGATGGCGGGCCGGAGCAGCGGCAAGGTGATCGACCCGAGGATGCGAAGCGGGCCCGCGCCATCGAGCTGTGCAGCGCGGGAGAGCTCGGGCGGAATGGCCTGCAGACCGGCGAGCAGGATGAGCGCGACGAAGGGCGTGGTCTTCCACACGTCGACCACGATGGCCGCGTGCAGCGCGTAGCCCGGAGCGCCCAGCCAGTTCACGTCGTGCCCCGGCAGCAGCGCCGGCAGCAGGCCGTGATCGGCGTTGAAGAGCCAGCTCCACAACCGCGCCGCGACCACGGTCGGAATCGCCCACGGCACCAACACCGCCGCGCGCAACAGGCCACGCCCCCGAAACGAAGCGTGCAGGAGCAGCGCGAACAGCAGCCCCAGCAGCAGCTCCAGGCTCACCGCGACGGCGACGAAGTAGAGCGTGGTGCGTAACGAGGCCCAGAAGCGCGCGTCGCCGAGCAGGCTCGCCCAGTTCTCCAGACCGATGAAGCGGTGCTCGTGGAACACCAGGATCGAGCGGTGCAGCGACAACCAGACGGTGGCGAGGATGGGATAGAGCGCGACCCCGGCCAGCAGCAGCACCGCCGGCGCCACCAGCAGCATCGCCAGCCGCCGGTCGCTCTTCACTGCGCCCCCATCACGCGGTCCACCTGGCGTTGCGCCTGCTGCAGGGCCTCTTCCGGGCTGCGAATGCCGGAGATCGCCGCCGAGAACTCGCTCTGCAGGATGTCGGAGATCATCCCGTAATACGGCGTCACCGGACGAGGCCGCGCGCGCTCGAGCATCGGCTCGAGCTGGGCGAACGACGTGTCCTTCAGCGCAGCGTAGGCGGAGCGGCGCGCGGGATTTCTTCCGTAGGCGCGCGCGAACTTCACGTTGGCCTCGCTGGAGGTCAGCGCCCGGATCAACTCGACCGCGGCCGCTCTTCGTTCAGGCGGCGTGCGCGCGTTGATCGCCAGCTGCCAGCCGCCCAGGGTGCCGAAGCCCGGCTCGCCGCTCGCCGTGGGGAGAAAGCTCAGGCCCACCTTGCCGCGCACCAACGAGCCTTCTTTCTGGGCCTCACCGAACGCGTACGGCCAGTTGCGCATGAACACCGCGCGGCCGTCTTGAAACGGTCTGCGGCTCTCTTCTTCCGCGGCCGAGGTGACGGAGGGCGGCGAGAGGCCTCTCTCCACGAAACGTCGCAGCGTGTGCAGCGCCTTCGCAGCCTCGGGGGTGTCGAGCGCGAGGTGTCCGTTCTCGAGTGACTTGCCGCCGAAACCCCAGAGCGTCTCGTAGACGTTGCAGACCAGGCCTTCGTATTGCCGCCCCTGCCAGAGGAACCCCTGCAGCGCGGGATCCTTCTTCATCGCGGCGCGCGTGAACGTCTCCAGCTCGCCCCAGGTGCGCGGGGCGTGGGGCACGAGATCGGTGCGGTAGTAGAGCAGCCCGACGTCGAGGTACCAGGGCACGGCCCAGGTCTTTCCCTCCCACGTCACCGCGGAGATCGCCGCGGGCAGAAAGTCTTCCGCGAGCTCGGTCTGGGGGAAGTCGGCGGAGAGCTCTGAGATCCAACCCGCGCGCGCGAACTCAGGCACCCAGACCACGTCGGCCACCAGCACATCGAAGTCGGCGCCCTGCCCTTCGAGCGACGTGAGGAAGTACTGATGCGAGACGTCGGAGTCGTTGGGAAGGAGCTGCGTGACCAACTCGATGTGCGGGTGCTCCCGGCGGAAGGTGTCCAGCAGCGCGTTGAACGGCGCGGGCTCTCCCCAGAGTGGCTGGTGCACGAAGACGATTCGCACTGCATCCGTGGGTTGCGGTGCCGGAGGCCGCGCGCACCCCAGGCACACGATCATCGCGAGGGAGAGGAGCGGACGCACCGTGCTGAACTAACGGGCGGGGCCCTGCAGCCGGGGCAGCCATCATTGGGGAGTGTGGCCTGCCAAAGCCGTGAACCGACCTCTGAACGCTACAGGCTGGCGCCGAACCAATCGGTCCAGCGAGGGTGAGCCACCATCGAAGGAAAGCGAGTGAGGAGAAACTGCCGAACGCGCTGAAACAGGGCTGCCACTGCTGAATGGAGTTCGGCGAGCGACATGGGTACGGTGGCGCCACTGAGCGAATTCCGAACCTCGGCCGCGTCATCGCGCAGCCGCCAGACCAGGCTCCCACCACCCGCCAGAAACATCTGCGCCTTACCCTGTTCGATGAGGCGCTCGAGACACGCCTGGAGATGAGTCGCGAAGCCCAACAGCGGCAAATCCCACCAAGGTTCTCCGCCCGCTCCGAGAACCTCGGCGCCGTTCACCGAGAACCGCAAGGGCATGACGAAGTACGTCTCTTCGAGGGCGGCCGGGTCCGCAGCCTGCGGCTCGCCCTCCGCATTCTCAGCGAGCACACCTTCATCAGGTCGGAAGTCGAACTCGATCACGGGACGGCGATTGGATACATCGAGATGACTTCTTCCACATCATTCACAACGATTCGCAGCCAGGACGTCGCCTTGTTGGCATTGAGGACGCGCGAGTTGCCCTGCGTCCAGCGCGTGGCGCCGCCGGAATGGCTCCATTTGAGCCATGAACACGCTGACCCTGAAGCAGTTCCCAGACCTCACGTCGGCGCGCGTACCTGGAGAAGTATCTGGCGCAGGTCGTGCTCCCCTCGATGGCGCTCCTCCCCTCCGATCAGACAGCCGCGGAGTGGCACGCGAAGGAGCGCGCCCGCCTGGAGAAACGCGGCTCGCCCCCATCGTTGGAGAATTGGTTTGAGTCGGAGTGAACTTCGCGAGCCAGACGCGGCCTGCCAAAGCCGGCATCAGGCCTGGTTCACGAACGCGAGCCAGCGCTGGCGCAACAACCAGCCCACGATGAAGGCGTTGATCACCAGCACCACGACGCGGAACACCGTCACCTCATCGATCAACGCGCCGATCTCCACGGGGATCAGCAGCGAGGAGGCGACCACCACCAGCCACACGCCCCAGCGCCAACCCCGCAAGAGCGCCCAGCCCTCGATGAACGTCACCAATCCGTCGAGCGTGAGCAGCGAACCCACGCCCAGAATGTGACTGGGCTCGACCGCCCAGAGCAGCATTCCCGATCCGGCGGCGGCCACCGCGTTTGCCGTCTGATCTTCCAGCCGAAGGGCCGCCGCGCGCAGCGGCACGTCGAGGTGCGTGACGACCAGGCCCAGAAAGGTGAGGCCCGCGAGCAGCGCCGCGCCAGCGCGTACGAGCTTGTACGCGATGATCAATCGCAGCGTGGGCTCGGGTGCGGTGTTCATGCTCATCAATAACTGCAGGCCCGGAACCAGCCCGGCCATCCGGTCAGCAGGCGTCACGCTTCCTTCCCGCGTCTGCCGTGTTGAGGAAGTGAGGAGAGCCGCATGAAGACAATGGTTCTGGCAGCAACCTTGATGTTGGGCAGCGGGTGCTTTGGGCACGGGTACGACCGCTACGACAGGTACGACCGGCAAAGCCGGTACGACCGATATGACCGCTCTGATCGATACGAACGAAATGGTCAGCGGCGCCATCGTGATGGGTACCGCGGCCGAGGCATTCACCGCTCCAGTCCGCCGCGAGGTGCGGTGCTGCAGCGCCTGCCACGGGGCGCGAGGCGAGAGGTCATCCGCGGGCAGCACTACGCGCGAGTCGGTAACGCAGTCCTCAGGTGGGACGGCTACCGCGGCGGCTGGGTCGTAATCAGGTAGCGCGCTGCGTGGGGAGCGGCGGGCGCGCTGCCTTCTGAATGTCGCCCGAGCCGCACGCCGGGCACGCGGTGAGCAACTCGTCGACGCGCCACGTTCCGAACAAGGTGACCTCGATGGCGAGGACACCCTTCCCACATGCACAGAGGACGGTCGTGGTCATGGCCTCAGACTCGTCCTGCGAGGGGCCGGGCGACAAGACGCGCCACCGAACCGGTACGAACGGTAACGGTGCTACCGCAACCCGGATCATGAAGACGCGTAGTGAAAAGAGCCCAGCACCAACCACCGGCGATCCGCCAGAGAGCGCGTCTGCAGCGGGGTGGTGTAGTGCCACAGCGGCAGCCGGTACGCCGTGACGGTTCCATCGATCGCGATCGGCGCCATCGCGCTCAGGTGCCCATCGCGTTGATGCACGATGAACTGTGCGCGAACACCCGGCGTGACGAAGCTGAAGTGCACGTCGACGTAGCCGTGCTGCGCGCCCGGCTCGTTGGGATGGTTGTCGGTGTGCGGCCCCGCGTAGTCGCCGCGCCGATTGCAAAGCACCTGCGCCGCGGCGAGTGGGCCCAGCGACACGCCCGCGAGCACTTCACTGAAGCGGCGAAAGCTCTCCGACTCGAGCATCTGCATCAGACCGATCTCTTTGGCGAGGCGCCGCATCACGAACATCTCGAGCCCGGTGATCGGCACACTGAGCAGGCGCCCCACCTTGGGCAAGCTGTCTTCGTAGGACTGCGCAGAACTCGTCGGCGGCGGGAGCGGCCGGCTGATCTCGACCAACGAGGCCTCGAAGGTGCGCGCCAGCAGCTTCCTGCAACCCGCCAGCAACTTCGGTTCGAGAAACGCCGCCGATGCGAAGAAGCCTTCTCGCAGCAGCGCGCCCGACGCTGTGTGCGTACCGGCGAGCACCTTGCGCCCCGTTCGCGACAGCAGCGCTTCGAACTCGTGCGGAAACTGATTCATCACGGGTCTTCAAAGCGCAGAACCTCGCGCCCCACCAGAAGCACGGCTCAGTGTTCGCGCCCGTCCACCCGCTCGGCGAGGAGCAGCGGTGCGAGCCGCACGCCCGTCATCGCGAACCCCAGCATCCACGCCAGGGCCGAGAGCCACAGCCAGTGCTGGTAGAGCGCAGGGGCGAGCTGCGGCGCGATGATGCGCGCCCCGAAGGCCACCACCATCACCCACAACACCAGCCGGTCACGCCGCTCGAACGCCACCGGACGGCCCGTGTGACCCAGGCCGATGCGCAGCAGCATCGCGGGGATGATCAACCCCATCGCGCCGAAGGTGAAGACGTGCAGGCCCATCGAGCCCACCCACTGCGTGCCCGAAGCGTCGAGCGCCAGCTGCGCCGCGATGGAGAGCATGCCCAGGTACATCACCGCCAGATCGATGCGGCGAAACGCGCGGTGGGGACTCCACGTGAAGAAGCGCACGACGATGAGCCCGGCCAACAACCATGCGGCACCTTGTCGCAACAGCGGCGGCATCCACGGCGCTCCGATGAGAACCAACGCCAGCCCCTTGATGGGGAAATCGATCGCCGCGCGTCGCGGCAAGGTGAGCTGAAACGCCGACTTCATGAACGGGGTGAGCGTGCGCTCCAGCATCACCAGGAACGCCAGCCGGAAGATCGCCAGCGTGACGTCTCTGCCTTCGGCGAAATGCGCCGGATCCAACAGCAACGCGCGCGCGGCCAGGAACACCGGCAGCGCCACCAGGAACAGGAAGTTGTCCCGATAGCTGTCCTTCTTCCGGTACCGAAGGAGCGTCCACCAGATCGCGCCGACCAGGGAGAGGGTGAAGAGGTTGAGCGAGCTCAACCGCAGCCACGACGGCCAGCTGCCGCCCCACCACATGCCGGCGCGCTCGAACGCCCACGCCGCCACCAGGAACTGCAACGTGCGGCCGAAGTGACCCCGCACCGAGACCCAGTTCTTCGTGGCCGTCAGCAAGAAGCCGCCCAGCACCGCGAAGCCGAAGCCGAAGAACATCTCGTGCGCGTGCCAGGTCATCGGCGAGAGGCCCGCGGGCGGGGTGAGCTTGCCGGTCAACAACAGCACCCAGATCGGCGGGAGCACCACGGCAGCCGCGCTCGCGAGCAGAAAGAACGGCCGGAAGCCCACCAGCCACAGCGGGTGCCCGTGCCACGCGCGCGGCGTCTTTTCAGTCATGCGGGCGTCCTTCGCCGAGCGCGGAGTTCCTGAATGATCACCTGCTGCGTCTCCGCCGGGAGCGCCTCGTCGAGAAAGGGAAAGAGCTCGAACTCCTCGAAGCGCAGGTGCTCTTCCAGGTCGGTCTCGAGCGTCGCCGCTTCGCGCGCCAACTGGCGGTGCAGCACCGCGTCGTTGGGCCGCTCGAGCACCGCGCGCAGGGCGTCTGCCACCGCGTGCAACCGCACCTCGTGCGTGAAGTGTTCGGCGCGCATGCGGCCCAGCGTGGCGTCGAGCGCGGCCGAGTGTCCCGCCATGCGAGGGGCGATGCTGTCTTCTTCGTCACGCACGTGCAGCGGGAGGGCTTCGCTGAAGTAGCGCAGACACTGGGTGGCGACCTCCTCCACCTCGGCCGCGGGCGTGGTTCGCTGCGCCCCCAGGGTGAACGCCAGCCGTGCGAAGCGGCGAATGCGCGCGTGGCAAGCAAGCAAGAGCTCCCGCAACGACTCGGGTCCGCCCACCGCTTGTCGGCTCGAGGAGTTCCCCAATCGCACCAGGCTCATCGACGCACCGAACTTCTTCATGTGGCTTCCTTCAGGAGCGGAGCTCGATGCTTCGAGGTGATCAGAAAGCGCGCCGCCGCCCAGGCCTGGCCGACGACCACGCTGACGCCGCCCAGCGCTGCGAGCACCAGGCCGGATCTTCCGGGCCATGACGCCGCGACGCCCAGCCCCGAGAGCATCAAGCCGATGCCCAACTGGTGCAGCCACAACGCGCGCGCCGAGGGCCGCGGTGCGCGCAGCTCGATGAACAACAACAACGACGAGGTCACCACCCCGAGCGTCTGCAGGTGCACCACGAACACCACCGCGTGCCGGTTCATCACCAACGCCTGCAACGCCCCGGTGGCCATCAGGGCGAAGAGCAACACGCCGACGCTCCAGGCGAGGGCCGCGCTGCGCCAGAGCCAGCGGTGAGCAGCGCCCGCGCTGGCGTGAAAGACCCACGCGCTCCACGCGGCCGCGGGTACCAGGAGCACCACCGCCGAAAAGCGGGCGAGCGCAACGAGGGGGCTGCCTTCGAGCCCGGGCACGGTGAGCACCGAAGGCCACATCAACAGCGGCGCGCCGACGCCCAGCACCACCCCGAGCCGCCTGCCCGGAGGTTTCCCCAACGCGCGCACCGTCAGGCCCATCACGCCCATGACGAAGAATGCCCCGAAGGCGCCCAGAAAGAGATGCACCGCCAACGCCGAAAGCACGGGATCGTCGTGGTGCAGCACCTTGAGCACCACCCGGCTCAACGCGCAGACGTAGGCGATCACCACGAAGACCGCCGCGGCGCGAAGGAAGGCGAGGTCTGCACCGCGCATCCGGTGAGCGGCTTTGAAGAAGATCACCACCGCCGCGAAGAAGGGCACCAGGGTGAGCGCCGAGAGCACCACGCCCGGCCGGCCGTAGCCGGAGTGCAGGAACACCCCGAAGGTGGCCAGGCCCTGCGCCGCCAACGCGCCCAGCACCCAGCGCGCGCTCCGGCCGGTGGCCCCGACCCGTTCGAAGAAGAGGGTGAACAAGGCGAGCCCTGCCCACCCCCAATAGAGCGTGTGGGAGTGCGCGTGCGTGGCGTGGCTCACGTTCACGTCGACCGGCGTGACCTGACCCAGGCGCAGGGCCGCTCCCAGGCTCACCCCCAGGAGCAACAGGCCGAAGGCGGCAGCGAGCGCGCGGTTCACGGACTGACTCATTGCAGCTCCCCGGCCAGCGCCGGTGCGCTCGGAGAAGGGGGTGAAACGGTGTTTCGAAACGAGACATGGGCGAACAGCCGACCCGGCTGAGTGAGCCCAAACTAATGATTCTCGAGGGGAGTATGAGTTGGTCTTCGCCTTGCAGCTCCGTCTCACAGTTCACTTTTCATCGGGGAGTCACACATGCAGATCGCCATGTTGAGCGCCGTGTTGTTGGGGTTGGGCTCCGCGTTGCCGGAGGAGAAGGCGGTGCTGACCGAGCCGCCCACGGTGCCCCCGCCGATCACCCGCACCACCCCTGCCAGGGTGAAGGTGGAGTTGGAGGTGGTGGAGAAGGTGATGCAGATGGCGGACGGCGTCGACTACACCTTCTGGACGTTCGGCGGCACCGTGCCCGGCCGCTTCATCCGCGTGCGTGAAGGCGACACGGTGGAGTTCTGGCTGGCCAATCACCCGAACAACAAGCTGCCCCACAACATCGACCTGCACGCGGTGACCGGCCCGGGTGGCGGCGCGGCGAGCACCTTCACGGCGCCCGGCCACAAGAGCCGCTTCACCTTTCAGACGCTCAACCCCGGTCTGTACGTCTACCACTGCGCCACCGCGCCGGTCGGCATGCACATCGCCAACGGCATGTACGGCCTCATCTACGTGCAGCCGAAGAAGGCGCTGCCGAAGGTCGACCGCGAGTACTACGTGATGCAGGGCGACTTCTATACGGACGCCGATTTCGGAGCGAAGGGGCTGCAGCCCTTCTCGATGAAGCGGGCGATCGACGAACGCCCTTCGTACGTGGTGTTCAACGGCAGCGCGCTCTCGCTGGTCGGAGACCGCGCGCTCAAGGGCAAGGTCGGCGAGACCGTGCGCCTGTTCATGGGCAACGGCGGCCCCAACCTGGTCTCCAGCTTCCACGTGATCGGGGAGATCTTCGACAAGGTCTACACGGAGGGTGGTTCGACCGCGCAGCAGAACGTGCAGACCACCCTCGTGCCCGCGGGCGGCAGCGCCATCGTGGAGTTCAAGCTCGACACCGACGGCACGTACATCCTGGTCGACCACTCCATCTTCCGCGCGTTCAACAAGGGCGCGCTGGGCATGATGAAGGTGGAAGGCACGGGCAACAAAGACCTCTATTCCGGCAAGCAGGTCGACGAGATGTACCTGGGTGACGAGTCGGTCGCCTCTTCGATCACCGCGAGGGCCACCGGCCCGGTCGAGGTCGCGGCCGCGGTCGATGGCAAGGCGCTCTTCACGGCGAACTGCGCCATGTGCCATCAGCCCGAAGGCCAGGGCATTCCCCCGGCCTTCCCTCCGCTCGCCAAGAGCGACTACCTGAAGACCATCTCCAATACGAAGCGCAACGAGCTGGTGGAGCTGGTGCTGCGCGGCAAGACGGGGCAAATCACCGTCAACGGCATCGAATACAACGGCGTGATGACGGCGGTGGCCGGCCTCGACGACGTGAAGCTGGCCGCGGTGCTCAACTACGTGAGCAACACCTGGGGCAACCAGGCCAGGCCCTTCACCACCGACGAAGTGAAGAAGCTGCGCGAGGCCCTGCCCGCGACGCCGTCGTCCGCGGGCGGTCACGAGTAAGCCATGCCTCTTGAACTCGTCCTGCTGGTAATGCTGAGCCTCCCTCTCCCTCTGGGCGAGGGGCGGGGTGAGGGCATCGCGTTACCAGCAGGCCGGTTCGCGCCGCTCTTCGGCATGGACGTGGGCCAGAGAGATTTCCCCGTCGGCGCCTTCTCGCTCTCGGTGCGCCCGGTCTCGAGAGCGGAGTGGGCCAGGTTCCTCGAGGCGAAACCCGAGTGGCAGAAGCCCACGAAGGTCCTGGCCGACGAGCGGTATCTCAATTCGTGGAAGACCCCGCTGGCGCCGCACGCGCCGGTGGTGGAGATCTCCTGGTTCGCGGCGCGCGCCTACTGCACGTGGAAAGGCGGCCGGCTGCCCACCACGCTGGAGTGGGAGTACGCCGCCGCGGCCGATGAAGATCACCGCGACGCCTCGCGCGATCCGCTGTTCGCGCAGCGCATTCTCGATTGGTACTCGCGGCCCGCGCGCCCGGGCGATCTCGAGCTGCCCGGCAGCCCGAAGAATGCGTACGGCCTCGAGGCGATGCACGGCCTGGTCTGGGAGTGGACCGACGACTTCAACAGCGTCTTCGTCTCTGGCGACAACCGGCAGGATGGCGACTCGAACGCGAAGTACATGTGTGGCAGCAGCGCCACCGGCAGCGCCCGCCGCGAGGACTACGCGGCCTTCATGCGGTACGCGTTGCGGTCGAGCCTCACGCCGCGCACCGCCTTACCCAACCTCGGTTTCCGCTGTGCTTTCGCCGCGAAGGTGACGCCATGAAGAAGCTCGCGCTCGGCCTGTGTCTGGTGTCCTCCCTTGCGTTCGCGCAAGAGGAGCCGAAGAACGTGTTGGCCCTGGAGACCCGCTGGCGCGACGAAGCGGGCGCGACGGTCTCGCTCGAGGCGTGGAAGGGGCGCTGGTACGCGTTGACCTTCGTCTACACCTCGTGTGCCGGCACCTGCCCTCTGACCACCCGGAAGTTGAAGCGCCTCGACGCGGCGCTGGTGAAGGCCGGCCGCCCGCTCGAGCTGGTGGTGGTGAGCCTCGACCCGGCGCACGACACGCCCGAAGCGGTGGTGGCGTACCGCGCGCGCTACCAGTTGCAGAAGGAGAAGCGGTGGAACGTGCTGGTGGGCGACGACGCGCAGGTGCGGACGATCACCATGCTGCTCAACTTCAAGTACACGACGAACCCTGAGTCGGGCGTCATCCTCCACGACAACACCGTCTTCCTCATCGCACCGGACGGCAGCGTGAAGACCTCGATGTCGTCACTCGATCAACCACTCGACGACTTCCTGAAAGCGCTGCCGAAGAAGTAGGTCTCCCTCGCGCTGCGCCGGGCCTGCGAGGGTCCCACCTCCCTAGCCCGCGAGTACCTGCAAGCCCGCCGCATCGAGAATGCGCACCTCGCCGCCCGCAGAAATCAAACCCTCCGCCTCCAGACCGCGCAGGCACCGCGACATCGTCTCGGGGCGAATGCCCAACAACCCAGCGGCGTGCCGCTTCGAAAACGCGCCCAGCCCACCGCTGAGCAAGATGAATCGAGCCACCCGCGAAGCGGCCGACCCACTGCGCAGCTCGCCATCTCGCTCGACCCGCAACAGCTCATCGAGCGTCAACTGCCACAACGTTCGGGGATCGGCCGCCTGAAGCACCGTCGACGGTGACGCGCTGCAGACCACCGCATCCGTCAGCGCCTCCACCGACGCGCGCGCGGCCTGCCGGCGCAGGGCCTCTGCACCCAGGAGCGATCGGGGGCCCCTCACCGAAGTGGCCACCTCGTCACCATCGGGAGCGATCGTGCGCCTCGCCAGGACGCCCCGCTTCACGAAGAGCACCTCGGCCGGCACCTCACCCTGAGGCCACAACACGCTGCCCGCAGCCACCTTGCGCGGCACGAACGCACACGGTCCCTGAGCACCGAGAGGACACGCTTCACACGAGGTGACCGGCGCGTCGATCATCAGAACTGGCTGCGCACCGAGAGGAAGCCCCAGGTGGAGGTCGAGCGGCCTGCCGCTTCGCCCCCGGGGAGGAAGACCGACACGTTCCCCGCGAGCGCGAGGTTCTTCTCGAGGATCGGCACGGTGAACGAGAGATCCAGCTCGGTGCCCATGTTGCCGTCCACCCGCGATGGATCAGCGGCGAGGAAGACAGAGCCGTTCGCCGCGAACCACGCCCCCCGCGGATCCCACGCGCGGAAGTGGTGCACGTCGAGCCACACGTGTGCTCCCCAGGGGCGGAAGCCGATGGTGCCGCGCCCGGCCACCACGTTCTGCCAACCCACGTAGTCCATGAAGCCGAGGTGAACGTGCCCGGTGGGGAAGAGCTGGTGGAAGGTGTGCTGCGTGCCGTCGGAGGGATCGCCATCGCCCGACGCAGCGCTGAACTCGCCCATCACGTACGGGTTGCCCCACACCGCCAGGGTGTAGGTGGCCTTCGCGGCGAAGGCGCCGGCCAGCACGAGCTCATCGGCCTGGCCCACCTTGCCGGATTGAAAGGCGCCTTCACCCACCAGCGCCAGCCCACCGAAGGTCGCGAAGCCGCGCGCCCCGAGCGTGAGCCGGTTGTCATCGTGGCGAAACCCGAGCGCGACGCTGGAGGGATCCTCCAGCAGCCCCAGGCCATACACGTCGAGGCCCGCCTTGCCGAAGCGCGCCCGGGCATAGAGGCCGGTGAAGTAGCTGCCCGAGTTGTGAAAACGAGCCCCGCCGTTCACCAGCCAGGCCGGGGGCGCCAGCACCATTCCGAACGCATCGAGCGTGACGGCGGGCGAAGCGGTGAGACGAAGGAAGAGCCCGTCGAAGGCGCGTGCGCTCTGTGCCCAGTCGAGGTTGCCGATGAGTCGGTCTTCACCGTACGAGAGCTCCTGTCGGCCGATGCGCACGTCGAGAAACGCGGTGGCCTTCACGTCGACGTAGGCCTGGTGCAGGCCGGTGTTGGGCGTGACGGTGACGGTGTTGGGCTCGGAGCCCCAGCCGCGCACGTCCTGGAACTCGAGGAGGACCCCGAAACGCTCCAGCGCCGAGGCGCGCACGCTCAGCCGCGCGCGGTGATCGATACCCAGGGAGTGATCTTCGACCCCACTGGCGAAGTCGCGGTTGTCGCGCCCGTCGGCCCGCGCGATGTACTGGCCGCCGATCGCCAGGGAAAAGCGATTCCACTGCCAGCGCAGGGGCCCTTCGCTCACCGGCACCGCGGCGCTGCGAAAGAGCTCACCCGAGGTCTTGCGGCCCGGGCCCCAGGGCGTCTGAGACACATCGAAACCGGCAGTGGGTGCCCCCGCGTCGACGGCAGGCGCGGGAACGCCACCGTCGGCTGAGGTCTGAGCCATCGCTTTTGCGGAGAAAAGAGCCAGCAACCACCATCGAGTGCGCCACATGAGGGGAGGTCGATGCAGCGTTGGGGCCAAGCGCTCAGGTGGGGCCCCTCACCCCAACCCACCCCAACCCACCCCTCTCCCCGCTTCCCAGCGCGAGAGGCACCGCGTTCCTGTTTGAAACAGGCGCGAACATCCTCAACCACGCAGCGCGGTGCTGGTCACGGTGGCCAGCACCCTCACCAACTCCTCTGGCTTGCTGACCACCGAGGCCCGCCCCGCCCCGAACATCGATGGCAACCAGGCCTTCGCCGCGGGGTCGACCGCCAGGGCGTGCATCACCACCCCGCTCGCTTGCGCGTCGATCACCGCGCGGTGCACGTCAGCCACGCCGTACCGGCCTTCGTAGCGATCGAGATCGCTGGGTTTGCCGTCGCTCACCAGCAGCAGCAGCCGCTTGCGAGCACCACACTCGAGCAACAACCGCGTGGCGTGGCGGAGCGCCGGGCCGATGCGGGTGAAGCCGCCGGGCGAGAGGCTCATCACCCGGCGTGCACCGGCAGCCCACGGCTCGTCGAAACGTTTGGCGAGCAAGAACCGGCAGTCGCGCCGGGTCTGGCTGCAGAACGCGGCGACCGAGACCTCGTCGAACAGGCCATCGAGGGCATCACCCAGGGCGATCACCGCCTCCTTCTCGACGTCCATCACGCGGCGGTTGGCCACCCACGCGTCGGTCGAGAGGCTGGCGTCGAGCAACACCAGCACCGCGGTGTCTCTCGTATGACGGCGCCTGGCCGCATAGAGGCGGCTCTGGTTGCACTGGCCCGCACGCAGCGCGCCGTACCGGGCCACCAACGCGTCGATGTCGACGTCGGGACCGCTGACCTGCCGCAGACGCCACGAACGCGCGGCCTCGAGCTGCTCGAAGACGGCGCGCAACCCGGTGGTGGTGCGCACCAGGCGGCCCCGCACCGTGCGCAACGCTTCGTCGGCGTCCTCCGCGATCTCCACCTGACGCGTGGTGAGGCGGCACCAATCGCGGCGCCACTGGTGACGGGCTTCATCCCACTCGTCGTAGGTGGCCTCGGCCGGGCCGGTGCTCTCGTCTTCGAGATCGCCCACCGCGCCATCGATCAACACGTCGGCGCGATAGAGGCTGCGGGCGCGCTGGTGGCTGCGCACCAGCTGCTTCAAGTCGAGTTCGTCGAGCGCCTTCTGATGCGCGGCCAGCTCGTCGTCGCCGTCGACGCGTTTGCTGCCGCCCTTGTACGTCTCGAGCGTGTGCACCTTCTCGAAGCTGTGCACGAGCGGGTTCTCGGCGAGCTCGTTGTTCGGTTCATCGATGCGCTGGGGCTGGGTGACCACCCGCTTCTGCACCTCGGTGCCGCCGGGCAACGACGACGCATCGGCCTGCTGCTTCGGAGCAGGCACCGTGAACGCCCTCGCCATCGGGGGCATCAACTCACCCCACAGCGGCACCGCGGGATCGCTGGGGCCTGCGCGCAACCAACGCCGCGTCGCCGCAGGCAGCGGAGGCAGTCTTCGCAGCACTTCTTTCAGCACCACGGGACCCGGGGGCACGCAGGCCAACGCGGCTTCGGCCCACGCCCACGCTGCGGCGGAGAGCTCACCCTTCAAGGTGGAAGGCCAGCGGTCTGCACCCAGGGTCAACCGCACGAACGCCTCCACGGCCTGGGCGCGTGCGTCGGAGATCGGCGGCGTGGGGCGCGCTTCGATCATCGCGCGCTCGAGCCGAGGCAGCAGCCCGGCCAACATCGGCGCGTCCTCCAGCAGCCGGTGCCTCGTGGTGGGCGCTGCGAGGGCAGTGACGAGCAACAGCTCTGCGCCGGAGAGCCCCGCGGGCCGGGTGAAGTCGAGCGCGCGCGAACTGCAGGTCCACACCAGGCGCACCAACACCGCGGCGAGGTTGAGCTCGCGGGTGGGCGCAAAGTCGAAGTGTTTCGGCAGGTACAACACATCACCGCGATGGCCACCCGCCTCTTCGCTCGTGGTCACCGTCACCGGGGCCGAGGTGAGCAGCCGCGCGAGCACCTCGAGCCGCGCGCGTTCGGGTTCGACCTCGACCCGTCTCGTGAGCACCTCTTGCGACGCGCGCGGCGAGAACCAACGTCGCGCGCTGTCGAAGGCGGCCCCGAAGAGCGCTTCATCCCATGCCATGCGTGCGCCCTCTTGAATTCAGAACGAGAGATCGACCAGATCCTGCAGTGCTCTGGCGGTGGGCGGATCGTCGGTGAGCGGTTGCACCAGCGTCACCTGGCAGGCCACCCGCGGCGCGAGCCCCGAGGCCATCAGGCGCGCGGCCATCACCAACAACCGGGTGGACACCGTCTCTGCCAGACCCAGCGCGTCTTGTGAGCGCACCTTCTTCGCCCACGCCACCAGCCGCCGCGCCTGCTTCGAGTCGATGCCCGTCTCGCCTGCGAGCACCTCGGCCTCCGCGTCTTCGGGCGGGTAGTCGAAGTGCAACGAGACGAAACGTTGGCGGGTGGAGGGCTTGAGCTCCTTGAGGCCGCGCCGGTAGCCGGGGTTGAAGCTCGCCACCACCATGAACCCGGGCGGAGCGGTGAGCACCTCGTCGTTGCGATCGACGAAGAGCTGCCGGCGGTGATCCGTCAGCGGGTGGAGCAGCACCACCACGTCCTCCCGCGCCTCGGCCACTTCATCGAGATAGAGAATGCCGCCCTGCCGCACCGCGCGTGTGGCCGGGCCGTCTTGCCAGAGGGTGTCACCACCGCGCACCAACCAGCGTCCGACCAGATCGGCCGCGCTCGTCTCGTCGTTGCAGGCCACGGTGATCAGCGGGCGTTGCAGCCGCTCGGCCATGAACTCCACGAAACGCGACTTGCCACAGCCCGTGGGCCCCTTGAGCAACACGGGCAAGCGCTGCGCGTGGGCCCGCTCGAAGACGGTGACTTCGTCTCCGATGGGCCGATACCAGCTCGTCATGGCTTCAGCCCCTCGCCGCCGCGACCGCCGGGAGCGGCTCGGGCGCCAGCTCCTGCGTGGTGCTCTGCTGCGCGCCGGTCACCTTCGCGGTGGGCAGACCGTAACGAACGAAGTTCCACACGAAGGCGGAGATGCCGGCGGTGAACAAGGTGGCCGCGAGGATCAACCCCACGAAGTGAACCTCGACCTCCTTCTGCACCGTCAGGAAGTCCATGCCTGCGCGGCGCTCGAGCACCACTTGCGAGACACCGGCCACGGCGAAGGCCAGGGTCATGGCGGTCATGCCCACGTTCGAGCTCCAGAAGGCGAAGCCCGCGGTGGGGTGATCGTAGAGCTTGCGGCCGGTGAGCAACGGCATCGCGTAGGTGATGATGCCCAGCACCAGCATCGCGTACGCGCCCCAGAAGGCCATGTGGCCGTGCATCGCGGTGACCAGCGTGCCGTGCGTGTACATGTTCACCTGCGGCAGCGTGTGCGCGAAGCCCAGGAAACCCGCGCCGACGAAGCTCATGAAGGAGCAGCCCACCGTCCACAACAACGCGACGCGGTTGGGGTGCGTGCGGCCCCCCTTCTTCGCCATGCTGAAGGCGTAGATGGCCATGCCCAGGAACGCGAGCGGCTCGAGCGCGCTGAAGACGCCGCCCACCATCAGCCAGTACCGGGGGAGGCCGATGTAATAGAAGTGATGGCCCGTACCGAGGATGCCGCTCAAGAACGTGAAGCCGACGATCACGTAGAGCCACTTCTCGATGATCTCGCGATCGACTCCGGTCAGCTTGATCAGCAGGTACGAGAGGATGGCGCCCATAATCAGCTCCCACACGCCCTCGACCCAGAGGTGCACCACCCACCAGCGCCAGTAGCTGTCCACCGTCTGGTTGTCGGTAGGGATCATGCCGGGCAGGTAGAGCAGCGCCGCGGTGAGCAGGCCGAAGAAGAGCACCATCGAGGTGGTCGACTTGCGTTCGCTCTTCCACACCGTCCAACCGATGTTGGCGATGAAGAGCATGACGTCGATCACCACCAGGTAGTCGAGCGGCCGGGGGATCTCGAGGAACTTGCGGCCCTCCCACCAGCCGAAGTGGAAGCCGATGATCGCGGCGACGCCGGTGAGCACGAAGGCGATCAGCTGCACCCACGCCAGTCGGGGCCAGGCGAGCTCACGATTGCACTCGTCGGGAATGATCCAATACGCCGAGCCCATGAAGCCGGCGAGCAGCCACATCACCAGCAGGTTGGTGTGCGTGGCGCGCGCGACGTTGAAGGGAATCCAGTCGTGCAGCCCATCGAAGCCGGCGTGCGCGAACGCCATGATGAAGCCGTAGATCAACTGGAGCGAGAACAGCAGCATGCACGTCGCGAAGAAGCCCCACGCGACCTTCTGACTGTGGAACTTCATCGAGGCATCTCCTTCTGAGCGGAAAGGAACGTGACGAGCTCGGAGATCTGAGCGTCGTCGAGGGGGAGTTTCGGCATGCGGGCATCGGCCTTCACGGCGAGCGGATCCTTGAGCCAACGCTCGAAGTACGCGGCGTCGAGACGGCTGCCCACGCCGTCGAGCGCGGGGCCCACGGTGCCGCCGGTGCCTTCGAGCGAATGGCAGGTGACGCACAGCTGAGAGAAGATCTGCGGCTTCTTCTGAGCCGACGCCGACGCGGCGCGCTGAGCGGGAGCCCCGAGCGAGGGCTTCGCGGGGAAGCCGTTCAAGTCGACCGTCTGCGCCCACTCGAAGAACGCCACCAGGTCGGTCACCTCGCCGTCGGTGAAGTGGTAGTTCGTCATGCGCCGCTGCCCGGGAAACATGGCGTCGGGATCCTTGAGCTGCGCGGCGATGAAGGCGGGGCCGCGGCGCTCGTACACCCGGGTCAGCTCGGGCGCGTAGTAGGCGCCTTCACCGAACAGCGTGTGGCACCCCATGCAGTTCTTGTCTTCCCAGAGGTGCTTGCCGCGAATGACCGACGCGGTGAGCCCGGCCGCGTTGGTGCGTTGGGGCATCTGTTGAAAGGTGTCGTACGAGAGCCCGAGAAAGACGGTCGAACACAGCGCCGTCCCTCCCAGGAAGAAGGCCTTGGCGGCCGATTTGGAGAGCATGGGGCGGTCGCTCTTCAGCTGTCGTGCCACCGGGTCTTCCCCTCGGAAGCGCAGCGGAGATGAACCCAGAACGTTTCAGCGAGTTCTCTTTTGAAACATCTTCCCTCTCCTTTCTGGCCCTCTGGGAGAGGGCATGACGTGGATCAAGGCGAGCCCAACGCACCGGTGGTGAGAGGCCGTGGTCATGCGCACCCCGCCCCCCGCCCCCGAGCTGCCACCGACGCTCTGGGCTGCGCTCCACGAAGGTGACCGCACCGCGCCCTGGCTCACCTTCCACCTCGGCAGCCAGCGCAGCGTGCTCACCCGAGGCGCCGCCATCTCGCAGGCGCTGAGCTGGGCCGCAGCGCTCCGGGCCGTGGGCGTCGGGCCAGGCGGTCGAGTCGGAATACTGCTCCCCAACGGACCCGACTTCGTGGCCGCCTTCTTCGCAGCGCAGGCGTTGGGTGCGGCGGCCGTGCCCTTGCCGTGGCCGGTGATCGACTGCGGGCCCGAGCGCATGGTCGAGCAGCTGGGCCCGGTGCTGCGTCGCTCGCGCCTCCACGCGTTGATCACCACCCGCGCAGGAGAAGCGGTGAACTGGGGCCCCCCCGTCGTCACCACGCCGAGCCAACCGCTCGAGGTCCCCACGCCGGGTGAAGGCACCGCGTTCCTGCAGTTCACCTCAGGCTCCACCGGAGACCCCCGAGGGGCGATCATCTCGCAACGCGCCGCGCTCGCATCCGCCACCGCGATGGTCTGCGCGCTCGAGCTCGGCCCCTCTGACGTCGGCGTGTCGTGGCTGCCCTTCTTCCACGACATGGGGCTCGTCGGTGTGCTGCTCACCTCGTTGGTGGGGCGCTTCCCGGTGCACGTGCTGCGGCCCGGCGACTTCTTGATGCGCCCGCGTCGCTGGCTCGAGCTGGTGAGCTCGGAGCGCGCCACGCTCACCGTCGGCCCGAACTTCGCCTGGGAGCTGCTGGTGCGCCGCGTGGCCCCCGAGGGGCTCGACCTCTCGTCGCTGCGCTGCGCGCTCAATGGCAGCGAGCCGATTCACCGCACCACGCTCGATCGCTTCTCGCAGAAGTTCGCGGCAGTGGGCTTCGCTGCCAACGCGTGGGTGCCCGTCTATGGATTGGCCGAGGCGACCCTGGGCGTGGCCTTCACGAAGCCCCGCGCGCCGCGCGCCGATCTGGAGCTCGAGGGGCGGCAGGTGCCTTCGGTGGGCTCCGTCTTGCCGGGCCTGGAGCTGGTGGTGACCGACCCCTCGGGAGCCGTGAAGCCCGAAGGCGAGGAGGGCGAGCTGTGCGTGCGCGGGCCCACGTTGATGGACGGCTACTTCGACCACCCTGAAGCCACGGCCAGCGCCTTGCGTGACGGTTGGCTGCGCACCGGCGATCTCGGCGTGGTGCGAGATGGGGCCGTCTACGTCACCGGGCGCGAGAAGGAGCTCGTGATTCAGGCGGGGCGCAAGTTCCACCCGTACGACATCGAGCGCGTGGTGGGAGCGATGGTCGACGCGACGCCCAATGGCGTGGCGGCGATCTCCCGGCCCGACCCGACGCAGGGCAGCGAGGCGCTGATCGTGGTGGTGGAACTTCGCCGGGCGTCGGGCGCGATCGACCCGATGTTGATCAAAGGCGAGCTGCTGCGCGCGCTGGGCGTGCGGGCCGATGAGATCGTCTTCGTCTCCGCCGGCTCGATGCCGCGCACCACCAGCGGCAAGGTGAAGCGGCGCGCCCTGGCCCAGGCCCGAGGTGAAGCGTGAACACGCCGTTGCCCGCGCTGGAAAGAGAAGCACGCAGCCCGCTCCGTCAGGCCGAACGAGGCAACGTGAAGGGTGGAGCATGAACACGTCGTTGGTGGGAGCAACGAGGAGCCCCCGTGTCTTGATCCTCGGCGCCGGAGGTTTCCTCGGCCTGAACACGGTGCGCGCGTTTCTCGACGCGGGCCTCACTCCGCAATGCGGCCGGCGCTCTCGAGGCAACGTGCTGGGGCTGCGCGGGCTGGGCGTTCCGCTGTGGTGACGGACTTCGGAGAACCGCGTTCGTTGCGCGAAGCCTTCAGCGGTGTGGAGGTGCTGGTGCACGCGGCCGCGCACTATCCCCGCCTCTCTCTCGAGCCGCAGCAGACGCTGGATCGGGGTCTCTGCGAGCTCGAAGCGGTGCTCGACGCGGCGGCCGAGGCGGGCGTGCGCCGGCTGGTGTTCGTCTCCAGCACCGCCACCGTGGCGCCGCGCGAAGACGGTCTCTCCACGGAAGACGACGTCTTCACCACGTGCCCGGACTGGGGCACCTACCACGCGCTCAAGTGGCATCTGGAGCGCCGTGTCCGGGCCGAGCACCGCATGGAGATGGTGGTGGCCTGCCCCGCAGCGTGCCTCGGTCCCTTCGACTGGAAGGTGGGCACCTCGGCGCTGCTGGTCGCCACCGCGCGGGGCGCCCCGCCCGCGCACCCCATCGGCAGAATCACCACCGTCGACGCGCGCGACGTGGCCCACGCGTTGGTGTTGCTGGCGACCGCGGCGCACCCGCCTTCGCGGCTCTTGCTGGCAGACGAGACCTCCGACGCGCATGAACTGCTGTGCGGGCTCGCGCGCCGGTACGGTGCACCTGCTCCGCCGCCGGCACTCTGTGCCGACCGCGCCCGCGCGCTTTCGAATCTTCAGGAAGAAGACGCCGCCCGCTTCGGTGGCCGGCCCGCCCTCGCGCGCGAGCTGGTCGACCTCATCGTGCACGGGCCGCGCATCGACGCCTCCCGCTCTCGCGCGCTGGGCATCCGCTACCGGCCGCTGAACGACACCCTCGACGCCTGGGACTCGTGGGCCCAGCGCATGGGCCTCCTCCCAACCTCACGACTCGAGCTCCGCACATGACCGACGACCTTCTCACTCAACGCATCTTCTCCATGATGGCCGAGCTCTCCACGGTGCGCGCTCCCGACATCCGCCTGGAACATCGGCTGCGCGAAGACCTCGGCCTCGACTCGGTCTGTTCGATGGAGCTGCTCTCCATGCTGGCCGAAGAGTTCGAGCTCGACGTGCCGATGGAGGAAGCGGCGCAGGTCACCACCGTCGCGGGCACCGTGGCGATGGCGCAGCGGCACCTGGCCCTGAAGGAGCGCGCCGTCTCATGAACGACGCCGTGGTCGAGCCGCTGCTCGAGAGCATTCGCGCGTTCGCCAGGCGCCACGTGCGGCCGCTGGAGATCGACCAACAGCACTCGATTCCCCGCGAGGTCTTGTGGGGCCTCGCGGAGCTGGGGCTGTTCGGGGCGACCCTTCCCCGCGAGTGGGGCGGTGCGGGCCTGTCTGCGCTGCAGACGATCCGCGTGGTGACCGCGCTGGCCGAGGTGGATCGTTCGGTGGCCACCACCGTCGGGTTGCACCTCGGGCTGGGTACGCGCGGGCTGGTGGCGTGGGGCACCCGCGCACAGCAGGAGCGGTGGTTGCCTCCGCTGGCCAGCGGTGAAGCGATCGCCGCCTTCGCCACCACCGAACCGAACGCGGGCAGCGATCTGTCGGCGCTGCAGTGCCTCGCGCAACCCGCACCCGACGGCACGCTGCAGCTGTTCGGCACCAAGCTGTACGTGACCAACGGCGGGTTCGCGTCGTTGCTCACCGTGACCGCCTCCACGCCTGGAATGGGGGGCGCGGAGCGGGGCACCAGCCTGCTGTTGATCGACCCGAAGACGCCGGGGGTCGCCCGGCAACGTGAAGAACGAAAGCTCGGGCTGCGCGGGTCTTCCACCACGGCGTTCATCTTCGATCAGGTGGCGGTTCCAAACGACGCGGTGCTGGGCGAACCAGGTCAGGGCGCTTCGTATCTGGCGCACGTGTTGTCGTGGGGCCGGCTGCTCCTGAGCGCGGGGTGTGTGGGTACGGCGCGGGCCGCGCTCGACGCCGCGCTCGCGCACGTGCATCACCGGCGGCAATTCCACCGCGCGCTCGTGCAGCAGGAGGTGGTGCAGCGGGCGCTCGCGCGTGCAGGCGCCATCGCGTACGGCATGGAGGCGCTGGTGCGGACGGCCGCCGCGGCGGAACACGATTGGGATCTGCTCTCGCGCCTGACCACCAGCGCGAAGGTCTTCTGCAGTGAGGGCGCCTTCGAGCTCGCGGATCTCTCGCTTCAACTGCACGGAGGGAGCGGCTTCATCGAAGACACCGGCATCGCGTTGCTGATGCGCGACGCGCGCGTCACCCGCATCTTCGAGGGCGCCAACGACGTCTTGCTCACCCACGCGGGGGTTCTGGAGCTCACCCAACCCGCGGCGGTCCCCACCGATGCGTCGCTCTCGGGGTTGTGGAGTGCGGTGGCGCTGCGGCGCAACGTGCTGCAGTGCGAAGCGAAGGGCGTGCGTGCGCTCAACCGCCGGGCAGCGCAGCACGCACTGGGCCGCGCGGTGATCTGGCGCGACGCCGCCACCGCGGCCACCTCACTGGCCCGCACGCCGCTGGAGCGCGCCGCGGCGGCCCTGCTCTGCGACGAAGCCTTGAACGTCGCCATGGCGCCCGACCTGCCTGCCGTTCCCACCCACCTCATCGTCGCAGCGCTCCTGGAGGGCGTGTTCCCGTGAAGATTCTCTTCGTCTATCCCCGCTTCTCCCGCCACGCCGAAGCGCACCCCGAGCTGCGTGCGTGGGTGCCCCTGAACGAGTACCTGGGCTCACCTTCGTTGGGCATCGCGGCCATGGCTGCGGTGACGCCCGACAGCTTCGAGATCGAGTTCCGCGATGATCGCCTCTCCCCGGCGGATCGCCCGACCGACGCCGACATCGTGGCCTTCAGCTTCTTCACGCCCGCCGCCAGTCGCGCGCTCGAGCTGGCCGCGTACTTCCGTGCGCTGGGCAAGCAGACGATCGCGGGTGGAATCTTCCCCACCATGATGCCCGACGTGTGCGAGCCGCACTTCGATGCGGTGGTGGTGGGCGAGGGCGAGCCGGTCTGGGCGCAGGTCTTGAGTGACCTGCGCAGCCGCGCGCTGCAGCGCCGGTACAAGGCGGGCCAGTCGCAGCGCCTGACCGACCTCCCGCTGCCCCGCGTCGATCTCTACCTGAACAAGGAGACCGGCCACTTTCAGCCCGACGACTATCCGGTGCAGCTCTCGCGTGGCTGCCCGCTGACGTGTCAGGCCTGCGTGTTGCCGTTCTCGATGACCAGGTCGTTGCGGCACTTCTCCATCGATCACGTGGTGGGGCAGTTGGAGCAGCTGGCGAAGCGCGGCAAACGCGCCTGCCTCACGGAAGACACCAGCTGGTTTCCCGGAGAGAATGTGAAGCAGCTGCGGTTGTTGTTCGAGCGCATCATCGCGCGCGGTGCGCCTGCCACCATCAGCTACATCGGGATCTCGATGCCGATGATCCTCGCCTCCAGCACCTCGATGCTGGAGCTGGCGAAACAAGCGGGCGTCGACATGTTCTACCTGGTGGGCGGCTTCGACCCGGTCACCCGCGGCGCGTTCACCGGGAAAGACCCGAAGAGCCTCGCGCGCGCTCACGACGCGGTGAAGAAGAGCCTCGATGCGGGCATCGAGCCGTACACTTCGTTCTTGCTCGGCAATGACACCGACGACGAGGGCACGGTGGATCGCATGCTGGAGTTCGCGGCGGCCAGCGGCATCACCAAGGCGGAGTTCGCCATCTTCACGCCCTACCCCGGCACGCCTGCGTGGACGCGCCTCGAGAAGGAGGAGCGGATCTTCGATCGCGAGTGGAGCCACTACAACGACGCGAACTGCGTGTTCGAGCCCAGGCTGATGTCGGCCGACGAGGTGACACGCGGCTACCTGCGCCTGTGGCGGGAGTTCTACGCCGGCAAGGACTTCTCGACTCACGACGTGGCCGAGCGGACGATTCAGTTCTGATGACCACGCGCGCGCTGGTGCTGGTTCTTCACGTGTTGGGCGTGCGCTTCGGCGGGCTGTGCGGCTCGGTCGGTCTCCGGGCGAAGGACTGATGACCGGCTTGCCGTGCTACATGCGGCGGCCATGCACATCGAGCTGGCGCTGGTGGGACTCTTCGTGGTGGCCACCGGGGTGGCGATGGTGGCCCGACGTCTCAAGACGCCCTACACGGTGGCCCTGGTGGTGGCCGGGTTGATGCTGGGCACCGCCACGGACTTCGAGCCGATTCACCTCACCAAAGAGCTGCTCTACGCCGTCTTCCTCCCCGGGCTGCTCTTCGAGGCGGCCTTCGCCCTCGAGTTCAAGAACTTCTGGGCCAACAAGCTGGCCATCAGCTCGCTGGCCTTGCCCGGGGTGATCGCCGCCATTGCGCTGACCACGCTCCTCCTGGTGCCCGTGGCGAACGGGCTGCACTTCGTGGACTCCTTCACCCTGGCCGACGGGTTCATCTTCGCGGCGGTGATCGCGGCCACCGATCCCATCGCGGTGGTGGCGCTCTTCAAGTCGCTGGGCGCCCCCAAGCGGCTGGCCGTGCTGGTGGAGGGCGAGAGCCTGCTCAACGACGGCACCGCGGTCGTGCTCTTCACCATCGTGCTGGGCGTCGCGATGGGTGGCGAGTTCTCCCTGTCGGCAGCGGTGCTGGAGTTCATCAAGGTGGTGGGCATGGGCATCGTGATCGGCGGCGCCGTCGGCTACGCCGTCTCGCTGGTGATCAAGGAGGTCGATGACCCCATGATCGAGATCACCCTCACCACCATCGCGGCCTACGGCAGCTTCGTCTTCGCAGAGTACTTCCACTTCTCGGGCGTCATCGCCACGGTGGTGGCGGGCATGCTCTGCGGCAACTACGCGGCGCGGGTGGGCATGAGCCCCTCCACGCGGGTGGCGGTGGGCACCTTCTGGGAATACCTGGCCTTCGCGCTCAACTCGCTCGTCTTCCTCCTCATCGGCTTCGAGGTGAGGGTGGGGGCGCTGCTGGCGGCGTGGAAGCCCATCGTGATCGCCTACCTGGCGGTGACGCTGGGCCGCGCGCTGGTGATGGCGGTGGTGGGCGCGCTGCTCTCCCGCACCCGGGAGAAGCTGTCGTGGCGCTGGGTGTCCGTGCTCACCTGGGGCGGCTTGCGCGGCAGCCTCTCGATGGTGCTGGTGCTCGGCCTGCCCTTGGCCCTGCCCCACCGCGACCTGATCATCACCATGACCTTCGGGGTGGTCATCCTCTCGATCTTGATTCAAGGGCTGACCATGGGGCCGCTGCTGCGCGTGATGAAGCTGGTGGGGGCACGGCCGGCGGAGGGCGAGTACGACCGGCTCAAGGGCCAGCTGCGCGGCGCCGCGGCGGCCCTGGAGGAGATCAAACGCATGGAACACGAGGGGGCCGTCTCGGCCCCGGTGGCGGAAGACCTGCGCGCCCAGTTCGAGGCGAGGCAGGTCACGGCCAGGTCTGCCATCGGCGAGCTGCACCTCAAGGCAGAGGACCTGGTCGTCGAAGAGCGCCGGAGCGCCCTGCGCCGCGCGCTCAGCGCCGAGAAGGACGCCGTGCATCAGGAGCGGCACGCCGGCCGCATCAGCGCGGAGAGTCAGGAGGCCCTGCTGGCCGACATCGACGCCCGGCTCGTGAATGTGCAGCTCGAGCACGAGTGACGTGGAGAACCGGCTCACCGCTTGCTTCAGGCCGCGGTGGATTTCTCGGTCTGGTCGACGGTCTGGGACAGGTCCGTCGCCCCTGTCGGCGCTGAGGGCTCCGGGGCGCGGGGGGCTTCCGGAGTGTCGAACTCGGGAGGCGCGACCCTGAGCACGAAGCCCGGGATCATGGTGTTCACCAGCGCGAACATCACGAGGGCCCCGTACAGCTCCGGGGCCAGCGCGTAGCGCTCCTGGAGGATCTCAGCGAGGACGATGGTGAAGACGAGCGTTGGGAGGACCGCGACTCCGATGCGCGCGCCCTCTCGCCAGGTCTCCTGGAGGGCGAGCCGCCGGTGCAGGGCCACTCGCCAGATGCGCACCGGGACGACGATCACCAGCAGCGTCGCGGCAATGACGATGGCCTTGAGCGAGAAGTAGGCGGCTTCAAGATGCAGCCCCGCCTTGAGGAAGTAGAAGGGAATGAAGAAGGCGGCGAAGAGCTCGACGCCCCCGAGCAGCTTCTCCGAGCTGAGGGCGGGGAGATCCTTGCGCAGTCGAACGGCGGTCACCCCGACCACGAAGGCCCCCACGAGGTAGTAGACGCCCAGCTCGCGGGTCACGAAGGCGCACAGGAGGGCGACGATGACGAGGAAGGTGAACTCGGCCTTCGGCGCGAAGGGCGCGATGAACCGGGCGAACACCCGGAAGATTGGAGGGAGGATCGCCACCAGGGCCGCCAGCGCCATGGCGGAGAGCGCCAGGCCCTTGGCGTCGGCGCTCCGCACGGTGACGAAGAGGACCACCAGGGCGACCAGCTCTGAAGAGATGGCCTTCGACTTCACCCAGAAGCGCTCCTCGGTCGACAACCCGAACGTGCCCAGCGAGTCGAGGATGAAGCCCGTCGAGGGCGTGAAGATCGCCAGGGCGAACAAGAGCGCGGCCCGGAGCTCGAGCCCGAAGATGAAGCTCAAGGCGGCGGCGCCCACCACCAGCACCGCGAGCTGGGCCGCCACGTGTTGGAGGAGGATCTTCCGCCCCCTGCGCAGCTCGACGAAGTCGACCTCCAGCCCGGCGAAGAGGAACATCGAGACGATGCCAAACGTGGCGAGCAGCTTCACGATCGCGTCCTCGTGCAGCCGGCCCAGGCCGATGTGCAGCCACGCCCCCAGGGCAATGCAGGTGATCGCGCTGGGTATCCTCAAGCGCTGAAGCGCGCGCGGCACGATGAAGAGCCCGAAGACCAGCAGCACGTACTGCAGCTCATTGGAGATCTCGGGCATCGGCGCGGCTCATATCCCGTCGCTCTCCGCGCTGCACAGTTGCTGGGGTTCACGCGAGTCCATGCTAGGGCCCACCGGGGCATTGGCCGGTAGGAGCGCGCATTGAGATTCGAACTTCAGCCCGACTGCAGGCTCGACGCAGCGGCGCTGGCGCTGCTGCTGGTGTGGTCGGGTCACGCGCACGCAAGCCCCGACGGCGGCAGCGCGGATGCGGGCCGGGGCTCCGGCGACCCGCGCACGGCGCTGGTGCACGCGCTGCGGGCCGGTGAGCTCGAGCTCGAGGTCGATCCGGCGCGCTTGTTCGACGTGCCGCTCGACGACGAGGAGGCTATCCACATCGAGGCTGAGCGGCTCCGCGCCCTGGTGTGGCTCGAGGAACAGCGCGCCGATGCAGGGCCGGTGAAGAAGGGCCGGCCGCTTCCGGTCATCCCTCTCGAGCTGACGACCGAAGAGCTCGACGCCTGGCAGGCGCGGGTGGAGCTCGACCGGGCGCGCCTGGAGTTCTACGCGCTCCCGCGGGCGCAGCGCGCCTCGCTGCTGGAGAAGCACGCGACCCTGGCGGTCTCCGCGCGCCTCGCCGAGACCGACGGCGCGCGCAAGGTTCGGGAGGCGGCCCTCGCGGAGGAGCAGGCCCGGGAAGCAGCTCGCCTCGCCCGCTCCGAAGCGGAGCGCCTCGTCTCCGAAGAGCTGGCTCGCGTCAACGCCCTCGAAGGCAAGATCGCCAGCGCGCGCCTCGGCTTCGATGAGCGGCGAAAGGAGCTCACCTTGCGCCGCGACGCCGTCCTCGGCTGGCAGCGGCGGGCGCGGGAAGCGCGCGCGGCGCCGGGCCCTGAGGTCGACGCCACCTACGACGCGCTCCGCCGCGCCCTGCGCGCGTCACGCGATGATCTCGAGCGCGCGCTCGATGAGCTCGACCGCACCCAGAGCGTGCTGCCCGAAGCAGGCCCCGACGGCCTGGCCGAGGTGGGCCCCGACCTCTCCACCGAGGCCGTGCGGGCACGCCGCCTGCTCGCCGCGAAGGCGCTGGCCGCGGCCCGGAGGGAGGAGCGAAGCCTGCAGGAAGAGCATGCCGCTCAGCTCCTCGAGGAGATCAACACCCTCAACCGCGAGCGCCTCGGGCTGCTGGGCTTCCTCTCCGACGACAAGCAGGCGGCCACCGTCGGCTTCTCGGTCATCGCGCTCGAGCAGGCCCGGGCAGAGGCGCGGCACCTCTTCCTCACGTTGCGCGCGCACCTGCAGGTGGCGGGGGGCTGGCTCGCAGACACCCGGAGCGCGGGCCTGAGCGGCCTCGCTGTCTGGCGGGTGGTCGCCGTGGTGGTGCCCTGGTTTCTGGCCACCCTGGCGTTCCTCTGGGTCCGGCGGAGGAGCCCCGCGCTCCTCGCCCTGGCGGAGAGCCGTGAAGCCAAGGCCGATCGCGCCCGGAGGCTCACCCAGCCCGGGGTCCGGCGACGGGTGCTCGCCTTCTTGCGCAACGTCCACCGGCCCCTCGAGGGCCAGATCTTTTTCGGGGTGCTGCTGTGGCTGCTCCCCAGTGGCGCTGGGGGGCTGCTCGAGGTGCAGCTGCTCTCAGTGGTGCTGACCTGGTCGCTGGGGGGCGCCTTCGTGGTGGACGCCATCAACGCCCTCGCAGCCAACGACACCAGCCGGCCCGGCGTCGACAGCGCCCAGGGCGTGTTGCGCCTGCGCTCGCTGCGGCTGGTGGGCCGGTTGGTGGTGGGGTTCTCGCTGGCGCTGGTCCTCACGTCGCGGCTGGTGGGCCGGGGCACGGTGTTCAGCTGGATGGTGGTGGCCTGCTTCGCGGCCGCGCTGCCGCTCTTTCTGGTGTTGGTGAAGTGGTGGCGAGGCCCCGTGTTCGAGCGCCTCGAGCGCCTGCACCGCAAGTCGCGGGTGCAGCTCTGGGTGCTCGAGAACCGAAAGGGGTGGAAGAGCTTCCTCGCGGCGATGGTGGGGGTGGTGCATCTCTTCGGCACGGGGATCCTCAAGACCGCGCGCAGCTGGGTGTCGGGCTTCGACGTGGCGCGACGCGCGCTCGCCTGGCTCTACAAGCGGGAGATCGATCGCCTGGCCGAGGAGACCCCCGGGCAGCGCGCCACCCCGTTGAAGGCGGAGCTCTTCGCCAGGCTCTCCCCCGAGCACCCAAGCAAGGCGTGGGTGGCTTCGCCCGCTGACGAGCGCGTCGAAGACCTGCTCGCGCGCCTCGAGCGGGGGGGCGTGGTCGCGCTGGTGGGGGCCGGGGGCGCCGGCAAGTCATCGCTGCTGCGCCGGCTGCAGGCGCGGGTCGAAGGCGCGGCGCTGGTTCGATGTACGAACACCGCGTACGGGGCCGAGGTTCAGGCGCTGATGGCCAGGCCCGAAGGGGCGCCCCGCCTGGTGCTGCTGGACGACGCGGAGGCGTTGATCAAGCCCCTGCAGGGCGGGCTCCAGCTCTTCGACGAGCTGGTCGGGCTCGCCCGAAGGCACGCGACGCGCACGCTCTGGGTCTTCGCCATCGACGGCGTGCTCTGGCCCTATCTGGAGCGGGCGCGCGACAGCAGGCCCCTGTTCGACGAGGTGCTCGAGCTGAGGGCCTGGTCTGACGAGGAGATCGGCCACCTGCTCCAGGCGCGCAGCGCCGAGGCGGGCATCGACCCCGTCTTCGACGACCTCCTGGAGAAGCTGCCGCCAGCCGCAGACGAGGTGGATCGCCTCGACGCCCTGGCCGCGGGCCGGGCCGGCTATTTCCGCATGGCGTGGGACTACGCGCGCGGAAACCCGGCCATGGCGCTCGAGGCATGGCGGGCCTCGCTCTTCGAGGGGCCGCTGGGAGAGATCCGGGTCAGGCCGCTGGTCGCGCCCGAGACGACCCTGCTCGAGAAGCTGCCTGACCCCTCCCTGTTCGTCTTGCGCGCGGTCCTCCAGTTGTCGCCTGCGGGCGAGCGCGAGGTCGCCGCGGCCACCCGCTTGCCGGTGCTGCAGGTGAAGACCGCCTTCCTCGTGGGCCAGAGGGAGGGCTACTACGTCGAAGAGCAGGGCCGGGTTCGAGTCACTTCCCCCTGGCTGCGATCGGTGATGGTGCACCTCGAGCGCCGGCACCTCCTGGAGAGCCCATGAGCTTCCCCTCTCGGAGCCGGACGTACCTCGTTGCGTGGGTCTCGATGGTCTGGGCGGCGCCCGCCCTCGCCCAGGACGCGCCCGACTTCGGCAAGCTGGCGGAGTTCGTGCGCTGGGGAGGGGTGGCGGCGTCGGTGCCCATCTTGCTCGCGGCGCTCTTCCTGCTGAGGGTGGTGGAGAACGCAGGCGAGCGGCTCTCGGCGCGCTTCTCGAACCGTCGCCCCACCATTCAGAAGGTGCAGACCGTCGCCCGGTTCGCCCTCTACATCATCGCCTTCAGCCTGATCATCAGCTTCAGCATCCGCCTCGATCCGACGGCGCTCACGGTCATCGGCGGCGCGCTGGCGTTCGCCGTCGGCTTCGCGCTGCGCGACCTGGTGGCCTCGTTCATCGCGGGCATCACCATCATGTTCGACCGCCCCTTCCAGGTGGGCGACCGCGTCACCTACGGCGGAGAGTACGGCGACGTCATTCAGATCGGCCTGCGCAGCGTGCGGGTCAACACGCTCGACCACAACATCATCACCATCCCCAACAACCGGGTCTTCACCGACGTCACCTCGAGCGGCAACTACGGCGCCCTCGAGATGCAGGTGCCGATGGACTTCTACGTGGGCACCGACCAGGACGTGGAGCGCGCGGTGGAGCTCATTCGCGAGGCGTGCCTCAACAGCCCCTACGTGTTCCTGGCCCGCCCCATTCCGGTGCTGGCCAAGCAGGTCATCATGCAGGACTACGTGGCCTTCCACCTCAAGGCGAGGCCCTACGTGTTCGACTGCCAGTACGAGAAACCCTTCGAGACCGACGTTCACTTCCGCGTGCTGCAGGCCTTTCGCGAGCACGGCATCGGGCCCCCCGCGGTCCTGCACCGGCAGCTCACCCCCAGCGCACCGAAGGAGGGCTGATGTCGCACGTCACCCACCGGCTCAAGGGCGCGATCGAAGGAGCGCTCGCAGGGGGCGGCGACCCGGCCACCTCGCCTCTCTACGTGTTCGGCCCCTATCTCCGCCTGTTGGCGGCCAGCGGCGTGGGGGCCGTCTGCTTCGGCGCCCCGCTGTGGATGGTGGTGGCCACCGTGGTGGTGGTGAGCCTGATGTACCGCAACGTGATGCGCTGGATCCCCGACGGGAGCGGCGGCAGCGGGCTGTGTGAAGAGGAGTTCGGCGGCTGGGCGGTGAAGACGAACGCCAGCATCACGGCCATCGAGTACACCCTCACGTTCCTGGTCAGCATCGCGGCCCTGGTCACCTTCATCGCCGATCGGGTGGGCGGCCTCGAGCGGCCGGCCCGCACCGGCCTCGCCCTCTTCTTGAGCGTGCTGGTGGGCCTGGTGGTCAACCGGGGCCCGCGCCTGGCGGCCCGCGTCTTCGGGCCGGCCACCGCCGCGGTGCTGCTGCTGCTCTGGGTGCTGGTCGGCGCGGTGATCGTCAAGCGGGGTCTCCACCTGCCTTCGTTCGAGCTGGCTGCGTTCTCTGCGGCCAACCTTCACGTCACCCTGGGCGGGTACGTGCGGCTCCTCGCGCTCATGACGGGCATCGAGGTCTTCGCCAACCTGGTGGCCGCCTACGACGGGGCGCCCGCCGCGCGCTCCCGCAAGGCCTTCGGCAGCCTGCTGATCGTGATGACCACCACCCTGGTGACGATGGTCGTGGTCGGCCCTGCCGTCTACGCGCTGGCCGATCCATCCAACGCGGAAGTGTCGGTCTTCACCCAGACGATGGACGCGCTCCTCCCCGGGCCCGTCGCCTACGCCGGCACGCTGGTGGGGATCGTCGTGCTCCTCTCGGCAGCGGCCGCCAGCGCCCAGGGCCTGCAGAACCTCGCGCTGGGGCTTCGCCACCGCCACTACGTGCCGGCGGTGTTCGGTCAGCGGAACCGCTTCGACGTGGCCGATCGCCCGGTCTACGCGCAGGTGGCGGTGGTGGTGGCGTGCTTCCTGGCGTTCGGCACCCACGAGGAGACCTACCTTGCGCTCTACGCCGCGGGCGTCTTCGTGCTCCTGGGGCTGACGGGGTGGGCTGCAGTGAAGAGGCTGGGGCGCGAGGCGCGGCAGAAGAGGGGCTCGCTGGTGTCGCTGGTCGCCACGGTGCTCGCGGCGCTGGTCACGTCGGGCGCCGCGGGGCTGATCTTCTTCGAGCGCTTCGCGGAAGGCGCGTGGACGTACGCCCTGCTGGTGCCCGCGCTCTACCTGGGCTTCAGCCGGTTCCGCGCGCGCCTGGGTCCACCCAGCCGCGTGGAAGAGCGCCTCGGCCGCGTGCTGCTCGAGAACAAGTCCTTCGTGCTGCGCCAACCCTCGGCCTGGCCACGCACCGTGTTGGCGATCGTCGACGGGTCGCAGGAGTCGGAGCCCGCAATCCTCTCAGCAGCCTCGACGGGCGCGATGCTGGGTGCCTCGGTGGGCGTGGCCGCGGTCGGCGTGGCGGACGCAGAGACCTACCTCGGGGCGCTCAGGGCGCTGCTCGGCTTCGAGGGGGCGGCCCCTGCGCTGGGGTCGACCGCCGAGGTCAACGCGGCGGCGCGGGAAGCCGGGGCTGATCTCCTGACCGTGACGCGTGAGTTTGGCGGGCTCAAAGAGCTCCTCGCGACCGCTGAGCTCCCGGTGCTCCTCACCTCAGGCCGCCGCCCGGCCGCCAGGCGTTACCCCGCGCTCACCTGCGTGGTGGTGGGCCTCGATGGCTCGCGCGAGAGCGAGGCCACGCTGCCCTTCGTGGTCAAGCTCCAGGCCCAGGGAGCGCGGGTGGTGCTGGTGCTGGTGCCCGACGGTGACCTCACCGCCGCCACGCTGCAGCCCTACGGGGAGCAGCTTCGGGCGGGGCTGGCCAGCGGGGGGCCCGTCTCCGTCGTCGTCGGTGGCTCGGGGCCCGCCCGAACCCTGATCGAGCAGGCGGTCGAAGTGACCGCCGACCTGGTGCTGGTCGCCCGGCACGGGGGCGGCGGCGTGCACCGTGCGGCCGACGTGCACCTGGGGAGCGTGCCGGCGCGGCTGATCTCTGAGCTGGAGTGCCCGCTGTTGCTGGTGCCTGCGCTGGCCGACGAAGCACGTGTGGTCGGGCCGGAAGCAGGGGCCGAGGTGCAGCTTGAGGAGAGACCATGGAAGAACTGACCGGTGTGCAGAAGTTGATCGCATCGGCCCCCCTGCGGCAGGTCGCCAGTCTGACGTTCGTCTTCGCCGTCATCCTGGTGGTGCGTTGGGTCGCCCGGGCGGCCATTCGCAAGCGCATCGACGACGGGGCCATCCGCTACAAGGCGCAGAAGGGCGTCAGCTTCTTCGCCGCATTGATCATCGTGCTGGTGCTCCTCGCTGAGTTCGGTGGCAAGGCCTCGGGCCTGACCGTGGCGGTGGGCGCCGCCAGCGCCGGCATCGCCTTCGCGCTCCAGGAGGTGATCGCCTCGTTTGCCGGGTGGCTGGCCATCGCCGGCGGAGGCTTCTACACGGTGGGCGATCGGGTGCAGCTCGGAGGCATCAAAGGCGACGTCATCGACATCGGCCTGCTCCGCACCACCATCATGGAGATGGGCGACTGGGTGAAGGGCGATCTCTACAACGGGCGCATCGTGCGAGTCGCCAACTCCTTTGTCTTCAAGGCGCCCGTGTACAACTACTCCGCCGACTTCCCCTTCCTTTGGGACGAGGTCACCGTGCCGGTGAAGTACGGGAGCGACTACCTGCGCGCCCGCCAGATCCTCGAGGCGGTCGCGCAAGAAGTCTGCGGCGAGGCGACGGAGAAGGCCCGGGGCTTCTGGGACAAGGTGGTGCGCACCTACCGAGTCGAGCCCGCCCGCATCGAACCGCTCGTAACGCTCATCGCCAACGACAACTGGGTCGAGTTCACGGTGCGCTATGCGGTGGAGTTCAAGGCCCGACGCATCACCAAGGACCAGCTCTTCACCAAGATCCTCAGCGAATTCGAGGGCACCGCGGGCCGGGTGGCGTTCGCCTCGATGACCGTACAGCTCGTCGAAGTGCCGGTCTTCGACGTGCGTGTTCAGCCGGGGTCCACTCCGCCGGCCGCCTGACGGTATTCCCGGCGACTTGAGACCCACCCGCGCGCGTCCCCGCGCTATGTGCCAGCCCCATGTCCTCTGCCGTCAGCCTCGTGGCCCTTGCCCTGTTGGGTGGGGTGAAGGCCCAGCCCTGCCGCCCCACCGTCGCCTGCACCGCCGAGCTGGTGCCGGCCGGCCACGTGGAGGTGGAGCTGGGCTCGCTCGCCAGCGGCGCCGGCGCTTCAATCAACCTGCTCACCAAGCTCTCGCTGCTCGATCGGCTGCAGGTGCAGTTGGGCACCGACAACTTCCTGGCCTTCGACGGCGCACAGCTGACCGCGGTAGACGGCGCGGTAGCAGTGCTCAAAGGGAAGCTCTTCGGCCAGGCCGGCTGGAGGCCTGCGCTCTCGCTCTCGGCCCGGATCGCCCTGCCCACCCGGCCGCCGCTCCCCGCTGCGCAGGGAGCGGTAGACCTGGGCGGCACCGTGCACCTCTCGA
>JAUYRZ010000010.1 GCA_030695565.1 Archangium sp.
CAGCGAGCGTATCGATGCGGCTGAAGATCTCCTTCTTCAGCGTCTTCACGTTCTCCTTCTTGAGCACCACCGGCACGGGGATGACCATGGCGAAGTCTTCAGGCGGGCCCTGGTAGTTGTTCTGCATCGACAGCACGGTCCGCGTGCCTTCGCGCATCAGCACCACCTGCGTGGCGTTGTTGAACAACTCCGCGCCCCCACCTGCGACGTAGAAGCCGCAGAAGGCGTGGGCCGATGCAGAGACGACGGTCAGTGCGGCCAGAAGGACTCGAGTCATTTCTTCCTCAACGGTTTGCCAGCTTCGCTCTTGAGACCCTTCACCTGGAGCTCCGCGATCGAGCTCTCGGCGAGCTTCTCCACCTTCGCGGGGTCACGCTCGACGAACGCGGTGCCCTGCGCTGCCTTCGGGGCCGAGCGCGCCTGGTCAGAGGGAGGCCCGCCCCAGCGCCCGTACACCGGGTTCTGGCACTTCACCTCGGCCGTCCACGGGTAGCGGATGGCGTAGCGCGCTTGAAAGTTGTTGTACGAGTCTGCCCGCGAGCCCTGCTCGAGCTTGCTGCCATCGGAGAGCCACTCTCGGCCACCGACGATCGGCTTCGCGGCACGGAACACGAGGTCCTCTCCCAGCGAGCTCTTGTCGTAGCGGGCGTGCAGTCGCGTGAGCACATAGCCCTGGCGCGCGTCGTACGCGTCAGCCACCTTGCCCTGGGAGGGCACCACGTCGGCGCCGAGCGTCTGAAAGTCTGCTTCAGACAGCGGCGAGGTCGGGCACGGATCGCAGCTGCTCGCCTGCCACGCGTACTCGGTGATCACCGCGCCCGGGTTCGCCTTGAGCGTGCGGTCGAACAGGCTCACGTAGAAGAAGGGGAACTCGCTCTTCGCCGACGGCACCAGGTCGATGTTCGTGGGAATGGTGGCGTTGGGAAAGTTGGCCACCTCGTAGCGTTGGTTCTTCGCGAGGACGTGAATGATGAGGTCCTGCTTCTCCTTCGCGTTGATGAGGCCGAGGCGCACAGGCAGCTCGAACTTCTCCGAGTCGTAGTGAAAGCGCAGCGGAGACAACGCCGCCATTCCGTTCTTCTCGAAGGTCACCTTCTTCGCGTTCACCTTCGCCACGAAGAACTTCATGCCTTGCTGGATGTAGGGGCGAAACAGCCGCTCAGCACCCTCGGGGATTTTGTACTTCTCCTGCTTGAGCCAGCTCTCGAGACCCAGAGCGTCTTTCGCTGAGAGCACCACGATGTCGTATTCGCCCACTGAGAACTGCGCTTCGACCTTCACGCCGAAAGAGCCTCCCAGCGTCCCGAGGGCCTTCGTGTCGCCGCCCGAGCCGCCTTTGGCCATGCTGAGCATTCTGCGAGGCGGTTCGACGTAGCAGGGATCGATCTCCCAGTACTCGACGAGGCGCGGTGCGGCGAGCGCGTCGATGCGCGTGAAGATCTCCTTCTTCAGCGTCTTCACGTTCTCCTTCTTGAGCACCACCGGCACGGGGATGACCATGGCGAAGTCTTCCGGCGGGCCCTGGTAGTTGTTCTGCATCGACAGCACGGTGCGTGTGCCCTCGCGCATCAACACCACCTGGGTGGCGTTGTTGAACAGCTCTGCTCCACCACCCGCGACGTAGAAGCCGCAGAACGCGTGAGCAGAGCCAGCACAGACCGTCAGCGCAGCAATCAGGATGCGGATCATTTTTTCCTCAGCGGTTTGCCGGCTTCGAGCTTGAGGCCCTTCACCTGGAGCTCGGCGATCGGGCTTTCGCTCAACCTCTCCACCTTCGCGGGATCACGCTCGACGAACGCGGTGCCTTGCGCGGCCTTTGTGCCTTCAGCGGTCTTGCCAGCGGGCGGCCCGCCCCAGCGTCCGTACACCGGCTTCTCGCACTTCACCTCGGCGGTCCACGGGTAGCGGATCGCGTACCGCGCCTGGAAGTTGTTCAGCGAGTCAGGGCGCGACCCCTGCTCCAGTGACTTGCCGTTGGTGAGGAACTCGCGGCCACCGACGATGGGCTTCGCCGCACGGAACACGAGATCCTCGCCCAACGAGCTCTTGTCGTAGCGCGCGTGCAGGCGGGTGAGCACGTAGCCCTGACGGGGATCGTACGGGTCGGTCACCTTGCCCTTCGAGGACACCACGTCGGCGCCGAGCGTCTGAAAATCTTCTTCCGTGAGCGGAGAAGTCGGGCACGGATCGCAGCTGCTCGCCTGCCACGCATACTCGGTGATCACGGCCTTCGGGTTCGCCTTCGCGGTGCGGTCGAACAGGCTCACGTAGAAGAACGGGAACTCGCTCTTCGCCGACGGCACCAGGTCGATGTTCGTGGGGATGGTGACGTTCGGATAATTCGCCACCTCGTAGCGCTGGTTGCGCGCCAGCACGTGCACGATGAGGTCTTGCTGCGCCTTGGCGTTGATCAGCCCGAGGCGAATCGGCAGCTCGAACTTCTCCGAGTCGTAGTGGAAGCGCAGCGGTGAGAGCGCCGCCATGCCGTTCTTGTCGAAGGTCACCTTCTTCGCGTTCACCTTCGCGACGAAGAACTTCATGCCCTGCTGGATGTACGGGCGAAACAGCGGCTCGGCGCCGGAGGGGATCTTGTACTTCTCCTGCTTGAGCCAGGTCTCGAGGCCGAGCGCGTCTTTGGCAGACAGCACCACGACGTCGTATTCGCCGACTGAGAACTGCGCCTCGACCTTCACGCCCAGGCCGCCACCGCCCACGCCCATGCCGCGCAGGCCCAGGCCCGGCGCCCCCGCAGAGAACGCGAAGTCCATCGTGTCGGGAGGCTCGACGTAGCAGGGGTCGACCTCCCAATATTCAACGAGCCGGGGTGCAGCGAGCGTGTCGATGCGGCTGAAGATCTCCTTCTTCAGCGTCTTCACGTTCTCCTTCTTGAGCACCACCGGCACCGGGATGACCATGGCGAAGTCTTCCGGCGGGCCCTGGTAGTTGTTCTGCATCGACAGCACGGTGCGTGTGCCTTCGCGCATGAGCACCACCTGGGTGGCGTTGTTGAACAACTCCGCGCCACCGCCCGCAACGTAGAAGCCGCAGAAGGCATGGGCACTGGCAGAGACGACGGTGAGTGCTGCGATGAAGACTCGGATCATTTCCAGAACTCCCACCAGCGTTTGGTTTTGACCGGAGTGGTCCCTTCACCCGCAGCGGCCCGAAGTGCGACGCCAGAGAGGGGCTTGCGGCCCTTCAGCTCGAACACCGGCACGTCGGCCTCGGCCAGCTTCGCCAGCAGCTCGGGATCACGCTTTTGAAAGGCGGTGTCCTGGGCTGCGAGCGTTTCCTTCTGACCGTTGGGGTTGCCACCCCACACGCCCCAGAGCGGGTCGCTGCACTTCACCTCGCCAGCGAACGGGTAGCGGATCGCGTAGCGGCCCTGGAAGTTGTTGTACGACGACTCGATCGCCGTCTGGCGCAGGCCGGTGTCCTGCCGGTCGTGCTCGCGCCCGCCTTCGATGCCCTTGGCCGCGCGGAAGACCAGGTCTTCCCCCAACGAGCTCTTGTCGTAGCGCGCGTGCAGGCGCGTGAGCACGAAGCCGCTGGCCGGGTTGTACGGATCGCCCGGGTTCACTGGCAACACGTCGGAGCCGAAGGTCAACATGTCGGCCTCGGTCAGCGGCGCGGTCGGGCACGGATCGCAGCTGGTGGCCTGCCACGCGTACTCGGTGATCACCGCGCCGGGGTTCTTCTGCAGCGTGCGGTCGAACAGGCTCACGTAGAACGGGCCGAACTCGTTCTTCGCCGAGGGCACGAGATCGATGTTGGTGGGGATGGTCGCGTTGGGAAAGTTGGCCACCTCGTACCGTTGGTTCTTCGCGAGGATGTGAATGATGAGGTCCTGCTTCTCCTTGGCGTTGATGAGGCCCAGGCGCACCGGCAGCTCGAACTTCTCGCTGTCGTAGTGAAAGCGCAGCGGCGAGAGCATCGCCATGCCGTCCTTGAACTTCACCTTGGTGGCGTCGACGCGGGCCACGAAGAACTTCATGCCCTGCTGGATGTACGGGCGGAACAGCGGCTCGGCGCCCGCGGGGATCTTGTAGTCGTTCTGCTTGAGCCAGACCTCGAGCGCGAGCGCGTCTTTGGCCGAGAGCACCACGATCTCGTACTCGCCCACTGTGAACTGGGCCTCGACCTTCACCATCGGGGCCGCGCCTTCGACCATGTCGTACACGACGCCCGACTTTCGCAGCATCTTCGAGTACTCGCGCTCGCGGTTCGCGTTCTCCCGGGCCGCGCAGGGGTCCTGCTCCCAGTATTCGACCAGGCGGGGTGCGGCGAGCTGGTCGATGCGCGCGAACACCTCGCGCTCCAGCGTCTTCACGTTCTCCTTCTGAAGAACGATCGGCACCGGGATCACCATGGCGAAGTTTTCCGGCGGGCCCTGGTAGTTATTCTGCATCGAGAGCACCGTCTTCGTGCCCTCGCGCATCAGCACCACCTGGGTGGCGTTGTTGAAGAGCTCAGCCCCACCGCCCGCGACATAGAAGCCACAGAACGCGTGGGCGCTGCCTGCCAGCCCCAACACTGCACCGAGAAGGATTCTCATTTTTTCACCGGAAGTCCTGCGCGTGACTTGCTGCCCTTGAGGCCGAACTCCGGCACCGGGCTCTCCACCAGCTTCGCGGTCAACGTCGCGTCGCGTTTCACCAGGCCTAAGTCTTCAGCGGCCACCGCCTTCGGGCGGCCGCCATTGGGAGGCCCGCCCCACTTGCCGCGCACCGGGTTGGTGCAGGCGATGGGCCCTTCCCACGGGTAGCGGATGGCGTAGCGCGCCTGAAAGTTGTTCATGGTGTTCGCCACCGAGCCCTGCTCCAGCGCCTCACCGTTGGTGAGAAACTCACGGCCACCCGCGATGGGGGTCGCGGCCTTGAAGACCAGATCTTCACCCAGCGACGACTTGTCGTAGCGCGCGTGCAGACGGGTGAGCACGAAGCGCGCCCCACCCTTCGCGGCCGAGCGGCGGTAGCTGATCTGCTGCGTCAGGTTTCTGATCATCTGGTCGACCTGCGCCGCTTCTTCCGGCGGCACCTGGTCGCGGTTCTTGAGCTCCAGCTCGGGGTACGGCGGCCCACCGTCGATCACGTCCATCCCGAAGAGGAGCAGCTCGGCTGGCGTCAGCGGCGGCGTGGGGCACGGATCGCACGACGACGAATCCCACGCGTATTCGGTCACCACGGCCTTCGCGTGCTTCTTCACGGTCTTGTCGAAGAGCGAGGCATAGAACGGGCCGAACTCGCTCTTGGCTGAAGGCACCAGGTCGATGTTCGTGGGGATGGTGACGTTCGGGTAATTGGCCACCTCGTAGCGCTGGTTGCGCGCCAGCACGTGCACGATGAGGTCCTGCTCCGACTTGGCGTTGATGAGGCCGAGGCGCACCGGCAGCTCGAACTTCTCGGAGTCGTAGTGGAACCGCAGCGGCGAGAGCGTGGCCACGCCGTCGACGAAGGGCACCTTGGTCACGTCGACGCGCGCGACGAAGAACTTCATGCCCTGCTGAATGTACGGGCGGAACAAGGGCGCGGCGCCAGCGGGGATCTTGTACTTGTTGTCGGTCAGCCAGGCCTCGAGGCCCAACGCGTCTTTCGCGGAGAGCACCACGATCTCGTATTCGCCCACCGTGAACTGCGCCTCGATCGCCACGCCGTAGTCACGCGGCGCCGCAGACTCTTCCCCCTTGGCCTTCTTGGGGGCCGCCGAGCGCGTCATGCCGCTGCCGGGGCTGTACGATCGCGGCTGGTAACAGGGATCCTGCTCCCAGTACTCGACGAGCCGGGGCGCGGCGAGCTGGTCGATCTTGTCGAACAGGTTCTTGGTGAGCGTCTTGACGTTCTCTTTCTGGAGAACGATCGGCACGGGGATCACCATCGCGAAGTTCTCGGGCGGCCCGCGGTAGTTGTTCTGCATCGAGAGCACGGTCTTGGTGCCCTCGCGCATCAACACCACCTGGGTGGCGTCGTTGAACAACGCAGCGCCGCCACCGGCGACGTAGAAACCACAGAACGCATGCGCAGCAGCAGGCAGCACCGCCAGCGCCAGGACGACGTGTTTGAACATGAAAGGCCTCAAGGTGAGGTGTGACACCCGGCCCCCGCGCCAGGTTGCAGCGGGGCTCACCTTAGCCTTCAGCCTTCAGGAGCGACGGCGAATCAGAGCCAGCAGCGCGAGCGACAACGGAGCCAGCGTGGGGACCGAGGAGCAGCCCTCCGGCGCATCTTCCTCACCGCCGCCACCCGAGCCACCGCCCGTGGCCGAGCCTCCACCCGAGCCGCCACCCGCTCCGCCGGCGAGCACCTCGAAGGTCTTGGTGGCCATCGGCCCGCCCGTCACCACCGCCGTCACGGTCACGGTGCCCGCCTGGGTGAAGGGCACGTCGAGGCGCTTGGACACGGCCGTGGGAATGGTGCTGGTCGACCGGAAGTCAGAGGCGGGAAAGGTGGCGTTGAAGTCGGCGCCCGCGCCGCGCACCGTGACCGTCACCGTCTCAGAGAGCCGCGGAGCAGCGCTGACCAACAAGACGTAGAACTCGCCCGGCTTGGGAGAAGGCGACGGCGCGGCGATCCAGGGAGGAATGCTCACGGTGCTCGAGAGGATCTCGATGAACCCGCCCTCGCCGGTGCGGTTGCCGCACTGACAGGTCACGCTCCGGGCCTTGATGAAGCAGTTCGAGCCCGCGGGGAAGTTGGTGGTGTCGGTCACCGCCATGCCCGTCGTCCTGACGGCCGAGGTGAAGCCGAAGCTCAGGTTCGCGCACTCCTGCATGCTCTCGATGGCGAAGAAGCCGTCGACGATGCCGGCGTTGAAGGTGAGCTCGGGCGCAGCCGGCGGACAGCTGAGCCCGCATGCCAGGTTCATCTCGACGTGCGTGTTGGGCTGCCCGAACTCGTTGAACCCCGTGAAGCGCGCGCTCACCGTTCCCGAGATGGCCTGCGCGAACGCCGGAGACGCCATCGAAAGCACCGCTACCACCAGCACCTTGATCATGGCGCGGGAGCTTACACGCCGCCGCGCCCAAAAATCAGAGCAGGGCGTGCTGCGGAAGGCCGCTGACCTGCGGCAGGTTCCAATCGGAGATCACCAGGTCGTAGGCCCCCATGTGGAACAGGTCGAGCGCGGAGGCCCCGTCGGGCGCCTCGTCGATGCTGTTGAACCCCAGGCCCTGCATCAGGCTGCGGATCACCTTCCTGATCCGGCTGTCGTCGACGATGAGCAGCTTTGCTCTGTCTGGAGTCATGGGGTGCCCCCGTGAAGCAATCCTGCGTGCACGCAATGCGTGGTCGCGCGGGCACGCAGCTGCCTCACTTGCTTTGGGGAGCGCGGCGTCTGCTTCTCAGCCGGCCCTTCGTCCGGGCGCGTCGAACCACCGTTCGCATCGAACGCAGTCGAGATCAGGGCGAGCGCACAGCGCGCACAAAAAAAGAGGTGAGGCACTCCGAAGAGCACCCCACCTCGTTCACGACTTGATGCGCAGTCTTACTTCTTGAACTTGCCCATCACGTCGCCCAGGCGAGCCTTGCTCTGCTCGGCCTGCTTCTTCAGGTACTCGCGGTAGTCGTCGCCACCATCGTTCAGCAGCGCCTTCATCGAGAGCGCGATCTTGCGGTCGCTGGTGTTGATGTCGATGATCTTGACCTCGACCTCCTGGCCCTCGGCCAGAACGTCGCGCGGGTTCTCGGTGCGCTCTTCGCGGATTTCCGAGACGTGCACGAGACCTTCGATGCCCGGCTCGATCTCGACGAACGCGCCGAAGTCGGTGACCTTGGTGACCTTGCCCTTGACGCGGCTGGAGACCGGGTGACGCTCAGAGAGCGTGTCCCACGGATCCTGCTGCAGCTGCTTGATGCCGAGGCTGAAGCGCTCGTTCTCGACGTCGATGTTGAGCACGCACGCCTCGACAACGTCGCCCTTCTTGAACAGCTCGCCCGGGTGCTTCACGCGCTGCGTCCACGAGATGTCGCTCACGTGCACGAGACCGTCGACACCATCTTCGACACCGACGAACACGCCGAAGTCGGTGACGTTGCGCACGATGCCCTTGATGACAGACCCGATCGGGTACTTGTCCTCGAGCACGGTCCAGGGGTTCTGCTCGATCTGCTTCATGCCCAGCGCGATGCGCTTGGCCTTGGGGTCGATGTCGAGAACGACGGCCTCGACCTCCTGAGCGACTTCCAGCAGCTTGCTGGGGTGCTTGACCCGCTTGTTCCAGGTCATCTCGCTGACGTGCACCAGGCCCTCGACGCCCTGCTCGAGTTCGATGAATGCGCCGTAGTCGGTGAGGCTGACGACCTTGCCCTTGACGCGCGTGCCGACCGGGTACTTCTCGTCGGCGCGGTGCCACGGGTCTTCCTGGATCTGCTTGAGACCGAGGCTGACGCGCTCCTGCGCGGGGTCGAACTTGAGGACGACCACCTTGACCTCGTCACCCACGCCGAACATCTCGCTCGGGTGGCCGACGCGGCCCCACGACATGTCGGTGATGTGGAGCAGGCCGTCGATGCCGCCGAGGTCGATGAAGGCGCCGTAGTCGGTGAGGTTCTTCACCTGGCCCTTCATGATCGCGCCCTCCTTGAGGTTCAGGAGCGTCAGCTTCTTCTGCTCTTCGCGCTGCTTCTCGAGCAACACGCGGCGCGACAGGACGATGTTGCCGCGCTTCTGGTTGAACTTGATGACCTTGAACTCGAATTCCTTCGCGAGGTACTGGTCGAGGTTGCGCACCGGGCGGATGTCGACCTGGCTGCCGGGCAGGAACGCCTTGACGCCGATGTCGACCTGCAGGCCGCCCTTGACGCGACCCACGATGATGCCCTTGATGATTTCGTCGCCCTTCACAGCGGCTGAGATCTCGTCCCAGATCCGCATCTTGTCGGCCTTCTCCTTGGAGAGGACCACCATGCCCGTGTCGTTTTCCCGTGACTCGAGGAAGACCTGCACGGTGTCGCCCGGCTTGACGGCGAGCTCGCCCTTGGCGCTGGTGAACTCGGAGATCGCGACCTGGCCTTCAGACTTGTAGCCGATGTCGACGATGGCGAATTCAGCGGTCACGCGAATGACGGTGCCCTTGATGACTTCGCCTTCCTTCACGAGGCCGGTGCGTCCGCCCTCCTTGATGGAGGCTTCGAACATCGCCGCGAAATCTTCTTCACCTTCAAAGCCGACCGACTGGTTCAGGTTCTGCTGCATGTGATGGGTTGTCCTGGTGCTACGGAAAGGTGCTGCCACCCCGGGTTGAAAAAAGAAGGCCCTTCGTCGCGCGTGGGGTAATCGCGCGACGCTGGAACACGCGTCAGAATGACGGGTGATGCCCGCGCGCTTAGGCGAATCAGGGGGCGGATGCAACCTGAGCCCGCCTCTGAAACCAGCCCTCGGATAACGCCCCCGGAGGCCGCTGCAGGGCCCATTACCCACCGAACGGGGCTCGGGCGACAGCTAGGGTCCGGAACTGCGCAGGGCAGAACCGGCGTCTCACGACCTTTGGAGGCCTTACTTCAGTGACTTCACTCATCTTTCTGGCGCTCGCAGCGATCGAAGCCCCCGTCACCCAGGTCACCGTCTTCACCGACCAGGCCCGGGTCGTTCGGACGGCCAACCTGACCATCACCGGCAACCAGAGCCTCGAGTTCCCCCCGCTGCGCGACACCGCCGACGTCGCCTCGATGCGGGTGGAGGCCACCGGCGCCCAGGTCAGGCGGGTCGACATCGAACGCATCGAGCCCGAGAAGCTGCGCACCGAAGAGGCGAAGCAGGTGCTCGCTGAGATCGAGAAGGTCGACGTGGAGATCGATCGCCTCAACCAGGAGCGCAGCGCGTTGACCGGCGTACGTGACGGCCTCTTGCGCCTCTCACCCACGTTGCCACCAGGCGACCCGCTCAAGCCGGCGCCCCGGCTCAACGCCAGTGGCTGGTCGCAGGGCGCTGCGTTCTCCGCGGATCAGCTGAGCAAGGTGCAGGGCAAGCTGCGTGAAGGCGAACGCGCGCAGAAGAAGCTGGTGGAGCGCCGCGAGCTGTTGCTCGACCAGGCTCGCAAGCTGGGCAACCCGCAGACGACCTCGGGGTGGAAGGTGGTCGCCCAGGTGAGCGGCTCGGGCCCGGCGACGTTGACGCTCACCTACCTGGTGGCCGGCGCGCAGTGGACCCCCACGTGGGATCTGCAGCTGCAACCCGATACGAACACCGTCAACCTCTCGCTCGCGGGCCTGGTCGCGCAGCGCTCGGGCGAAGATTGGACCAACGCCACCCTGTTTCTCTCCACGGCCATTCCTTCGCGCGCTGTGAAGGTGCCCCGGCTGACGACCTGGAAAATCGGCGTGACCGACCGGTTCATTCCCACCCCCACGCCGGTGTACTCGCCCATCGCGCCCGCTCCGCCCTATCGGCCGATGACGGTGGCGCGCTCCGAGGACGATCTGGTGCGTTCGCGGTTGGGGCGGCTGGGCATCACGACGGTCACCAACTCGTTCATGGGGAGCGTGGTTGGGGGCAAGGCCGCCGGTGACGAGCTCGACATGCTCGAGAGCGAGCCTGAAGAAGAAACGGTCTCCAGAGACTTCAAGAGAAAAGACAAGGCGGGGTACGGAGAGGCAGAACGGCCGATGGCGCCGCCGCCCCCGCCTGAAGCGCCCGCTCCGGCAGCGGCGCCTCAACGGGAGTCCTACCGCAGCGTTCAGGGCAGAGCCTCGGTCGCCTCCTCGATGGACATGGACGATGCCGAGCCTCAAGCGCCCGTGTCGACGTTCTCGCTCGCGCCTCCACCCGCGTGGCGCCCGCCTCACTTCGGCGCCGACAGCCCGGTGACGCTCGCTGCCGGGTACGATCTTTCGTTCACCTCGCTGCAAAAGGAGTCCGTGCCCTCGGAGCGCGGATCCCGCCGGGTGGCCCTCTGGTCGGCGCAGTGGCCGGTGTCGGTCGAGCGCAAGCTCTTCCCTGCCCTCACCACCGACGCGTTCCTGGTGGCCGAGCTCAAGAACCCGTCGAGTCAGGTGCTGCCCGGTGGCCCCGCGCAGCTCTTCGTGGGCGCTGACCCCGCCGGCACCGCGCGCCTCAAGCTCGTCTCTCCGGGTGAAGCGTTCACCTTGCCCCTGGGCATCGATCGCGCGCTCAAGCCCATCCGCAACGTGCAGATCGTCGAAGAAACGAAGGGCGTGTTCAGCAAGGAAGAGATCGGCACGTACACGGTGACCATCGAGTTGGCCAACCCCTACCGCGCTCCCATCGCCGTGCGCGTGGCGGATCAGTGGCCCGTGACCGATCAGAAAGACGTGGAGACGAAGTTGATCGACTCGAAGCCCACCGCCATTCAAGACGGCAAGAAGGGCGGCCTCGAATGGCGCCTCACCATCGCGCCGCAGCAGAAGCAGGTGTTCAGCTTCACGTACACCGTCAAGCGCCCCAGAGGGTGGAAGCTGCAGCAGCAGGAGGTGGTGCGATGAACGCGCTCGTCTTGACGATCCTCGCCTCCACCGCGGGGCCTGATTCGGTGGTGGTGTTTCCCGATCGCGCTCAGGTCACGCGCGTGACCACGTTGACGTGCGGCGCCCGCGTGCCGGTGAGCTTCGAGAACATCCCGCCCATCGCCACGCAGGACTCGTTCCGCGCGCGCGTCACGGGCGGTGCGGTCGATGGCATGCGCGCTGAGCTGGTGAAGAACGAGAAGGAGTTCAGCCCGAAGGCCGAAGCGTTGGTGAAGTCGCTCGAGGCGCTGCAGCTCGAAATCGAGAACACGACAGATCAGATGTCGCGCGCGCAGACCCAGACGAAGGTGGGAAGGCAGTACACCGACATCGCGGTGACCCTGGTCTCACGCGAGATGGCCGCCGAGAAGCCCGACCTCAAGAACTGGCAGTCGGCTTTCGATTCTTCACTCGGCGCCAGCCTGAGCGCCGCAAAGCTCACCTCGGAGATCAACGCGAAGCTCCGCCAGTTGCGCCTCAAAGAAGAGGAGCTGCGCCGTCAACTCGACGAAGTGCGTCTCGAGCAAAACCGCCAGTCGTGGACGGTCGAAGTGCTCGCGTCGTGCCCCGCCGGGAAGACCGCTGAGCTCGCCCTCACCTACCTGGTGGGCGGCGCCTCGTGGACACCTGTGTACGAAGCACGCGCCGATGAATCAGGCGGCGCGGTCGACTTCTCCACCTGGGCGACCATCGTGCAGCGCACCGGCGAAGACTGGAGCCAGGTCGAGCTGACGCTCTCCACCGCGGTGCCTTCCCAGAACGCCACGCCGCCCGATCTCAAGGTGCTCAAGGTCAGCGCGTACGAGAAGGCGGTGGAGAAGAAGGTGCTGGTGCGCCGTGATGAGTACGTCGAGCAGGCGCAGACCGGCAGCGGTGGTGAGACCGAGAGCACCGGCCAGGCGGTGGCGAAGAGCCAGGGTCTTTCGGTGCAGCTGCGCGTGCCGGAGAAGTCGAAGGTGCCCGGCGACAACGCGCCGGTGCGGTTGTTCGTCGGCCTGACGAAGATGAAGGCCAGCTTCGAGCTGCGCGCGATGCCCAAGCTGATGCCGGTCGCGTTCCGGGTGGCCGAGCTGACCAACACCGCGGCGTGGCCGCTGCTGGCGGGCCGGGTCGATGCGTTCCGCTCCACGGGCATGGTCGGCCGGTATGCGCTCGAGCGCGTGCCGCAAGGGGGCGCGTTCAGCCTGACCTTCGGGGTGGAAGAGGCGGTGCGGGTCAAACGCACCATCGTCGATGAGCTCAAGCGCGACACGGGCCTGTTCAACGGCAACAAGCGCTTCACGTATGCCTACGCGTTCGAGGTGGCGAACTACGGGAAGACGCCCATCGAGGTGGCGCTGGCGGAGCACCTGCCCGTCAGCGAGATGAACGACATCATCGTGGCGGTCGGTGAGAAGACGACGGCCGGCTACCAGCTCAACCCAAAGGACGGGATCGCCAAGTGGAAGGTGTCACTCAAGGCGGGCGAGAAGAAGAAGGTCGACTTCGCGTTCCGCGTCGACGTGCCCTCGAGCTACGAGACTGGCGGCCTTTGAGCGCGCTCCCGCGCCCCGAGGGGGAGCGGGTAGACGCTGACTGGGAAAGCGCTTTGAAGCGCGCGAGGGCTCTGGGTCTGCGCCCGAGGCAAGCGCGCGCAGGCCTCTCTCTTCGAGCGCGGATGCGCAGCTGATCCAACTGGGTCTTGTTGCGGATACTGCATCCAGACGTGCTTCACGCTCGAGTCAGTACGGAAGACGCGGTTCTGGCGCTTGAAACAGCATCTCGATGCAGAATCCGCAACATGGATTCCCTGCGCCGGGCAAAGGGGTGAGACCTCGAGGCGACACTGCCCGCGAGAAGTGTACTTTCCACATGGGGCGACCCTTTAAGTTCGCGCGGCTGATCGCCTTCTCTTCACCGGAGCCGTCGTGACGAAACCACGCATCGCTGCGCTTGTTGTCGTTGGCTTCTTCGTCGCCTGTGGTCCCCCGCCCCCCGGTCCCGACGGTGGCGCAGTGACCGGCGGAGGTACTGCGATGGGCGGAGGCACTGCGACCGGCGGAGGCACTGCGACCGGCGGCGGCACTGCGACCGGCGGCGGCACTGCGACCGGCGGAGGCACTGCGACCGGCGGCGGCACTGCGACCGGCGGCGGCACTGCGACCGGCGGCGGCAC
>JAUYRZ010000038.1 GCA_030695565.1 Archangium sp.
CCCGGCCGGAGCTCACCGTTCCTTTGGTCATGGTGATCGCGATCTTCGTCTAGGCAGGCTTCACCTGCACCGGCTCGGATACGGGCTGGTAACCGGCGGCCGTCGCTCGCAGCTGGTACTCGCCCACGCCGAGCGGACCGAAGATGACCAGCTCGCCGGTCTGCGCCTTCCGGGTGGTGACCCGCTCGTGCCCGCGCGTGAGCAGCTCGAGGGTGGGCGCGACGACCGGCTGCTCGGAGTCATCCAGCACGGTGGCGGCGATCGTTCCTCCGCGCTCGAGCGACAGGGTGACCTGGGTCAGCGCGTTGGTGAGCGCGACCCGGCGAGGCACGGTGGAGAGCTCGCCCGCGACGGCGGAGATCATCACCTCGTCGGGGTACAGCTCGTCGATGCCCCGGAAGCCCGCCTTGACTTCGAGCTGTCGGGTGAGGTGATCACCCTGAAGCGAGAGCATCGCGTCGATGGGTTTGCCGTTCGCCAACACGCGCACTTCGAGGCGGCGCGGCGAAGCCAGCGTGAGCACCACGGGATCGGGCCCTGCTTCGGCTTCGTCTTCCAGCGCGGGGAGCAGGCCCGGTGATGTTCCGCTGACCGCGAAAGGCCCTTCTCCCAGGCCCTCGAGCGTGAAGGTCCCTTCTGCGTCGGTGGTGGTCTCGACGACGCGCGCGAGCCTTCGCGAAGTGACCCGCACGGTACCGGCGACGGGTTGGCCTGCTTCTCCACGCAGCCGGCCGCGCAGCGATCGCGGGAGCGGCAGGAAGAGTTCGACCGGATCGCCGGGAGCAGCGCGTTCCTTCACGCCATCGCCGAAGCCGCCCGCCCTGCCCCACACGGTGAAGCTGGTACCCGCGAGCTGCTCGAAGCGGAACTTGCCCTCGGCGTCACTGCGCGTGGTGAGCGCGGGTGAGAGTTCTCCGCGGCGGGTCTCCAGCAATGAAGCCACCGAACGCGCGGTCTCGTGAGCGTGACAAGAGAGCAGCCACTCTGAACACACGCCGCAGCGCAACGCGGTGAGGCTGGGCTGCGAAGACGCGGCGAGGAACACCTCGGCATCGGCGATGGGCTTGCCGCCCGGCTCCTTCACCACGCCGGTGAGCGTGAGGCCCTGCTGGTTGCCCGTCGCGCGCACCTCGACCGACTGGAACTGAGGCGGCGGCTCGGCCGAAGGCTCGACCACCGGATCGAACGTCTGCGGCCAGAGAACGAAGGCCGCCACGAAGAAGGTGACGAGCCCCCCCAGGATGAAGAACCACCAGCGGCGCATGGGCGTGAACAGGCTAACCGGACGGACACGCGAACGCTGCCCCCTGTTCCCTCTGGTCTCCCTCTCCCTTCGGGTCAGGGCCGAGCCGACTCAGCGCATCATCGAGGGAGGCCCCCACGGGCAAATCGCACGGCGACCGGAACGAGTTCGACCGCATCAAGGTCAGGTCGACACCGCTACGCTTTCTTGATGGTCAGCGCCCCTGAAGGACACTCGGCCACCTGCGCCACGATCTGCGCAGTGGTCGCCTTCGACACGTCGATCCACGGCTTCAGCTTCGGGTTGAAGACCGCCTTCAATCCCGCGACACAGATGCCCGAGTGCATGCACTTCGAGGCCTGCCAGATCACCGTCACTTCGCCGTTGCTGTACTCGCGCTGCTCGTCGTCAGTGCTCATCAGAAGTCGTACCGAATGGCGGCGGTCACGCCGTACACGTTGGCCGCGTACGAATACGAAGGCTGGCTGTCGACGGCTTCCTTCTTCGCTTCGCGCGGCAGGATGAACTGAGCCTGAGCCGCGAGATCGATCTGCACCGGGTGCGCGAAGATCTCCAACGGGTCGGCGAAGTTGAAGCCGATGCCGCCGGTGATCCCCAGGGCCGTGTTGTCCATCAGGTTGGTGCCCTGGGTGTCTTGCTTCGGCACCGGCGTCGGCCGCAAGAACGCCCCGAGGCGCGCCGCGAAACGTTCGGTGAGCCGGTATTCAGCCCCCGCACGAACGCCCAGCGTGTCGGTGAAGCCAGGCCGCTGCCGCGCCGAGGTCACGTCGAGGGCAGACCCGAGCCCCAGCGCATCGAGCGTGGGCCCCGACAGGTCGATGGTGATGCCGACATAGGGAGAAGGCGCCGAAGACCAGTTCTGCCACTCGCCATCGAGCGTGAACGTCAGGTTCTCGGTCGCATCGAAGGCGGCGCCGAAGTTGAGCGTGTGCGGCGTGTAGTGCGCCACGCCGTTGACCGTGAACGCGAGCGTCGCGATGCCCTCGAGGTCGACCTTCGCGGGGATGACGTAGATGAGCTTCATCTCCCACTTGAAGGTGACGCCCAGGCGCAGCCGCTTGAGCGGCGTGACCGCGATGGAGAACACCGGCGCCACGCGCGTGCCGAGGTACGCGTTGATGTCGCCCCCGTTGACCTGCCGGCTGAAGAGATCGACCGAGACGTTCGCCCCGCTGCCGATGAGATCGGCCAGCGCTTGAATACCGAGGCCGATCTTGAACCAGTCGACGATCTTGATGCCGGCGCCCAGGTGGAGAATCAGGCGCTCGGGGTTCGCGTGGTACCTGTACCAATACGGCGACTGCGCAGAAGGCGCGTTGACCCGCAGCAGCACGGCGGTGGGCAGGTACACGCCCAGGCCCAACGCGAGGTGGTTCTTCACCTTGCCGCCGAGTGGGAACAGCAGGCCCACCGAGGTGCCCACTGAATCGGGCGCGGTCGCGTTGCTCAGGTCGAGGGGCTTGGCGAGGTCCTTCGACTGCACGTCGGCGACCATCTTGTAGAACTGGAAGTTGAAGCCGAAGTTGACGTCCTTCCGCTCGACCAGCAGCGCCGGGTTGTAGAAGACGGCGGTGTAGTCGCTCGCCTCCGCCGTCATCGCCCCGCCCATCGCGGTGGCGCGCGGCCCGTAGCCGTAGGTGTTGAAGACGTCGGCCCGAGCCAGGAGCGGAGTGAGAGCCAACAGCACGACGAAGCGTGACAGCTGCGACATCTCACTCCCCTTACTGAATCAGTCTTCTGCGAAGGGCTGAATGGCCTGAGCGGCAGCCAGCTCCTGCCGCGCCTCGGAGAGCTCCGAGTTCGTCTCACGGAGCCGGTCAGAGAGCACCTGCACGAAGCTCCACAAGAGCTTCACCGCGAGGATCGACTCTCGTTTCATCAGCCCCATCAGATCGCCGCGGCCGATGACCATCGTGCGGGTGGGCTCGATGGCCCGAACGGTCGCCGAACGAGGCGCGTTGTCGATGAGGCCCATCTCTCCGAAGTGACCACCGGCACGAAGCTCGGCGATCTCCACGCCGTTCTTCTCGACCGAAACGCGGCCGCGAATCACGACGAACAGCTCTTCACCCGGCTGGCCTTCGGTGACGATCTCCCGGCCCGCGGGGAACGTGCGCGTGCTGGCCGTGGAGAGCACCGCCGTCTGCTCTTTGTAGGTGAGGTGCCGGAAGAGCGGGATCTTCTTGAGCGCCTCCATCCGGCTCTGCGCTTCGGCGACTTCTTCGGTGGCCGTCGCCGGGTCGCCTGAACAGCCGACCACCACGGTGGTGATGTTGTCTTTGCCGCCGCGCTCGTTGGCGAGGGCGACGAACCGCTCGGGCAGCTCGGCCAACGGCGCCGAAGCCACCACCGAGGCGACCTCGTCGTCGTTCAGGTAGCCGTGCAGACCGTCGGAGCAGAGCACGAAGATGTCGCCGGGCACCGCGTCGACGATCAGCGTGTCGACCTGCACCGATTCCTGAATGCCGACCGCGCGGGTGATCACGTTGCGGTACTGGCTGGTGGCGGCCTGTTCTTTGGTGATCGTGCCGGCCTTCAACTGCGCCGAGATCAACGTGTGATCTTCCGTCAGGCGGTGACACTGGCCGTTGCGCACCAGGTACACCCGGCTGTCGCCCACGTGCCCGATGACGCCCTTGGTGCCGCCGATCGCCATGCACACGAACGTGGTGCCCATGCCGCGCTTGGAGGCGTCGGTGGTGGCGGTCTTGTAGATGTCTGCGCAGGCACGCTGAACGGCGACTTCCACGAGGCTCGCGGCTGCGGCGCGGTTGGCCTGGCTCGCGTCTTTCGCGAGGTCCTTCAGGATGCTGCGATTGGTGATCAGGTGCTGCTTGACGACCTCGACCGCGCGCGCGCTCGCGACTTCACCAGCGGCGTGGCCACCCATGCCGTCGGCGACGATGTAGAGCCCCAAACCGGGGTCGACCAACATCGCGTCTTCGTTGTGCTGGCGTTTGCGGCCAACGTCCGTCTTGCCGTGCGCTTCGGTGGTCAGCACCAGGATTCCCTCAAGAAAGAGGCGTGTCACCTTAGGTAACACGTCTCTGACGCTCAAGGTGAATCACAACTTCGAGGATCACTCGGTCGCGCGCCGCTGGAGCATCTCGAGGAACCCTTGCGCCGTGTAATAGGTGAGCTGAAGCGCCCCGATGCGCAGCACCAGCCCATTGGTCAGCACCGAAGGAGCCTTGGCCACGATCTTCCGCCCGCCCACGGTCGAGCCGTTGCGTGACCCCGCGTCGACGAGCACCCAGGTCGCGTTCTCCTGCTCGATCCACGCGTGGAAGCGGGACACCGAGGTGTCGTCGAGCACGATGTCGTTGTTCGCGGTGCGGCCGATGGTGATGCGGCGCTGAAAGGCGTTGTCCTTGGTCTTCTCGATCACCACCGCCATCGGGTCGCCGCCGCCGATCGAGGGGAGCGACAGGCCCGACTGCGTACGCAGCTGGTAGTCGTCGTTTTCGTCGTCTTCGTCGATGGTGTCTTCGGTCGGCGGCTCGTAGACGAGCACGGGCCGACCCGCGAGGCGCGTGCGCACCTTGCCGGGATCATCGGTGAAGCGGTTGAACCAGAGCAGCAACGTCTCGACCATCGAGGGTCAGATTGTGCGGGTGAACTCGGGTCAGACGCCAGTGTCTTGTTGCTCCAGTGCTTCCTGGCAGGCCCTGACCAGCGCCGGGCGCACGTCTTCGACGAAGGACATCTGGGTGACGGCCTGCAAATAGAACGGGGCCTGCCGGGAGAAGTAGACGGCCCGGGCCAGATCGTCGAGCACCGCGCCGGTGAAGCCGAGCAGGGAGCTGGCCCTGGCGCGGATGAAATACAGAGAGGCCTGATCCCCAAAACGGCGGATCGCCTGGTTGATGCGCCGTTTGGCCCCGAAGGTCATCAGCTCGAGGTTGAGCGGGGTCACGTCGTACTCCAGCGCCAACCACTCCCTCAGGTAGGCCTCGGCGGCGGTGTTGGCGGGCCCCGCCTCGAGCTCTTCCAGCACTCGGCGCGGTTCTTCGCGCACCCGGGACAGCAGCCCCAGCCACCGGGCTTCCCCGCCGCTGAAAGAGGCCTCTTGAAACGCCTCCAACTGGATCGGGGTGCCTCGCACGATGCCTTCGAGCAGCTCGACTTCCCGGGTGAGGGCTCGCGCGAGCACCTGGGGCGCAGGCCCACCTTCGATGGCCCTGGGGAGCGCCCGTTTCACCGGTTCAGCGGCCGGCAGCACGCCTTGAAACAACGCGCTCCAGTCGAGCCAACGCAGGGTCGGGTAGCCGTGCGCCAACTTGCGGCGGCGCGAGATGGCCACGCGATGAACGGTGACCACGCCGGCAGCGTAGGCAACCGCCACTCCGCCGGTCAGATACAAACTCATGCGTCGGTCGGCGGCACTTCGGGCGGCGTGTTTCCATCTTCGTCTTCGTCAGGGGCGCTGGCGATGCGGTATTCGCCCCCCAGCCAGCGGCCGAGATCGATCGCCTTGCAGCGGCCGGAGCAGAACGGGAAACACGGGTTCTCTGCCCGGGGCAGGACCGCGCGCTTGCAGGAGGGGCATTCCGGAGCCTTCGGATTCATCGCAAGAACTCGTAGCATGCCCGCCGTGCGCCGCGCCCTGCCCTTGCTCTTGATCCTGCTCGCCTGCCGCGGGTCCAACACGCGCAGGGTCGATGAGCCGCCTCCTCCGCCGCCGCCGACCTGCGGCGATGGGATCATTCAGGAAGGCGAAGACTGCGACGCCTCAGAAGCGGGTACGGCCACCTGCCAGTCACTGGGTTTCGACACCGGAAGGCTCGTCTGCGGCACCACCTGCCGCTACGACACCACCCTGTGCGTGAAGCGCTGTGGCAACGGCGTGCTCGAGCTGGGCGAGGCCTGTGACGGCGCGCTCGGCCTGATGGCGTGTACCACCTGGGGTTTCAATGCCTGCACCGACACCTGCACGGTCGATACGCGGCGTTGCGTGGTGCAGCCTTTCGAGGCGGGCCCGGAGATGGACATCTCCAAGGGCGGGCCGGCGGTGTTGGGCGATCTGGCGCCGAAGGGCCCCGGCGATCTGGTGATGGCCGTGCCCGCCTTCTCGCGCGTGGAGATCGTCCCGTGGAGCATGACGCAGGGCTTCGAGGCGGTCTCCAGCCGCAAACTCTCCTTCCAGCGATCTCCCGTGCGCGCGGAGCTGATCGACGCGAACGGCGACGGAAACACCGATGTCGCGGCCATCAACCAGGACGGCACCTTCGACCTGCTCGTCTCCGGGGGCGCCACCTACTCGCTGGAGACCCTCGGTGCGGGCTGCCCCGGGGCGACGTTTCTTCCCAGCAACGGCACGGCGCGCGGCCACATCGTGGCAGTCGGGTGTGGTGGGTACGCGGTGGTGAGCTCGATGGGTGCGGCGACCACCGCCACGCCGGCGGCTTCGGCGGTGACCAGCGGGCCGTTCGGGGTGATCTGGGCCGACCCCACGCCCGCAGTGCACCTGGGGGACGGTGGCGTGAGCACCCTGCCCTCCGCCGTGACCCAGCTTGGCAGCGCGGATCTCGACGGCGACGGCGACGAAGATCTGGTGGCCGTCACCAGCGCAGGCATCGAGCTGTTCGAGAACAGCGGCGTGGGCTTCGCGGCGCGCGCCACCTTCACGGCCACGGCCCCCGGTGAGCTCAGGGCACTCGACCTGGATCAAGACGGCAGGGTCGATCTCTTCTGGTCCACCGGCGACGAGCTGGTGGTGCGCCGGAACCGTTCAGGCTGGGTCTTCACGGAGTTCCGGGTGCCCGCCGGCATGGGGACCCGCAAGTCGACTTCCATTGGCGACGCTGATGGAGACCAGGACCTCGACTTCGCCGTGACCGTCTCCACCGGAGCGGACAGCACGAAGACTCGTCTCTTCCTCAACCGCATCCGTTGACGCGGTGTGTGGTTGTTGGTACTTGCGGCGCGGTTTCGCCGACCTAGCTCAGTTGGCAGAGCAACTGATTCGTAATCAGTAGGTCGCCGGTTCAATTCCGGCGGTCGGCTCAAGGTGAAAATCAGGCCTCGGATCTTCGCGGATCCGAGGCCTTTTCATTTCCAGCCCGCTCGACCGCTCCCGCCATCCTACCCACCAGAAACACTGAGGAATGTGACGCGCCGCGCCGCGCCTTTTTGCTTGGCCGAAAAGGTTCGCTGCGTATGGTGCGCCGGCTTCTTCACGACGCTGTCGTCGCGAAGTCACTCAAGAGGAATTCAATGTCTGAAGAGACTTTCATGAGGGCGCCGGCCACCGAAAAGCCGCGCAAGACCGTCTACACCGAGGCGATGGAGATCTTCGATCGCGCCGCAGACGCGATGAACCTCGACAGCCGCGTGAGGCTCGAACTCGAAGAGCCCGACTACGAACACATCTTTCACGTCACCACCAAGCTGAAGGACCGCCTGGTGCCCGTCTCGGCCGACGAAGCGAAGACCTTCACCGACCTGAGCGTCACCAAGGTGCGCGACGGTCACGGCCTCGAGCGTCTCTTCGACGGCAAGATCATCTTGAATGGCAAGGCGCTGCTCGGCTCTGACGTGCACATCAAGGGCGGCCACCTGCGCCTCGAAGACGGGCAGGTCTACAAGCTCGTTCCGGGCGACACCAGGCGCTTCAAGGCGTACCGCGTGCAGCACAACCAGGCGCGTGGGCCCTACAAGGGCGGCATTCGGTACCACCGTGACGTGTCGCTCGACTTGTTCAAGGCGCTCGCGGCCGAGATGACCTGGAAGACGGCCATCGCCGACGTGCCCTTCGGCGGCGGCAAGGGCGGCATCCAGCTCGATCCGCGCCAGTACGGCAAGGAAGAGCTCCAGACCATCTCGCTGCGCTTCATGTACAAGTTGAAGCAGCTGGTCGGCCCGAACATCGACATCCCGGCGCCTGACGTCGGTACGAACTCCGAGATCATGGCGCTCTTCCTGCGCCAGTTCTCCGACGGCGAGCGCGAGCGGCACAACCAGCGCGGCGTGATCACCGGCAAAGACGTGCGCATCGGCGGCTCCGAAGGCCGCACCAAGGCCACCGGCCAGGGCGTCGCGTACACCATCGAAGATTACTTCGCCGAGAAGAACGAGACGCTCAAGGGCAAGACCTTCATCGTGCAGGGCTTCGGCAACGTGGGCAGCTGGGGCTCGCTGATTCTCCAGAACATGGGCGCCAGGCTCGTCGCGGTGAACGACGCCGACGGCACCATCATGAACATGAACGGCATCGATGCCGGCGAGCTCATGAAGTACACCAACGAGAACCCCAAGAACCTCAAGCGCTCGGTGCTCGGGTTCCCCGGGGCGCAGGTCATCTCGAAGGCCGACTTCTGGGAAGTGCCGGCCGACATCGCGCTGCCTGCCGCGCTGGGTGGTGAGATCACCGCCGAGATCGCCGAGAAGATGAAGGTCAAGCTCATCGCCGAAGGCGCCAACGGCCCCACGACGCCCGACGCCGATCGCGTGCTCGAGCGCCGGAAGATCGACATCATCCCGGACATCATCTGCAACGCCGGCGGTGTGACGGTCTCGTATTACGAGTGGATCCAGAACAAGCGCATGGAGACGTGGACGGAGAAAGACGTCGACGCCAAGCTCGAGTTCGCGCTCAAGAAGAACTACCGCATCATCCGTGACATCGCGCGCAACACCCCGCGGCGCACGGACATGCACGACAGCCGCAACTACACCATCGGCAAGGTCGTCGACACGCGCTGCGCGGCGATGATCCTGGCGCTCAAGCGCATCGAGGCGCACTACATGCTGGAAGGTTTCTCGCAGTAATTCGCGAAGCAGCTCACGCCTTCAGCGGCCCGTCGACTCGAGTGGAGTCGGCGGGCCGTCGTCGTTTCAGCCGTGTTTGTCGGTCGCGCGGCGGTCGTTTGCCTTGTCCAGCGTGCTCTCGACCGAGCGGCGAAGCTTGTCGGCCGCGCCGTCGATCGCCTCGGTCAGGCTCGAGGCGTGCTGGGTGACGGCGCTGGGCGGCCGCCCTTCGATGCGCGCCTCCATCATGCAGCGCTTGTCGTCGTCGGTCTGCTTGTTGCCGCTCTCGTCGCCGAGGTGCACCTCGACCCGGCTGATGCGCTCGGCCACGTGGCCCAACGCTCCGTTGACCGCGGTCTCCACTTCTTCCCGCAACTTCGCATCGGCCCGCACGCGACTGTCGGTGTTGATCTGGATGAGCATGACTGTCTTTTAACGGCGACGCCCCGTGTTGACCGGGTTGTTCTTCCCGCTCGTCCCAGCCAGGGCTGACGATGCCGACCCGGGCCTCAGATCGCCCCAGGCAGCGGCTGGCCTTGGACAGCCCCGCAAGACAAACGGCCCGTCGACTCGAAAGGAGCCGGCGGACCGTCGTCAGTTCAGCGCGTGCTGAAAATTACTTCTTGGGCGCGGGCGCCGGAGCGGGCGCAGGGGCTGCGGGCGCAGGAGCCGGAGCGGCCTTTCCCGGAGGAGGCGGCGGCGCCCTGGTGCCCGACGGAGCCGGCGCAGGAGCCGCGACCGGAGCCGGAGCCGGAGCCGCGGACGGCGCGCCCACGTCACCCCAACCCGCTTCGGTCATCGTCTTCGCCTTCCACGCGCCGGCGACCTTCACCAGGGTCATGGCGTTGCGGCCCTTCACCTTGGTCTTGCCCGTGGTCATGTCGAAGTCGTCGACCACGTTCGCCAGCGAGTCGGACAGCACCGCGATGGTGAGCTTGTGCTTCATGGTCGTGCCGCCCGGCATGTTCTCCCACATGGGCTTCATCATCGCGACGTAGGCCTCCTTGCTGGTGGCCTCACCGCTGGGCACGCCCGACAGGTTGTCGGTGAGCATGAAGACGGGGAAATCGGTGCGGGCGATCAGGGCGTCCCAATCCTTCCTGGCCTCGAGCGCGTCGCCTTCTTTGTACCAGGCCTCGATCTCCTTCTTGGTCTTGGCCTCGTTGGTGGGCTTGCGGGCGCCAGGGCCCATCTTGCTCATGTCCATCGCGGCAGGCGCGGGTGCGGGCGCAGCAGCGGCGGCCGGTGCAGGAGCGGGAGCGGCGGCCGGAGCCGGCGCGGGTGCAGCAGCGGGAGCAGGCGCGGGAGCTGCCTTCGGCGCGGGAGCAGAACCCTTGGGCGCCGGGGCCTGCGCGAAGACGGACAACGAGGTGACGACGGCAACGGCAATGGTGAGACGTTTCATGTTCAGAAACCCCCGAGAGAGTGGAAACAGCAGGGCACCCTTACCCCACCTCTCCGGAGGTCTTCGTCTCAAATTGGCTTCAGTGCAGCACGCGTTCACGATCGACGAGCAGAAGGGGTTGGTCCTCGCGCGTCTCGTAGGCGATGATCCGCAGGCCCGCGCCGCGGGTGCCGGTCGTTTCTTCCCCGTCGCCGTAATTGAGCGCCACCTGGTACCGCACCTCACACAACGCCGTCATCTCGGTGCCGTCTTCGGAGCTGAAGGTCACCTTGATGCGACCCCCCAGCGGCAACGAGTCACGGGTTTCTACGAAAAGCCCCTGCGTACTGATGTTTCTGGCGATCCCTCTCGTCATGCCGTCTGCAGTGCTGAGGTAGACGGTGAAGACTTTGTCGAAACGCAGATTCTGGCGACGTTCACTCAATGCGACGCTCCTGTTGGGTGCGGAACTGTCGCGAAGCCTACAGAGTGGGCACATGTGGGCAAATTAACTACTCAATGCGACATCCGCTTACGCAGAGGAACTCAATGAAATCGATGGCCGTGATGTTGACGCTGGTCCCTTTTGTGGCGTTTGCCGACGCTGATCAGCGGTTCGCGAAGTTGCGCGATCAGGCTGAAGCGATGGGCGCGGTGAGCGCGTTCGTCGAGAAGTACGCTGGCGACTGCGCCTCGAAGATGCTCGGCGGCGGCGAGTGCGAGAAGAACGCAGAGATCTTCCGGCAGGGGGCGACGGGCAAGAAGTACTACATGATCATCACCGAGGAGACCTCGGGGGTGCTGCAGATGGGCGAGGTGAAGGTGCGCGACGGAAACTTCGTGCTCAACCTGGTGCCCTTCTTCGCGGCGTCGGGTTCGGCGATCACCCACGGCGCGCCGACCAAGACCGATGAAGGCGGCAACCCGGTGATGCCCTTCATCCGCATCGAGAGCCAGATGCCCGAGGGGTGGAACCCCGCGATGATGGCGCGGCAGGTCTCTTCGCAGGCGCTGCGGCTGCAGATCGTGTTCACCCCTCAAGGCGTGTGGACGCTCCCCAAGAAGGGCGGCGGCACCATGAAGGGCGTGAAGGCGCGCTTCGATGCGGTGCTGGTGACCGTGGGCCGCAGTGGTGATCAGGTCGGGCTGTGGCTGGCCAAGTGAAGGGCGAGGTCTCGAAGGTCATCGATCAGCACATCGCCGAGCTGGGTGGCTGGCGCGGCGAGCTGCTCGCGCACATGCGGGCGCTCATCCTCGCGGCCGATCCGAAGATGATCGAGGAGTGGAAGTGGGGCATTCCCGTGTGGTCGCACGATGGGATCGTCTGCACCGGCGAGTCGTACAAGAAGGCGGTGAAGCTCACCTTCGCCAAGGGCGCGCACGTGGAAGATCCGTCAGGGCTCTTTAATTCGAGTCTGGAGGGCAAGATGCGCCGGGCGATCGATCTGCCCGAGGGCTCGAAGATCAACGCGGCGGCTTTCAAGAAGCTGGTGAAGGCCGCGGTCGCGTTGAATCAGTCCACGAAGAAGAAATAGGATCTCAGTTCAGGTTCGGGGCCGCACAGCCAGATACCGCAGCGACTGGCCACGCCGGATCTTCAGCAGCACCGCCTCGTTGGGCTCGGTCTCTGCGAACGCGGCGTCGAAGTCTTTCAAGTTCCCCACGGCCTCGCGGTTGACCTCGACGATCACATCACCGGTGGCCAGCCCTGCCATCTCTGACGGCCCGCCCGGTACGATCGCTTCGATGCGCAGCCCGGGCTCCATGCCCAGCGAGGCGGCCGCGTTCGGGTCGAGCGGCTTGAGGGCGATGCCCAAGGCGTCGATGCGGCCCCCCGAGTTCATGGTCTTGAGCGCCTCCACCGAGGGCCGCTGCGCGAGCGTGGCAGTGAACTCGAAAGCCCTCCCACCGCGGGTGATCTCCACCTTCACCGGAGTGCCCGGCTGCAGCAGGGCCACCCGCCGGAGGATCTGCTGATAGCGCTGCACGGGTTTGCCACCGATGCGCACCACACGATCGCCCGGCTTGAGGCCGGCCTTCTCCGCGGGGCTGTTGGCGAACACGTCGACCACCACCGGAGCGCGCGCCGCGCCCTCACCCACTTCTTGAACGTTGAGGCCCAGCCAGCCGCGTTCGGGCCGCCCGTTGTCGAGCAGGTTGGGCAGCAGGTCTTTGACGAAGTTGATCGGCACCGCGTAGCCGATGCCGAAACCGCGGCTGTCGATGGCCGTGGTCACGCCCACCACGTCGCCCTGCATGTCGAACAACGGCCCTCCGGAGTTCCCCGGATTGATGAGCGCGTTGGTCTGGATGAAGTCGTCGAACACGCCCACGCCGATCACCCGCTCGCGCGCGCTGATGAGGCCGTGCGTGACGGACATGTCGAGCCCGAAAGGATTGCCGATGGCCACCACCCAGTCGCCGATCTCGAGCTGATCGGAGTCGCCCAGGTTGACGGTGGGGAGCTCCTTCGCGTCGGGCAGCCGGAGCAACGCGAGATCGGTCGCGGGATCACGCCCCACCACCACCGCCTCGAACTCACGGCCATCGGCCAGGCGCACCTGAATGCGCTGCGCGCGCTCGACCACGTGGTTGTTGGTGACCACCAGCCCATCGGGGTTGATCACGAAGCCCGAGCCCAACGAACGTTTGGTGTCTTCGTTGCGGGTGGCGATGTTCACCACGCCGGGCCGCACCGCCTTCACCAGGGGCGCCAGCGACGTGGGCGGTACGAAGCCCGGCAGCTGCGGCGCGGTGGGGGCACGTTCCCGCCACAGCTGGCCCGCGGGGCCGACCGAAGCCGGGGGCACCGTCTTGAGCGAGCCCCTCTGGGTGGAGACCTTGTTGTGCACCCACTCCTCGACGGTCTGCGCCGAGGCAGGGAGGGCGACCAGCACCGCGAGCAGGATCAGGCGCACGGCGGGCATCGTAGCCGCAGGCTCAGGCAGAGGCGGCCTTCACGTACTTGGCGACCTTCACCACACCCGGTCGAATGACGCGGCCATTGAGCTGGTAGGCGGCCTTGAGCACCAACACGACCTTGTTGTCGTCGTCGGGGTTCGGGGTGATCTCCATGTCGGTCGCTTCGGCGAGGTTGGGATCGTACTGGCGCCCCGAGAGCTCGACGCGCTCGATGCCCAGGCCCTCGGCCTGCTTCAGAATGCTCTCCCGGATCAGCTTGACCCCGCGCGCCAGCGGAGAGTCATCCGCCGACTGCAGCGACAGATCGAGCTGATCGATCACCTCGAGCAAGGTGACGGCGATCTTGCCCTTCTCCACGTCGACCATGCGCTCGCGTTCACGGGTCAGGCGCTCCTTGAACTCGGCCCGATCGCGTTCACCGGCCTGCACGGCGTGGGCGAGCTCGTTGACGCGCTTCCGGGCGGCCTCCAGCTGCTGAGTCAACTGCTGCACTTGGGGATCGAGGGGCGGCTGCTGATCGGCGGGTTCGACGTCGGGGGCGGTTTCCGGCTGGTTCATGGCGCGCCCAAAGTAACCGGGGGCACCCTGCTGTCAACGGGGCAGACCGAGGAGGACACGACGTAAGTGCCCGACGAGCAACAGAGATCCCGCAACCACGACCAACCCGTCTTGCGGGGCAGCGGCGCGCGCGGCGTGCAACGCCGCTTCTGCATCGGGGTACGACGCCACCCGGGGGTTCAACGCCTTCGCCAGCGCTTCGTAGGTCTGCGGAGCCTTCGAGCGGGGGCTGGGCACCGGGGTCAGGTACAGCGCGTCGACCCGGGGAAAGAGCGCCCGCATCATCGGCTCGAAGTCTTTGTCCGCGAAGACGCCGAAGACGAGGTGCACGGGGCGACCGGCGTAGTCGCTGACCAACGCCCGGAGCAGGGCCTGGGCACCCGCCGGGTTGTGGGCGCCATCGAGCACCACCAGCGGCGCCCCGGGGAACTCTTCCAGCCGGCCCGGCCAACGCACCGCGCTCACGCCCGCGCGCAGCTCGCGGGGGCTCAAGGGGAACGTGGTGAGCGCCTCGAGGCATGCAAGCGCCACCGCGAGGTTCTGCAGCTGATGCGGGCCCTTGAGCGGGAGCACGAACTCGGTCTCTTCGGTGGTCTTCGAGGAGAACATCACCTTGCCGCCGACGCACTGCTTCACCTCGAAGTCGCGCCCTTCCAGCACCAGCCGCTCGCCCGCCGCGTGCTCCAGCACGGCCAGCGCTTCGGGGTGTTGCCGGCTGGAGATCAGCGGCACCTGCGGCTTCCCGATGCCCGCCTTTTCTGAGGCGATCGCGGTGAGCGTGTGGCCGAGGTACTCCTGGTGATCGAAGTCGATGGGCGTGATGCAGGTCACCGCCGGCACGCACGCGGTGGTGGCGTCGAGGCGCCCGCCCAGGCCGGTCTCCAACACCGCGATCTCCACCTTCTCCTGCGCGAAGTGCCAGAAGGCCACCACGGTGCCGAACTCGAAGTAGGTCAGATCGTGCTGCGCACCGAGCACCTCGACCACCTCGGCGATGCGGCGGCCGAAGGTCTCGTCGTCGATCTCCACCCCGTCGATCTGAATGCGCTCGTTGGGGCGAATCAGGTGCGGCGAGGTGTAGAGGCCCGTGTGGTACCGCGTGCCCAGGCACGACGCAGCGATGGCGCAGGTCGAGCCCTTGCCGTTGGTGCCCGCCACGTGGAGCGCGGGGAACCGCTGCTCCGGATTGCCGAGGCGATCGAGCGCGAGCCGCACCCGATCGAGCCCCATCTTGATGTTCGACGGCGAGAGGCCCGCGAAGTGGGCGAGCCCTTGCGCGGGCGTCACGACGCGAGCAGCCCCAACATCTGAATGAGCTTGCCGCGCATGTCTTTGCGCTGAACGATCGCGTCGAGCATGCCGTGCTCGAGCAGGAACTCGCTGCGCTGGAACCCTTCGGGCAGCTTCTGGCGAATGGTCTGCTCGATCACGCGGGCGCCTGCGAAGCCGATGAGGGCGCGGGGCTCGGCGATGATGACGTCACCCAGGAACGAGAACGAAGCGGCCACGCCACCGGTGGTGGGGTGCAGCAGCACCGAGATGTACGGCTGGCGGATCTCGCGGAAGGCGTTGAGCGCCGCGCAGGTCTTCGCCATCTGCATCAGGGAGAGAATGCCTTCCTGCATGCGCGCGCCGCCTGAAGCGGAGAACACGATCGCGGGGCACTTGAGCTCGATCGCACGCTCGAAGACGCGGGTGACCTTCTCACCCACCACGCTGCCCATCGAGCCGCCCATGTAGTCGAAGTTGAAGCAGCCCAGGCTGACGCGGCGGCCGTCGAAGGTGCCCACGCCGGCGATGAACGCGTCCTTCTCGCCCAGCGCCTTCATGGTCGACTTGATCCGGTCCTTGTATTTCTTGGAGTCGGAGAACTGCAGCGGGTCCATCGACTCGAGGTCGGCGTCGAACTCCTCGAACGAATCGGGATCGCAGAGGCTGTTGATGCGCACGCGGGCGGGCAGCGCCATGTGGTGGCCGCAGCTGGGGCACACGTTGAGCGCCTTGGTGAGCTCTTCGGCGAGCATGATGTCGCCGCACTCGTCGCACTTCTCCCAGATGCCCTCCATGCGGGAGGAGTTCGCCGAAGCTTCAGCGGGACCGGGGGCGGCGATCTTCGGCTTCTTCTGGAACCAAGCCTGACCTGACATGCCGTTGGCTCTACCGGCTCGACCGGCACACCTCAACACGAATCCCCTCTCCCTTTTGGGAGAGGGTTCAGGGTGAGGGCGGTGGGTCATCCTCCACGACCCAGTCGTTCTCGGCGAGCTCGAACTCGAAGCGGACCTCGCGCTGAGCGCTCTCGACGGTCACATGTCGTTTCTCGGCGATGACCTGGTCGGACTGGTCGAGGTAGAGCAACCGGAACGCGCCTGATCCGTCGGGCTGGATCTCGACCGAAGTAAAGACAGCCCCGGGGTTCGCGGCCGGTCGGCGGGACGTGACGCGGGTGATCCGCGCCTTCAAAGGCGGCGGCCTGGTGTTCGACACGTAAAACGCCAGCGCCTCGCGCAGCAGCCCCTGAAGATCCGCGCCATCCTTGCGAAAGGCCGCGTCCTTCGGGAGCCGGCCGCCCGAGACGAGCACCGTGTAGACGAGCCCGTTCTCCCGCACCCCATCGACTTTCAACAACGCGACCGCACCATCGCGCCCGATCGCATCGAAGGCGGCGAGCAACCGCACCGCGTTCCCCCACACCGCCAGCTCACCCTCGACATCGATCCCCAGCCGCGAGACCTGCGCGAGCAACTCGAGGTCGCTCATGCGCTGCCGGCGATGGACTCGATCTCCGCGACCGACTTCGGGATCGACTGGGTGAGCACCTCGACACCCGTGACCGTGCACACCACGTCGTCTTCGATGCGAATGCCGCCGAAACCCCGGCCCTGATTCATCGCGAGGAACTTCTCGGCGGCGTCCCACTTCACCTGGGTCTTGAAGCGTTCCCGCAGCTCCGGGTTGTGGATGATCGCCGGCACGAAATAGAGCCCGGGCTCGATGGTGAAGGTCATGCCCGCTTCGAGATCCATGTCCATGCGCAGGTACTGGGTGCCGAACTGCGCGCTGCGCGTGCGGCCGCCCGGGTAGTGAATGCGATCGCCGAACGCCTCGAGGTCGTGCACGTCGAGGCCGATCTGATGACCCAGTCCGTGAGGAAAGAAGATCGCGTGCGCACCCGACTCGACCAGCCCGTCGGGGTTGCCGACGAGCAGACCCATGCGCACGAGCCCTTCTGCGAGCACGCGTGACGCACGCAGGTGGAGATCGCGATACCGCACGCCCGGCTTCACCGCAGAGATCGCGTCGAGCTCACTGTGCAGCACCAGCTCGTACACCTCGCGGCCTTCGGGCGTGAACGCACCACCGACGGGCCAATCGCGCGTGACGTCGTTGCAGTACCCGGTGTCGACGCTCTCGGCGCCGGCATCGAGCAGCACGATGTCGCCCTTCTGCAGGGTGTTCCGATACTCGTTGTTGTGCAGCACCTCTCCGCGCACGGAGAGAATGGTGTTGTACGCGGCGGTGCACCCAAAGCGCCCGAACGCGCCGTCGATCTGCCCCTTGAGAAACTGCTCAGGTACGCCCGGCTTCGAGTGCTGCATCGCCAGCAGGTGCGCCTCGCGGGTGATGGGCACCAGCCGTCGCATCTCCTGCAGCTCGTCGGCGTCTTTGTGCAGGCGCAGCTTCGCGATGAGCTCCAGCAGGGCCCCCTGCCCCACCTTCTTCGGATCATCGAAGTCGAGCTCTTCACCCGTGATGGAGCGCGCCCGCAGCGTCGCTTTCGGATCAGCCACGGCGATCGATCGCACCTGCCGGCCGCGCGCGAGCTCGATGATCGTCTTCTCCAGGTTCTCCACCGGCAGCACCGCGTCAACACCCTGGCGGGCCTTCACGCCATCGAACGCCTCGAGCGCGCCATGCCACAACGCATCGGCCGCTGTGCGCTCGGCGAGGAACAGGGTCACCCTGCCGTCGGCCGGATCGAAGAAGGCCGCGCTGCCCGCCTCAGGCCGCTGGAAAAAATAGAGAAAGTTGCCGTCGGCCCGGTAGGGGAAGGCGTTGGCGGGGTAATTCCGCGCGAGCTGGCCACCGGCCATGAGCAGGAGGGGGCTCTCGAGACCGGCCACGAGGCGCTTCCGGCGATCGGCGTAGTTCATGACACCGGTCTACCAACGAACGCCAAGTCTTGTACCGTCACAGGCCCTGTGAACGCCTCCAAGCGCAGTCCCCTCTTCTGGATCTTGATCGCGCTGGGTGGAGTCACCGCCCTGTGCTGCATGGGCAGCATGGGCGTGGTGGTGCTCGGCGCCGTGACGGCTGACGACCTGGCCGCGCCGCCGCCTGCCTCATCGGGCGGTGGTGAGTGGATCCCCTCGTTGGAGATCGCCCGCGGCACCGGCCTGAGCCAACAGCTCGTGGGCGGACGCTGGCTGTACCAGACGGGCAGTGGCCTCGAGACGGTGGTGGCCCGCTTCACGCAAAGCACGTTGGTGAACGTCAGCAGCACGGGGGAGCTGAACGAGCTGCGTTTCGAAGACGACGGCACCTACAGCTGGAACTGGGTCAACTCGAGCAACTTTCAGGGCACGCACCGTTCAGCTGCGACCGAACGAGGCAGCTGGGCGCTCGAGGGCAGCACGCTGACCCTGACGCCCGATTCGCAGAAGGCGCTCTACACGGCGAACACCCAGTCGCAGGAGAAGGAAGACCTCGACCTGACTCCGCGCAGCTATCAGCTGATCGATCTGACGCTGGAGACCGCGCCGAACACCGGCTCGCCCATGAAGCAGTTCCCCGGCATCGAGTTCACTGGGCCCTGCGCACCCTGGGATCTGCAGAAGGGCACCCGAAGCCTCGACCTCCAGCGGCTCTGAAACCTGTGGTACGCGCGCAGCATGCAGGCCGCGCTCAGTCTCAACGCAGAAGGTCCTGAAGGGCTCCGTTTCTCAGAGGTCGCGTCGCCTCTCCCCGGTCCCGACGAGATCAAGGTGCGCGTGCGGGCGACCGCGCTGAATCGGGCTGATCTGCTCCAGACCATGGGGCTCTATCCGGCGCCGCCCGGTGCACCTGGAGACATTCCGGGCATGGAGTACGCCGGTGAAGTGGCGGCCGTCGGTGCGCGCGTGCGTCGTTGGAGCGTGGGCGATCGGGTGATGGGCCTGGTGGGTGGTGGCGCGTGGGCGCAAGAGCTGGTCACCCACGAACGTGAAGCGATGGCCATGCCCGCGGGCATGTCGTTCGCCGACGCGGCTGCCCTCCCCGAGGCCTTCGCCACCGCCTTCGACGCGTTGGTCTTGCAAGGGGCCATGACGGTCAACAGCGAGGTGCTCATTCATGCCGTTGCCAGTGGCGTGGGCACCGCCGCGCTTCAGTTGTGCCGGCTCTTCGGGGCCCGCGCGATCGGCACCGGCCGCAACGAGAAGAAGCTGGAGCGCGCCCGGGCCATGGGCCTGACGCGCACCCTCCTGGTGAAGGACGGGGCCTTCTCTGCGCAGGTGAAGCAGCTCACCGCGGGCCGAGGCTGTGACATCGCGCTCGATCTCGTGGGTGGTGATTGGTTCGCCGAGACCATCGACGCGATGGCGCCTCAGGGCACCGTGATGCTGGTGGGCCTGGTGGCGGGGCCGACCGCTGAAGTTCCTTTGCGCAGTGTGCTGGCCAAGCGGCTTCGGGTGCAGGGCACCGCGATGCGGTCTCGTTCGCTGGAAGAGAAGATCGCCGTCGCGCGCGCGTTCGAGCAGCGGTTGCTGCCTTCGTTCGTGAGCGGCCAGCTCGAGCCGGTCGTCGATGCCGTCTTGCCGATGGCGGAGTTGCAGCCCGCGCTCCAACGCCTCGCGAGCAATGACACCTTCGGAAAACTCGTTCTCACCTGGTGACTCACATGACCCCGTTCGATCCCAACGCCGCCGCGCAGCCTGACTCTGGTGTTTTTGGTCTCCCCTTCACGCCCGAGGAGGCGAAGGTGGTGCTGCTGCCCGTGCCCTTCGAGGCCACCACCAGCTACGGCGGTGGCACCGCGGATGGCCCCGAGCAGATCCTCCAGGCGTCTCGCCAGGTCGACCTGTTCGATCTCGACACCGGCAGGCCGTACGAGGTGGGCATCTCGATGCTCCCCCACCCCGAGAACGTGCGCGCGTGGAACGACGAAGCGAAGGCGCTGGCGGCTCCGATCGTGGAGTCAGGTGGTCTCGACGTCGACGAAGCGGCGCTCGCGAAGGTCAACGCGCTGTCAGAGAAGATGAACGACTGGGTGTACCAGACGGCGAAGAAGTGGATGGCCGAGGGGAAGATCGTCGGCCTGGTGGGTGGCGATCACTCGACGCCGTTCGGTTGCATCAAGGCGCACGCTGAGAAGTACCCCAACCTGGGCGTGCTCCACCTCGATGCCCACGCGGATCTGCGTGATGCGTACGAAGGGTTCACCTGGTCGCACGCGTCGATCATGTTCAACGTGATGAAGCACGTGCCCGGCGTGAGGAAGCTGGTGCAGGTGGGCATTCGTGACTTCGGCGAGGCCGAGTACACGATGATCCGCGAGTCGGATGGGCGCATTCACACGTTCTTCGATGCGCGGCTGGCCCGGGCGCGGCTCGATGGCATGCCCTGGCGTGAGCAGGTCGACGCGATCGTCAACGAGCTGCCGCAGCACGTGTACCTCTCGTGGGACATCGACGGGCTCGAGCCCACCTTGTGCCCCGATACGGGCACGCCGGTACCGGGGGGGCTGACCTTCGCGCAGGCCGTCGCGTTGCTCGAAGGGGTGGTGCGCGCGGGGAAGAAGATCGTCGGGTTCGATCTGAACGAGGTGTCTGATGGTGGCGGTGGCAACGAGTGGAACGCCAACGTCGGTTCGCGGCTGCTCTACAAGATGATCGGCTGGACGTTGGTGAGCCAGGGCCTGCTCAAAACCTAGATCCCCTCATCCCTTCGGGAGCGGGCGTTGGCCACGAAGAACGGCGGACTCCTTTCGGAATCCGCCGTCGTTCGACCCTCACCCTGACCCTCTCCCGGTTCTCCCGGTGGGAGAGGGAAATCATCAGCTCAGCTTGAGGTTCGCGCGCTTGGCCGCTTCGACCAGCGTGGTGCCCAGCTCAGCCGGTGAGGCGGCCATCACGATGCCCGCCGCCGTCATCGCCTTGATCTTCTCTTCGGCCGTGCCCTTGCCGCCCGAGATGATCGCGCCGGCGTGACCCATGCGCTTGCCCGGAGGCGCGGAGACACCCGCGATGAAGCCCGCCATCGGCTTCTTCATGTGCTCCTTCACCCACGCAGCCGCCTCTTCTTCAGCGCTGCCACCGATCTCGCCGATCATGATCACCGCGTCGGTCTCGGGGTCGTTGTTGAACAGGTCGAGCACGTCGATGAAGTTCGTGCCGTGCACCGGGTCGCCGCCGATGCCCACGGCCGTCGACTGGCCCAGGCCCAGGTTGGTGATCTGAAAGACCGCTTCGTAGGTGAGCGTGCCCGACTTGGAGACCACGCCGATGCGGCCGGGGCGGTGAATGTGACCGGGCATGATGCCGATCTTGCACTTCGCGCCGGGGGTGATCACGCCCGGGCAGTTCGGCCCGATCAGCCGCGTCTTCGAGTTCTGCAGCACGCGCTTGACCTTGATCATGTCGTTCACCGGAATGCCTTCGGTGATGGTGATGGCCAGGCGCAGCTCAGCGTCGACGGCCTCGAGGATCGAGTCGGCCGCGAAAGGGGGCGGCACGAAGATGACCGAGGTGTTGCAGCCCGTCGCCTTCACGGCCTGCTCGACGGTGTCGAAGATCGGGATCTTGCCTTCGAACAGCTGCCCGCCCTTGCCCGGGGTCACGCCAGCGACGATCTGCGTGCCGTAGTCCAGGCACTGCTTGGCGTGAAACGAGCCGGCCGAGCCGGTGATGCCCTGCACGACGACTTTGGTGTCTTTGCCAACAAGGATGCTCATGGTGATTTCTCTTTCCTTCAGGCCTTGATGGAGGCGACTGCTTTTTCAGCCGCCTGGCGCAGGTTGTCCGCGGGCGTGATGGCGAGACCCGACTTCTTGAGGATCTCCTTGCCCAGCTCGACGTTGGTGCCTTCGAGGCGAACGATCAACGGAACGCTCAGCTTCACTTCTTTGGCCGCCGCGACCACGCCCTCGGCGATGACGTCGCACTTCATGATGCCGCCGAAGATGTTCACCAACACCGCCTTCACTGCGGGGTCGGCGAGGATCAGCTTGAACGCCGCCGTCACCTTCTCGCGCGAAGCGCCGCCGCCCACGTCGAGGAAGTTCGCCGGCTGACCGCCGACCAGCTTGATGGTGTCCATGGTGGCCATGGCCAGGCCTGCGCCGTTGACCATGCAGCCGATGTTTCCTTCGAGCGCGATGTACGCGAGGTCGTGCTCCTTGGCCTGGGCCTCGAGCGGGTCTTCTTCGGCGATGTCGCGCATCTCGACGACGGCCTTCTGACGGAAGAGCGCGTTGTCATCGAAGGTCATCTTCGAATCGAGCGCGACGATCTCGCCGTTCTTGAGCTTCACCAGCGGGTTGATCTCGACCAGCGCCGCGTCGGTCTCCATGTACACCTGGTAGAGCTGGCTGCAGAACTTCACGAACTTGCCGATCTCATCGCCCTTGAGGCCGAGCCCGAAGGCCATCTTGCGGCCCTGGTACGGCTGGAAGCCGACCGCCGGGTCGACCGCAGCGCGGAGGATCTTCTCGGGGTCCGTGTGCGCGACTTCTTCGATCTCCACGCCGCCTTCGGTCGAAGCCATGAAGGTGACGCGCGCGGTGGCGCGGTCGAGCGTGAGGCCGAGGTAGTACTCCTTCTCGATGTCGAGCCCTTCCTCGACGTAGAGGGTCTTCACTTCCTGGCCGTTGGGGCCCGTCTGCGGGCTCTTGAGCATCATCCCGAGGATCTTCGAGGCGTGCTCTTTCGCTTCCGCGGGCGACTTCGCGATCTTCACGCCACCGGCCTTGCCGCGACCGCCGGCATGCACCTGGGCCTTGACCACGGTCACCTTCGTGCCGAGCTCGGCGGCGGCCTTCTCGGCCTCAGCGGGCGTCTTGCAGACGATGCCGCGCGGAACGGGGACTCCGAACTTCTTGAAGATCTGCTTGCCCTGATACTCGTGGATTTTCATGAAGGTCGAGAGCTCCGGTAGGCGGCTGAAACGGCGCGGCCGAAATACCCAGATTGCACCGGGAAGTCTTGAAAGATCTCTGCGCCTGCGCTCGGCCTGGGCCTCCGGTGTCGGAATTGAGCGCACACCCCGTTGAAATCAGTCGTTCCACCTGCCAAGGCTCTGTTCTCCATGCGTCAACTCCACCTCTTCGTTCTCGCGCTGTCGGTCTTCGCCGTGGGTTGTAAGTGCGGAGCCAAGCCGCCCGCGCCCACGCAGCTCCTCGAAGGTGAAGCGTGTGAGAACGACGAACGCTGCGTCACCGGCCTGTGCGACGCGGCCCCGGGCTTCTCGCCGGTGTGCGTGCGCCGCTGTGGCGATGGCTGCCAGCCCACCGAAGTCTGCGTGCAGCTGACGCCCAACCGGTTCGCTTGCCAGCCCGATCAGCGCAAGCTCTGCCAGCCCTGCGCCGCCGATCTCGATTGCCCGTACCCGTCTGACAAGTGCCTCCTGGTCAACACCGAGAAGGTGTGCGGCCGCGACTGCGCGTTCGATCAGACCTGCCCCACCGGCTACCGCTGTGTGAATGGCGCGGGCGCCGACGGAACCCCGAAGATTCAGCAGTGCGTGCCGATCGTGGCGAGCTGCGCGTGCCTGGCGCGCGGTGACTTCGAGCAGCCCTGCCAGACGATGAACGCCGAGGGCACCTGCTCGGGTCTCAAGAAGTGCGACCTCGTCTCGAACAGCGTGGTGTGTGACGCGCGCGAGGCCATGACCGAGACCTGCAACGGCCTCGACGACGACTGCGACGGCGTCACCGACGAAGGCCAGATGACCGCGACCTGCGGCGTGGGCGCCTGCCAGCGCAGCGTCGACACCTGCGTCGACGGCGGCGTGGCCAACTGCACGCCGGGCATGCCCATCACCGAGCTGTGCAACGGCATCGACGACGACTGCGACGGCGTGCTCGACAACGGCTTCGACACCACCACCACCGTGACCAACTGCGGCGCGTGCGGCCGGGTGTGCATGCTCCCCAACGCGACGCCGCGCTGTGATGTGGGCGTGTGCCGCGTGCTGACCTGCAACACGGGCTTCGACAACTGCAACAACATGGATCCCGACGGCTGCGAGGCGAACGTGACGGCCGACCCGATGAACTGCGGCGGTTGCAACCAGGCGTGCACGCGGCCCAACTCCACCGCGACCTGCATGAACTCGACTTGCAGCTTCGTGTGCGCGGCGGGCTGGGTCGATCTGAACAACGACCCCACCGATGGCTGCGAGTACAGCTGCACGTTCACGTCTGCGACCGACCTGCCCGACCTGATGTTCAGGGACGCGAACTGCGACGGCATCGACGGCGAAGTGAACAACGGCATTTTCGTCGCGCCCAACGGCGACGACATGAACCCCGGAACGAAGGCGGCGCCGGTGCTCACGCTGGCCGAGGCGATGAACAAGCAGTCGCTCACCAGCAAACGCGACGTCTACCTGGCGCTGGGCAACTACGCCGGTCCGCTGCGCATTCTCGGCGCGCAGGGCGTCACCGTGGCGGGCGCCTACCACCCGCTGACGTGGCAGCGCGCCTTCGCCAACCAGGTGACCATCACCGGTGGCAACCCGGGGCTCGAGGTCGATGGCTCGAGCAGCGTGCTGGTGCAGGCGCTGCGCATCGACGCGGCCAACGGCGACAGCACCAACCGCAGCAGCTACGGCGGCGTGATCAAGGAGTCCTCCACGGTGCGGCTGGAGAGCGTCGAGGTGCGCGCGGGCAACGGCGCCGCGGGCACGGCGGGCAGTTCGCCTGCTGCAGCGGCCAACGGCAACCCGGGCGTGGGCGGTGAAGAGGGCTGCTACCGGGATCCCCGCTGGGATTTTTTCGCCAACCCGACGGAGTTCGGCGCGTGCAACACGAGCCTGATCCACTGCACCTGGCCGAGCAGCGGCCGGCCCGGCGGGTCTGGCGGCACCAGCACGTGCGGGGCAGCAGGCGGCGCGGGCGGAGCACCGACGAACTACCTGCAGGGCAACGGACAGGGCGGCATCGCGGGCAGCCCGTCGGGCGGCACCGGCGGTCAGGGCGTTCCCCCGAACACCACGCCGAGCCTGGGCAGTGCCTACTGGGGCGGTGACGGTGCGAGCGGCAGCGCCGGCAGCAACGGCAACGGAGCGGCGGTTGGCACGTTCAGCACCGGAGGCTACGTCCTTCCTGCCGCGGCCGCGGGCACGGGAGGCACAGCCGGGCGCGGTGGTGGTGGTGGTGGTGGCGGCGCTGGCGGACTCGGCCTGCCGATCCCCGGCTACAATGGGCTCCAGTGCTACTCGTTTGGTTCGACCGGCAGCGGTGGCGGCTCGGGTGGTTGCGGTGGCCAGGCTGGTACTGCCGGCCTCAGCGGGGGCGCTTCGATTGGCCTCTTCCTGGTGAACGCCCAGGTCTCGGGGCAAGCCGCGACCATTCGCAGCGGTAACGGCGGAGCTGGTGGCGCGGGCGGCAACGGTGTCCCCGGTGGCACGGGCGCCGCTGGCGGAACTTCTGGCTACGACACCAAACAAGGCGCGGCGACGCGCGGTGCGGGTGGAGGCCGGGGCGGCAACGGTGGCGCCGGTGGCCACGGCGGCGGCGGCGCGGGGGGTTCAGTCTTCGGCATCGCCAAGAACACCGGCTCGCAGTGGAGCCCCACGGGCGGCTCCGTGCTGCTGGGTACTCCCGGCGCTGGCGGCACTTCGTTGGGCAGCCCCGGCGCGGCGGGCGCTTCGGGCGTGCAGACCACGTTCTGATGCGCACCCTCGCCGCGCTGCTTGTCTTCAGCACCGCGGCGAACGCGCAGCAGATTTACCGGTGGACCGACAAGAAGGGCGAGGCCCACTACACCGACGACGTCTCGACCGTGCCGAAGGGCGCGAAGCTCGAGACGACTGAAGGTGAAGAGCTGATGGTGGTGCCTGCGCCTCCGCCATCGCCCACGGTCCCCGCACCGAAAACGATCCCCGTTCCGCGTGCTCCGGCGGCGCGGGCCCCTCAGACGGGCTCCATCGAGGTGCGGCTCACGAAGATCAACGTCGCGGTGTCCGACGCCGATCGCGCGTACATCGAGGAGTCGTTGCGCACGGCGGCCGCTTCTCCCCGCCTCGCGAGCTGGGGCGGCTTGCGCGAATCGATCGAAGTGGAGATCGCGCCCGGCGCGCTGATGACGGGGTACTCGGGCTCGGATGCGTTCGGCCAGGCGGTCGGCACGAACAAGATGCGGTTGCGGGCTCCGAAAGACACCGTCTCGCACGGGTTCGTGCTCGATTACCCCGGCGCGGCGCTGCACGAGCTCGCGCACCTGCTCGAACATCAGCTGGCGGGAACCAGCCGGCCTCCGTGGTTCGCGGAAGGCTTCGCCTGCGTGGTCGCAGATCAGACCCGGCACGCTTCGATCGATGACATCGCCTGGTGGGTGATTCACGAAGGCGGCGAGCGGCCGCTCGAACAGCTCATGTCCGGCAAGTGCCCCATCGGCCTCGCCTACGCGATCGCCAAAGAAGCGGTGCGCTACCTGGTGGAGCTCGTCGGTGAGGCGGGGCTCAAGCAGATGTTCGAGCTGCGCGCGAAGGGGCAGCCGTTCGACGCGGCGTTCTCCCGGGTCGCAGGCTTCACCGTGCAGGAGTTCGAGGGGCGGTTCATCAAGTCGCTCCGACCGAACTACTACGACCGCGCGCGGTGAGTTCGCAGTGGAACCCCGACGTCGCTTCAGAGCCCCCAGAGCGTTGAGAGGTCGAGCTCCATCGACTCGAACGGCTCTGCCCGCACCTTCTGATTCTCTTTCGAAGTGTGAAGCAGCCGGTACGTCTTGCCATCGAGCCGGAAGACTTCGAGCGTCTTGATCGTGGGGTCGAGCAGCCAGACGTGGGCGACTCCTTGCTCTGCGTAGATCGGGACCTTGTCGGAGCGGTCGATGACTTCGGTCGATTCTGAAAGCACCTCACACACCCAATCGGGCGCCAGGGTGATGAAGGGCTCGTCGGGAACTCGAGGAAGGCGCGCTCTTCGCCAGCCGGCGAGATCGGGAACCAGAATTTCTTCGCCCAGATGCAGCTCAGGCTCATCGAGGATCACCCAGCCACCCGGCCCACCTCGGCTCGATCCAAAGCCGTAGAGTTCGCCTCCGAGGTGCGAAGACGCCAGCGCGTGGCGCAACCGGGGTCGCGGCATCGTGATGAGAGTGCCTCGAATGATCTCTGCAACCAGCGGTGCCGGCACGGCCAGCAGGTCCTCGTAGGTCGCCTTCTTTCGCGCCGAATCAGCCATGTGGTCAGCCTAACAATCGCGGAGATTCTCGGGGTTCGCTGCTACTCGCGAAGCCAGTTGACGACGTCGAGCCCCGGCCCCCGGCGAAACTCGCTCACGTTGTCGGTGACCACCGTCAGGTCGAGCGCCCTGGCTTGCGCAGCGATCAACAGGTCGTTCGGCCCGATGGGCGGTCCCTTCGTCTCGAGCGCGCGCCGCGCACGGGCGTAGGCGAGGTCTGCAGGCGGGGCGAGCGGCAGGGTCTCGACGGCGGCGAGGATCTCTTCCACACGCCGGGCCAGCTTCGCAGAGCCACTCTTCGCAGCTCCGAAACGAAGCTCACAGGCGACGATGATGCTGACTGCGACGCGTGCCTCGCCCACCTCGGCGATTCGCTGGGCGACGACGCCTGCCGGGTTCCGAACCAGGTCAGCCACGACGTTGGTGTCGAGCGAGAAGCGCTTCACAGTTCGATGTCGTCGTCGCGGCCGATGCCTTCATCGACGTCAGGGAACACATCTTCGATGGGCTTCCATTTCGCCAAGAGCCGCAGCAGCCCGCGACCAGGCGACACCGGCTCGAGGATCAGGGTGCCCTTCTCGGCGCGGATGAAGACCTCGTCTCCGGGCAGCTCGAACTCTCGCGGAATGCGAACGGCCTGATTCGCCCCATTCCGAAAGAGGCGGGCTCTGCGCTGGGAACCTGAAGTGGCTGACATAGGCCAAGCATCGGCCTCGACCGGTGGCCCGGCAACTCACCCGCTTCCGCGCAGCCGCTCCTCGAGTGTCGTGTAGCGCCGCGCGGCATCGGTGGCCTTCACGGCCATCAGACCCGAGCGGGCCGTGCGCAGAGCTGAGCGTCTCAGATTCTGATTCAACTCACACGGGCAGCCACCAGCGGGCGAGTTCGAGCGTGAGCTCAGGGAAGAGCTCGACGCCGCTGACGATCTGCGCCTCGGACCACATTTCAAGAAGAACCCAGCGCTTCGTGTTCAGCGCGAAGGCCTCGAGAATGTGCGCTTGGGGATCGATCACCCAGAGATGAGGAACGCCCTGGCGCGCAAAGAGCTCGCGTTTCGGCCCGAGGTCCTTGAGCCGCGTCGAGTCGCTCAAGATCTTGCAGACCCAGTCGGGGCGAACCGTCGCCGGGTTCTCGTGCTCGAAGCCGGCGATCCGCTCCTTGCGCCAGCCCGAGACATCCGGAACGACGAGCTCCGAGGAGGGAAAGCGGGTCTCCACTGCCGGGAGGATGAGCCCGGAGGGCCGCCTCCACCTCCTCGGCGCATGAGGTGGTTCAGTTCTGCCTGCACGTTCTGGTGGGCGAACGAGGGCCGGCCCCTGACGTACAGCTCGCCCGCGATGACCTCATCGGTCATGTTCTCCGGCAGGCGCTCGAGCTCGCCGAGCAGCTCTGCGTTCGATCTGTTCTTCAGCGCCGGCATCGATTCGGGGGTAAGAGCACTGCCGTCCGTGGCGTGCTGCCCTGGGCGCCCTCAAGACGCCAAACAGCAGCTCTTGAACTTCTTGCCGGACCCGCAGGGACAGGGCTCATTCCGGCCAACCTTGAGCGAGGCGGCAGTGGCCGCCAGCGGGGGCAACCAGGTCGAGACGGGCTTGAGCTTCAGCGGCAGCGCCCTGCAGCGACGGGCGAGCTCAGACAGCCCAGCCGAGCTGAGCATCGGAGGGAGCACCTTGATTCGCGCGAAGGCCAGCTGCGGCACCAGCCGATGGGCGAGCTCAGCCATGTCGGTCTGTTTCGGCGGGCCGAAGTCAGCGCGCATGGCGTCTTTGAGCTGCTCGACGGCCCGCGCAGGTGCATCAGAACGATCGGGGAGGCCGCTCGCCTCGGAGCGCAGTTGCTCGAATTGCCGCCGCAGCTGTTCCGGGTCTCCGACGTGCCTGAGGAGCGCGAGGCCTCGCTCCGCGGCCAGAACGCCCAGCGACGGCAGCCCCAGACCTGGCCCCATCAAGGCCAGAGTGTTGAACCCCCAGACATCGGAAGGATGGTGTTGCTGAATCGCAGTGAGCAGTTGCAGACCCTCTTCATGCTGACCCAGCCGCACCTGAAGCAACCCGAGTTCGCGTATCGCTGAAGGGACGTTGTCGGGGTGAAGCTGCAGTTCTTCTGCGACGCAGTCGACCTGGAGGGTCAAGCCCAGCGCCTCGCCTCGTTCAACCAGCCTCCATGCCGCTTCAGCGAGGATATCGGCGTAGTACACAGCGGGGCTTCGATCGGCCGACACGGCGACGAGCCCGTAGGTGCGGTCGTTGAGCGTGAGGAGCGCGGCGGCGGGGTCGGGCCTCTTGCGATCGTGCTCCAACGCCGAGAGTTCTTGCCGCAGGCCTGCGAGCACGCATGAGGCCCAGTCACCGCAAGGGGGCTCGTGCCGGAAGAGCAGCTCGGACAGGTGGGGCTCGAGGTCTGTGGCCTCGACGACGCCGCGGGCGAGGTGCACGATCTCCAAAGCGGACAGGCCCGGTATCAAGGTCGCCAGGTCGACACGCTCAGACGCGACGGCGTTGACTGCGATCTCGAGCACGTCAGGCGTGCAGGCGGCGTTGGGGTGGACTCGGAGCTTCATTCCCATTGGCTGCTCTTGAAGGTGAGACACAAGACTGCCGCGAATTACGGCGCCTGCGCGCGGGCCAGTTCGGGGGACTCTTTGAGGGCGTCAGCAAGCATCGCCTCGATCGGCTCGTCGAACGCGGCAGTGGACACGCCTCGGGCCCACTCGAAGTCGGCTGAACTCGGTTGACTGACCTGTCCGCGGCGATTGCGAAGAAAGAACCTGGCGCTCGACTTCAGACCCTTCGGGGTTTCGACGACGTCGACGACGAGCAGGCCAAGCGTCGTCGTGACGTCGCTCACATCTTGACCGCCAAGACAGTCGGCACCCACGCAAGGCTCGCCTTCGACCGCAGGTCCCCCGCTCTCGAAAGTGAAGCCTCGAGTCGCCAAAGCGCCGCCGACCGCGTTGAGGAGCGCCGACACCAAAGGGGATCGATACCCGCTGCCACGCAGCACGACCTTGACGTTAGCGTGCCAGCGCAGGCTCGGGAGCTTCTCCGGCAACCAGCCACGGCTGAGGGCCTGTGAGCGCCAGGCGTCCAGCGCGGAGAGGCGGGCGCAGGGATCCAGCGGTCCGTCCCCCGCCTTCTTCAGCTGAGCAAGCGCCTCATCGACCATGTGGTCCTGACCGGCTTGATGAAGATGCGCGCGAACGACGTCGCGTGCGCTCCACAGATCGATGCCTCGCGGGTCGTTGAGCCCGTCACAGACGGCGGCAAGCTGACTCACCGACTTCGTTGCGGGCTCGAAGCTCGTGCCGGCTCGCAACCCCGTGGGGCCCATCACGCCACCGAGTTGTCTGGCGGACCGGGCGGTGGCCTCTTCGAGGGTTTCGCCATTCTGAGGCGAAAAGGGCAGCGTCGACTGCCAGACACGCACCCCACCCGTTGGCGTGAACGCCGGGTCGAGCACCCAGGTACCGGGCACTGCGCCCGCCTGGAGTTCCACCGATAGTTCGCCCTCGACGCCGAGGAGTTTGTCGCGGCAGGGCGCAAAGTTCTCTTCGACGCAAACGTGACGACGTCGAGCTGCACTGTCGGCGACAGCAAGGCTGATCACCTCGAGGTCGGGCTGCTTTCTCAGCGCAAGTAGCAATTCAGCCTCGAGGCGGGTCTCGAGTTCAGGCGCGAAGGTGCCTTTGGCCACCTTGAGGAGCACGCGGTGCCGTGGCCCGCTCGTCGTCTTCGGCGCGGCGTCGGCGCACGAAGAAGCGGCGGCGAGAACCACCCAGGGGAGCAGTCGGAGGGTCCGGAGCCCTCGCGCGAGGGCGCCCGTCACGGGCACGTCCAGTCGCCTGTGGAAAGACTGCTGTTGCCGGTGTTGGCATTGTCGCGCTGGTACTTCGGCCACGGCGCGGTCTCGTCCAGTCCCTTGGAGTCCACCAGAATTGCCCTGAGCGTTGCGGTCGCACCCGCTCTCGTCGTGACGTAGAGCACTCCCAACGGCTTCGTGCAGTCCTTCGTTCCGCCCGCAGTTCTATACACGTCCAACGCGGGCTGGGAGACATTGCCTGCGCCGGTGAGAGGGGCAAGCGAGGCCTGCCAAACCTCTGACAGGTCGCTCGTGCGTCGGACCGTCAGGGTTCCGCTCGAGCCGATGAGGTACGCAAGAGAGCCGGCACCCAGCACGGGCGTGGTCGCTTGCAGATTACCAACGCCGGCAGGGACGGTCGTCGAACCTCCAAACATTCCCGTGGCGTACGACACCTTCGAGACGTCGCCACCCGAATTGCCGTACAGAAGAAAGCCAGCGCCGACCGCAGGGGGCCCGGCATTCGCGGCCGCTGACTCCGTGAATACGGTGGTTCCGCTGAACATCCCGCTCGCGTTCGTCGCAAACAGAGCACCGTTGCTCGCCACTCCTCCTCCTCCTCCTCCTGCATATCCCAAGCCGTCAAGGAACAGGCCGCGAAGCTGAGTTCCCATGGGAAGTGGCGCAGCGACCCCTCGAGCATTCCAACTTGTGCCTGCGAGATCTGCCTTCCACAGCTTGGTGTCGCCTTCGTACGCAACGAAAGCTTCCGTTGTGCCGCCGCCTGGTGTTCGCACTACCAACGAGGGGCGAAAAGCGGGGTCGTCTACGGTCGCCAAAGTCAGTCCTTCGCAGTTTCCGGAGACAGGCCCCTGAACGCGACCGTTCCGAACGCCGAGCGGAATCTCGGTTGTTCCGCCGTCGAGCGACGACAGGGCGAGGTCACCGTTGAATGCCGGTCCTGACGCGGACAAACATTGACTCACACCGACCATTCCTGTGGCGAGACCAATGGGCACCAGTTGGGAAAAACCAACGGCGAGTTCGGTGCCTACCCAGACCTGGCTGGTCGCCAAAAGCGGCCCAGCCGTAACGGTACCGCCTGTGACGCTCATCCACGCAAGGCCCCCGTCCTGTGTCGTGGCGATCACGCGCGCCGTGGTCAGGGGCGTCTCCTGTGCACCCCAGACGGCCACGCCCTGATCCGATACCGCAACAGGAAGCAGTGGCGTGGAGTTCGCGGCGAGTGTCATCTGCCGAGCCCACTTGAAGCGCGTCACAGGAATCCCCGCGTCCAGAGCCGCAGAGATGTTGCCCGCGTTGTCCGCGATGGGGCCCATCCGTAGCGTCGGTGTGGCGCGCATTCCGGGGATGGGAGCCCCAGAGAGTTCGACCTCAAAGCAACGGCAGTTCCCCGAGCACGCCCCGCTGCAGGCAGTGGAAGGTGCCACCGTCCCTCCAACCCACGAGGTAGAGAGGTCTGAGGCCTGGGCAACCGCACCTCCGTCAACCGTGACCCGAATGGTCGCCACTTCGTCCTTCTTCCAGAACCCGGTGAATCCGGGCTCCGCGTCTGCCAGTGCGGCGTGCCGCGGCTCAACAACCACCATTACGTCTGGGGCGACGGTGTCCTTTTGCAACGTCAGCGTGGCACCCGGGAGTCCCGGCCCCTGCCATCCCGCGAAGTAACTCCGCATGCCGTCGGTGCCGGTCAACAGCAACTGACCTGAGTAGGTGCCGGCAGCTCCGACGAAGTCACCCACTGCGCCCGTCACGGGCACGGCCGCAATCGTCACTGCGCCGCCGTCTGCTTTCGTCACCCGCAGGGTGGCCGCCACAGGCGAGGTCGCAAAGGGGGTCCCCTCCGACGGGGTGACCCAACTGATCTGCAATTCGCTGCTGACGCACCTCCCGCCATCGAGCGTTGGGGCGCACTCTTCATAGGGCTGAGGGCAAACGAAACCCACTTCGCAGAATGGCGCCGCACCACCACCTCCGCCGCCTGCCATGGCGCCTCCTCCACCGCCCATCACGCCACCGCCGCCACCAACGGTGCCGGCATCAGCCCTTGCGCAGAATCGCTCTACGCACACGTTGCCAGAGCCACAGTCAGAGTCCTCGCTGCAGGGCCGAATTCCGAAGGTGCAGCTCGAAAGTCCAACACACAGCACACCGATCCAAAACGAGCGCATCAGAACGACCCTCCCACCTGAAGAACCCCACCGCCGACGATGGGCATGATCGAAACCTGAGCAGGAGCCGGGGCGGCTGTCCCCCAAAGAATCGCGCCCGCGCCAGCCGCCACTGCGCCGACCCCCATTCCGACGAAGCCCACTGTCGAAAGCGTCTGAGCCGTCGCGGCCTGTCTCGCCATCGCTGGATTCGACGCGATGTCCCCGCTGTGGTCCGCGCCGTAGCCGAGCCCTGCGCCCACCCCAGCGAGTGCAGCACCGACTACGGCCAAGCCGGCGCCCACGAAGACGAAAGCCTTTCCCGTTGATCTCTGCCCCGCGCCGAGATCCTCAACCACCAAAGGTGGCGGCGGCGGGGGCTGGATTCGTGAGGGCTCGACCTTTGCTTCAACCGGCTTGACTGGCTCGAGTTCCGCTACCTTCAGGGCCGCGAACAACTGGGTAAGCGCGACTCGCACGACCTCCAGGAACGAATCCTTCCCCTTCTTGACCTTCACGGTCTGGGTGAAACGAACCGCCCTCCCGTCCTCCCGCACAACCCGTCCTGATGCGACCACCGTCTCTTCCAGTGTGAAGTCGACGCTCGCGTAGAGCGCGTAGAGTGAATGGGCGTTCCTCGAGAGCTGCACGAGGCACTCGTCATCGCGCTCGCAGTCCTGGCGCTTGAGTTCCTTGAGCGCCAGGTCGAACGCGGCGAAGTCCGGCAGCGTGACCCCCGACCTCCGGAGGAGGCGCTTGAAGTCTTGCTGAATGGCCTCGGCGTCGCCTTTCGTGAAGCCTGACGGCACCCGCTTCACCTCGAGTGGGAAAGGCATCACCACCGGCTGGGGTGCCTGCGCCAACGAGAGCGAGGACAGACCCAACACCAGGCACCACCAGAACCGCTTCGCAGAGAGCATTGAGCGTCTCTTACCATCGCGGGAAAGAGGTCCAAACACTCGTCTCGAGTCACCGGCTCTCTGCGACAGCGAGCCCTTCCGCCCTCCGCCCGGCGGAGAGAGCGACCCCCACGCTGGCCAACTGCACCACTCCGGCGGCCACGAAGACGACCGTGTACGCGGTGCCCCGCTCCACACCCGCCGACAACAGGGCACTCGAGATGCCGCCTGCCAGCGTGGAACCCAGGAACATGCCCAGCGTACCGGCCGCGTTGAGCACCGCCATCGCCGACGCGCGCGCCGTATCAGGCACGGCCTGCGCCGCGAGCCCCAGGCTCGGCCCGTAGATCGCCGCGGAAGCCAGCCCCGCGATCGACAACACCACCACGATCAGCTGCACTGGCACGAACGGGAGCGCCACGTACGAGCCCGCGTAGATCAGCGCCCCGAACGCGATCAACTTCCACCGATCGACCCGATCACCCAGCCGGGCCATCGGCCAGGTGCCCAGCGCGAAGATCATCAAGAACGCCGAGAACCACCCGTTGACCGTGGAGTCCGGCACGCCCAGCACGTGGTGCCCATAGAGCTGCAAGGGCACGATGAAGGCGCCCACCGCGAAACGCTCCAGCGCCACCACGATGGTCGGCCCGCGCAGCAAGGGCGCCTCGAAGATGAGCGACTTGAAGGTCACCCGAGACTGCTCGGCGTCGGTCGACTTCGGCAGCACCACCAGCGCGATGAGCCCGGTGAGCACGCCGATCACCCCTCCCACCAGTAAAGGCAAGGTGGGGTTGGTCTTCGCGAGGATCGCGCCCAGCGGAATGCCGATGAGAATCGACAACACCACCGCGCACCCCACCACCCCCATCGCGGCCGGCGACTTCGACTGCCGGCGAATGGTGCCCATCAGAATCGAGACCGCCGCGATGTAGACGGCGCCCTGCAGGAAGCGCAGCCCCAGCAGCAGCCACACCGGGGGCGACAACGTCACCAGCAGCAGCAGCGCGCCATCGAGCGCCGCCGAGACACCCGCCACCAGCCGGCGCCGGCCCATGCGCTCGGCCCTCACGGCGAGGAGCGGGCCACCCACCACCGCGCCCAGCAGGTTGACGGCGATGAACGCGTGCATCAACCACTCGGCGCCCGGCCAGCTCGCCGTGACGAAGCTGCGCACCACGGGAATGACGATGGTGCCCGGCAACATCGCCCCCAGCACGAGCAAAGCCCCCAGCCACAAGCGCATGGTGCTTCGGGCGGGCACGTGGGGGTTCGACACGCGTCATTCACTAGCAGAGGGGCCCTGCCCCGCGCGAGCCATCACGTTTGCTACTGCTCGCGCTCACGATTTCGCTTGTCGATTCCGGGAGCCATGGGCAAACGGCCGCACTGTTCCGCGCAGGCCGCGTTACGAATCCGCGAAGGCGCCCCCACCTCCTGGAAGGAAGAGCGATGGCAGATGCGATGGAGTTGAAGCGCGACACAGCAGGTGAGTCCCTGCTGGGTTCGCTGACGAGATTTTTCATGAGCGCAGTCGGCTCCAAGGTGGTGATGGCTGCCACCGGGCTGGGCTTGTTCCTCTTCGTGGTGGGCCACCTGGCGGGCAACCTGCTCGCCTACGTGGGCCGCGACGCGTTCAACGCGTACGCGATCGCGCTCAAGAGCAACGCGATCCTGCTGTGGGGCGCGCGTTCGGCGCTGCTCATCGGTTTTCCCCTGCACATCCTCACGGCGATCCGCACGGTGCAGTTGAACCGCGCCGCCCGCCCGGTGCCCTACGCGTTCGACAACAAGTCGCCTGCGCGCACGGCCGCCAAGACGATGATGCTCAGCGGCCTGGTGGTGATGTTCTACTTCCTCTACCACCTGGCTCACTTCACCTGGCGCATCACCGGGCCGCAGCCAGTCACCCTGTTGCCCGATGGCAACTTTGACGCCTACTCGATGCTGGTGATGGGCTTTCAGCAGCCGCTGATCTCGCTGATCTACATCGGCGCGCAGGTGCTGCTGGCCGCGCACCTCTCGCACGGTGTCTACAGCATGTTCCAGCACCTGGGCTTCTGGGGCACGAAGTGGACGCCCTTCCTCAAGAAAACCGCGCTCGTCGCCGGTTACGGCCTGTGCGCCGCCTTCGCCTCCATTCCGCTCGCAGTCCTGCTGGGGATCATCAAGCCATGAAGCTCGAATCACGCATCCCTTCCGGGCCGATCGAGAACAAGTGGACATCGCACAAGATGTCGATGCCGCTCATCAACCCGGCCAACAAGCGCAAGTTCAAGATCATCGTGGTGGGCACCGGCCTGGCCGGCAGCTCAGCGGCAGCCACCCTCTCCGAGCTCGGGTACCAGGTCGAGTCGTTCTGCTTCCAGGACTCACCGCGGCGCGCGCACTCCATCGCGGCGCAGGGCGGCATCAACGCGGCGAAGAACTACCAGAACGACGGCGACTCGGTTCGCCGCCTCGCCTACGACACTGTCAAAGGCGGCGACTTCCGCGGCCGCGAGTCGAACATCTACCGCTTGGCCGAAGTGTCGGTGAACATCATCGATCAGTGCGTGGCGCAGGGCGTGCCCTTCGCGCGTGAATACGGCGGCCACCTCTCGAACCGTTCGTTCGGCGGCGCGCAGGTCTCCCGCACCTTCTACGCGCGTGGCCAGACCGGCCAGCAGCTGCTGATCGGCGCGTACCAGGCGCTGGAGAAGCAGATTCACACCGGCAGCGTGCGCATGCACACCCGGCACGAGATGCTCGAGCTGGTGACCATCGACGGCCACGCGCGCGGCATCATCACGCGCGACATGGTGAGCGGCAAAGTCGAGGCCTGGGCCGCCGACGCGGTGGTGCTGGCGACCGGTGGTTACGGCAACGCGTACTTCCTCTCGACCAACGCCAAGGGCTGCAACGTCACGGCGACCTGGCGCGCGGCCAAGAAGGGCGCTGGCTTCGCCAACCCCTGCTACACGCAGATTCACCCCACCTGCATTCCTCAGGCGGGCGACTACCAGAGCAAGTTGACGCTCATGAGCGAGTCGCTGCGCAATGACGGGCGGGTCTGGGCTCCGAAGAAGAAGGGCGACACCCGCGCGCCCGACCAGATCCCCGAGGACGAGCGCGACTACTACCTCGAGCGCAAGTACCCCTCGTTCGGCAACCTGGCGCCCCGCGACATCGCGTCGCGCGCGGCCAAGCAGGTCTGCGACGAAGGGCGCGGCGTGGGCCCGGGCGGCCGCGGCGTGTTCCTCGACTTCGCCGACGCCATCAAGCGGCTGGGCAAGAAGGTGATCTCGGAGCGCTACGGAAACCTGTTCGACATGTACACGACCATCACGGGCGAAGACCCGTACAGCGTGCCCATGCGCATCTACCCCGCCGTGCATTACACGATGGGTGGGCTGTGGGTTGACTACAACCTGATGAGCAACCTCCCCGGCCTGCACGTGATCGGCGAGGCGAACTTCAGCGATCACGGCGCGAACCGCCTGGGCGCCTCGGCACTGATGCAGGGCCTGGCCGACGGTTACTTCGTATTGCCGTACACCATCGGTGCGTACCTCGCGACGGCCAAGCAGCCGAAGGTGACCACCGATCATCCGGAGTTCAAGAAGGCCGTGGCCGACGTGAACACGCGGACCGCGAAGTTCCTGTCGATCAAGGGCAAGCGCACGGTGGACAGCTTCCATCGGCAGCTGGGCAACATGATGTGGGAAAAATGCGGCATGGCCCGCAACGACAAGGGCCTCAACGAGCTGCTCAAGGAGATCCCCGCCCTGCGCGAGGAGTTCTGGCAGAACGTGAACGTTCCCGGCTCGGCAGACAACCTCAACACCGCGCTCGAGAAGGCCGGCCGCGTGGCGGACTTCTTCGAGTTCTGCGAGACGATGGCGATGGACGCGCTCGACCGCGACGAGTCGTGCGGCGGCCACTTCCGCGAGGAGCACGAAGACGAGGGCGAGGCCAAGCGCAACGACGAGAAGTTCAGCCACGTCTCGGTGTGGGAAGTCACGGGCGACAAGCCGGTGCGCCACAAGGAACCGCTGGTGTTCGAAGCCTTCCACCCCTCAGTCCGGAGCTACAAGTGAGCGAGAAATTGATGAAGTTGAAGCTCCACGTCTGGCGCCAGCCCAACAAGGACCAGGCCGGGGCCATGAAGGACTACGCGGTCGAGGGTGTCTCGGAACACATGTCGTTCCTCGAGATGATGGACACCTTGAACGAGCAGTTGATGAACAAGGGCGAGGAGCCCGTCGCGTTCGATCACGACTGCCGCGAAGGCATCTGCGGTTCGTGCTCGATGGTGATCAACGGGCTGCCGCACGGCGGGCACAAGGGCGTCACCGTGTGCCAGCTGCACATGCGTCACTTCAAAGATGGCGACGAGATCTTCATCGAGCCGTGGCGCGCGAAGGCGTTCCCGGTGCTGAAGGATCTGGTGGTCGATCGCGCTGCGTTCGATCGCATCGTCGCTTCGGGCGGCTACGTCTCGGTGGCCACCGGCGGTGCGCCTGACGCGAACGCGCTGCCCATTCCGAAGAAGGAAGCGGACCTCTCGATGGACGCGGCGGCCTGCATCGGCTGCGGCGCCTGCGTAGCGGCCTGCAAGAACGCGTCGGCGATGTTGTTCACTGCCGCCAAGGCCTCGCACCTGAACCACCTGCCGCAGGGTCAGCCCGAGCGGTTCGAGCGGGTGAAGAACATGAGCATGCAGATGGACGCCGAAGGTTTCGGCACGTGCACCAACCTCTCGCAGTGCGAGGCGGTGTGCCCCAAGGAGATCAGCGTGCGGGTGATCGCCGAGTTCAACGCCGACCTCATCAAGGCGCAGGTCAAGGGCTGAGCAGGTGACGGACCTGGAGGCGATCGAACATCTCCAGGAACGCGCCCGAGCCTTTGCGAGGCCGCTGCACATTGCGTCGGGGTTCGCGACGCTCGGCGTGGGCATCGTGGGGGCCGGGGTGATGGTGCTGCTGCAGTGGGCGGCCGCAGGCGTCGCTGAGATCAAGATCTCGGTGCTCGGCGGCTGCGCGGGCGCCTCGGTCGTGCCCTTCGGCTTCAACCGGTTCATCAAGCTGATGCTTCAGCGGCGCCGGACCGAATGGATCAACGAGATGGTGCACGGCGAAGGCGCCTCGCGCGAGGCGCTCGAGGCGTCGTTCTCGTTCGACTCCTGGTAGTGAGGTCGTCAGCCCGCCTCACTCACTGTGCCGCATCGCCCAAACCAACGAGCCGCTCGCCCCGAAGGCCCGGCCCCATGAAGGAGGCCGGGGCGAAACGCTTTCAGCGCTTGCCGACGTCGCCACTCCGGGCCGTGGTGCCGCGATCGTCGATGGCGCCATTGGGGTTCGGCCCATAGAGCGTCGAGCAACGCAGCAACGACTCGGAGGTGGCGAAGCCGAAGCAGCCCCCTTCAGCGTGGAAGTAGGCGACGTCGAGTGCAGCCCCCAGCGAGAGGTTCTTCACGTCGCAATCGGTGGCGAAGCTGGTGCTCATCGTCGCCGGCTGACCTGCTGCGAGCTCCAACTCCATCCAGCTGGCGGTGTTCAGGTACGTGAGCACGTACTGCGCGCCCCGCTTGTGGAGCGCGTAGTGCTGCACCGAGTCTTCCTGCGATCGCCACTGGAACACACCGAACGAGGTGTCACCCGACGCGAAGTAGAGCTCCCGGTTGAGGGTCACCGCACCCGTGGCCGTGTCGATCAGCTGGTAGAGCACGCCGTGCTCGCCGTCGGTGTTGGTGCCCGCGCGGGCGACCAGGGCCTGACCATCGGTCGCCGAGACGATCACGCTGCTCGCGGTGATGGTGACCACGCCGCCGTCGGTGCCGGTCACGCTGAACTCCTGAGGCTGGCCGGTGGCGGCGAACGGCTGCGGCAGGGCGAACCGCGCCGAAGGCTGGAAGGTGGTCTCGTCGAGCACCGCGATTTGATCAAGCGGCTCAGGGCTGCCGAACGCGCGGAAGCGCCCACCCGCAGCAGGGTCGAGCAAGCCGGTGATGCCCGCGCCACCGTCGGCCAGCACCGCGACCCATTCACTCGAATAGAGCGAGAGCAACCGGCCCCGCACCGCGTCACCCATCAGGCAGTCGACGTTCTCCCCGGTCAGCAGCGTGCCGCCGTCGAGATCGAGGCCCGCGTACATCAGGCCGTCGTCACCGTTGTAATAGACGCCGCGCGCCGTCAGCACCGGGCCCGAACGATCATCGCCGACGATGGGCTCGATCTCGATCGCGATGCAGGTGTCGGGGAACACGCCGTGGAAGGCCGTCTGCGGTGAACAACCCGTGCCCGAGAAGACAAGCCGCACTTCGACGACGGCCGTGGCGCCCAGGTCGTCGGTGAGGGTCACTGCGATGCCGGCGCCCGCGACGTGCGCGCCCGGGGTGAGGCGGATTTCGCCGTTGGGGCCCGAGGAGAACACCAGGGTCGAGCCTGAGGCGAGCACCTCGACGCTGGTCTGCGCGACGCGGCCGTCGAGGTCGACCGAGGTCAACGGCACCACGATGGGGCTCTGCGTGCAATCGGCGATGATCACCGTGGTGCTCGAGGTGACGCGCGGCGCCAGGTTGCAGCTGAGGAACGACGCGGTCTGCTCGCCGGCCGACAGCGTGCCGTCAGCGTTGGTGTCGGGGCCGTAGCCGATGCGCACGTAGCCGCCCGGGCAGGCCGCGTCAGGCGCGCCGATGAATGTCTTGCTGAGCAACACCAGGTTGGTGCTGGTCGAGGCGGGCGTGCAGAGGTACTCCGACGAAGTCACCTCGGTGGCCTCGAGGGTGGCGTTGCCGTTGGTGTCCGCGCCCGTCTCCAGCAGAGAGCCGCCCAGGGTGCAGTTCGCGCCCGCGGGCTCGGCCGTCACCTTGTTCAACGACGTCACGCCGGTGGCGCCTGGCGCCCCCGCCGTGCCATTGCAGAGGTAGCTGGTGCTGGCCGCTTCGCTCTCGGAGATCACCGCGTCTCCATCGACATCGGTACCGGTGCGCACGGCCAGACCACCGGTGGCGCAGTGGGGGCCTGCGGGCTCCGTGACCGCCGAGGTGCTCAACGCGGTCGAGCCGCGGCAGCCCAGCGTGACGAGGCACAGACCAACGACAGCCGACCAGAGCTTCGGTGTTGCGATTCGATTCATGGACATCCTCAGGTACGGGCGGCGAGCTGAATGCCCGCCCTCCCGGGCCACCCATTCCCACGAGGCGCGAGCGCATGGCCAGCAGGAACGAGGCATGAGTCAGGGCAACCCCGGCAGTGAGCGCTCCGTGCTTCCCAGCCGGAGTACCCCTGCGGTAAGGCCGCCCCTCACCCGAACCAAGGATCTCCCCCGTGCGCATCATCGTCACCGGCTCGCTCGCTTACGACTACATCATGAACTTCCCGGGCAAGTTCGCGGACCACATCCTCCCGGACAAGGTGCACATGCTCACGGTGAGCTTCCTCGTCGACTCGATGAAGAAGATGCGCGGCGGCACCGCGGGCAACATCGCGTACACGCTCTCGATGCTCAACGCGAAGGCGGCGGTCGTCTCGGCGGCAGGCCAGGACTTCGCCGAGTACCGCGACTTCATGACGGGCAAAGGCATCGACGTGCGCGGCATCAAGGTGGTGCCCAACGAGTTCACCGCGTCGTGCTTCATCAACACCGATCAGTCGAACAACCAGATCGTCGCGTTCTACCCGGGCGCGGTGGTGCACGCGCGTGAGGTGACCCTCGCGTCGCTCGGTCTCGAGAAGGGCGACTGGGTGATCATCAGCCCCACCGACCCTGAGTCGATGGCGAAACACACCGCCGAGTGCAAGAAGGCCGGCGTCAGCTACATCTTCGATCCGGGCAAGCAGGTGCCCCGCCTCGACAAGGCGCAGATCCTCTCGGGCCTCGACGGCTGCGCGGCCTTCGTCGGCAACGACTACGAGTTCGGCATGATGGCCAAGTCGACCGGCCTCACCGAGCAGCAGCTCTTCGACATGGCGCCGCTGACCGTGATGACCCGCGGCGATCAGGGGTCGCGCTTCATCGTGAAGGGCAAGCCCACCATCGAGATCCCCATCGCAAAGCCGAGCGCGGTGGTCGATCCCACGGGCGCGGGCGACGCGTACCTGGGCGCGCTGGCCTTCGGTCTGTCGAAGAACCTGTCGTACGAGGTCACCGGCCGCATCGCCGCGCTGGCCGCGACGTACGCGATCGAGCTCAAGGGGTGCCAGGAGCACTTCTTCTCGGTCGACGACTTCGCCCGCCGCTACCAGGCGACGTTCGGGCAAGCCCTCAACCTCGGCTGATCAGTGCCTCCCGTTCAAGGAAACGGGACGCTGAAGCTGAACGAGTCGCGCACGATGACCGGCTCGCTGCTGAGCCCGCGCGGGAAGCGCCAGATGACCATGTACTTGCCGGGCACCGCGATGCGCTGGCCCTGCACCACGTAGGTAATGATGTTGGTGCCGATCTCCTCGACCTCGAGGCTGCCGTTGTCGAGGGCGATGAAGGTGCGCACCGACTCGGTGGTCAGCGACACCTCGACCGCGCCCGCGGTGACCTGCTGAATGAGAAAGTTCACCACCCCGGCGCGGCCCCGAATCGTCGGCGCGCCCGGCGCCTGGAAGATCACGTTCACGTCGTAGAGGCTCGCGGCGGTGGCGAGGTCTTGATTGGCGATGGCCGCCGAGAAGGTGGCGTTGCGCGCTTCGATCACCTGGCGAAGGCGCGCGTTCGCGGGCTCCGAGGCGCTGGAGAAGGTTGAAATGAGGACCACGGCGAGCACGACGAGTCGGTGGGTGAGGGTCATGGGCCGGTACGAGACCTTGAAGCCCTGCGCCTCCGCTTCCAGCAACGTGCTCACTCCCATGTGTCAGCTTTGCAGAGGTCTCCGGACTCCCGGGTAGGCTGATGCCTCACCGATGCGAACCTCCGTGAACTCCGAGGAGTTGCCGCTTCTGCTCCGGCCCGCCCTGCTCGCGGTGGGCAACCGCCTCGCGTACCGGGGCCCGCACTTCGAGGCGCCGACGCACGCCTCCACGCTCGACGTGGTGCTGGTCGCGCTCGATGGCACCCTCGATATCCAGACGCCTGAGGGCAACCTCGCGGGCGTGCAGGTGGCATTGGTGCCCAGCGGTGTGCAGCGCCGCTACGTGTTGTGCGCACCTCACGTGGCGGTGTTGTGGGTCGATCGTCGCGACGCCCTGGTGCCGGCGCTCAAGCTGGAGCAGGCCGATGGCCGTCTTCGGGGTGGAGACGCGCCCTGGCTGCGTGAAGAACTCATGGCGCCCGACGCGCTGCACACCCTGAAGTTCGGCCTGCGGCCTTCGCTCGATCCGCTGATCGATCAGCTGTTCGCCGCCCTCGATCGAGAAGAGGGCCCCGAGCGCGGCATCGACGAGCTCGCGCGCGAGCTGGGCGTCTCACAATGGCACCTCATGCGCACGCTGAAGAAGGAGACGGGCAGCACCTTCCGCCAGTACCGGCTGCTGCGCAGGCTGACCAAGGCCATCCTCTCCTACGCGCGCTGGGGCTCGTGGACTCCCGCCGCGCTGGAGGCCGGCTTCTCGAGCCCGTCCCATTTTTCCGACTCGTTCAGAATGGCCTTCGGGCTCTCGGCGACGCAACTGCTGCAAGGCCGATCGTTCGGAAGTGAGAACGAGGCGCCCCCGGTGGGCGCCGTCTACAAGGCCGCATCGCTGGTCACCGTCAGGAACATGGTGCGCGCGCGGGGCGCCGAGTTGACCACCCTGCCGCCTGCTGACGCGGCGACCTTTCGCTCGCTGGCCCCGGGCGACTGGGTGCCATACGAGCTGGCCACGCGCATCTACGACGCGGCTTCGACCGCGCTCTACGACGGCCCGATGCGCGTGGAGTCGCTGGGCCGCGACCTCGCCCGTGATCACCTGCACGGCCGCTATCGCACCGTCGTCGGGCCGCACTCGCTCGAGGCGCTGGTCGGCGCCACTCCCACGCTCTGGAGGCTCTACAACAGCGTCGGTGCGCTCGAGGTGGCTCAGCGTGCGCCGCGGCAGCTGCGTTTCACGGTCGTCGATTTCCCGACCTACGGCGAGGTGATGTCGCGATCACTTGCCGGGTATATTGCGGGCTCGGTCGAGCAAGCGGTGGGAACCCCCGTCACCACCAGCCGTCACGTCGAGGGTGAGCGTCAACACATCGACGCGACGTGGTGAGCCGTCTCTCCTGGAAGGAAGTCGTCGATGCCGGTCGTACCAACACGAGTTGAAGCACCGGGAGGCGGCTGGGCCGCGGTGGATCGCCTGCTCGGCGACGCCGCCCGGGGGCTCGATCCTCAAGAGCTCCGCGTCGCCCGGCTGACCGCCGCCTTCTCCATCGCCTTGTCCATGTGGGGGCCGCTCTTCGCGGTCTTCTACGGGTTGATGGGGGCCTTTCGGCTCTCGCTCTTCGTGGTGCTGGCCGTGGCGGTCGTGGGCACCTCGCTCATCGCCCTGCGCGCAGGAAAGCGGGTGCTCGCGGGGCACCAGCTGCTGCTGGGTTTGCTGGGCGTGCTGCTGGCCATCGGCGCGTACACCCGAGGGGTCTTCTCACCCACGTTGATGTGGTTGCCGGTGCTCCCGGTCATCGCGTTGCTCTTGCTGGGGCGCAGAGCGGCGCTCATCTGGGGCGCGGTTCCGATCGCCGCGGTGATCCTCTTCACCGTCGCGGCCTTCATGGGCATCGAAGGCGCCGGCGTCTTCAGCGGAAAACACCTCATCGCGTACCACGCGGCCTCCCTGCTCTCGACCGTCGTGCTCCAGGCCTCGCTCGCCCTGCTCTTCGAATCAGCCAAGGCGCAAATGGGCGAAGAGCTCGCTGCGCAGCGCGACCTGGTCACCCGGGCCGAAGAACGTTCGCGCATGAAGAGCGATTTTCTGGCCAGCACCAGCCACGAGCTGCGCACGCCGCTCAACACCATCATCAACATTCCGCAGGGCCTGCTCGACATCCTGGCGGCGCCACGCGCGGTGCGCTGCGCGGGCTGCAGCGAGCTGTTCGAGCTGGAAGAAGCGGAGGCCGTTCCCGCGCAGTGCCCCTCGTGTGGCGGTGCGCTCGCGCTGCAGCCCGCCCCCGAGTTGGAGCCCGCGACCACCTCGCGGCTGCTTCGCTCGGTGGTCACCAGCGGCCAGCACCTGCTCATGGTGGTCAACGACATCCTCGACTACTCGCGCCTCGAGGCCCGCGGGCAGGTGCTCGCGCGAGAGAGCACGGCGCTGGAGCAAGTTCTTCAACAGCTCGAAGGCGTCATTGCTCCGGTGGCCCAACGCGCTGGCGTGGGCCTTGTGCTTCAGCGAGACGCCGCGCCGACGACGCAGCTGTCGGTGGATCGGGTCAAGCTCGCCCAGGTACTGATCAACCTGGTGAGCAACGCGATCAAGTTCTCCAACGGCCAGGGCGAAGTGAGGGTCATCGCCTCGACGTTCGAAGAAGCAGGTCACGGCTGGGTGCAGCTGCTGGTGCGAGATCAGGGCATCGGCATTGCGCCCGAGAACCTGAGCGTCATCTTCGAGGGCTTCCGTCAGGTCGATCAGGGCCCGAGCCGAAAGTACGGCGGCACGGGCCTGGGCCTGGCGATCTCCAAGCGATTGGTGGAGCTCCACGGGGGCCGGTTGAAGGTCGAGAGCGCGCTGGGTCGAGGCAGCACCTTTCGGGTGCAATTGCCCATCACTCAGTCTCATTCACAGCGAGGTACCTCATGAAGAAGATCGAACCCGCCACCATCTGGACCTCGCCCGTTCTCTACGTCGAAGACGAGCTCCCCAATTGGGAAGTCGTCGAGCTGCGCCTGGGCAACCGCTGCACCCTGCAGTGGGCCAAATCTTCCGAAGAAGCGTGCGACCGGGTGAGGAGTCAGAAGGGCGAGTTCCTGGCCATCCTGATGGACATTCAACTCTCTGGCTCTGCGCTCGACGGTATTCAGCTCACGCGTGCGTTGCGGGGCAAAGAGGCGGTAGACAAGTTGCCAGACTTCGCGCGCGAGCTGCCCAGGGTGACGTGCCCCATCTTCTTCGTGACTGCCTACGGGAACCTGTACTCGGGGCCTCAGCTGACCGATGCGGGCGCCGACGGGTGGATGCCCAAGCCGGTCGACTTCTTGAAGCTGGTGACGCTGCTCTCGCGCGCGAACGTCATGCGCACGCTGGAGACCCTGATGTCGCCGGGGCTCGAGCCTTCGCGCCCTCGCCCTGCGATGCGGGGAGTGGGTCGGGGTGGTCGGGGTGGTCGGGGTGAGGGGCCACCGAGGCGAACAGGTAAACGACGAGTGAGCCCGAGCAACAAGAGCCACGCGAGGAGAAAGGGCTCGAAGGTTCCGCAGCCGCAGCCAACGCGGTAGTTCCCCGGCAGAGCGCCGTCGCTGGGGCCCGCGTCGCTTTGCCCTGCATCGCTTTGCCCTGCATCGACGAACCCAGCATCGACGAAACCAGCATCGACGGGCCCGGCATCTGCCTGACCTCCGTCGCCGGTACCGCCGTCTCCGAAACCACCGTCCACCGCAGCCCCTGCATCCTGCCCCGCGTCCAGGGCTCCCGCGTCGAAGCCACCGTCGAAGCCACCGTCGAGGCCCCCGTCAAGGAGCGAACACCCAGACTCGCAACCGAAGAAGGCCGAGGCTCCGCAACGTGAAGGTGCGCCGCCATCCGCGCAGAAGCTGCGGCAGTCTCCACCGTTCGACGCCGTGCATCGCAACAGACAGTCACTGCGACAGAAAACTTCGCACCGCCCCAGAACGCTGTCGGGGTAACAATCGAGCGTCGAGCCCGAGCCGATCCCCAGGCTGCACTCCCCCGTGCCCGAGCAGAAGACGGTCGAGTCGACGCCAATTTCTCCGCGGCACCGATCACGGCTCGTACAGGTCAGATCGGTTCTGGCCCCGAGCACCAGGTCGCAGCGGCTGTCAGACAGACACAGCGCCGTGGCGGCTCCGCCATCTGCCGCGAACAAGCACCTGTCGAAACCCGAGCAACTGAAGGTGCACCCCCCAGGGCAGCTGCAGCCATCGACATCACAGACACAGCCTGCGCCCATGCACGTGCCCTGCGCGCTGACCGGGCCTGCGACCGCGAGCACTGCCAGGACGAGAACGAGGCAGCGCATGGCTTACGGCGTCGGGAGCACCGGCAGCAGCGACTTGATGTCGGCGTCGGTGAAGTAGATGCCAGCCCCCACGAAGAAGTCGCGGCCGCTGATGAGACGATTGGTCAGCGCGTCGCGGTTCTGGGTGTTGAGAATGTCGTCCATACCCGCGTTCACGTAGACGTGTTCGAAGGGCGTGAAGCGCACCGTGGCGCGCAGGCGGGGAAAACGCAGGGCCTCGATGGAGAAGTTGAACGCGTCGACCTTGAGCACCAGGGCGTCTTCGATCCACCGGGAGTACCAGGGAAACCGGATGGCCAGGTTCAAGTCGACGCCGATGCCGCCGGTCGACTCGATGATGCCGAAACGCAGCGTGAGGAACGAGTAGCGCTTGGCGAACTGCGCGCTGAACTTGATCGACTCGGTGGTGACCGTCTGCTTCTGCACCACGGGATCGCCGGCGTTGGGTGGGTTCTGCTGCAGGTAGATCGTCTCGACCTTGCCGCGCGGATCGTCGATGGCTTCGATGAGGTAGTACTTGTCGGGTTTGGGCACGAGGCGGATCTGAAGGAACGTCTTCGCCGCGCTCTGGGTGATGAAGTAGTCGGCCTTCACGCCCACTTCGACCTCGAGGCCGGTGAGGCGCCCCGCGAAGTCGGCCACGTCTTCCACCGTATCGGTGAGCTTCTGGCCGAGCCGCTCGTTGCCGACCAGGGCGCCGAGTGCACCCTTCCCCGCCTTCACGTCGTCGGTGACCTGCTCGATGTTGGTCATCGAACGATCGAGCTTGGCCAGGGTGTTCTTGAGGGTGTCGACGCTCTCACCCAGCTGCCCTTCGTTCTCGCCGACCACCTTCTTGATGGACCCGATCACGTCGCGCACGTCTTTGGAGATCACCTCGATGTTGGTGACGATGCGCTCGATCGACTCTGATTCTTTACCGGTCAGACGTTTGATGTCGCCCGACACGGCCGACACGTTCGCGAGGATCGCATCGAGCTTGCCGGCGCTGTCGCCGATCATCTTCTGCATCGCGTCGGTGAGCGCGACCAGGTTCTTCACGATCGCTTCCAGGCTGCCCTGCCCTTGCGCGCCTCCCAGCACGGCCTTGAGTGAGCCGGTGACCGCCTGCACGTCGGCGGTGATGGCGCCCAGGGTGCCCATCAGCTGCTCCATACCGGCCGCGTCGAGCACGCGTTTGATCTCGTCGCCGTCTTTGAGGTCGGGGAAGTTCTCCGTGCCCGGGGTCAGGTCGAGCATGTAGTCGCCCAGCAGCGACTCGGAGCGTTTCGTGAGTGTCGCGTCGGTGCGCACGTGAATGTCACGGCGGATGCGCATCGTGGCCTTCGCGCGGATGCCCTCGAGGCGGATGTCGATGATCTCGCCCACGCCGATGCCGGCGATCTGCACCCGGCTGCGCTGGTTCAAACCCGAGGCATCACGGAAGTAGGCGAAGACGGTGACGCCCTCGTCCTCCTTCATGCCGCCCTTCTTCACGAACGTGAGAAAGATGAAGAGGATCGCACCAGCGGCGATCACCAGCAGTCCGACCCGGAATGGCGTCACCAGTTTCTTCACGGAAAACTCACTCTACCCGTCAACGCGTACACGGCCACGACTCAGTTCTTTCCGAACCACGTCTGCAGAAACAGCTTCGCGCCGGGGTGCTGCGTGTGGCGCAAGGTCGAAGGGTGCCCCTGGTCGACGATCTCGCCCTGGTACAGGAAGGCGATGTTGTCGGCGACCTTGAAGGCCGAGGCGATGTCGTGGCTGATGACCACCGAGGTGACGCCCAGTTGCTTCTTGGCATCGAGGATCATCTCGTCGACGTAGTCGGTGGTGATGGGGTCGAGGCCGGTGGTGGGCTCGTCGTAGAGCACGATCTTCGGGTCGAGCACGATCGCCCGGGCCAGGCCCACGCGCTTGCGCATGCCGCCCGACAAGCTCGCCGGAAACTTATCTTCGACGTCTTTCAAACCGACGATGGCCAGCTTGTCGCGCACGATCTCGCGCATCTTCGCCTCGCCCAACTCCTTGCGGTGTTCGCGCAGCGCGAACGAGACGTTCTCGTAGACCGTCATCGAGTCGAAGAGCGCCGCGGCCTGGAAGACCATGCCGAACTTCCGGCGGATCTTCTCCAGCTCCTCGGGGCTCATGGGCACGATGTCTTCGCCGTCGATCACCACCCGGCCGCTGTCGGGCTTGAGCAGGCCGATCATGTGCTTCATCAGCACCGTCTTGCCGCTGCCGGAGCCCCCGAGGATCACCAGCGTGCTGCCCGCCGGAACGCTCAGCGTGATGCCCTTGAGCACGTGGTGCTCACCGAAGGACTTGTGCAGCTCGACGATCTCGATGATCGGTTTGGTCTTCTCGTCTGACATCAGTGGAGGAGTACGCCGACGAAGTAATCGAGGATGAAGATACCGAGCGCCGAGGTGACCATCGCCTCGGTGGTCGCCTGGCCGACGCCCTTGGCGCCGCCGCTCGCGTTGTAGCCCTTGAAGCAGGCGACCAGCATGACGAAGAGCCCGAACACCGCGCCCTTGATGAGCCCCTCCGAGATGTCTTCGGGGTCGAGCCACTGCTGGGTGCGCGTCACGAAGGTGCCCGCCGAGAGGCCCTTCACGGTGACGGCCACGAAGTAGCCGCCGGTGAGCCCGAGCAGGTCGAAGATCAGCACCAGCAACGGCACCATGATGAGGCCGGCCAGCACCCGGGGCACCAGGAGGTATTGGATCGGGTTGACGGCCATCGTCTCCAGCGCGTCGACCTGTTCGGTGACGCGCATGGTGCCCAGCTCGGTGCACATCGCGCTGCCGGCGCGCATGGTGACCATCAAGGCCGCGAAGACCGGGGCCAGCTCGCGGGTGATGGTCAACGAGACGGTGGGGCCGACCAGGCTCTCCGCGTTGAAGAGATCGAACGCACGCCAGCTCTGGTGGGCGAACACCATGCCCGAGAAGATGCCGGTCAAGGCCACGATGAAGATCGAGCCGACACCCACGAAGTCGAGCTGGGCGAAGAGGTTCTGCAGCCGGAACGGCGGGCGTACGGACCACTTGATGATCTGAAAGAGGAGCTCAGCGAGGCCGCCGACCTGTTCGATGAAGCGGTAGACGCCAGAACCGATGCTCTCCACGGCCGTGTACAGCCAGGACGGCTTCGGGGGTTCTACGGGGCTGCCGGTCTCCGACGACATGAGCGAGGGCACTCTACGTGAGTGCCTCCCCCGAACAAGCAGGGCGGCAAGGCAGGGAAACGCGCTTCACCTCCGCGTGCTTTCTGTTATTCGCCCAGCCGAATGACGATGCCCAATGCGACCCGGGTCGGTGGTGAGATCGACGCTGCCTGCGGAAAGTGCGAGCTGAACCTCGCGCACACCATCATCGCGATGGTGGGACCCAAGGTGGTGAAGGTGAAGTGCAACACCTGCGGGGGCGAACACAACTACCGCGGTGTTCAGCCGCTGGTGAAGCTGCAGTCGTTCGCGGCCCCCAAGCGCGCCATCGCGTCGTCGACTTCTTCGAAGAGCACGGCGGTCAAGCGCACCTCGGCCTCCTCGGCTTCGACGGTGGTGATCAGCTGGGACGAGCAGTTCAAGGGCAAGGATCTGACCAAGGCGAAGAAGTACTCGCCGCGCGAGACCTTCGTGGTCGACGACGTGGTCGATCACCCGACGTTCGGGCTCGGCCTGGTGCGCGCGGTGCGCGACGGCAAGGTCGAGGTCGCCTTCAAGCAAGAGGACAAGCTCCTCGTGCACGGCAAGCCGCCGCTGCCCGCCGCCGAGTGAAACTGTCTCCCTCTCCCTTCGGGGTGAGGGTCAAACCTGGCGCAGCGCCGTAATCGCCTTGCCCAAATCCTCCGGCAAAGGCGCTTCCACCACGACACCAAGAGTCTCGATCACCAGCGACGCTGCATGAAGCGGCGTGCGGTCGAGCCTGAAGTCGCCAAGCGGAAGCGGCTCCTTCCGCCCGTACTGGTGATCGAACAACAACGGATGCCCGCTCGCCTTCAAGTGCACGCGAATCTGATGCTGCCTGCCGGTGAGCGGTTCACACTCCACCAGGGTCGCGGTCTTGAAGGTCTCGATCGGCTTCACCAGGGTGCGCGAGTCCTTCCCTGCTTCACCGGGGAACGCGAGGCGCATCTTGCCTTTGCGCCCTTCGATGAGCGGCTGCTGCAGATCGAGCGGCGCTGAGACCACGCCTTCGACCAGCGCGAGGTACTTCTTCTTCGCGAGGCCCTGCTCGAAGGCCATCGACGCCGAACGATGTGCGTCTTCATCGGTGGCGAAGAGCACCACCCCCGACGTGTCGCGATCGATGCGATGGCAGACCCAGACGCGTTGGCCCAACTGCGCGCTGAGGAGATCTCGAGCGCAGACCTGATCTTCCGGAGTGCGCCCTGGGATCACCAACAACCCGGGCGGCTTGGCCACCGCGACCAAACCACCCTTCGTGAACAGCACCTCGAGCGTCACCTACTCGAGCTCGCTCGGCTTCAAGACCGTGACCGGCCCGTACTGCTCGACCTTGGAGCGCAGCGCCTCGGCGTTGCCCACCAGCACGATGTTCCGCTCGCCGCCGAAGAGGTGTTTGCCGGCCGCTTCGGTCGCCTGCTTCACGGTGACTGCCGCGATGCGCTCGCGGTACTCGGAGATCCACTCATCGGTCAGCCCGTAGTGCACCACGTCGGCGATCGCACCGGAGACCGCTTCGTTGGTCTCCAGCCGCGCGGGATACAGCCCCGAGATGTAGCGCTGCACGGTGGCGAGCTCTTCCTTCTTCGGCCCGCGCTCCTTCATCTTCTTCACCTCGGCCAGCGACACGTCGATGAGCTGGTTGATGCTCTCGGTGCGCGTGAAGGACGAGACCGTGAAGGTGCCCGCGACGCTCATCATGTCGAACGAGCTGCCCGCTCCGTAGGAGAGGCCGCGCTTCACGCGGATCTCGGTGACCAGGCGCGAAGTGAAGCCGCCGCCCAGCACGGTGTTCATGGTGACGAGCGGAAAGTGATCCGGGTGACCGCGGCGCACGCCGTGACCACCGATGCGCATCTGCACCTGGGTCTGCTCGGGCTTGTCGACGATCAACACCTCGCCGGGCCGGGCGAGCCCTTCCCACGAAGGCACGATGGGACCTTCCGTGGGGCCACCCTTCCAGCCCCCCAGGGTGCGCTCGACGGTCTTCATCACCTCGTCGAGATCGAACGCGCCCACGATGTACAGGTGCGCGATCGACGGCCCCAGGCGCTCACGGTGGAACTTCTTGAGATCATCGCGAGTCATCGCGGTGATGTCCTTCTTCCCTCCGATGGTCTCGTGCGCGTACGGGTGGGTGCCCCAGGTCGCGCGAACGAGCGCGCGATCGGCGAGCGAGCCGGGGTCGTCGAGATCGTTGGTCAACCCGGCCAGCGTACGGCGGCGGGCCAGCTCGAGCTCGTTCTCGGGAAAGTCGGGCTCGAGCAGCACCTTCGCCATGAGCTCGAACATCGGCTCGAAGTGTTTGGAAGGCGTGGAGAGCGACATGATCACGTTCTCTTCGTTGGCGAAGCCGCCCACGCTCGCGCCTACGAAGTCGACGGTGTCGCTGATCTGATCGGCCGACATGCCGGCCGCGCCACGGCGAAACAACCGCGCCGCGAAGTCACCCACGCCGAGGCGATCGAGCGGATCGAACGCGCTGCCCGCGCGCATGACCAACCGCACCGCCACCAGAGGGAGCGGCCCCCGCGGCACGAGGTGCACGGTCATGCCATTGGGCAGCTTGCGGACCTGGTGATCCGGCAGCTTCAGCGGGCGAAGCTTCGGCACTTCATCGACCTTCTTCTTCTTCACGAGGCCACCTCGGAGAGGGGCACGAGCGTGACGACTGATCTCCGCTCTGGGGCGAGGTACTTCGCGGCCGCGGCGCGCACCTGCTCGCCGGTGATGGTCTCGTACTGGATGGGCAACGCGAGGCCATGGCGCCAGTCGCCCAGCATCAGCTCGTAGGTCCCCAGCGCGTGGGCACGGCCGTTGTTGGTGGCGAGTTCACGGAGCAAATGCGCAGCAAGGTTGTTCTTCGCCTTCTCCAGCTCACGCGGTTCGAGACCGTGCTGCGCCACCTTGGCCAACTCGGCGTACAGCGCAGCTTCGGCCTTCTTCGGATCGCCGTCAGGCTTGAGCTCGAGCACGACCGTGAACGAGCCGGGATCGAAGCGCCAGGTCCAGTCGACGGAGACGCCGACGGCGAGCTCCTGATCGAACACCAGCGAGCGGGTCAGCCGGCTCGATTGACCGACCGAGAGCGCGTACTGCAACACGTCGAGCACCAGGGTGTCGGGATCGGTGCCGTTGGGCCCACGCCAGGCGATCATCAGTGAAGGCGCCTGCGCGGGGTGACGCACTTCAGCGCGGCGTTCACCCTTCTGCTCGGGCTCAGCGTCGTGCACGAGCGGGAGCGCGGGGCCGGGCTTGATGCCCTTGTAGTACTTCTTGATCAGCGCCATCGCCTGCTTGGGGTCGAAGTCGCCCGAGACGTAGAGCGTGGCGTTGTTGGGCGCGTAGTAGGTGCGGAAGTACTCGAGGCAGTCCTCGCGCTTGATGTTCTCGATGTCCTTCATCCAACCGATGACCGGCCAGCGGTACGGGTGGGCCTTCCAGATGAGCGACGAGAGCTCTTCGTCCATCAGGCCGCCGATCTCGTTGTCCACGCGAAGGCGGCGCTCTTCCATCACCACCTGCCGCTCGCTCTCCAGCATCTTCGGGGTGACCTGCAGGGAGCGCATGCGATCGCTCTCGAGATCGATCACCTTCTCGAGCGCCTCCGACATGAAGTCTTCGTAATAAACGGTGACGTCGTTGCTGGTGTACGCGTTGGAGCTGCCGCCGTTCGACTCGAGCACGCGATCGAACTGGCCCGGGCCGTACTTCTTCGCGCCGTTGAACATCATGTGCTCGAAGAGGTGGCTGATGCCGGTGATGCCGGGGCGCTCGTTGCGCGCTCCGACCCGGAAGAACGTGTAGTAGCTGCAGGTCGGTACGGCGTCAGACGGGAGCAGGCGCACCTGCATGCCGTTGGGCAGCGTCGCCTCGATGACGGAATTGGCGATGGCCTTGAGTGCGGGAGGGAGGGTCGGGGTGGTCTTCTTCGATCGAGTGGTCCGCATGAAGTGGGCGGAACGTACTCACGAACCGCCTCCCCCGCCCTGCGAAAGCAAGGGTCTCCCTCGCCCTGCGCCAGCGGGGAGAGGGCCGGGGTGAGGGGCGCTTTCCCGGGCAAGCCTGCCAAGCTGCCCGGGGGAGACGGCTCAGGGCGATCGGTCGAGCAGCTGTGCGGTTCGAGTGAGTTTCGCGAAAGACGACTTCGCTGATTGGCCGTCCGTTCTCCGCGAGGCGGGCGAGTTGAAAATCAACGTGCAGTAGTCAGCGCGCAGCGGGAATGGACGGCAACACTTCAGGCGGACCGGACGGAAGCGGTGCCACGGGCGTCGCCTTGTCGAAGAACATGAGCACCTTCGGCCAGAGTTCGGTCGAGGCGCGCTCTCCGATGACCATGTCCATGTGGCCGTACTCACCGCGTGAACCGTTGGCGCGGGTCATCAGCAGCCACTCCTTCGGTCCGCCAAGCGCGCGGTAGCCGTCCTTCACCGCAGGCGCCACGGCGATGCGATCGAGCCGGCCTGCGACCACCAGCACCGGCGTGGTGATCTTCGCCATGTCGGCTCGCAGATCGATCTTCCCGTCGAACGTTTGGAACTGGCCGGTATCCATCAACGAGATCAGCTGCAGCGCGGTGCCGCCTGAAACCGGCGCGGTGCCGTAGACCATCAGCCTTCGCCAGGTCTCCGTCTCGGTGCTCTGCGGGTTGTAGAAGAAGCGCTGAAACGGGCCATCTTCCATCGCGCCCTGAAACGGCGATGCGAGCAACGCACCGACGCCGCTGGGGATCATCGATTCGGGACTGACGAAGACCGGGCCGAGCGTCTTGAGCAAACTCTCCATGCCGGTGCCCCAGTCGAGCCTCGTCGGGCTGCCCATCGTGGCGGCGGCGTGCACGCCCTGCCCTCCTTGCGAGAGGTACGCGTAGAGCACCATGCCGCCCATCGAGTGGCCGGCGTAGTCGATCGCCGAGGCGCCGCTGGTTCGCTTCACGTAGTCGATGACTGCCGGCAGATCGTGGCGCCAGTAGTCGTCGAAGAAGATCGGCCCGGGGCGTTTGTGGTCGGCGTCGATGGTGTCACTCGTTCCCGTGCCGCGGAGCGAGACAGTCCAGGCTTCACGTCCTTGCGAGGCGATCCAGCGGGCCATCGAGTGTTGCTCGTCGAGGTCCATGTTCCGCTCGTTCGCGGAGATGCCGTGGCAGAGGACCACCGGGAAGCCTTTGGTCTCGCCCACTGCTTTGTAGCGGGTCAGCGAGACTTCCCAGCCGTCGTCGGTTTTGGCGCGATGGAGCTCGGCTTCTTTCGGAAGCGGGATCGGCCGGAGCGCGGCGCAGCTCGTCATGAGGAGGCAAAGCAGGAAAGCCCTCTCCCCGACCCTCTCCCCCGCGGGGGAGAGGGAGACAGTTTGATCAGTTCCCCTCATGGCGTCGCTGCCAGGAAACGTTCGATCGAGGGGTAGACGAACGCCGGCGCACGCCGCCCCAGGAGCAGCGATGCATGCGCGAAGTCGTCGCCTTCCACCACGCGGCTGAACATCTGAATCTGCACCTTGCCTTTCGTCATGCCCCGCAGCGGAACGCAGCTCTCCGACGGAGTGAAGCCGTCCGCGAGGCCCAGGAGCAAGAGGGTGGGTCGATCTGATTCCTTGAGCCGCGAAACCACTGAGGTCCCGTCATCCAGCGGCAGGTCTCCGGTCTCCATCCACGCCAGCAGTTCACTCGAAACACCCGATGACAGATCCCGCGTCGACCCCGCCAACCCTCGCATCACCGAAGGCTCGATCTCCGCCCCCAGCGCGAACAGCTGCTCGAACATGCCGAAGCCCTCTGGCGACGAAGCGAGCGAGGTGAAGCGCCCCCCGGTGCTCAAGAACGCGCGCGCCAGCTCGGTCGGCTCTTCCTGAACCACCGGAGTGCTCAACGCCACCACTCGTCTTACCTGCAGTTCACGCGTGCTCGCCGCGATGGCCAGCGTGCCCATGAACCCCTGCGCGACGAGATCGATCGGCCCGGATCGTTCTGCAGCGATGGCCTTCGCGATCGCCGGCAGGTCGAGATGAACGACCGTGCGCAGTGAGTGCCCCGCATCTGAAGCGCCCTGCCCTCGCAGCTCGGCCACGTAGACGAGCCGCCCTCGCGCCGCCAACCACCGCGCCAGCCCCCCCCCTTTGAAGTCGAACAACGGCCGTCCGAAGCCCACGTCAGCCAACAGCAAGACGGGAGGCAATGCGCTCGCACGCCCCAGCGGAAGAAACCGGTGCAGCGCCAACGAAGCGCCGTCTTCGGTGATCACCTTGCGATGGGAGACCTTCAGCTCTGCCGGCGTCGCGAGCAGGAGCAGCGAGAGCACCAGGCTCAAAGCTCGACGATCCCTGCCTTGAGCGCCATCACCACCGCGTCGACGTGGGAGTTGACGCCCATCTTCCGGTAGATGTGGCTCAAGTGCGTGCGCACGGTGCGGCGCTCGAGCTCCATCACCCGGCCCACTTCTGCGTTCGACAACCCCTTCGCGACGAACTTGAGCACGTCGAACTCGAGCGGGCTGAGGCCCCAGGTGTTCTCCGGCTGCGCCTTCTTCGCCTGCACCGACTGGAAATAGTTCCAGAAGCGCTTGGCGATGATCGCCTCGAGCACCGTGCCGCCGGCCATCACGTCGTGAATGCCCGAACGAATCTTGTCGGGCCCCACTCGCTTGACCAGATACCCCGAGGCGCCGGCCTGAATCGCCTCGTACACCTTCTGCTCATCGTCGAACGAGGTGAGGATCAGCACCTCCACGCCAGGCGCCCGCCGCTTGAGCCGCTTGGTGACCTCGATGCCATCGATGCCCGGCAGCTCGAGGTCGAGCAAGACCAGATCAGGGAGCAGCTTCACCATCTGCTCCACGCCGTCTTCGCCTTCTTGCGAAGTGCCCACCACCTCGAGCTCGGGAAACAGCGCGAGCACCTTGAGCAGGTTCTTGAGCAGCTGCGGCTGATCCTCGACCACGAAGATGCGCGTCTTCTCGAGCGTGCTCATCGTGAACGGAATACCGGTGTGATTTTCACGAGCTTGCCCGCCTCGATCCGAATGTTCGATACGTCTTCCTGCTTCGATTTCACGTCGGTCACCTTCAGCTTGTGGGATCCCGCCGCGACAGGAACCTTCGTCGCGTTGACGCAGACCCGCTTGCCATCGATCTCCACCCGCACCGAGGTCATCGCGCCGATGGTGAGGTAGCCCACCTTGCCTTTGGGCGTCGTGTCGTAACAGTCGGGGCTCGTCTTCACGATCGGCGGGGGCGCTGGTTTCTCCACCACCGGCGGCGTCACCTTCTTCGGTGTGGGCGTGACGCCCGTCTTCGGATCCGGATCGGGATCGAACGCCTTCTCCGGGTGCAGCTTGTCGAAGTCGGCGAGCTTGAGCGGCTTGCCCACCGGGGGCAGCGGCTTGTTGTCGGGTGCGACCTCCCGCTCGATGGCGTCGGGCAGGTAGCTCAGCAACGCGCCTTTGGGATCGTTCTGCGACTTGAACCACGCGTAGGCCGTGCCGGTGACGGTGCCCATCAACGCGAGCGCGCCGAACAGGCTGAGCACGCGCACGGTGCGTTGGCCCTTCTGGCGCTGCGCCTCGAGGCCGATGCTGCGATCGACGTGCACCCGCCCGGGAACGGCGAAGGTCATCAGCGTCTTGGCGACCTTCTCGCGCGGGGCGGGTTTGGGCGCGGGCTTCTCTGCACCGGGGAGCTCGGCGAAGTCTTCCTGCACGCGCACGCGGCCCTTGAGCGGATCGACGACGGGCTGCTGCGGCGTCGGCCCCGCCTGCCCCGCGGTCACCGCCATCACACCCGGCGGCGCGTCCCACTCGGAGACGGCGCGCTTCGCCACCGCCATCACATCGGGCTGGGTCTTCACCTCGAGCTCGCGCGAGAGCGGCTGGGGCTCCGCCACCGGGGGCAGCTCACCGGTGAACACCGGCAAACCATCGCTGGTCGGCGTGCGATCGTCGACGCGCCCACGCGAGAACGAGGGCCGCTCCTCCACCTCGATGGGGTCGGCTTCGACGCCGCCGATGCCGGCGATGTCGGTCAGATCGAAGGCGCGTTCGATCGGCACCGGGCCCTCCGCCGACAGCTGCACCTCGTTGGGGAAGAGCTCACCCACGAACTTCTTCAGATCGTCCCGGCCCGGCATGCCGCCGCTGGCCGAGAGAAATTCACGGATGCCCTCGGCGAACTCCGCGCACGAGCGGTGACGGCGGTTCGGCGCGTTCTCCAGCGCCCGCATGATGATGGGGTCGATGCGCGAGTGAAGCCGCCGCACCAATCGTGAAGGCGGAGGCAACCGATCGGATCGGGTGCTGACGTTCGCGTTGCCGGTGCTCGCTTCGTGCAGGGTGAGCAGCTCGTAGGTGATCGCCCCCAGCGCGTAGAGGTCGCCCGCGATGGTGGCCGGATCGCCGCCGCCCTGCTCCGGAGCCCGGTAGCTGTCTCGGCCACGCGCGCCGAAGCTCTTCTTGAGCACGGGCGCGGCCTGAAGCGCGGTGAGCGCACCGAAGTCGGCGACGCAGACGCTGCCATCGACGCCCAGCAGAATGTTCCCGGGCGTCAGCGCGCTGTGCACCACGCCCGCTTCGTGGGCGGCACCGACCGCCTCCAGCAACTCGACGGCCAGCGCGAGGGCGACCGCGGGCGGCAACATCACCTCGCGGGTGTTGAGCCGCTGCAGCGCGAGACCCAGGGTGTACTTCCCGGTGTCCTGCCGAACGATCGCCAGGTGCCCGTCGATCATCCCCACGTCGAGCACGCGGGCCACCCCACCGTGCGTCACCGACTGCAGCTGCCGCGCGATGTCGGCGACCACCTTCGCGTACGCCGCGTCGGAGGTCTTCAAGTGGAACAGCTTGAGCACCACGGGCTCGTTGGCCTCGACGCGTTCGCCGCGGAACAAGTCCGCCAGCTGGCTCTGCTCGAGTCGCCCGGTCAGCCGATACACACCGACGTTATAGCTGGCCGGTCACTGCACCGTGAGCGTGTAGCTGCTCAAGGTGCCGTAATAGGAATCGGTCGAGACGGAGAAGAGGTACGTGCCCGTGGTCGTGGGCACGTAGGGGCTGGCGTAGCCGCCGTAGAGATTGGTCACGTAGCTGCCGTTCGGCCCGGTGACCTGCGCTCTCGTGCCCGAGCTCACCTGCATCTGCACTCCGACGCCCTGAGTGAGCACCACGCTGAACACATCGGTGTCGCCCACGTAGTCGATCGACCCGGTGCGCGGAGTACCGAGGGTGAACGGCGTGGTTGACGTGAAGTCGTCGCTGCCCCGGGTGGCGGCCAGGGTGTAGGCGCCGGTGTTGCCGCTCGAGTAGGCGTTGCTGCGCACCGTCACCAGGTACGAGCCTGCACTCGCTGCGAGGAAGCCGGTCCGTGAGGTGACCGCCGAAGAGGTCGACGCGATGGTGCTGCCCGAAGGCGAGGTGATCGCCATCACGCACGCTGCGCCCGAGGTCACCACGCAGTCGAGGCCGATGATGTCGCGCCCGCGGTGATGGTGAAAGCGTCGGTGTCGGTGCCCGTCTCGATCACCCCCGCAGTGGCGGCTGCGCCGAGCGAGAGTGCGGTGGCGTCAGATCTCGCGTCACCGTGATCATCGGTACCGAGGTCCGTCACCATCACCTGGTAGCGGAAGACGTCGGAGCTGTAGCTGGAGGAGATCTGAAGGTTCACCACGGTGGCGCCTGCAGGCGGCTTGAAGGCGATGCCCGACGACGAGTAGCTGCTGGAGATGGTGGTGCCCGTGGTGGTCTGCACCGTCACGCTGCACGAGCTGCTGCCCGTGCAGGCCACCAGGTGGTGATGCCCGGCCACCACCGGCACGGAGAAAAAGTCGACATCGCCCTGATACTGCAGCTCGCCCCCCGTCGATGTGCCCAGGGTGAGGGCCGTCGCGCCCGTGGCGGTGTTGGAGTGATCATCGACGCCGCGGTCGGTGACCGTCAGGGAGTACGGCGAGTTCGACGAGTAGCTCGAGATCAGCACGAAATAGCTGCCGCTGGTCGTCGCGCGGAACGAGACCACGGCGTTGTAGTTGGAGGAAGCCACCAGGTTGTTGCTGGAGTCGCGCACCTCCACCCGCGTGTTGCCGGCCGGCGTGAGGGTGGCCGCGTAGATGTTGCCGGCGACCGCGGCGAACGAGAACGCGTCGATGTCGTTGGCGAAGGCCAGGTTTCCCGTCATCGCCGTGCCCACCGTGATCGGGGTCGCATTGCTGATGGTGCCTCCGTGATCCTCGAGGCCCAGGTCGAGCACCGTCAACGAGTAGAGCCCCAGCTGGGTCGAGTAGGAGTAGCCGCTGTTCACCTCGACCACGAAGCGTTGCCCGGTGATCGCCAGGAAGGTGGGCACGGTGCTGTTGCTGTTGGCGACCACCTGCCCCACCGCGTCTTTCACCGTGACGTTGCAGGTGCCCGAGCTGCGCGCGCAGTTGACCTGGTAGACATGATTGGCGAGGCCGGTGAAGGCAAACGCGTCGATGTCGGCGGCGTACTGCACGTTGCCGGAGACCGGCGTGCCGGGGGTGAGCGCCGTGGCCCCGATGGAGGTGCCCGCGTGATCGTCGACGCCCTGATCGGTGACGGTGAGCGTGTAGCCCACCAGATCGGTCGCATAGGAATAGCCGCCCCGCTCGACCTGCACCTTGTAGAGCCCGGTCGCGGCGATCTGCATTCCTACGGTGCTGTCGCCTTCTGCCATCACCACGCCCTGCGCGTTGATCACCGAGAGGTGGATGACCTGGTTTGCCTGCGTGCCTGCCGTCGGCGCCGCGGTGACCTGGATGATCCGGCCCACCGCGCCGGTGAACGAGAAGGTGTCGACGTCATCCAGGAGCTCGAGCCGTCCACCCACGGGCACGCCCGCGGTCAGGGGGGTGGCGTTGTTCAGCGTGTTGCTGTGATCGTCGAGGCCCAGATCTTCGACCGCCACGGAGTACATGGGCAGCGAGCTGGAGTACCCGTTCTGCAGGCGTACGGCCGCGGGCAGCGCCTGCGTGGCCTGCCAGACGAGGCCGGTGATCGAGTAGCCGTTCGAGGTCAACACCTGGCCACCCGGCAACACCACGGAGACCACCGGGTTGAAGTTCGTACCCACCCAGCGCGCCCGGTAGATGCGATCAGGCAGCTGGGCCACGCTGAAACAGTCGATGTCTTGCTGGCGCTCGAAGCGGCCGGGCACCGGCAGGTTGTTCGAGGCGATGGGCGTACCGAAGGCCGCTTCATCGGAGTGATCGTCGACGCCCAGATCGTCGAACGACAGGCTGAAGTCACCCTGGCTGCGCGGGTTGCGCGCCCGCGCCGTCACCGTGAGCAGCTCGAGGCCCGGCGTGGTGATGCTGGTGATCTCGCCCGGGTTGAGCCGGCGCACGCCCCCATCGGGGCGGGCCACCTCGATCTGCAGATCGGCGCCCGCGTCGGCCACCGCGAAACGAATGGCCGTGCTGGAAGGCATCTCGAGGCGAATCACGTCGAGGTCGCCCGCGTACTGCAGGCTGCCCGCGAAGGGGTTCGCGCCCGGCACCAGCGTGATCGCATCGGCTTCGGTGTTCGCGTAGTCGTCGACGCCCAGCGTGCGATAGCGCACGAAGTAGCCGCCGGTCTCCGACGCGCGCACACCACGCACGCGCACCATCACGTTCTGGTTCAAGGGCGCCACGAAGGTCACCTCGGCCGACGCGCTGCCCCGGTTGTCCGAGGCCAACAGCGTCACGCCCCTCGAGTCGAAGACGTCGATCAACAAGGGCAAGGACGTCGAGTTGGCCGAGATCGAGAACAGGTGGCCCGGCGTCACGCCGAGCTCGAACCAGTCGTGATCGCCCGCGGGAAAGATCGTTCGCTGCTCCTCCACGTCGATGTTCAGGCCCTTGGCGAAGGTCGGGCACTCGTCGGCCTCGGCGGCGTCACCGTCGACGTGTTGCGTGGCGCAGGTCCACACCGGGGAGGCAGAACACCCATCACCTTCGGGCGCGAAGCCGGGATCGCAGCGGCAGCTCGAGACGCCGCCGGAGACTTCGCAGGTGGTGCGATGCGCGTTCTGGCAGGGGTTGGGCAGACAGGCGGTGCGCAGCACGCACGAGCCGTTCACTTCCACCCGGGTCGCTGGGCACACGCAGCTCACCTGGCCCGAGTTCACCTGGCACAACGAGTTGGTGAGGTTGGCGCACGGATTCGAGGCGCACAGATCGGTGGGGGCGATCGCGGTGCAGAGCAAGCCCACGCTCACGGAGCCCTGATTGCACAGACAGGCTGCGGTCTCTCCCACCACCGCGCAACGGCCCTCACCGCAGCTGACACCCTCGCAGGGGTCAGGCTTCTGCACGGGCTCACAGCCCAGCAACGACAACCCCAACACGACCACCACCACCCCTTGTCGAACCATGGCGCGCAGCGTTCCAGCACCGCGGTCAGCGCGCAATCCCCGAGATCAACGAAGGCGACGAGGCTTCAGCGGCGCGACCACGTCGAACGAAAAGCCGCAGTACAGACAGGTGCGCTCCCGCTGGCCTTTGGGCACTTCTCCAAAGCAGCTCGGGCACCTCGGCCGTTGGGGTGCTTTGGGGTCAGGGTCTGGCTTCACGCGGGCCGCCAGCGCGACCTTCTTGAGCTTCTGCTCGAGCCATCGGACCCGGGCCTCCAACTCGGTGACGCGAACCCTCAGCTCACGCCCCTCGTCGTCGTTGCTGCGACGCGCCGCCATCGTGGGTAGAAATGTGTCACGCGCAGTCAGCGAAAGGAAAAACTTGGACTCGATTCACGGCAGCTTCCGCACCACCTTCGACCGCCAACCCGCCGAAGCCGCCGAGCTGCGCGCGAAGGAACTGCTGAGCGACGAAGAGCTTCAGCGCATCTTGCAGCAGGGCCCGCGCAACGACACGCCGGTGCCGCGCCAGGTCTTCGTCAACCGCAACCTGCACATGGCCAAGGTCGACCTGATCGGCTTCGACATGGACTACACGCTGGCGATCTACCACCTGCGCAGGCTCGAACAGCTCTCGTACGATCTGACCGTCGACCGGCTGATCGCCAACTGCGGCTACCCCGAAGACATCCGCCAGGTGCCCTACGATCACAGCTTCGTGCTGCGCGGCGTGTTCGTCGACAAGGTGCGCGGCAACCTGCTCAAGATCGATCGGTTCGGGTACGTCGGCCGCGCGTATCACGGGCGCCGCTTGCTGGCCGACGAAGAGATCCAGCGCCTCTACCGCAACGAACGCATTCGCATGAAGAGCACCGACTACGCGTGGATCGACACGCTCTTCGCGTTGCCCGAAGCGTGCCTGCTGGCCGGCATCATCGAGCTCTACGAGACCAAACTCGGCAAGCCGCTCGACTACCGCAAGCTGTACGACGACATCCGCGAAGCGATCGACACGGTGCACCGCGACAACTCGCTCAAGAAGATCATCCGCGCCGACATCGGCAAGTACATCTTCAAAGACGAAGAACTCGGGCCTGCGCTCCACAAGCTGCGCTCGGGCGGCAAGAAGCTGTTCGTGCTCACCAACTCGTTGTGGGACTACACCAACGCGGTGATGTCGTACCTGCTCGACGGCGTGCTCCCCGAGTACCCGAGCTGGAAGAACTACTTCGACTTCATCGTCACCGGTGGCGCGAAGCCCGGCTTCTTCAGCGAGCAGAAGCCGTTCCTCTCCATCGACCCGCTCAGCGACGACAACAAGGTGCTGGGCGAGGCCACCGAGCTCGAGCGCGGCAAAGTGTACCAGGGCGGCAACCTCATCGATTTCGAGCGCATCACCGGGTACCGCGGCGATGCCGTGCTGTACGTGGGCGATCACATCTACGGCGACATTCTCAAGTCGAAGAAGACCTCGATGTGGCGCACGTGCATGATCGTTCAGGAGATCGAAGACGAGCTCGACTACCTCGAGTCACGGCGTACCGAGGTCGACCGGCTGCAAGGCGTGGAGCAACTGCAGGCCCGCCTCGACGACGAGATCGCGCCACGCAAAGCGCAGCTCAATCAGATCGAACGACGGCTGCAGAAGGAGCACCCCTCCCCCGAGCTCACCGCCGAGCTGGAGGCGAACTTCAAGTCGGTGAAGGCCGAGCTCGATCGGTTGCGGCGGGCGATGCGGGAGTGCACGGAGATCGCGAAGATTCTCGAGGCCGACATCGAGAAGGGCTTCAACCCGTTCTGGGGCCTGCACTTCAAGGAGGGCAACGAAAACTCGCGCTTCGGGGAGCAGGTCGAGCAGTACGCGTGCCTGTACACCTCGCGGGTGTCGAACCTGATCTTCTACTCGCCGCTGCACTACTACCGCAGCCAGCGCGAGCTGATGCCGCATGAGACGGCGACCACGTTCAGGTTGGCGACGTTGGGCAGTGAGGGTTTGCCCAAGGGCGCGAATCGCTCGGCCGATATTCCGTAAGGCGAAACCTCTCCCTGCGACGCGGGGAGAGGTCGGACGGAGGCCGGGTGAGGGGCTCACTTGCGTGCCCCGACGGCCCCTCACCCCGACCCTCTCCCCGCTGCGCAGGGAGAGGGAGGCACGCGGGCCCAGACGAGCGGCTTGAAGCGGGTCAGGTTGAGGGGCGTCAACCCGAGCCGGTCGAACTCCTTCCCGTAGCGGCCGCTCTTCACCACCACCCAGCGCTTCGCGACCCGCCGGGCTTCGGCCAGCGTCACCTCGTCGAGCGGCTCGTGTGAGGCGTAGCGGCGCAGCATGTCGAACGAGGGCGTGGACGCCTTGGGCAAGTCGAACATCGGGTCGAAGATCACGCAGTCGAGGCTGTGCGACTCGAGCGAACGGAGCACCTCGAGCGCCGTCCCGCGTCTCACGTCGATGGCCGCGCTGTCAGGAAAGGGCGGATCGCGTTTGAGCCCTTCACTGGCCAGGACGAAGAGAGGGAGCGAAGCCTCGACGCCGATCACCCTGCCCTTCGGCCCCACCACCTTCGCGCAGATCAACGCGTCGGAACCCAGCCCCAGCGTTCCATCGAGCACCGAGTCACCCGGCTGCAGCTCACACAGCCGCACCAAGACGTCTTCATCTTGATTGGGCTTGCCGATGCGCCGCACCCGCAGCGCCGCGGTGCCGGGGGAAAAGTAGAGCGAGCCGCTGGCGTCATGCAGCGTCCACCCGTCACCCCCGAGCACCAGGAAGGCGTCGGCCACGGTGCCGATGCGTTCACTGAGCGGAATGCCGTCGGCGCGGTCGAAAGAACAGAACGGGAGACCCCACTCCTCGGCCTTCGCCTTCGCCGCAGGGGTCTGCCGGCCTCGTTGTTTCGCGGTGACCGTCACCGCGAGCGGCACCGTCATTTCTTCAACTCCGCTGCCACGTTGCGCACGAGATCGTAGGCCTGGTCGTTGGCGGGCTGAAAGCCGTTCAAGCTCAAGGGCCCCAGGATCTCCCGGCCCGCGCGATCCCGGCCCGAGAGCGGCATCAACGAAGCGGTGATGGCGTCGGCGATCTCTTTCGGGAGATCTGGCCGCACGCAATAGATGTCACGCGGCGTGCGCGGCGTCTTGGCGATCACCCGGAAGGAGAGTGGATCGATTCCTTTCGATCGCCGGAGAGCTGCGAACGACCCCTGATAGGTCGCGCCCGCATCCACCCGCCCCTCCAGCACGGCCATGAGCACCGCTTCGTGGTTGCCCAGGTACTCCGTCTTGCCGAGATCGGAAGTGAGGTCGAAGCCTTTGTCCTTGAGGAGTTTCCTCGCCATCAACGAGCCCGAGGTCGACATCGGATCGACGAAGCCGAAGCTGGCGCCCTTGAGATCTTCGATGGAGCGCCGCGGGCTGTCGTCGCGCACGAAGATGTAGCCGGAGGCCGTGGCCGAGCCGTCGGCGATCGTCTGAAGAATGCAGCGCAGCTTCATGCGGCTGCTCGCTTCGGCGTAGGCCAGCGGGCTGAGCTCGATGAGATCGAACTCACCACGCTGCAGGCGATCGATCGAGTCTCCGTAGCTGTCGCCGACGATCAGCTCGACCGGCACCGACAGCGACTTGGCCAGGTGATCGGCCATGCGTTTGTGCGAGGCGATCATGGTCTCCTCGGAGAGAAAAGGGACCAGGCCGAAGCGCAGCCTGGTGAAGCCGGAAGGTGGGGAGAACACGGCGACCGGGGCGACCACGCGGCGTGACGGCGGCGGCTGGACCATCACGGGGTCGGTGCACGAGAGCAGCGCCAGCGTGAGGGCGAGGGAGAAACGACGTGTCACGCGATCACCCCACGCGCGCCGATCACCCGGTTCCGCCCCTGCCTCTTGGCCACGTACATCGCCTGATCCGCCGCCGAGAGCACCTGCTCGCCGCTCTTGCCATCCTCGGGAAAAGTCCCCACCCCGATGCTGACGGTCACCTTCGCGGGCCACGGCGTCTTGCCGTCGTTGATCTTCTCCTCCACCGCGAGGCGCATGCGCTCAGCCACCTGCATCGCCTCGCTCTTGGTCGTCTCGGGGAGCAGCACCGCGAACTCTTCACCGCCGTAGCGCGCGATGAGATCGGTCTGCCGCAGATCGATGCTCAGCACCTCGGCCAGGCGGCGCAACAGCTCATCGCCCGCCGGGTGGCCCATCGCGTCGTTCACCTTCTTGAAGAAGTCGACGTCGACCATCAGCACGCCCATCGGCCGCTTGTGGCGCTCGCAGCGCAGGAGCTCCGCCTGCAGCTGCTCCTGAAAACGGCGGTGATTGAACACCCCGGTCAGCCCATCGGTGACCGCCAGGCGCTCGAGCCGGGCGTTGGCGTCTTGCAGCTCCTTGGTTCGCTCGGTGACGGACCGTTCGAGGTTCTCGCGCTCATGCTGAAGCGCCGAGGCCATGCGGTTGATGGTGTTGGTGAGCTCACCCAGCTCAGAGCCCCGCAGCGGAGGAACCCGCGTCGAGAGGTGCCCCTCGCCCATCCGGCGCACGGCCGTCTGCAGCGTGCGCACCGGCCTCACCACCAGCCGATCGAGCCCCACGAAGAGGATCGCCCCCAGCACCAGGAACAGCAGCGCCGAGGTGATGCCCAGTCGCAGGCGGGTGCGCGCGAGCTGCGCCCCCAGCCGATCCAACGAATACGTGGCGGTGACCGTGCCCCACCGAATGCCCGACACCGCCGGCACGGAGATGCGGAACGACTCGCCTTGCCGCTCCCAGGTGACGCCCTCGACCTGCGTGGCGGTCTGGCTGAAGGCGTCACTGGCGATGGTGTTGAACCGCTCGGGCTCACTGTGCGCGAGCACCCGGCCTTGATCGTCGAGCACCGCGAGCTCCTTCAAGTCGCGCTCGCGCATCGACTCGGAGAGCTGAGCTATCAACGTGTCGAGCCCGCTCATGTCGTTCTGCGCGATGTTGACCGCGACGGTCACGCCGATCGACTGAAGCACCTTCTCGTTGCGCAGCCGGAAGTCCTCGACGGACTCGCGCTGCTCCCGGCGCACCTCGAGGAACGTACCGAGGGCCAACGCCAGAGCGACGATGCCCGGCACCAACAACGTCAGCTGCCCTCGGATCCCCATCCAGGCCGCGATGTTGGCACTTCCCCCGGGGGAAGCCCACGAAGGCTTTTACCTCTCCCCTGGGCGCGCTGGGCGCGGGGAGAGGGAGGTCAGCCCTCGACGGCGCGCGGCTTGGCGGCCTGCATCTGCTGCACGGTCACCGACTGATTCCGGCCGTGTCGCTTGGCGTAATAGAGGCACTGGTCAGCCAGCTCGATCAGCTGGGGCTTCTCCATGGCCACGTCGGGGAAGGTGGCCACGCCCAGCGACATCGTGACCTTGAGTGGGCCCTGATCCGTCTGGAACACCTCTTTCAAGATGCGCTCGCGGATGCGTTCGGCGATCGCGTGCGCGCCCTTCGAGTCGGTCTCGGGCATCACGATGGCGAACTCTTCGCCGCCGTAGCGGGCCACGATGTCGGTGTCGCGGGCCTGCTCCTTGAGGATCTTCGCCACGCCCTTGAGCACCTGGTCGCCCATCGGGTGGCCGTAGGTGTCGTTGACCGACTTGAAGTGATCGATGTCGGTGAGGATGAACGAGAGCTTCCGCGAATACCTTCGCGCGGTGGCCAGCTGCTCGTCGAACCGCCCCTGGAACGTGCGGTGGTTGACGAGGCCCGTCAGGCCATCGGTGGTGGCCATCTTCTCCATCGCCTCGAACAGCTGCGCGCGGAGCACGGCCTGCGCCGCCTGAATGGCGATCACCTCGAGCATGCGCAGCTCGTCGCTGTCGAACGCCGCCTTCTTCCGCGAGCCCGTCACCAACGTGCCCAGAATGCGATCGCCTGCCACGAGCGGGAAGATCTTGAGCGACTGCAAGCCGCGAATCTGCGTGTCGTCGTCGAAGATGATCTGCCGATCCATCGCGCCCGCATCACGACCCGGGAGCGGAGCGCCGTACCGCACGACGTTCGCCACCAGCCCATTGTTGTCGCTGAAGGTCTGGCCTTCCAACGCCCGGCCCGCCGAGGTCACACCCGTCATGCGCATGATCCGGTGCGCACGCGCCCCGTCCACTTCCGACACGAGGGTCACGGCGCAGAACTCGAGCGGAGCGACCTGGCGGGCGCTCTCCAGCACCGCGAGGAACACCTGCTCGGGAGAACCCGCCCGGTTGAGCTCTTCGATCGCGCGGAAGAACCGATCTTTCTCGTCGCGCGATCGGCGGATGTACCCCATCACCCGCTCGACCTCGATCGCCCGCAGCACTTCACCGCCGATGACCTGCAGCAGATGTTCATCCTGCTCGCTGAACGGCTTGTTCTCGAGGCGATCGGCCACCAACACGCCACGCACCAGCCCGCCGCCTTCGACGATGGGCACTGCGAGCACCGCACCGATGTCGGGGCCGCCGGCCTCGTAGTGCGTCACGCCCTTGAGGCCCGAGCTCGAGTTCATGCGCACCGGCACGCCGCGCTTGAGCAACGCGCCGAAGATGCCCTCCCCGGCTGCGAAACGTTCGCGCTGAATCTGCTCCGAGATCGAGCGGCAGTCGTGCAGCTTGAGTGAGCGATCGTCTGACGTGAGCAGGAAGACCGCGACGGTGTGCGTGTGGAGCGAGGTCTCCGCGACCTCGAGCGCGCTGCCGGTGGCGCCTTCGATTTCTTTCACCGCGGCGACCAGCCACTTCTCCTGATCCTTCACGCCGGGCAGGCTGTCGTTCGCCCCGCTGGAGACCAGGCGAAAGGTGCGCGCGCGCTCTTCGATGTCTTTGATCTTGTTCTTCACCGCGTCTTCTTCAGCGCGCCGCGCGACAGCCAGACGGGTGGAGAGCACCAGGTGGTACAGCCCAGCGAAGAGCCCCAGGAACAGCGCGCGTCCGAGGAACACGCCCCAGCGCTCCGGCAAGGTGAGCAACGCGTCGAACAACACCGCACTGCCCAGCAACGTGCCCGCAGCGGGCCTCGGCAGGAACGTCACCAGGAACGCCATCAGCAGGTAGACGATGGGGAAGAGCTGCTCTCCGCCGAGCGAGACGCCGATGAAGGCCGTGGCCAGCAACGTGCCGCCGAACTCCAGCTCGTCGCGCAGCAGCAGGGGCGCCTTCGTCATCGAGCGGCGCACCCGGCGAATGGTGGAGAGCACGCCGCCCAGCACCAGCAAGCCGACCGCCGCACCGTCGAACCAGGTGAGCGCGTCGATGGTGCGGAAACGGCCGCGCGCGAGGAAGGCGAACACCAGCAGCACGGCCGCAGAGGGCACCAGGCGCACCAGCACCTGCATCCACTTGCCCGGCGTGAAGGCCATCGACCTGCCGTGACGAGGCGTTACGACCGGGCTGCTGATCATGGAGACTCCAGGTTGAAGACGATCTCTCCACTGCGAACGAGGCCGAGGCTCTCGCGGGCCGCGCGCTCGATGGCGGCGGGCTCACTGCGCACGCGCTGCACTTCGCGCTTGAGCCGGGCGTTGTCGGCGCTCAGCCTCGCGTTGCGATCTTCGAGCGTGTGGAGATCTCGCTTGAGCCGGGCGTAGCGGCGAAAACCGCCCTCGGCTGAAAGGGAGACCACCGCGAACAAGAACGCGATCGCCACTGCTGCCCAAACCACTTGTCGACGGCGATCCATGCGAGCCGCCAAAGTACCAGCGGCGATCGACCCGGCAAGAAAACCGCTACAGGCTGCAACGGGGCCCGAAGTCTTCGGGATCACTGGAAAAGAAGCGCCGAAAGGGCGAGCATCGTCGCGCCCATGTTCGCTCCCCGCCACACTCTCTTCATCGGCCCCGGAAAGCTGCCCGATGAGCTGCGGCAGGTGCTCGCCAGGCGCGCCGGAGCCCCCCAGCCCGACATCGCCATTCAGGTGCCCCGGCTGCTGGCGATCTTCGAGAATGCCTCTGACGCCGAACGCATCGCCTCACAGGTGCAGCGCCTCAAGATCGGCGTGGCCGTGGCAGGGCCCGAGCAGCCGCCTTCCGAGGTGGGCTGGGGCATCGCTACCTCGTTCGAGTTCTTCGACAAGACGTGGCGGGTGGGCACCTCGAGCGGCGACCAGCAGGTCTTCTCGCCCGCTGAGGTCACCGCCATCACCCTGCTCGACTGGCGGCCCGATGAAGGCGCTCCCGATCGCGCCGCCCTGATCACCCTGAGAGACGCGCGGCCCCTGATGTTGCGCGCGAGCGTGCTCGACACGGTCTCGCGGCAGTCGGTGCCGATGGAGGGCATCCGCCGAATCAACGAGTTCCTCGACGCGGCCGCGCTGGTGCTCACCCCCGAAGTGCGAATTCGCTCGCGCCGCCTGGCTGAAGCCGACTTCCGGGGCGCGGGTCTCGAGCTCACCGGCGATCTGCTGCCGCTGGTGCTCTCGGTGGTCGACGCGGTGGACACGCACCAGGGCCAGCTCCCTCAGCCGCTCCAGGGCAAGCCGCACATCCCGGTGAGCAAACCCGCTCATCAAACGGGCCTCGCCGCGCTCAGCGCGTGGATTCTGTATCTGGTGAGTTTGTCGTCGCTGGTGCTCTCGCTGGCCTACTTCACCATCGCGATCTTCACGGGGAGCCTCCTTCCGCTGGCGATCAACGGCTGCATCGGCCTCGCGTTGGGCGCCTGGGGCACCCGCAGGTTCATGTGGAGCCGCTGGTTGGGGCGCGCCAACTGGGGCGAGAGCACGCCGATCCCCAGTTGGCCCATCGCCGCATCCGAGCCGGGGATTCAACCGCGGCCGCTCGAGCTCATCCTCGACGCGATCGCGCTGGTGGCGGTCTGTACGGGCGCGCTGGGTGAAGGCCTCGTCAGATCGATCAGCCTGTGGTCGTTGCCGTTCATCTTGCTGGCCGTGCTCACCAGCGCCGTCGCCGTCTACGAGGCCTGGCAGCGAGAATGAGCCTCATCGATCGGCTGCGAGGCCGGCGCGTGGGCGTCGTGCTGTCGGCGGGCTACTTCGGCTTCTACGGACACGCGGGCTTCGTCGACGGCCTGCTGAGCCACGGCATCACGCCCCGGGCCTGGGCCGGCACTTCCGCCGGCGGCATGATCGCCGCCTTCGCCGCCGCCGGCATCGCACCCGCGCGCATGGCAGAGCTGATTCTCCAGCAGCGCCGCGAACACTTCTGGGATCCCGACTATCTGGGCATCGCCGTCGATGCGCTGAGGCAGGGCTCGCGGCCGAGTGGTCTGCTCAAAGGCGAACGTTTCGTCGAGCTGCTGCGTCAGTTCCTGCCGGTGCAGACCTTCGAGGCGCTCGCGGTGCCCCTGCTGCTGGTGGCGACCAACCTGAGCACCCAGGCACCCGAGGTCATCCAGAGCGGCGAGCTCGCTTCGGCGGTGCACGCGACCTGTGCCTATCCGGGTCTCTTTCAAGCCGTCAGGAGACAGGAGCAGCTGCTCTGGGACGGAGGCATCGTCGACAAAGCCCCTGCCCTCGCGCTGAGCGACGCCCAGGGCTCGAAGCTCGACGTGCTGCTGGTGCATTTCCTCCCCAGCCGCGATGGCGCGAAAGAACCCACCGGTGCTTTCGCGTATCCCAGCGGCATGGCCAGCGGCTTTGCCGCGATCCGCAAAGACCACTTCCGACTGCAGCTCGCGTTGCTCGAGGCGCGGGGTCTCGAAGTGCACGTGGTCACCTCGCGGCTGCCCGGTGTCTCGCCCAGCGAAATGCACAAGGGCCCCGAAGCCGTCGCCGCGGGGCGCGCTTCGATCACCGACGCGTTGAGCCGCGCTCCCGGTCTGTGGACCGGCGAAGACTGATCACTTCGCAGCGAACTTGCTGTGCTCGACCAGCAGGCAGCGGTCCTGCACCACGTCGATGCCCGCCTCGACCAGCTTCTTCGCCGCCTCGTCGTTGCGGATGCCCAGCTGAAACCAGACCGCCTTGGGGCGCTTGGCGATGATGTCGTCGACGTGCTGATCGATGTCCTGCGGGCGGCGGAAGACGTCGACCAGATCGAGCTCACCGGGAATCGCGGCGATGGTGCGGAACACCGGCTGGCCGAGAATCTCAGTGACCTCGGGGTAGTACACGGGCACGGGCACCACCTCGACGCCCACTCGCTGCATGTATTGAGGCACGGAGTAGGCGGGCTGACCGCGCTGGCCTTCCGTCTTGATCCCCAGCACCGCCACCCGCTTCAGCCCGTTCACCAGGGCCGAGATGCCCGCCTCGTCTTCGATCAGTCGCGCCATGCCCGCACTCTAGCCTCGCGGTATGGTTCGCGCTCGATGACCAGCCTCCTGACCCTCGCCCTCCTGGCAGCCGCTCCCGTTGCCCCCACCCCGGTGTACGAACTCTCGAACGAGGCCTTCATCGAGACGGCGCGGCACGATCTTCAGACGCTGCAGCAGTTCGTCGCCGGCATGGGCACCGTGATGAGCGGCGTGACGAAGAACAAGGCGCTCTTCAGCACCAAACAGAAGGCGGTCTACGCGGCCGAAGACAAGCAGACCCTGCTCTCCACCTGGGGTTCGCTCTTCGCGTACTTCAGCGCCACCGAAGGCCTGCGCCAGAAGTACTGGGACTTCGTGAAGGTGCCCCCGAATGATCCGAAACACGCCTGGGGTTTCCTGCTCACCCACACCGCGTTGACCGCGCTGCTCGCCAACGGCCTCAAGTTCGCCGAGCTGGTGATCGACAACAAGCAGCTCGAGACCATCTTCGACGAGGCGAACGACGAGTACGGCGTGCCTCAAGGCGCCTTCGCCGCGTTCAAGCTCAAGGCGATTCACGTCGCGACCTCGACGCAGCTGCTCACCGGTGACACCTACGCGGTGGCGGCCGTGCCGTACTTGAAGAGGCAGAAGGCCGCGAGCGACGCCTCGGTGACCTGGGCCGTCGGAGAGATGAAGGCCGACTCCACCATCGCCAGGAGCTGCCTGGTGAAGAACGGCACCAAGCTCTTCCTCACCAACGCGAAGGACATCGTGGCCAACACCTCGGCCCACGCCCTCTTCCCGGTGCAGAAGAGCTTCGCGGAGTGGGCAGGCGATACCCGCGTCGCGCGCATCGGCAAGCCGCTGGTGACGCTGGCTGACGTGGAAAAGCTGGTGCTGCCCAGCACCCGCCCGGGCGACATCATCGTCAGCCGGCAGAACTGGTTCCTCTCGAACATCGGCCTGCCGGGTTTCTGGCCACACGCCGAGCTGTTCCTGGGCACTGCGCCCGAGCTTGCAGCAGCGTTCGATGCCGACCCCGACGTGATCGCGTGGACGCGCGCCCAGCCCGAGAAGGCGGCCACGTTCAGCGAGCTGCTCCAGAAGCGCTACCCGGCGAAGTGGAAGGCGTACGCCGAAGGGGTCGACTTCCAGGGCCACGGCCCGATCCGGGTGATGGAGTCGATCTCAGAGGGCGTCAGCTTCACCGCCGTCGAGCACGCGTTCGGCGTCGACTATCTGGGCGTGATGCGCCCTCGCCTCGCGCCCGTCGACAAGGCGAAGGCCATCGAACACGCCTTCAAGTACCAGGGCCGCCCGTACGACTTCGACTTCGACTTCTTCAGCGACTCGACGATCGTGTGCTCGGAGCTCGTCTACAAGGCGTACCAGCCGGGCCTGGGCCAAAAGGGCGTCTCGCTGGAGTTGGTCGACGTGGCGGGCCGGCGCACGCTGCCGGCCAATCAGCTCGTCCGGCGCTTCGATGCGGATCTCGAGCGGGGCTTTCCCCAGATGGATTTCGTGCTCTTCCTGGATGGCAATGAGCGCGCGGGGAAAGTGGCGCTCGCGAGTGAGGCGGCGTTCAGGGCGACGTGGAAGCGGACCAAGTGGGACATCGCTCAGAAGTGAGGTTTTAACCTCTCCCTGCGACGCGTGCGACGCGGGGAGAGGTCGGCCGTAGGCCGGGTGAGGGGCCCACCTGCGCGCTCCGAAGGCCCCTCACCCCAACCCTCTCCCCGCTGGCGCAGGGAGAGGGAGTTCAGGTCAGCGCTTGTCGTAGCTCGTCTTGAAGTAGCCGGTGCCTTCGCGGCAGTAGACGGCCGCCCAGTCCGACTTGAACTGCGGATCCATGGGGCGGGGATCGGGCCGGAAGTCGCGGAACGGCAGCTTGATCTCGTCCTTCGCCGACATCACCTTGCGGCCCAGCTTGAACACCACGTTGCTCGGCAGGCGGATCTCGCAGTTGCTCAGCGGGAAGTCGTTGTTGTTGCGCACGAAGACGGCGCGGTTGCCGATGAGGTTGGGCACCGACATGCGAATGGTGCCGAACAGCTGCGCGCTGGGGGCCGCCTTGGGCTGCTCAGGCTCGACGGTCTTCACCACCAACGGCTCGGTCGGTTCAGGCTCCTTCGTCGGTTCTGCCACCTTGATCGGCTCCGGGGTCTTCACGGGATCCTTCCTGGCCACCACGACCGCCTTCTTCGGTGAAGCGTCTTTGGCGGCGAACACCGTCTCGGGCAACGTGGCGTCTTCATCGAACAGCAGCTTGGCAATCGAGCCGTTCACGCTGAGCACCGCCGCGCGCGCGTAGAGCGGCCGTTTGCCGTCAGCGCCTGCCTCGCCCACCAGGTTGACCCGATCGCCCGCGGCCAGCTTGTCTTTCTTGTCGAGGAGCACGAGGTCTTCCCCGCCCTTCTTGAGCACCTTCCACACCTTGCCCTCGACCAGGATCGTCTCGAGGGTCACCGGCGTCTTCAGGACCTCCGGATCTTTCACCGGCTCGGGGTCTTTGACGGGAAGCGGCTCGGCCACCGCCACCACCACCGGGCTGCCGGCGTCGACGTTCACCTCGGCGACCGGCTTCGCCTCCGGGGGCTGCAGGAAATAGAGCGCGCCCGCGGCCAGCGCGATGAACAGCAGCAGGCCCACCACCAGCAGCGGCGTCTTGCTCTTCGGCACCGTGAGGGGCGCCTCCACTTCGGCCGAGACGGGCGCAGGCGCGGCGGCGAGCGACTTCGGCTTCTGCGCTGCGATCGACTTCGCCTTCGGCACCTCGGGCGCGCTCGCCTGAATCACCGAGAGCATCTTCTGGGCGGGCGTCATCACCGGCCCCGTCGCCTTGCCATCACCCGGCGAAGACGGTCGCATGAAGGTGCCTTCGAACTCCGGCTCGCCTTGCACCTCGGGCAGAGGGCCCCCCTTGCGCATCACCGACAGCTTCGACTGCAGCTGCCGCTCTGCCGCGAACTCTTCGGGGCACATCGCGCGCACGTAGTTGCCCACGTCTTCCGCGCCCACCGTCATCTGCTCACGCACCGCCAGCTCATTGAGGGCCCGGGCGAAGTCGTCGGCGCGCTGGTAGCGGGCCGAAGGATCCTTCGCGAGCGCACGCATCACGATCTGCTCGAGCGTAGGCGAGATGTCGGGCCGCGCGGCCGAGAGCGAAGGCACCTCGCCCATCGCCATCTGCACCACCATCTCCGACATGGTGCCGCCAGCGTACATCGACTTCCCGGCGAGCATTTCCCACACCACGATGCCCGACGAGAAGATGTCGGAGCGGTGGTCGACGGGCTTGGCCAGCGCCTGCTCGGGCGACATGTAGCCGAGCTTGCCCATCACCGTGGAAGGCAGGGTCTGCTTGGAGCGCGCCGTGCTCTTGGCGAGGCCGAAGTCGATCACCTTCACTTCGCCTTCGTACGAAACCATCACGTTCTGCGGCGACACGTCGCGGTGCACGATGCCCAGCGGCTGCCCGTCGGCCCCCACCTTGCGGTGCGCGTAGCCGAGCGCTTCGTTGATCTGCTGCCCGATGTAGACCGCCATGGCAATGGGCATCACCGCGCGTTGCCGCTCCACCCGGCTCTGCACGCGCGACAGATCGACGCCCGGCACGTACTCGATGGCCATGTAGAGCGAGTTGTCGACGTCGCCCATGTCGTACACCTGGGCGATGTTCGAGTGCGTCAGCTGCACCAGCACGCGCGCTTCATGGTGAAACCGATCGATGAAGTTCTGGTCGCCCATCAGGTGGGGCAACACCGTCTTGACGATGCACAGCTTCTCGAAGCCCGCCGCCCCCGTCAGCCGCGCCAGATGCACCTCGCCCATGCCCCCCTGGCCCAACATGAAGAGCAGCTGGTAGCGCCCCAGCATCCGACCGTCTGCGGAAGTCGTCATCGCGGGCACTCTACCGTGCGCGTGGTTTCGGTCAGGACTTTGCCTTTCGAGTTGTGTATAGAAGCGCGCGCCTCACCGACGTGTCGTCGCAAGGTCTCGTAGCTCAGCTGGATAGAGTACTGGCCTCCGAAGCCAGGGGTCGTGGGTTCGAATCCCGCCGGGACCGCATCAAGCCGCCGCCTCCCCTCGTGGGTGGCGGCGGTTTTCTTTTGCGAATCCGGGAGGTTCCGGCGCATCGCGTCACAGGATTCCATTTGACTCGCGATGTGCTCGGCCGTCATGAGAGCGCCCGTTTCCAAGCTTTTTCCACCCCCAGGGAGCTCCCCGTGATCGTTGGCGTACCGAAAGAAATCAAGACCCGCGAGTACCGCGTAGGCATGACCCCGGCCATCGCCAAGGCGTATGTGACGGCTGGCCACACCGTGCTCGTCGAGAAGAGCGCCGGTGAAGGCGCTGGCATCACCGACGCCGAGTACGAGCGCGTCGGCGCGAAGATGATCAAGACCGCCGACGAGCTGTGGAAGCGCGCTGAGATGATCGTCAAGGTGAAGGAGCCGATCGAGCCCGAGTACAAGCGCATGCAGCCGGGCCAGATCATCTACACCTACTTCCACCTCGCCGCCGTGCCCGAGCTCGCCAAGGTGCTGGTGGCCAAGAAGATCGCCGCCGTCGCGTACGAGACCATTCAGCCCGACGACGGCTCGTTGCCCCTGCTGCGCCCCATGAGCGAAGTGGCCGGCAAGATGGCCATTCAGGTCGGCGCCAGCTCGCTCGAGAAGGCCCACGGCGGCAAGGGCATCCTCCTCGGCGGCGTCCCCGGCGTGCGCAACAGCAAGGTCACCATCATCGGTGGCGGCGTGGTCGGCACCTGCGCTGCGAAGGTCGCCGTGGGCATGGGCGCTGACGTCACCATCCTCGACGTCAGCTTGAAGCAGCTGACCTACCTCGACGACATCTTCGGCGGCCGCTTGAAGACGCTGATGAGCGACTCCGAGAACATCGCCCGCTGCGTGCGCGAGGCTGACCTGGTGGTCGGCGCCGTGCTGATCCCCGGTGCGAAGGCCCCCCGCCTCGTCTCGAAGCAGCTGGTCGCCGAAATGTCGAAGGGCTCCGTGGTGGTGGACGTGGCCGTCGACCAGGGCGGTTGCATCGAGACCATCAAGGCGACCACGCACGATCACCCGACGTACGAAGTGTCGGGCGTCATTCATTATGGAGTGGCGAACATGCCCGGCGCCGTGCCGATGACCTCGACCTTCGCGCTCACCAACGCCACCCGCCCCTACGGCCGCAAGATCGCAGACATGGGCCTGGCCGAGGCCGTGAAGTCCGACATCGCGCTCGCTCGCGGTCTGAACACCTACGGCGGCCACATCACCTACGAGGCCGTCGCGAAAGACCTGGGCTACGACTACATGCCCATCATGGACGCGCTCGCCGGTAAGGCCGCTGCCGCCCCCTCGAAGCGCAAGGCCAGCTGACGTTTTGACACGGCCTCGCTGCGCAGCGTTGTCAGCTGCGCCGCGGGCTGCTCAGTCGGGCAGGTCGAATTCCCTGTCATTTGACTGGGTTGAAGTCTCTGAGCAATCGGCACGCGGCGTGCTCGTGTGGAGTCCCGATGGTGGCGAGCAGGCCTCGCCGACATTGAGGGAATCAGGGAGCCGTCGAAGTGTTGTCCCGCCCGGGTGCACGCAGCGTGGCTGCGAAAGGGAGTCTTCAGATGTTCGGTTTTTCACGCAGCAACCAGAATCGGGCCCAGTTCGAGGCGTTGCTCACGCCCTGGCTCGATCCGCTCTACGCGTCGGCGGTGCGATTGACCCGCAACGAGCGCAACGCGGAAGACCTGGTGCAGGACACCGTGATGCGCGCGTGGCGTTTCTTCGAGAAGTTCGAGAAGGGCACCAACTTCCGCGCGTGGATCTTCAAGATCCTCACCAACACCTTCATCAACAGCTACCGCCGCAACACCCGCGAACGCTCGCTGCAAGACGAGTCGGAGCGCCAGTCGGTCGAGGCCCGCTTCTTCAGCGCCGAGCTCACCGAGCAGACGCAGAACCCCGAAGAGTTCTTGCTCAACCGGGTGATGAGCCAGGACGTGCTGGTGGCGATCGACACCCTGTCGATCGACTTCCGCATGGTGGTGATCCTCGCTGACCTCCAGGAGTTCTCGTACAAGGAGATCGCCGAGATCCTCGATATTCCCGTGGGCACGGTGATGAGCCGGCTCTTCCGCGGCCGCAAGCAGCTCCAGAAGATCCTCCTGGCCCGTGAAGGTGAGTCGGCCGAGACGATCGACTTGAACGCGTTCAGAGAGCGGAAGAAGCTCGCATGACCGGGTGTTCCCCCGCACACGCATGAACTGTCGCGACCTCGAAACCCAGCTGACTCCCTACCTCGACGGCGAGCTGATCGCCGAGGCGAGGGTCGAGTTCGAGTCGCACCTGGCTTCGTGCCCCACCTGCCCCGGGCACGTGGAGGTCGAACGGCACAACCTGTCGACCCTGCGCGCGGCGATGCACGAGGCCAGCCCTGCTGCGCCCGCCGCCTTCAGGGCGAAGCTGTTCGAGAACATCGCGCGCGACTCCAATCGCCAGCAGCGGTTGAGCGTGGGCCGGGTGGCCGCGGTCGCCGCCGGGGTCACCTTCGCGATGGTCGCAGGGCACCACGAGTACCGGCTCCACCAGCGGCACCTCTACGAACAAGACGCGGCGATGCGCCACGCCCGCCAGTTCCCCCTCGAGATCCAGCAGTCGCCCGACGCCATCGAACGCTGGTTCGGCGGCAAGCTCGATCACCCGGTGAACGTGCCCCGCTTCCCCAACGCCACGGCCACGGGCGCGCGGCTGCTGCAGGTGCGTGACAAGCCGGCGGCCTACATTCGCTACGACTCCGCGCGGCCCATGGGCCTGTTCGTCTTCGGTGACGATCACGATCTCGACGTCGGTGCTGAGGCTGAGCTCGGCTCGAGCCACGGCTACAACGTGGTGAGCTGGCGCGAAGGCGACGTGGTGTACCAACTGGTCGGCAGAGACGTCGACGAGCAGGACATTCGCGAGCTGCTGCCCCCGGCCGCCGGTGAAACGCCCGTCACCAACCCCAGGCTCGACGTGCGGCCCGCCTCGCTCCAACAGTAGGGTGCCTCTCCCGGGAATTGGGCCGTGACGCGCTCCCGTCAGGTTCGTTGACCCCCCCGGGAGCGCCAACTAGCCTCCAGCGCACATGTCGAATTCAGTCTTGATCGTCGAGAAGGACCTCGCGCTGATGAAAGAGCTCCGCGAGGGCTTGGTGGGCCGGGGCTTCGAGGTTGATGAAACCACCGACGGCAAAGGCGCGCCTGAGCTGATTCGAAAGAAGAAGCCAGGCGTCGTGGTGCTCGCGGTCGATCTCGACGCGGGCCAGAACGGCTACATCATCTGCAAGAAACTCAAGAGCGACGACGACTTGAAGGGCGTGCCGATCATCATCATCGGCGACCCCAAGGGTTTTGGTCAGCACCAGAAGCTCAAGACGCGCGCAGAAGAGTACCTGGGCAAGCCGCTCACCGCCGACACGCTGGTGGAAGGCGTGGGCAAGCTCATCGGCTTTCCCTCCGCGCCGCCCGTCGTCGAAGAAGAAGGCTTCGACCCCGGCTCGTTGCTGAGCGACGACGAAGCCGAGGTGTCGATCGAGACGCCCATCGAAGACGCCGGCAACGCCGAGGCCGATCTGGCGATGGTCGACTCGATGTTCGACGAAGAGAAGCCCATGGAGGCGCCTCCCGTCGAAGAAGAGATCAGCCTCAGCACGCCCGACTATGAAGAGGAGTCGGACTACCCGGTGGAGAAGACGGTGGTGGGCTTCATGCCGCCCCCCGGCCCGCCCTCGCCGCTGCCGCAGCGTTCGGCCCCCACGTTCCAGTCTTCGCCTTCGACGATGGATTCGTCCGAAGCGCGCGAGATGCGCTCGAAGGTGACCGAGCTGACCGGCGCGCTCGACGAAGCGCGCTCGCGCACCGAAGAGCTCGAGTCGAAGATCCGCGAGCTCGAGAGCGAGGTCGAGAACAAGAACACGGAGCTCGAGACCGCCCGCGCCGCGCCCGGCAAGAGCGACAACAAGGAGGTCTTCGCGCTGCGTGACGCGGCGAACAAGAAGGACAAAGAGATCCTCCGCCTCAAGAACGAGCTCAACGCCAAGGAGCAGGAGGTTCTCGACCTCCAGGAGAAGGGCAACACCATCGAGCAGCAGCTCTCCGAGTCGAGTGGTGAGCTCGCGAAGAAGGATGCCCAGCTCAAGACGCTCCAGTCGAAGACCGACCAGCTGACGGCGGAGCGCAAGAAGGTCGACCAGCAGCTGCTCACTTCGAAGGAAGAGGCACGTTCGTCGTCGGCCAAGCTGTCGACGCTCCAGGCTGACTACGACTCGCTGCAGCAGCGCGTGGCCGAGTTGGATGGCCAGGCCGATGGTCTTCGCGCCAGCCAGCAGGAATCCGAGTCGGCGCGCCAGACGGCCGAGTCGGAGCTCTCAGAGGCCCGCGGTGAAGCCGAAGCGATCAAGTCGCAGCTGGAAGAACGTTCGCGGGAAGCCGACGAAGCGAGATCTCAGAACGAGCAGGCCCAGATGGATCTCGACTCGGCGCGCACGCAGCTCACCGCCCAGGCCACCAGCTTCGCCGACGAGATCTCCACGCTGCGGCAGCGCCTGGCCGATGCAGAGGCCCAGAGCAGCCGCGCTGAAGAGAAGGCCAACCGCGCCCAGTCGCGGCTCAAGGCCAACCAGGAACAGCTCGATCGCGTGCGCGGAACACTGCAGCAGGCGATGGACACCCTGGGCGAGACGCCCTCCGAGAGCGAAGACCTCGACATCGACGAGATCGCCGAAGCCTGATCGGGTGCTCCCTCTCCCTTCGGGAGAGGGAAACAGGTCAGTCGCCACCCTTCTTGGGGGCGTTCTTCTTCTCGATCTGCTTCTTGGCCAGCATCTGCACGCTGCCCGGCACGTTCTTGTCTTTCGCCAGGCTCTTCACGTCGTGCTCGTGCAGCGTGGCGATCAACCGCATCGACACGCCTTGCGGCACCTTGGGGTTCTTCACCAGGGCCAGCTTGATCGAGTACTTCCTGAGCCACTCGCGGTTCGAATAGATGACCCGCAGCACGTCATCGATGCAGATCTTGCTCTGCGCCTGGGTGAGCACCTCGCCATCCGTGATGCGCGGGCTGCGAATGACCGCCACCGACACCAGCTTGTTCGAGTCGCGCATCAGAATGCCGCGCGCCTCCTTGTTGCCCTTGGTGGCGAGCTTGATCTTCTCCGACACGTTCATCGACATGATGCGCTTGGAGAGGCTGAGCTTCTTGGCCTCTTCCATCGGCGTAATCCCCTCCTCGACCCCGGGCGCATCGGGCATGGAGAACTCCGACATGATGTCGTCGGCGCTCGGGCCTTCCTGGGGCGGCGGCTCCGTGGCGGCCTGGGGACCGAAGAGGCGCACGCGCGCTTCGGTCATCTGCGGCACGTCCTCCAGGTTCATGCCGCTGCGCACCGCGAAGTCGCAGACGCCGTCGATCAGCGCGCCGACCGCGTTGGGGTTCTTCGCCAGCGCGCGGATGATGCCGTCGTGCCGCAACAGGCGAAGCTGGTTCTGCCCGATGGTCTCGGCCGTACGCTTGCTGCACCCTTCGGCCACCGCCGCGACCGCGTCGTCGGGCGTGTTGCCGTTGAGGATCAACATTTCCGCGTACGTGTCGTTCTGCCCGTACAGCCGCAGGAAGTAGCCCAGCACCGGCGGGTGCACCTCTTCGTCGCGGAACCCCGAGGCGGCGGTGCGATCCTGCAGCGTCGAGGAGGTCTTCTGCACCTGGTCGCGCACGCCCTGGTCGGGATCGTACGAGAGCATGAACAACACGCTGAGCATGTCGGAGGGGCTCAAGGGCACCAGCGCCTTGGCCGCCATCATCCGCAAGGGCACCGGGGCCTTGGGGTCGACGTGTTTGATCATGTTCGGCGGGAGAAACTCGGGCGTGATGGGGCACACGGCCGGGTCTGCAGCGGTTCCGTCGCTCATGACTGGTTCCTCTCGTGAATGAGGCGCAGGCCTTCGAGGGTGAGAAACTCGTCGACCTCTTCGATGGCCTTCGACTCGCTGGCGATCAACGGGGCGAGCCCCCCGGTGGCGAACACCCGGGTGGCAGGCCCGAGATCCTTCTTCATGCGATCGCAGATGCCGTCGACCAACGCGACGTAGCCGAACACCAGGCCCGACTGCATCGAGTGCACGGTGTTCTTGCCGATCACGTGGGGCGGCCGGGCGAACTCCACCCGGGGCAGCTTCGAGGCGTTGCGGGTCAGCGCGTCCATCGCGATGGTGATGCCCGGGGTGATCGCCCCGCCGGCGTATTCACCCTTGGCGGTCACGGCGTCGAAGGTCGTCGCCGTGCCGAAGTCGACCACGATCAACGCGCCCTTGTGACGCTCCCAGGCCGCCACGGCGTTGACGATGCGATCCGCGCCGACCTCCCGGGGGTTGTCGTAGAGGATCGGCATGCCCGTCTTCACGCCCGGGCCCACGAAGAGCGGCTTGCAGTGAAAGTACCGCTCGCTCATTTTCTCCAGGTTGAATTGGAGCGTGGGCACCACGCTGGAGACCGCCACCGCCTCGACCTTCTTCGGGTCGAGGTTCGCGTGCGCGAAGAGCTGCAGCGCGAGAATGCCGTATTCGTCGAAGGTGCGCCGGGCGGTGGTCTCGATGCGCCAGTGGGCCCGCAGGGAGGGGCCGTCGTAGACGCCCAGAACGGTGTTCGTGTTGCCGACATCGATGGCGAGCAGCATGGGCCCGGGATGTTACCGCCGGGGGCCACCAGACGGTTACGACTTCCGGGAGCGCACCTGCTCGACGTCGCCCGACAACACCCGCTCGAGCTTGTCTCCGACGCGCAGCAGCAAAGCCCCGCTGGGGTCGATGTCTTCGGCGATGCCGCGCAGCTCGCGTTGATCCGCGCGCACCAGCACCTCCTGCCCGAGCGTCGAGGCCAGCGTCTTCCAGGCCTCCCGCACCGGCTCGAAGCCGTCGTCGGTCCAGGTGTCGAGCCACTGCTCCAGCTTGGCCAGCAGCGCGGCGGTGAAGAGCGCGCGGTGCACCGGGCTGTGCCGGGTGAGGTTGACCGAGGTGGCCAGCTCGGCCACCTCGGGCGGGAAGTCGCTCAGCTCGGCGTTCAGGTTCACCCCGATGCCCAACACCACGAAGTGCACCCGCTCCACGTCGGCGCTCAGCTCGGTGAGAATGCCCGCCACCTTCTTGCCGGCGATCTGCACGTCGTTGGGCCACTTGATGTCGGCCTGCACGCCTGAGTCACGCAGCGTCTCGGCCAGCGCGACGGCGGCCACCAGGGTGACCTCGGGCGCCCGTGAAGGCGCGATCTCCGGGCGCAGAATCAGGCTCATCGCGAGGCTCTTGCCCGCGGGAGAGACCCAGCTGCGGCCCCGGCGCCCTTTGCCGGCGGTCTGGTGTTCGGTGACGATCAGCTCGCCGTGCGAGCCCCCTTCTTGCGCCAGCTCGAAGGCCTTGGCGTTGGTCGACTCGAGCTGCTCATAGTGATGCAGCGTGTGCCCCAGATCGCGGGTGGCCAGCAACGGGCCGACCTCCAGCGTGGTGAGACGGTCGGGCACCTCGAGCAGCCGGTAGCCCTTCGCGGACTGGGCGTCGATCCGGTAGCCCATCTTGCGAAGCTGTTCGACGTACTTCCACACGGCGGTGCGGGAGAGGCCGAGCTTGTCGGAGAGCGCGGCTCCAGAGATGTAGTCGTCTCCGCCTTCCGCCAGGAAGGAGAGGATCATCTCCTCATTCGAGAGTTCGGTCGCGTCCACAGTGGGAAAGGTAGTTCCGCCGACCGAACCCTTCAACCCTGAGGCGGCTTGAACTTCACCAGGGCGAGGGTCGATTGGGGGATGTGCTTGCCGTTCGACTCGAGCACGGTGGAAAGCCGCACGATGCCTACACCGGGCGCGAAGGTCATCTCGTTGACCAACGTGGTGCCTTCTTCCACCCGGTTGCGGCTCTCCACCACCACGCAACCCTCCCATTTCCCGGCAGGCGCGTCGCAGGGCTGGTTCGAGGCGGTGATCTCGTAAACCTCGACGGAGGAGACCGAGACCACGTTGGTCCACTTGGTGCCGGCGGCGATGGGGTTGCGCAGCAGGTAGCGTTTCTGGTCGCGCACCCCGAATCCATCCACCAGAAATTGCGCGCCGGTCGAGTCTTCCACGAAGCCGTCGCTGTTTTTGCGCAGGGTGGTGACGTCGATCAGGCGCGTCTCACCCAGCAGCTTCACTTCGTACGACCAGGTGGTGCCGACGGCCAACGGGTAGAAGTCGGCCGCGGTCGGCTCGACCCTGGTGGGAGCAGCGGTCTTCGTCGCAGCGGTGCACGATGCGAAGGCGATCGCACAGAGAAGAAGGAGTCGGTTCATCGGGGTTCTCCACGGGGGGGCTGAGGTTTCTTTTTCTGGCGCAGCTCGACCAGCGCCTGCGCAGCGCTGGCCCGCAGCAGCGGATCATCGTGACCGGTGGCGATCAAATCGAGGTACGCCTCGGCGTCATCGCCGCCGATGGCCCCCACCGCGAAGACCACCTCGCGCTCGAAGACCCGGCCACGTTGGTTGGCGGCTTCGACCAGCGGGTTGACCGATTCGGGCGCGCGCAGCTCGACCAACAGGCCGATGACGCCCCGCAGCGTGTCGAGGTCGTCGGTCTTGAGGCGCTCCAGCAGCGCGGGCAACGCCGCCTTGTTCTGCTTTCGCACCAGCAGGCGCACGGCGGCGTCGGCCACCGAGGGGTCTGCGTCCTTCAGCTTGGCGGACAGGGTGCTCTCGGACGCCTCTTCCAGCGTTATCAACGCGGCCGCCTGACGCACGGCGCGGCCCAAGGCTTCGTCGAGCGAATCGCGAATGGTGCTCTGCATCGCTTCGACGTCGTTGCGCTGCGCGGCCTTGACCGTGACGCGCGAGTCGATCGCGAACGGCTCAGAGGTCCCCGTGTGCTGGAGCTCGAGCGCCAACACCACCGACGAGGTCTGCCGTTCGAGATCCGGCTCGCTCAACCCGGCGGCCAGTTGCAGCCGCCACGGCTTCACGTCGTCGGGGATCTTCTGACCTGCCCTGGGCAGCACGAACTTCGCGGCCTCGAGCCTGCTGATCAGACGCTGTTTCAGCTGCTCCTTCGAGAGTGAGGCGACCTCACCACCCTCGAAGGCATCGACCTCCAACCGATCGATCCACGGCCTGCTCGACTTCGAGCAGGCAACTGCTCCCAGCAGCAGCGCCAGATACGCGGCGTTGCGGCCGGCAGCGATCAAGTCGTCGGGCCTGGCTCAGAAGACGGCGGAGCAGGCGCTTCAGCAGGCGCTTCAGCAGGCGCCGGCGCAGGGGCTGCTTCCGCGGCCTCCGGAGCAGGCGCCGCGGCAGGGGCCGAAGCCGATGCAGCAGGCGCCTCGCCACCAGGAGCGGTGGGTGCACCAGCGACCGCGGCCCCACCACGACGACGACGGCGGCGACGGCGACGGCGTTTCCCTTCGCCCGGAGCACCCGGCGCAGCAGGGTCGCCACTCTTCTCGGCACCCTCTTCGCCTTCTTCTTCGCCTTCTTCACCGTCGTCTTCTTCGTCAGCACCTTCAGCGCCTTCGGCCTGCTGCACGGCCGGGAGCCCTTCGGGGATGGTGACGGGGCTGGCGGCGTCCGCTTGCGACGAAGAGACCTCCGAACGATCGGCCGGCTCGCCGTCGGAAGACGGGCCGCGCTGATCACGATCCTTCTGACGCTCTTCGCGGCGTTTGGTCGACTCGTCTGCGTCGAGCTTGGCCTGCGCGAAGAACGCCTCGTCGATGTCGTAGAGCTCGATGGTGGTGACGGACACGCCCACCTTCGCCTCGAAGAACTTGTCGGCCAGCGCGTCGCCGGCCCACAGCATCACCAGGGGCCCCGCGGTGCACTCGCTGCGCGCATCACCGCGCGCTTCACCGGCGGTGAGCAGGAGGCCGACGTTGGCGCCGGTCTGCTGAAGCTCACGACGAAGCTCCTGTACGTGCTTGCGATCGACCGGCCCCCCGCCCTTGAGCAGGCGCACGGCGTAGCGGATCTCGAGGCTGCCTTCGCGGCGGCGCGCGGTCATCAGCGGGCCGTCCTTCGAGCGGCGGGCCACCTTCAGCTCGCGGAAGTGCAGGCCGTGCAACATGCGCACGCTGGCCTTCTCGAACGTGCCCAGGTCGAGGTCGCTGAGCTTCTTGCGAAGGATGCGCGCCATCGCCTTGCGTGCGTCCTTGCCGGCATGACGTGCCGTCTGAAACAACGCGACATCTTCGGCGGCAGGCGGGGCGACGACACCAGGAGCCCCCACGTGCGGCTGCTGTTGCTGCTGCTTTTCACGCTGCTCGCTGCGGAGCACCACGCGGCCGTTCTCGAACGGCAGGTTGCACGCAGCGCAGAACGCCTGCTGCACCTCGAGCGGCGCGGGGCCACCCTCGGCCTGCGGCTCGAGCGAGATCTGCAGCTCGTTCGATTCACCCCGGGCAGCCGAGAAGAGCGGCTTGCGGCCGTCGTCGAGGCGCTTCTGGTTGTCGATGGCCAGGCCGTCGATGAGCTTGGAGATGGGCAGATCGTCGGAAGCCCCTTCGCGCGCCTTCATGCGGGCCAGCAGCTCGCTGGCGACCAGCGCGGTCTGGCACTCCTGCAACACTTCGCAGGCGACCTCGGCGATGGGCGGGTACTTCTTCTTGCGATCGTCGTCGCGGCGTTTGCGATCGCTCTGGCGGCCGATGCTGCGCAGGTACTCTGCGTGCGCTTCGGGGTGCCGCTCCGAGGGGCGATAGGGAGCCAACGCCTCTTCGGGGTTGGGCTCCATCACGCCGGTGGTGGTGAGCGCTTCCGGATCTTCCGGCAGCATCCAATCGGTCAACGCGAAGGTGTCACGCACGGTGACCTGCAGCTTGCGATCGCGGGAGCGCTTGGCCATCGCCGCGAGGCGAGACAACATGGTGACCTCGGGCGTCTTTCCCACGTGCGACAGCAAACCTTTATCGACTGCACGCTTCGTGATGTCCGTCGAGTGGAGCGGCATGCCCGCCTCTTCGAGGACGCGGAGCGCCGCTTCATAGAATGTCATGATATTTCCAAGTAATAACAGGGACTTCCACTGGAAGTCGACAGGAGACGCGGGAGCCTACGCAGGGGTACACTGAGTGTCAACGTGTGATGATCAGGTTCAGAGTGGGTCACAGCTGGCAACGCGAACCACCCGGGCCTGGAGGCCCTCGCGACGCCTTCGCTTTCGAGCTGGAGGGCATCAACGTGCTGCCCGGCGCGAACGACGAGCCCCTCGTGCGCATCGTCACCGCGTTGGTCGACACGGTCAGCGCGATGGTGGTCGACGGCGAACGCGCGGGCCAGGTCTCCCTCGAAGACGTGCACCTGGAGCTGTGTTTCTGGCGCACCTTTGGCAATGAGGTGACGGTCGTCGTGATCGATCTCTCGCAGCCGCCGCGGCAGGTGCGCGCGCCGATCGCCGTCGAGCTGCCCACGCTGGTCGAAGCCACCGTGAAGTGCGCGCGGCACTTTCTGCGCGACGTCGAGCAGCACCGCGGTGACATCGAGACCGAGTTGGTCGCGCTGGAGAAGCGGCTCAAGCGGCTGACCTCGGCGGTGATCGAAGAGCGGCCGCGTCGTGAGGCGCCGGCGCCGTGGAGCGCGGTGCGCAGCGCGACGGGCACGGTGGGGTTTTCGCTGCGTGATGACGACGGCCGCACCCTGGCGTGGAACCGGAAGACACGGGCCGGGCTGCCTCCCCTGCTCTTCGATGGCGAGCTCACCCTGGCCGACGGCACGCACCACGCGGGGCTGCCTTTCCTGGCGATGATGGGGCTCGCCCGTTCGGCCGCGGAAGGCAACGCGCGCATCGGGGGCCAACAGGTGCCGCCCGATCAGCTCTACCTGGCCGGTCTCGATCTCTGCCTGGCGTTGCGCTCGCGCAATCCGGCGCTGGGCGCAAACCCCTATGTCGAGGCGCTGCAGGTGCGCTGCACGGATGGCTTGATGGCGATGCGCAAGCCGGTGCCCGACACCACCATGGCCACGGTCAGCCCACCTCGCTCCACCCCGGGTGTGCCGCTGGCGCCCATCGGTGACGTGCGGCGCGTGACGCTGCAGCCGCGCTGGAGCCGGCCGGTCGCGCTGGGCGAAGAAGGCGGCCGCATTCTCCTCGGCAAACGCTGGGCGATCGTGCACTCGCCTCACGCTGCGCACGCCTTCACCAAAGCCGGCGCCACCGCCTTTCGGCATCTGTCGACGCGCGGCGTGGCCATCGGGGAAGACGGCGATGCGATCTGCGCGACGCCCGAGCGCCTGCTCTTCTACGAAGGGCGCGGGCCCACCGCGCAGTGGCTGCGAGATGCCGACGGCGGCCGGCTGGGGCCCCATCTCGAGACGATCGACGGCGTGCTGGTGTGCCCGCTGGGGCGCCGCGGGGTGGCGGGCTTCGCGCGTTTGTCGGGCCGCGAGTTGTGGCGCTTCGAGCCGCCGCGCACGCAGAGCATCACCTTTTCGCGCGTGGGCACCCGGGTCCTCGTGGGCACCGATGGCGGCACGCTCTACGGCATCGACGCGGGTGATGGGCAGGTGCGCTTCAAGGTGAAAGCAGGGCTGCCGGTGGCGCGCGCGCCCGTGGCGGTGCGCAACCGGGCGCTGGTGGTGCTCAACCGCGGTGAACACTCGGCCATCTACCTGTGTGACGCGCTCTCTTCGGGTGACACCACGCCCGCCGGCGCGATCGTGTGGACGAGGGAGCTCATTCTCTCCTCCCCTTGCGCTCCCGTCTGGGCGCGAGGCCACACCTGGCTGGGTGGCGCGCGTGATGGGCGCACCGTGCTCGTTTGCCTGGGGCCGCGCGGTCAGGTGCTCTGGGAGAAGACCATTCCGTGCGATGCGCGCACGTTGACGCTGCTCCCCTGGGAAGGCGGCGTGTTGGTGGCCGATGCGCGCGGGGCTGCGACGCGGGTGTTGCCCGATGGCAGCGCGGAGTGGGTGCTGGGTTCTTCGGGTGACGAGCTCAACCGCGCCATTCCCATCACCGTTCGCCGCAGAACCCTGGTGGTGCCCGGCCCGGTGACGCGCCTGGTTCAGCCGCGCGGAGGGCGCGTGCTCGCCGAGCTGGCCACGGGCCCGCGCATGCTCGATTTGGTGACTGACGCCAAGCTCACCATCTACGTGCTGCGTGAACCCGGCACGCTCGAGACCTTCGTGCCGGGCACAGCGCTCGCGGTGGTGCCTTCAGCGGTCTGACCACCAGGCCTTGAACTCGTCCCACGAGATCCGGCCCGAGTGGTTGACGTCGATCACCTCGAGGGCGACGCCAAGTTCTTCCTCGGGCAGGTCCTGGCCGAGGGCCTCGAACAGCCGGGTCAGCTCCCTGGCGTCGATGCTGCCCGAGCCATCCCGATCGAACGACTTGAAGACCTCGAACACCTCATCGCGTTCGGTGTCGTCATCGAGCTCCTGATGACGGGTCTTCGCGTGCATCGGCGGGTTGCGCCGGGTGGCCGCCTTCACCGGCTTCTTCGCCTTCGTTTGGGGGGGCGCAGACTTCTTCTTCGGGGCGGGCTTCTTCGCCACGGCGCGCACTTTTTTCAGGACCTTCTTCAGGGGCTTCTTCTTCTTCTGGGTAGCCATGCGGGCGACCAGCATGCACCACGGCGCTTTCGCCCGGAATGATCATGTGGCATTCAAAGCCATGCTGCCTCGCGAGCTGATCGACCTGCACATTCACATGGGCGGTGCTGTCGCCCCGCACATCCTGTGGTCCATTGCTCACCAGCAGGGCTTCAAGCTGCCGGTGAAGAACTACTTCGAGTTCGTCGAGCTGATCACGGCCTCGCCCGACAAGGTCGACAGCCTCGACAGCTACTTGAAGATCATGCACCAGTGGACGGAGAAGATTCAGAGCTCCCCCGCGGCGATCGAGCGCTCGGTCTACGAGGTGATCGGCAAGGAGTACCGCAGCTCGCGCGTCACACAGATCGAGCTGCGCTTCAACCCGATGAAGCGCAACCTGCACTCCGAGCTCGATCTCGATCACATCATCTCGGCGGCCATCCGCGGCATGGACCGCGCGGTGCTCGAGTACGACGTGAAGGCCTGCCTCATCTTCTGCCTGGCCCGCGAGTGGGACAGCAAGCTCAACAGCATCATGGTGGAGAAGGCGATCAAGTACCGGCACCGCGGCGTGCTGGGCATCGATCTCGCCGGCACCGAGGCGAACGCGCTCGAGCTCAAGCCCGAGGTGGTCTCGCAGTACGAAGATCTCTTCGAGCACGCACGCAAGGGTGGCCTGAAGACCACCGTGCACACCGGTGAGACCAAAGGCACCGGCGCCGAGGGCGTCATCGCGGTGGTGGAGAAGCTCAAGCCCAACCGCATCGGTCACGGCATCCGCGCGGCGTACGACGAGAGCGCGATGAAGCTGCTCAAGGAGCGCGACGTGGTGCTCGAGCTGTGCCCCACCTCGAACCTGCAGACCAAGGCCGTCGAGGGCGTGAAGGAGTTCGAGCACATCGTGCGCACCTTCTGGGATCGCGGCGTGAAGATCACCTTCAACACCGACGGCCCGTACCTGCTCAACACCGACATGAGCCGGGAGATCGCCCTGGTGGAGGACAACAAGATCCTCACTCCGCACCAGGTCGATCAGACCCTGGCGTGGGCGCGCGACTACTCGTTCATCGCGAAGCACTGATGTACCGGCTGCTTCGTCCCCTGCTCTTCGGCCTCGACGCGGAGGTCGCTCATCACGTCGGCATGTGGGGCCTGTCGCTCGCGGACATCGCTCCGGGAGCGGCGGCGTTGATGCGGCGCCGGGCGCATCCGGAGCGGTCCACGCTCAAGGTGCGGGTGGGCGGGCTCGATTTTCCCAACCCCGTGGGGCTGGCGGCCGGTCTCGACAAGAACGCCGAGGCGATCACCGGGTTGTTCGCGCTGGGTTTCGGCTCGGTCGAGGTGGGCACCGTCACGCCGCGCGAGCAGCCGGGTAATCCCAAGCCGCGCATCTTCAGGCTGAAAGAGCATGAGGCGCTCATCAACCGGCTCGGGTTCAACAACCAGGGCATGGCGGCGATGGCGGGCCGGCTGCGCGAGCTGGAGTGGCGGCCGGCTCCGGTGGGCGTGAACATCGGGAAGAACAAGGACACCCCGCTGGAGTCGGCGGTCGATGACTACGTGAAGTGCGCGGAGTCGTTGTCTCAGTTGGCAGACTACGTGGTGGTGAATCTGAGCTCGCCGAACACGCCGGGGCTGCGGCAGTTGCAGGAGCCTGAGGCGCTCGCGGGGTTGCTGAAGGCGGTGCGCGCGAAGGTGGTGGGCCGGCCGCTGTTCTTGAAGATCGCTCCGGATCTGGGTGACGAGGCGATCGACGCGGCGGTCGACGTGGCGCGCGATTGCGGCGCGGATGGGATCATCTGCACGAACACGACGATCACCCGGCCGGTCGAGCACCCGCTCGCGGCGGAGACGGGTGGGCTGTCGGGGCGGCCGCTGTTCGAGCGCAGCACCGAGGTGGTGCGGCGGGCGTTCAAGCGCAGTGGTGGTGCGCTGCCGGTGGTGGGCGTCGGGGGCATCTTCAGCGGTGAAGACGCGTGGAAGAAGATCTGCGCCGGCGCTTCGCTGGTGCAGGTCTATTCGGG
>JAUYRZ010000039.1 GCA_030695565.1 Archangium sp.
GCATTCTGCAGTCGGTGACGCGCCGGGTGTTCGCCACCGACGACGAGCTCAACACCTACTTCGCCGCCGACCCGATGATTCAGAAGCTGCGCAGCCTGACCGCGCAGTTGCTGGCCCTGCAGGACTCGGTGAAGGCCGACGAGCTCGACTCCCGCCTCAAGACGGCCAAGCAAGATGCGCTGCGGCAGTTGCGAGATCGCAAGGATCTCTTCGACGGCGGCACCGCGGTGGTGAAGCTGGGCCCGTACCGCTTCAACGTGAACACCCAGCCGCTCGAAGCGACGGTCATTCCGCGCGACGACGGGCTGTACCTGCAGCTGTCGGGCTCCGATTACCTGCAGCGCCTCAGCGATCCCGACATCGACGCCGCGCGCGCCTATTGGGATCAGAACCTGCCCTCCGAGTCGCCCGAGGTGTACCGCGGCGAGTTCCTCGCGCACTTGATCCTCAAGGCGGCGGAGTCGGGAGAGAAGGGCCTGACCCTGGCGGCGCTCCACGCCGCTGAACGGGGCGCGGGGTTGTTGGCGATCACCCGTGAATGGAGTCAGCAGCGCCTCGACGATGGCTACGAGCGCGGTGTGCATGACTCCGACGCGGCGATCATCCTGGGGCAGCTGCTCAGGGTGTACGAAGGCGCGGATCTGCTGCGCTTTCCTTCGTGGCCTCGCACCCTGGCCACCCTGTGCTGGGCGGGCTGGCGTGACGAGGCGCTGAAGACCGCCTTTCACCGGCGCGCGATGAGCCTGGGCCGGCTGCGTTCCCGGTACCCGGGAAGTGCGGCGCTCGAGACCGTGGCGCACGAGCTGCTTCCCTCGTTGAAGACCTTCGTGGAGGCCTCGCGCTTGAAGGTCAGCGCGCCCGAGCTCGCCGTCGCCGCGCGCTACCTCGCGGAAGAGTTGGCCCAGGAGCCGCTGCGTTTCGTGGTCGCAGGTGATGCGATCGCGCTGCGTGACGATCTGTTCAGCGCCCTCGATCTCGCCGGGCAGCGCCTGGTGTTCGAAGATGATCTGCGCGCGCTCGAAGGTGATGTCGCCGGCCGCTTCCGCCTCTCGCGGGAGTGGCTCGAGGCCCACGCGAAGCAGGCGGGTCCCCGATCGGCAGACTGGCTGCTCGTGGTGCCCGAAGCGGCGGCCCTGATCGCAGCTGACGAACACGTGCTGTCACGCGACATCTCGTCGGCGCCGCTCGCTTTCGAGGCGAAGGGCCTGCTTGGCCAGCACCCGCGCATCACCTCGCAGACCCTCATGGTGCGCATCGACGAGCTCGAGCAGCGCATGACCTGGTTCCGCGAAGAGCGCACGCCTTCCTGGCAGAAGTACCGCGCCCGGGTGCGGGTGCTGCTCGAGGAGGCTCGCCACAAGCTGCGCCTCGACGAGCTCAAGCCCAAGGTGCTCTCGAGCTTCGTGCGCAACCGGCTCATCGACGAGGTCTACCTGCCGTTGATCGGCGCCAACCTCGCCAAGCAGCTCGGCGTGGCCGGCGAGAACAAGCGCACCGATCGCATGGGCCTGCTGCTGCTCGTCTCACCGCCCGGCTACGGCAAGACCACGTTGATGGAGTACGTCGCCAGCCGTCTCGGCCTCACCTTCGTGAAGGTGAACGGCCCCTCGTTGGGTCACGAGGTGGTCAGCGTCGATCCCACCGAGGCGCCCAACGCCACGGCGCGGCAAGAGGTCGATCGCATCAACTTCAGCTTCGAGCTGGGGAACAACGTGATGCTGTACCTGGACGACATTCAGCACACGAACCCCGAGCTGCTGCAGAAGTTCATCTCGTTGTGCGACGCCACCCGCAAGGTCGAAGGCGTGTGGAATGGCCGCACGCGCACCTACGATCTGCGCGGCAAGAAGTTCTGCGTGGTGATGGCCGGCAATCCGTACACCGAGTCGGGCGAGCGGTTCCGCATTCCCGACATGCTCGCCAACCGCGCCGACACCTACAACCTGGGCGACATCCTCGGCGGGAAGCAGGATCTCTTCGCGCTCAGCTACCTGGAGAACGCGCTCACGGCGAACGCGGTCACCGCTCCGCTGCTCACCCGCTCCACGGGCGATCTGCACCGGGTGCTGGCGATGGCGCAGGGCGGGGCCATCTCGGTCAACGAGATGGAGCACGGGTACAGCGCGGCCGAGCTGAACGAGATCGTCGAGGTCACCCGGCGCTTCTCGTACGTGCAGAAGACGCTCCTGATGGTGAACCAGGAGTACATCAAGAGCGCTTCGCAAGATGATCGGTTCCGCACCGAGCCGCCCTTCAAGCTGCAGGGCAGCTACCGCAACATGAGCAAGCTCGCGGAGAAGATCGTCGCCGCGATGACCGACGCCGAGCTCGAGGTGTTGCTCGATGGCCACTACGCCTCTGAGTCGCAGACGCTCACCGCGGCTGCCGAGCAGAACCTGCTCAAGCTGGCGGAGTTGCGGAAGCGGCAGAGCCCGGTGCAGCGCACGCGGTGGGAAGAGCTCAAGCGCGGCTTCAAGCGCATCCAGGTGCAGGGTGGGGCGGAGGACGATCCCGTGGTGCGGGTGACGGGCTCGATTGCTTCACTCGGCGTGGAGCTGGGTCAGCTCAAGGACGTGATGATCGAGGCGGCGTCTCGCAAGGCGCCCACCGAGTCAGCAGAGCCGAAGGTGGATCTGGTGGGTCCGCGGATCGATGCGCTGGTGGCGGCCATCTCTCAGCCTCGACCTGATGTGAGCGCGCGGCTCGAGGGGCTGCGGGAAGCCGTGCTCACCCTCGGGAAGTCGCTCGCGAAGAACAATGTGCCGGCGGTCGACCTGACTCCGTATCTGGAGAAGTTGTCGGAGGCCGTTCGCGTTCAGCCGGTCGCTGCTCCCGCTGCGGCGCCGGTGGACCTGGGGCCGGTGTTGGAACAGCTCGCTTTGAACGCGAAGAACCAGGCCCAGCACTCCGAGCATGACGGCGCGTTCCGGGAGGAGGTCGCCATGCAGATGTTGCTCATTCAGGAGCGGCTGTCGGAGCTCGCGCTGGCCGCTCGCACCGTGCTGCAGGCTGATTCGGAGGGCAGCGTGAAGGCCATGACCGTGTGGCAACACACCAAGGAGGCGCTCGAGTTGTTGAAGGCTTTGCCTTCTCGTGGCCGGAAACCTCGGGCTCGGTAAGCCCTCTCCCCGACCCTCTCCCCCTCGGGGAGAGGGAGATTGGGGCGAAAGAGAATGGTAGAGCAGGGCTCATGAAGCTCCGGGTCTTCGCCATTGCGTTCTTCGTCTCTGCCTGGTTCGGATGTCAGTGCGGGCCCACCTCGAACGATCCATGTGAAGGCGTGCGCTGCGGCACCGGGCTCACCTGCGATCCGCTCACCGGCAAGTGCGCCACGCCCCTCGGCTCAGGTCTCGGCGGCGGAGCGGGTGGCGGCTCCGCTTCGGGCGGCGGCTCGGGTCAAGACGCGGGCAGTGGCTGCGCGATGACCTGCTTCGGCACCACGCCCATCTGCGATCCCGCCACCAACAGCTGCAAGACCTGCACGGAGACCGCAGGCTGCAGCGGCGCGACGCCGATCTGTCAGACCATCTCGAACGCGGGCCTGGGCAAGTGCGTGGTGTGCACCGTGGGCAATGGCTGCAGCGGCTCGACCCCCGCGTGCGACCCGACCGTCTTCCCCAACGGCGCCTGCGTGCAGTGCGTCTCGCCCGACGACTGCCCGGTGCCCGGCAGCGTCTGCGATCTGGGCACCAACACCTGCATGGCCGGCAACACCGGCGGCGGTGGTGGCGGCTCGGGCCAGCCCACCTTCGACGACGCAGGCATGACCAGCCGCTGCTTGCCGTTCGACGCGGGCACCATGTCGTGCACCTCCGAGTGCCCCAAGGGCTACGAGTGCATCAGCAACCAGTGCCAGCTGCGCGGGCGCTCGGGCCCGGTGCAGGTCACCTTGCGCTTCAACCAGCCGCAGGATCTCGATCTGCACCTGGTCGAGCCGCTGCCCGATGGAGGCACCTGCGAAATCTACTACGCCAAGCCGGGCATCAACCCCAACGCGCCGCCGCTGCCGTTCCCCATTCCCATCCCGAACTGTGGAGCGAAGGGCTGGCTCGACGTCGACTCGAATGCCGCGTGTGAGATCGACAACATCAACGTGGAGAACATCATCTACTCGCCGGGCGTCACCCCCACCGGCGGCCCGTACATCGTGCGCGTCGTGTACTACCAGCACTGCTCGGGCCCGGGCCCCATCCCCTACGAGGTCGAGGTGCGGGCCAACGGGATCACGCGCTGGTACTGCGGGCAGTTTCAGCCCGGCGACGCGAACGGCGGCAACCAGGGCGCGGGCCGCACGATCACCACCTTCAACCTGCCCTGAAGGGCCTCCGATCGAGGTGAACTCCACCGAAGAGGGCCCCCCTTCTCGGTTCGGTTGCCCGCTCGGCGTGAGACTCAAGAACCCGGGCTCATCGGACGCAGGCGTTGCTAGGCTCGCATGATGAGCCAACAACTCATCGTCCTCGATTCACCGCCTGACGAGTCATCCCCCTGGGCACAGGAGGTCTTCAAGCGCGCACACTTCAAGCCAGTGTCGAACGACGCCATCGGTGATGCGATGGGCGAAGACGAAGCGGCCCGCAAGGTGCTCCTGCAGGTGAAGGACCCCGTGCTCGAGGCTGAGAAGCTGGCGCCGCATTACCGGCGGGTCTTCGAAGCGGCTCACGGCCAGGAGCCGAAGCTCGGTTTGTACGGCACTGCGTGGCTCGTCTACACCCAGCCCATCGCCGCCTGCGTGGTCGACTGGTCGTCGGTGGAGAAGCTCGCCGCCAACACCGCTCAGGGCGCGGAGCGCGTTCCGTACGAACACTTTCGCAAGTCGGCGCACGACTTCGTCGCCGCGCGCGTGAAGAAGTACCTGAGCGCTGATCGGTACCTCGAGCTCCCGCCAGGGCTCAACCCCCAGCAGAAGGTCGACGCGACGCTGGCCTTCCTTCGCCAGCGTTCGTTGATCGACTGAGGCTTACGCGGCCATTCCGGTGAACTGTTCGCCGAAGTCCTGAATCTCCTGAACGAACTGCACGGTCTCGTTCAGGCCTTCGCCGATGCCGATGATCACCTTGAGGGGCTGAGCGGCCGCCTGGAACGGCGGGAAGATGCTCGCGCCGTTCACCACCAGGCTGGCAGCGTCGATGGCGGTGGTGAGCCCGTCTTCGCCGTTCTTGAAGTCGTTGAAGAGCTCGACACCATCTTCGACCAGGCCGATGGCCGGACCGACCACGGGGATGGAGCGGAAGCCCGCCTTGGCGACCACGCTGGCGATCTTCTTCTCGAGGAACTCCTTCACCGGGGCAGGCAGCGCCTCGACGAACTGCTTCATCAAGCGGCCCACGGCCTCGAGACCTTCCTTGCCGATGGGGAGCTCCTTGGGGCCCCAGTTGAAGCCCAGGGCGCCGTACGGGCCGACCTCGAAGTGGTCGCCCATGGTGAGCAGCGAGCCGAAGGCGTTGCCCAGTTCTTTGACCGCGCCGACCACGTCGCCTTCGGCCAGCTTCTCGACGGCGGTGAAGATGTGTTCGACCGAGCCCGACTTGACCAGCGACTCGTTGAGCTCGTGATCCGAGAAGAAGGCGCCGACGGAACCGGGCAGGTGCGAGAGCGTATCGAGAAAGGAGATCGCGAGATCCGGGCTCTGATCAGCGATGACGCGGCCGGCGTTGGCGAGGCCCTTGATCCAATCGGCCGGGTTGCCGCTCTTGAACGCCGCGAAGGCGTCGCCGATCGCGTCGCGCACTTCGGGGTCGCCCATCGCGTCGACCACGCCCGAGAGCACGGTGCGCAGCTCGGGGCTCAGGCCCATCTTGTCGCCCAGGGTGTCGATGATCTTGGTGCGCAGCCCGTCGGGCAGATCGGCGGCGATGGCGCCCAGGCCCTTGATGGCCTCGCCCCAGCGCTGGTTCGCGAGATCGTCGATGAGCTCGAAGGTGTCGCCGATGACGGCGCCCATCGAGACGATGTCGTCGGCGCTCTCGATGCCGAACTCCTTTAACTTCGCAGAGAGCTTCGGATCCTTGATGATCGCCGCGGCGATGTCGTGAATGAGCGGGCTGTCGGAGCCGGTGCGCAGGCCTTCACCCAGCTCGCGCAGGGCGCCCGTCACGTCGCCATTGAGCAGCTTGCTGGCGACGTCCTTCACGTCGGGGTCGGTGAGGAAGTTCTTCACCGTGGCCGGGTCGGTCAGCAGCGTGCGCGCGAGGCCCTCGGGGAGCTTGCCGGCGATGGTGGTGATGGCCCTGGTGACCAGCTCGGGGGCGGCGCCGATGACCTGGCCCAGCTCCTTGAGCGCGTCTTGCGGCTTGCCCTCGGCGAACGCCTTGGCGGCGTTGACGAGGTGGGGGAGCGCTTGACCCGCTTCCTTGAACATCGTGGGTGTCAGGCCCAGACCTTCGAGCCGCCTCTGCACGCTCGGGGGGAGCTGGGCGTAGATCGCCTCGCCCACCTTGTTGAGCAGCTCGGGCGCGGCGCTGGCGGCCTGCCCCATCGAGTCGAGCGCCTCCTGCCACTTGATGGGCTTGGCGGTGAGGTGCCGTGCCGCGTCGAGCAGGTGGGGCGAAGCCGCGCCCGCTTCGATCAGATCAGCCGGCGTGAGCTTGACCGCCTCGAGCGCCTTCTTCACCGCCGGATCGTTGGCGACCACCTTCAACACCGCGTCGCGCGCAGCGTCGTTGTGGAGCAGGGTGCTCGCGCCATCGAGCAGCTTGCCGTCGAGCAATTGATTGATGCCGTCGTGCAACGTGGCATCGCCCGCCAGTGAGGCGGCGACTGCGGGGTCGGTGAGCAGGTTCTTCGCGAGGCCGTCAGGCAGGGCCTTGCCCGCGTTCTGGATGAGCTTGGTGGCGAGCGTGGGCGCCTTTTCTCCAGCGTCGAGCACGGCGTCGATCGCGCCCTTCCAGTCGCCCTTGACTGCCTTCTTCCCAGCGGTGACCAGGTCAGGGAGCGCCAGCGGCGCTTCCTTGATGTCGGCTGCGGTGACGCCCAGCTTGGTGAGTCCTTCCTTCAGTGCGGGGGGCAGCTTGTCGAAGATCGCGCCGCCGATCTTCGAGAGCAGCGCAGGCGCAGCGGCGCCGGCTTTCCCGAGCGACTCGAGGGCCTGCTGCGGCTGGCCATCGGCGAGCTGCTTCATCGCGTCGAGCACGTGCGGAGCGGCCGCACCGGCCTGCTTGAGATCGGCGTTGGTGAGCCCGACCTTCTGGAGCGCCTGCTTCACGTCGGCGTTCTTCGCCACCACGTCGAGCACGCCGTCACGCACGGTCTCGTTGCGCAGGATGTTGGAGAGCCCGCCGACCACATCGCCATCGAGCATCTGCTTCACGGCGCCATGGAACTGAGGATCGGTGATGAGCTGCCTGGCCAGCTTCGCGTCGCTGAGCAGATCCTTCACGGGCCCGGCAGGCAGCTGATCGGCGATGCCCCTGGTGATCTTCGCGGTGAGCACCGGCGCCTTCTCGGCCGCGTTGCGCAGCGCCGCGAGGGCACCGGGGATGTCGTTCTTGGCGACGGCCTGCACGGCCTTGAAGACGTCGGGCAGGGCGTCAGCGCCTTCTTTGAGCTCGACCGCGTTGAGCCCGAGCTCCTTCATGTCGCTGGCGAACTTCGTGTCGGTGAAGGCGGCATCGATGACCGCTTCACGCAGCGGCTTGTTGCTGGCCACCGAACCCAGCGCCTTGGCGACGTCACCATTGGCGAGCGCCCGCAGCGCGTCGGGGCTGCCCTTCGCCAACTGCGCGGCGACCTTGGGATCGGTGAGGATCGACTTCGCCACACCGTCTTCCAGACCGCTGGCGGCTTTCACCACGGCCTTGGCGACCAGCTCGGGCGCCTTGGTGGCAGCATCGGCGAGCGCGTTGAGCGCGGCCCTGGTGTCGGGCGGCTCCTTCGAGAAGGCCTGTGCGGCGTCGATGAGGCTGGGCAGCGCATCACCCGCCTGCTTGAGGTCGGCTTCAGTCAGGCCGAGCTTGGTGACCTGGGCCTTGAAGGCGTCGTCTTTCATCGCGGCGCTGATCACCGGGTCGCGCAGGTCTTTGTTGCCGAGCAGCTGCTCGAGCGCCCTGGGGCCATCCTTCAGCGCGGTCTTGATCGCGTCAGGGCCGGCCTTGGCGATGGCGAGCGCGGCTTTGGGATCGGAGAGGATGGTCTTCGCGAGCCCGTCGGGCAGCCTGACGGCGGCGGCTTCGATGGCCTTGGCGACCACCTCAGGCGCCTGCTTGGCGGCATCGGCCAACGCGTCGATCGCGCCGAGGCCGTCGTCTTTGGCGAGCTTCTCGGCCGCTTCGATGATCGAGGGCAGGGCGTCGCCGACGGACTTGAGGTCGGCGGTGGTGAGGCCGAGCTGCTTGATGTTGCCGGCGAAGCCCTCGTCCTTCATGGCGGCCGTGAGCACCGCGTCGCGCAGCGGCTTGTCGGCGGCGAGGCCCTTGAGGGCGGGGCCGATCTTGCCGTCGATGATCTTGTCGATGGCGCCGGGGGCAGACTTGAAGAGCTGATCGACCACCTTCGGGTCGGAGAGGATCTCCTTCGCGGGGCCGGTGAGGTGTTCCTTGGCGAGCCCTTCGATGGCGCTCTTGGCGAGATCGACGGCGCCCTTACGGCCCGCGGCCTCGAGGCTCTTCACGGCCTCGTCCCACTTGCCGTCAGCGGCGGCTTCTCCAGCCTTTTTCAGCTCGGGCAGCGCCTGCTTGCCGGCCTCGAGCAGGTCTTCGTCTTTGAGGCCGAGCTTGGTGAGCGCGGTGTGGGCCTTCTCGCCCAGCTGCTCGACGGCGGACTTCTTCTTGGCCTCGATCTGCTTGTTGGGGTTCTGCTGGAGGTCGGTCGCCTTGAAGGTCTTGGCGTCGGAGGCGATCTGCAGCGGCTTGAGGTTCGCGCCGGTGGCCGAGAGGCTCCTGGCCTTCAGCGCAGAGCCGAGGCCGGTCGACAGCTCGTCTTTGCCGAAGCCCTTCTTGGCGCGCACCTGAACGGCAGCCTTGGCAGCGGCGGCTTCAGCAGCCTTCTTCGCAGCAGCAGCGGCGGCCTTCTTGGCAGCGGCTTCAGCGGCCTTGCGGGCGGCTTCTTCGGCGGCCTTGCGAGCGCGCTCCTGGGCGGCACGGATGGCGGCTTCACGGGCGGCGGCGGCGGCGGCAGCGTCGATGGTGCTCACGGTCAATCTCCCTGCGCAAAAGGGCGCGAATGGTTCTCTGAGCGGGAGTGGACCTGAATTTCGCCTGAAATGATCCTTCTCTTTACGCCTACATTGTCGCCCTCTCCGCTCGGGAGAGGGTAGGGGTGAGGGCGGTACGAAGGTGAGATGCTGTGAGGACGAATGGTTGCAGGACGGCCGAAAGAGAATCAGCCCGTACCGCCGCGAGTGGCAGCACTCGCCGCCGGGCGCCTTGCCCACCTCATCTGGCGAAACGATCTCGGAGGCCTGACCTGGGAGATCGGCAGCGGCTCGGATCGCATGTTCTGCAAGTGGACGCCGGGCGACAGCCGCCAGGCGACCGAAGCCGAGAGAGTCAGAATGGTCTGGGCACGCCAGTGGGGGCACGTGCCCGAAGTGCTCGCCCACGGCGCCGATGGCTCCGGCTCCTGGCTGGTGACGCGAGCGCTCCCCGGAGAGAGCGGCGTCTCGGGCCGCTGGAAGAGCGATCCGGCGAGCGCGGTCAAAGCGATCGGCGCGGGGCTGCGGGCCTTTCACGATCGGCTGCCGGTCGAGAAGTGCCCGTTTTCGGCGGAACCGGCGGTGCTGCTCGTCGAGCTGCGCAGGCTTGCGGCGGTCGGCAAGGTGCAGCGGTCGACCTGGCACCCCTCGCACCGCGACCTGGAAGTTCACGAAGCGTTCGCGAAGCTCGCTGCTTCACCGCCGGTCGACAAACTCGTGGTGTGCCACGGCGACGCCACCGGGCCGAACACGTTGATCGACGACGAGGGCCACTGCACCGGCCACGTCGATCTCGGAGCGCTGGGCGTGGCAGATCGGTGGTCCGATCTCGCCATCGCCTGTTGGAGCGCGCAGTGGAACTACGGGCAGGGCTACGAAGGCGCGCTGCTCGACGCGTATGGCGTGTCGCCCGATCCAGAGCGGGCGCGCTACTACCGGCTGCTGTGGGATCTCACGTCGTGAAGTGAACTCACTCTCCCTCGGGGAGCGCGTCGGGGTGAGGGCGCCAGCGACGGGCTTTGCGTACACTGTGCCGGTGCGAAAGCTGTCAGCGGTGCTGTGCGCGGGTGTGCTGTGGAGTTGCTCGGGAATGGTCACGGGTCTGCCCGATGCATCGAGCGAAGAAGACGCGGGAGTGAGGTCGACCGACGCAGGCTCGGAGCTTCCCGACGCGGGCATGGTCGAGCCGATCGATGCGGGCACCGGCCCCATCGACGCGGTCATCGCCGCGATGCCGCCCAACTCGTGGAAGGCGCTGGCCGGCACGCGCATGGACGCGGTGTGTCCTCAATCGACGAACCACTACGCCTGCGATCTGGTGATGGATGCGTGGGGCGGCGGCGCGTTCGACTCGTTGCGCGATCGGCTGATCATCTTCGGCGGTGGCCACGGCGACAGCTTCTTCAACAACGTCTTCGCTTTCGATCTCGGGAGCATGGCGTGGCGGCGGCACACCGAGCTGCCTGCTCCGCTCGACGGGTTGGCCGATGGGGCCCCGATTCCCCCGGCGTTCTACGACAAGAGCCCCGAGACCTGCGGCCTCTACCCGCGCGCGAACAGCTTCACCGTGCCGGTCGGGTGGCTCACGCCCTCTGGCTACGTGTTGCCCGACAAGTGTGACGACCCGGCCATCGCCTCGCAGCTCGACGATCAGCAGCCGCGCAGCACGCACACCTACGGCAACGTGGCGTTCTCGTCGGCCACCGGCTTCTTCTACAACCTCGGCTCGTCGGCGCTGTACCCCTCGGGCCAGGCGACGTCGCGGCGGGTGATGGCCTTCGAGTTCTCCACCGGCCGCTGGCTGCGCAAGGCCGACAACGCGGGCATTCAGATTGGAGGCACCAGCGCCAGCGACGCGCAGGGCCGTCTCTACTACGCGCGCAGCGGGGGCCTCGCGCGCTACGACGCGCTCACCGACGCATGGGAGTCGTTGCCCAGCGGCGCGGCCACGGCGTCGTATTATTCGGGCGCGGCGGTCGACACCTCGCGCAACCGACTGGTGATCACCAGCGACGGCGTGACGCTCCAGCAGTGGGACCTCGCGGCGGGCGGCGTGCCTCGTACGGCGATCACCTCGACGGGCTTGAGCGCGCCACTGCGCTCGCAGCTCGGCTTCGAATACGTGCGCGGCCTCGATCGTTTCGTGGCGTGGACCGGTGGTCGCGACCTCGCGTGGCTCGACCCCGCGACCAACGCCTGGGTCACGTCGACGACCACGGGCGACGACCCCGGCGCGTTTCCGCCCAACGGTGTGTACGGGCGCATTCGCTACAGCCCGCTGCGCCACGTGCTGGTGCTCGCGCGGTCTACGACGGGCGACGTGTTGATCTACAAACCGCCGGCCATCGCGCCGTAGTCGGAGGTGCACCATGCGGTTCATGAGTCTGGCGGTGGCAGGGGTGTTGTGTGCCGTTCCGGCCTGGGCGAGCGAGACGGAGCACCAGGCGCTGCAGCGGCTGTCGCTGGAGTGGATGCAGGCCATCGCGCAGAAAGATGAGCCCGCGCTGCAGGCGCTGTTGGCTCCGGAGTTCTCGCTCACGGGAGCGGGAGACACGACCCAGGTACCGCGGGACGAGTGGATCGCGAACGCGGTGAAGATGAACTGGAGCGCCTTCCGCTACGAGAACTTCGACGTGCGCGTCAGGGGCGAACACGCGACCGTGAACTCGAAGTTGTTCTTCCGGGTCTCGCCGATTCCGTTCGAGCTCGACTCGGGGGTCGTCGACACCTGGGAGAAGCGCGAGGGCCGCTGGCAGGTGACCGGGCGGTACCTCGGCGAGTCCGCCGTGCAGTACAAAATCCGATTCTTCGGCGGCTTTGCTTCAGCGGTGATGCTGGGCGCGCTCGCGTGGGCCGCGGTGAAGCTCAAGCGGCGCCTGGCCAGGTGACGAGAACGTGGGCTGCGCTGTGTCAGCGCGCGCGCCGGTAGTGCATGGCGACCGCGCCGCAGCGGAGCGGCTTCGCCGAGACCAGCTCGAGCCGTCGCGTGCTGGGCAGCCCGCCCTGGTAGAGGGTCGGGCCGTGGCCGACGATCCGGGGGTGGACGAGGAACTTGTACTCGTCGATCAGATCCAGCCGGTCCAACTCGGTCGCGAGCTTGCCGCTCCCGAGGAGCACGCCGGCCGGGGTCGTGTCCTTGAGGTGCTGCACGCCCGTGCGCAGGTCGCCGGAGAGGTGGTGGCTGTTGGTCCACGGGAAGTCCGTTCGCGTCGACGACAGCACGTACTTCGGCTTGGCCTCCAGCTTGAGCGCCCACTCGCGCAGCGCTGGCGGCGCGTCCACTTCGCCGCGAGCGACCGCCGGCCAGTAGCTCTCCATCATCTCGTAGGTGACGCGGCCCCACAGCATCGCCCCGCCCTCGTCCATGAGGCGGGTGAAGAAGGCGTGTGTCTCGTCGTCGGCGATGCCCTCCTGGTGGTCGACGCAGCCGTCCAGGGTGACGTTGATGCTGAAGGTGAGGAGTCCCATGCGGCGAGTCTAAGCCATCCGATCGGACGGCTCGGGCAGGGGCTCCCAGGAGTGCGGCGGAAATGTGCAGCGCGGTCGGCGTCTGAGCGAGCGGGCGGCGGTGGCGTGCGACGTGCAGTTGAGTTCGAACACCATGGCTCAAGAAATCACTCAGGCACCTGCACCGAAGGCCCGCGTCGCCTTCATTCTCGACTCGATGTTCGAGGACTCCGAATTCCGCGTTCCGTACGATCGCATCAAGGCCGCTGGCTACGAGGTCGTGGTGATCGGTCGCGAGGCAGGCCGTCGGCTCGAGGGAAAGAAGGGCCAGGAGAAGGTCATGAGCGAGAAGTCGATCGGAGAAGTCAGCGCCGACGACTTCGCCGCGCTCGTGATCCCCGGCGGCTATTCACCGGATCACCTGAGGCAGGACATCGGGATGGTGGGGTTTACCCGCGACGTCTTCAACGCCGGCAAGCCCGTCGCTGCTGTCTGCCACGCCGGCTGGATGCTGGTGGAGGCGGACATCGCAGAGGGCCACACCGTCACGTCGTGGCCTTCGATCAAGACCGACCTCATCAATGCCGGCGCGCGATGGGTCGACCGGGAAGTGGTGGAAGACGGCAATCTCATCACTTCGCGCAAGCCAGATGACTTGCCGGCGTTCTCCGACGCAATTCTCCGCCAACTCGAAGGGCATGTTCCCGAGAGGATCGCCCGGGTGGCCGAAGTCGCGTCCGCCAAGCGAGCGCCTGCGGTTCACTGATCCGGATTCACGCCCGAGGAGCTGCCAGGAGTCGACGAACGGCCCCCCAGTCTTCATCGGGGGCGGGGCGAGCCAGTGTGTTCTCGAGCCAGGTCGCACGCTCTCGTTGTTCGTGGTCGAGGTGGGCGAGATCGATCGCCACGCCCGGAATGCCACCCGCCTTCGTGATGGTTTCCACGCGCTCCTGCATCGCCGAAAGAAACGCCTGATCGAATGACCGCACCTCCGCGAGGAACGTCGCGACGGGCATCTTCAAGCTGCCCGACGCGGCCACCCAGTGCCCTCGATCTTCTTGCGCAGGACGCCACACGACGCGCAGGTCGTGACCGTCACGCCAGAACCACACTCTCGGGGGCGCCGAGAGGTGGAGAAGGCTGAGTTTGCGCCTCGACCAGAAGCTCAGCCCGTTCTCATCGACCTCGAGCAAGTCGCCTTCGACACGGGTCAGCCAGCTGTCTTCGTCGCGGAGTGCAGCGGCGACGTCAGCAGGCAATGGAGCAAGCGCAGAGGGGAGTAGGTCGAGCAGATCCTCCCAGAGGCGGACCACCTGGTAGTCGAGGTACGGCGGGCTCTCGCCAGAAGCATCCGCGGCACGCAGCACCTCCTGCCCTCCCAGCTGCAGCCAGGACCAACCGTCGCTCAGGCCGAACCAACTCAGGGTTGGAGCCGTCGCTGGACCCCAGGGCGTGATGGTCTCGATGCCTCTGAGTTCGAAGCGGAACATGAAGGCACCCCGCAAAGAAAAAGCCCCGGGGGTACCGGGGCTTCTTCACTGCATTCTGGAGCGGGAAAAGAGATTTGAACTCCCTCGAAGGCACTTGGCCAACCCGGTGATGGCACTCGCCTTTCAACCCACACGCCCGGTCCTTCGAGGGATTCGGTCTCGCGGACGCTCTTGCTCGACATGTCCCGATCTTGCTCCCGCCGCCCCCTCGCGGGAGACATTCGGGAGACGCTGCCCGCCCTCTTAGTTCGGTTGCTCGAAATCCAGCAGAAGGAGGTCCCGCTCGAGGTTGGTGCGATCGTTGAGTTCGAAGCGCAGGGCCCTCACGGCGGCCAGTTCTGACGAGGTCGAGTCCCTGCCGGGCTTCAACTCGATGGCCTCTGCGGTCGCCGCGAGGTCGGGGTGGTGGGCACGCAGCAGCCTCGCTGCATCCACAAGCTCAGATCTCGCCTCCTCCTTCCGTTCGGCCCACAGGAGCAGGTGCGCGAAGTAGAGCCGGAACTGTGGCTTGTGTGGCTCCACCTCGATGAGCTTCTTGGATGTGGCGAGGCAGGTCGCGTGATCCCTGTTTTGATGTGCCTCCTCCAACCCGATATGGAAGTAGGCGACCGCCTCGCGCAAGAGTCCGAGCTTGAGGTGCAGGTCCGCCAGCTTGAAGTTGATGTCGTTCCGCTCGGGGTTGAGCTTCAGCACCTGCTTGAGCAAGGCCACGGACTTGAGAAAGAAGCCGTCCCTTTCGTAGCACTCACCGACGCGGGCGAAGGCGTCGGCTGCCTTGATGTTGTCGCCAGCCCGCTGACAAGCTTCGCCAAGTTTCTGAAGGAGACCGGCGTTGGTGGGGTCCGCTTCGACGAGTTTTTCGAATTGCTGAACGACCTTTTTGGCCGACATGAATCAGACGGTAGCCGACGGGGGTAGCTGCGCGACAGCGGAGGCTGGCCACCGAGTCGATCGCGCGGCACACGACAAGAAACGCAGCTACGTTCCTCACCATGGGCGAGCGGCGGGGCGTTGCATGGGGACGTTTGAGGCGGCTGCCACCATGGGCAGCAACTGCACCGGCTGAGACTCGCGCTGTCCTCAAATTCTCCGTTGGAAAGACCTTTCGGGTGACCGGCTCGAACAAAGACGGCCAGGTCGGTCTGGATGTCAGTCCCGACGTGGACCACAAGTTCGGTGGCTTCATGAACGAGATCTGGGTTGAGCCCGAACACGTCGAGCCCGACGTCCCGCGTCTGAACGCAGCGAAGGGCCGGCAAGCGGCTCACGCACAGCATGTTGAAGGACGTCGTTCCCAAGACCTGCTTGAAGGCCGGGCTCGCGAAGAGGATTACCACCCACGGGTTGCGCCACAGCTTCGCCAGTCATCTGGTGATGCGGGGGGTGTCGTTGAGGGCCGTTCAGGATCTGCTCGGCCACGAGAGCATCGAGATGACGCTGCGGTACTCGCACCTGTCCCCAGATGTGAAGCGGGACGCGGTGAAGCTGCTCGATACGCCCCGAGTGAGAGACATTCGGGAGACGGGCGCGTAGGCAAAAAAAAGCCCCCTGTTTCCAGGGGGCTTATGGAGCGGGAAAAGAGATTTGAACTCTCGACCCTCGCCTTGGCAAGGCGATGCTCTACCGCTGAGCTATTCCCGCGTATTCGTCTGTCTTGAAGCGCTGTGAGGCGACGGCGGAATAACCCGCTGCCTGACGAACCGTCAAGCGCTTTTCTGCTCTGTTTGTCCTCGCTGCCCAAGTCTTGCGAGGAAAGCCTGAAAATAGGCCGCCGCGCTCTGGGCGCTGAAGATGGTCGAAAGGTAGATGAGTACCTTCCCGACGACGTTGAAGTTCACGTCCCACCAGCCCACCAACAGGAAGACGGGGTGGGTGTAGTGCACGCACAGGGCGATGATGCCCGCGAGCTGGAGGGCCGTCTTCCACTTGCCCTCCTGGCCCGCGGCGATGACCAGCCCTTCGCTGGCGGCCACCTGGCGCAAGCCGTTCACGATGAACTCGCGCGACAGCAAGATGATCACGATCCACGCGGGCACCCGGCCCAGGCGCACCATCATGATGAGCGCCGCCGCGACGATCAGCTTGTCGGCCATCGGGTCGAGCAGCTTCCCGGTGACGGTGATCATGTTCCAGCGCCGGGCGAGGAAGCCGTCGACCACGTCGGTGATCGCCGCGATGGTGAACACCGAGGCCGCCATCACCGAGAACCACGGATCCCCGTCGTAGAGCAGCCACACGAAGAGCGGGATCATGAAGATCCGCGCCAGCGTGAGCATGTTGGGGAGATTCCAGAACTCCTGCAGCAGCACCGACGGCGGGCGATCGCGCCGGGCCACCTTCTTGGCCTCCTTGCGCGCGACCTTCTCGTCCTTGCGGCGCTGCTTCTCCTCACGCTTCTTGAGGCGCGCTTCGTGCTGCAGCTTCTGCTTCGTCTCGCGCTCAGTGGTCATCAGCGACCCTCAGCAGGCGTTCCGAGCAGCGCGTAACCTTCACCGGTGAGCTCCACGGCGCCGCGGCCGCCAAACCCCATCAGCCGGGGCGTGACGCGCCCGAACCAACCGACCACGCGATGCAGCGGCACCACCATCGGCGCCCCCAGGGGAATCGGCATCGCGCGCAACGAACCATCGAGCTGCAGCAGCACCTTGCCGTTGCCCTTGAGGTGCGCCAACTCGAGCGACTGGCCTTCGGCGGTGATGCGGCCGTTCTCGAAGAAGATGGCCTCCTCGAACGCGAACACCATCTCTTCACGCAGGTACGCGCCGTCGTCGTCGATGCCCACGCCGTTCTGATCCGTGAGATCCACCGCGTGGAACTTCGAGCGGCCCGGCTCGAGATACAGCACGCCGTTTCCGCTGACCCGCTGCAGCTGGGCTGCGCCGGTACCGAACGGCTCCTGCGACGAGCGGCCGCGGCGGCGACGATTCTCGGGCGTCACCTGCACGCTGCCCGCGATCGCCACCAGACCGAGCATGCGCACCATCATCTCGCCTGCGACCGTCACGGCCAGCCCATCGGTGCTGATGTGGAACGGGCCTGCAGAAGGCTCCTGCACCCACGCGCCCGAGGCACCCAGATCGACCAGGCGCTGCGGGGTCATCGGCGCGTAGCCGGCAGGCGCAGCGAGGGGCGCAGGCGCTTCTTGCGGCTCCTCGACGGTGATGTTGATCGGCGCGGAAGCCGCGGGGGAGGGCAGATCGAGCGCGGGCTGCGGCGCCGCAGCCGAGATCGCCTCACTCAGCTGATCCTGCGGAGCAGACCACTGCTCTTCCACCGGCGCCTCAGGGGTGGGCTCGATGCCCGTGACCTGTTCCGTCGCCCACTGCGGCTCAGGCAGCGGCTGAACCGCTCCGGTCGCCCAGGACTCGTCGTCAGGCGTGGTCGGCAGCGGGGCTTCCGCGGGCGCTTCGGCAACCGGCGCGGTCGACCATGAGGCGTCGTCGGCAGCAGGAGCTGCTTCAGCGGCCGGAGCGCTCGCCCACGAGGCGTCGTCAGCAACGGGAGCCGGTTCTTCAGCAGCCGGAGCGGTCGCCCACGAGGCGTCGTCAGCAACCGGTGCCGGTTCTTCAGCAGCCGGAGCGTTCGCCCACGAAGCGTCGTCAGCAACCGGTGCCGGTTCTTCAGCAACGGGAGCCGTCGCCCACGAGGCGTCGTCGGCAACCGGTGCCTGCGCTTCGACAGGAGCCGTGGCCCACGAAGCGTCTTCGACCACTGGCGGCATTTCTTCGAGCGGCGGTGCGGCAGCCCACGATCCATCTTCCGCGACGGCCTGTTCGGGAGGCGGCGCTTCCTGCGTCACCCACTCCGTCGCAGCCTCTTGCGCAGGCGCTTCAGACCAGCGCGAGTCGGTGGCGCCCAGCGGCTCCTGCGCGGGCGCCGCTTCGGCTTCCGCAGGCGGCAACGGCACGTCGCTGACCGATTCAGTCACCCAACCACCCGAATCAGTCGGCGCGGTCTGCTCGCGGCCTGCTTCGTTGGCCTCCATCGTGAGCCACGAGGGCGTCGATGAAGCGGGCGGGGCGGCCTCTTCTTCAGGCACCGGCTCGATTTCCGCGTCGAGCACCGGCATCTCCTCGACCGGCGGCGGCACGTTCTGCAACGACGCCTCGGGAGGACCTTCGTCATCCGCGAAGCGCATCTCCTGTGCGGTGTCTTCGTCAGGGCGCCTGAGCTGCGCACCCCAATCGGAGTTGAGCGTGGCCGCCGCCTCGGGCGCCACGTTCACTTCTTCGGGCACCACGTACACGTCGGAGGGGAGCTCTTCGTCGCTCATGACCTCGATGGTCTCTTCTTCCACCGGCGGAGGCCGGGCGGGCGCGACGGGAGCGGGGCGGGGTGCAGAAGGAGCGGGATCTCCGCCGATCACCACGCTCATGGGGGCCTGGCGCGCGACCGGCGCGTGCATGCCCGACGGGGTGGACTGGGCCGCGATCGCGCGCGACATCTTCTCGGCCATCGGCTCTGAGCCGGCGAGCTCGAAGTGCTCCCTGGCCTTCACGTAGCTGCCCTGCTGGGCCAGGGCGAGGCCCAGATAGTTGTGCGCTTTTTTGTGGGTCGGCTCGAGATCGGTGGCTGTCTCGAACTCCTTCACGCAGCGCTCGAGGTTGTTGGTCTTCAGGTACACGAGGCCCAGGTTCACCCGCAGCGTCGCGTCGGTGGGGTTCTCGTTGACCAGCCGCTCGTAGACCTCGGAGGCCTGATCGAAGAGCCCCAACTTGAAGTAGGCCAGCCCGAGCAGGTTCTGGGCCTTCTCGTTCCTGGGCGCCAGCCCGTGCGCCTTCTCGAGGTGTTCACGTGCCTCGACGATCTTGCCCGACGCCAACAGCTCGCCGCCTTTGTAGAGCGCGCCGAGGAACTCTTCCTCGACGGCTGGATCTCGTCCCCTCGTACTGGTGGGCATCGGTGTCCGTTGTCTAATGGGCGCTAGCGCTCGTCGCCCTTCGCGACCTGCGCCTGCGTCTTGTATTGAAAGTAGAGCGAGATCACCTTGCGCACGTACGCCTGGGTCTCTGCGTACGGAGGCACCTGACCCCCGTACTTCTTCACTGCTTCAGGGCCCGCGTTGTAGGCGGCCACCATCTTCACCATGTCGCCGTCGAACTCGTTGGCCAGCACCCGCAGGTAGCGCACGCCACCTTCGATGTTGTCCTTCGGGTCGAAGATGTCCTTCACGTACATCTCGCGAGCGGTGCCGGGCATCAGCTGCATCAACCCGGAAGCGCCCACCACGGAGATGGCGTTGGGGTCGAAGGCCGACTCGGCGTGCATGATCGCGCGCACGAGGGCGGGGGGCATCTTGTAGCGAACCGCCGCTTCGTCGATGTACTCGTCGAACTCGCCTGAGGCGATGCGCGATCGCACGCTGATGCGGGAAGGTGCATCGGGGCTCGGCGCAGGGCGGAACTCGCCTTCGACCTTGCGCGCTTGCCTCGCCTGCGCGCCCCTGGGCGGCACGTTCGTGTAGACGATGGTGCCGTCCTTCTCGACGTACTTGTAGATGCCGCCGGCAAACGACACCGTCGGCAGAACAAGGGCGAGGAAAATGGCAGGCTTGAAAGGCATCGTTGAGGTGGGACACTACCGCTGATCGGCCGGCCCCCGCAAAGAACTGTCCAGACCGTGAAGTCCTTCCGATTCCTCCTTGGGAAGTCTTCTCCCTTCGGCGTGGGGTGGTGCTTAAACAACCGCCATGGTTCGTGAATTCGACTTCCTCGTCCTCGGAGGCGGTGTGGCCGGGCTCAGCTTCGCCCTGGAAGCCTCCAGGCACGGCACGGTGGCGGTGCTCACCAAACGCAGTCGATCCGAAGGAAACACGGTCTACGCGCAGGGCGGCATCGCGGCAGTGCTCTCGCCCGAAGACAGCTTCGCCAAACACGTCGACGACACCATGATCGCGGGCGCGGGCCTCAACCGGCGCGACATCGTCGACATCTGCGTGCGTGAAGGGCCGGATCGCCTCAAGGCCCTGGTCGCGGTCGGCGCGGAGTTCGACAAACGCGACAACGGCGAGTTCGACCTCACCCGAGAAGGGGGCCACAGCAAACGGCGCATCGTGCACGCAGGCGACATCACCGGGCGCGAAGTGCAGCGGGCGTTGCTCGCGGCGTGTGACGAGACGGGCAAGATTCAGTTCTTCCAGGACGCCACGGCGATCGATCTCATCCTCGATCCCGCTGCGCCCCGGGGGCATGGCCGCGCGCTGGGGTGTTACGTGCTGCGCGACGATGGGGTGATCGACACGTTCCTCGGCAAGGTGACGGTGCTGGCCACCGGCGGCGCGGGCAAGGTCTACCTCTACACCTCGAACCCCGACGTCGCGACGGGCGACGGCGTGGCGATGGCGTACCGGGCGGGCGCGAAGATCGCGAACATGGAGTTCTACCAGTTTCACCCCACCTGCCTGTTCCACCCCGACGCCAAGAACTTCCTCATCAGCGAAGCGCTGCGGGGAGAAGGCGGGCGTCTGCGGGTGAAGTCGACCGGAGAACGTTTCATGAAGCGCTACGACGAACGGCAAGAGCTGGCGCCGCGCGACATCGTGGCCCGCGCGATCGACTCCGAGATCAAACGCACCGGTGACGAGTGCGTGCACCTCGACATGACTCACCTGGGCAAGTCGTACCTGGTCGAGCGGTTCCCCAACATCTACGCCACGTGCAAACAGTTCGGCATCGACATGGCGGTGCAGCCCATACCCGTGGTGCCCGCGGCGCACTTCATGTGTGGCGGCGTGGTGACCGACGCGTTCGGCCGCACCTCGGTGCCCGGTCTCTTCGCGGTGGGCGAGGTGAGCTGCACGGGGCTTCACGGCGCCAACCGCCTCGCGTCGAACTCGCTGCTCGAGGGCCTCGTGTTCGGGCACCGCGCGGTGAAGCAGTGCGCGGAAGAGATGAAGACGGTCCGCATCTCGAAGCAGAACGTGCGCGAGTGGGATCCCGGTCACGCGGTCACCTCCGATGAGCGCGTGGTGGTCAGCCAGAACTGGGACGAGATCCGCCGGCTGATGTGGAACTTCGTGGGCATCGTGCGCACGGGGAAACGGCTCGCGCGGGCCCGGCGGCGCCTCGACATGCTGCGCGAAGAGATCCGCCAGTACTACTGGGACTACCAGGTGACGCGCGACGTGATCGAGCTGCGCAACATCGCCGACGTGGCGCACCTGATCGTCGACTGCGCCACCCGCCGCAAAGAGAGCCGCGGGCTGCACTACACCCTCGACTACCTCGCGGCCGACGATCACAACTGGCTGACCGACACGGTCGTGCAGCGGGACGTATGAGCATCCAACGGGTTGGCGTGTTCTGTGGCTCGAAGCCGGGCGACTCACCCGTCTTCCTCGAGGCCGCGGCAGCTTTCGGGCGCGCGTTGGCGGCGAACAAGCTCGACCTCGTCTACGGCGGCGCGCACCACGGCCTGATGGGCGCGGTGGCCAGCGCGGTGATCGAAGGGGGAGGGCACGTCATCGGCGTGGTGCCCCGTGGCTTGTCGCGCCAGGAGTTCGCGCACCCGAAACTCTCCGAGCACCACCTCACCGACGACATGTACTCGCGGAAGGCGCTGATGGCCCAGAAGGCCGACGCGTTCATCGCGTTGCCCGGCGGCTTCGGCACCATGGATGAGCTCTTCGACATGCTCACTGCCGCGCAGGTGGGGCTGCACCGCAAGCCCATCGGCCTGCTCGACCTCGACGGCTTTTATGCGCCGCTGCTCGCGTGGATCAGCCAGGCGCTCGCCCGCGGCTTCATTCCGGCGGGCTTGAAGGAGCTGCTGTTGGTGCGCAGCGACCCCGCCGAGCTGGTCGAGGCATTGTTGGCCCACCAGCCACCGCCTTCCGATCTGCGGTGGATCAAGGACTGACTGCCGGGCGCAGGTGGCCCCTCACCCCGACCCTCTCCCCGCTTCGCAGGGCGAGGGAGACAAGAGTCAGATCAGGATTGTGTCGATTGCGCTGCGATTTCGATCGGTTGCGCTGACGCCCTGATCTGACTCACCAACCCCTGTCTCAAAGCCGGTCGGCTGATCGATCTGCCTGTCCTGTCTTCGGGCGGGTGATCGGTGGTCGCTCGGTAACGCGACACGATCACGATCAAAATGTCACGACCCCCGTTGACTCCTCGTTTCAATAGCTGCTATTCATGCGCCTCCACTGAGGCGAGGGGCTTGAGTGGATTCACCTCAAACGTTTGATGCGGGTCACTTCTCGTGGAGCTTCTTCGGCCGGAGGAGATTGAGCGGATCGAGCGCGACTACGCTCAGGGCCTGCCCGCGCGGGTGATCGTGGCTGCCTTCGTCGCCAAGGGGGCTCGGCTGTCAGAGGCCACTTTCCGCAAATACGTGCAGGCGGGGCTGCTGCCGCGGAGCCGCCGGGTGGGGAAGAAAGGCAAACACCAGGGCAGCCAGGGGCTGTACCCGGTGTCGTCGGTTCGCCGGATGAACGCGATCCGCCAGATGATGGCGCAGGGCCTGACGCTCGAAGACATCAAGGCCTCGTTCATGGTGTTCCGAAATCATCTCGATCTGGCCGGCACCGAGCTGACCGAGGTCTTCGACGGCTACGAAGCGCAGCTCGACAAGAAGAGCCTGGTCGAGAAGCAGAAGAAGGAGCTGACCACGCGGCTCCGATCGCTCCGGGTGCAGACCCATGAGCTGTTGCAGGAGATTTCAAGGTTCGGCAGCGCGGTCACTTCGCGCCCCGGCGCCAGTCAGTCTTGAAGTTGTGAGCCGTACTTTTCCCAGGAGGGGATGAGAATGAACGCAGAAGTCCAGGACGAGGCCGAGCCGCTCAAGTCCGACGACGTGTCCGATGACCGCCGTCGATCGAAGACGATGTCTCGAAAGGAGATGGCTCGCGATCTGCGCAAGCGTCGCCTGCTGGGCCAGGTCGACCCCGACGAGCAGGCCCTGCTCACCGAGATCGCAGGCAGCCGCCCCAAGTCGCGCGCCGACTGCATCAGCAGCCCGCGACCCTGCGTGTTCGTCTCGTGCAAGTTCAACCTGTACCTCGACGTGAACCCCGAGACGGGCAGCATCAAGCTCAACTTTCCCGACAAGGAAATCTGGGAGCTCGAGTACACCTGCGCGCTCGACGTGGCGGAGAAGGGCGGCATCACGCTCGAAGAAGTCGGTGAGATCATGAACCTCACCCGCGAACGCATTCGCCAGGTCGAGACGCGTGGCCTCGAGAAGGTGCGCACTGCGACCGAAGCCGAGCCGCCCCGCGATGCCAACGGCCGCCCCCTCGGCGACCGCACGCGCAAGTAAGTGAGGGGATCCCCTCTCCCTCCGGAGAGGGTCAGGGTGGGGTCGAAGGATCGGTGACCTCCGACCCCCATAATTCAGATCAACCCTTCGTTGACCCCTCTGAACGCGGTTGGTACTCGCCCCTCGTGCTCGCTCTGCTCTCGGTGTCGGACAAACGCGGACTCGTCGAGTTCGCGCAGGGATTGATTGGTTGTGGGTACTCGCTGCTCTCGACCGGAGGCACCCTCGAGGCGCTCAAGGCCGCTGGCGTGGCCGCGCGCAAGGTCTCCACCCACACCGGCATGCCGGAGATCCTCGGCGGGCGCGTGAAGACGCTGCACCCGAAGATCCACGGCGGCCTGCTGGGGCGGCCCACCCTCGAGAGCGACGCCCGCGAGATGGCCGAACACGGCATCGAGGCGATCTCCCTGGTGGCGGTCAACCTCTACCCTTTCCGTGAAACGGTGGCGCGCGGCGCTTCACGCGACGAGACCATCGAGCAGATCGACATCGGCGGTCCCGCCATGGTGCGCGCGTCGGCGAAGAACGCCGCCCTGGTCACCATCGTGGTCGACCCCAACGACTACGGCGCCGTGTTGGCCGAGCTGCAGGCCGACAAGAGCGTGAGCGAGAAGACCCGCCGCTCGTTGCAGCGCAAGGCCTTCGCGCACACCGCGGCCTACGACGCGGCGATCGCCGGCTGGCTGGCCGAGCAGGAGGGCGAGGCGTTCCCCGACGAGCTCTCCTTGCCGTTCGTGAAGGCGCAGGGCCTGCGGTACGGAGAGAACCCGCATCAGCGCGGCGCCTTCTACCGGGAGCACCGCGCGCCGGCCGAGCCGACGGTCGCTTTCAGCGAAGTGCTCCAGGGCAAGGAGCTCTCGTACAACAACATCCTCGACCTCGATGCGGCGCTGGGCCTGGTGCTGGAGTTCGCCGACAAGCCGGCCGCGGTGGTGATCAAACACAACACCCCCTGCGGCGTCGCCGTGGCCGACGAGCTCGAGCCGGCCTACCGCCGCGCGCGCGCGATCGACGAGACCTCTGCGTTCGGCGGCATCGTGGCGCTCAACCGCGAGGTCGACGAGAAGACCGCCACCGCGCTGGCCGAGACGTTTCTCGAAGCGGTGATCGCGCCCTCCTACAGCGCGAAGGCGCGCGAGGTGCTGGGGGCCAGGAAGAATCTGCGTCTCCTCTCAGCGGGGCCGGGGTTGGCCCAGACCCAGGCCACGCCGCGCGCCCAGCTCGACGCCCGCAGTGTCTCGGGCGGCCTGCTGGTGATGGATCGCGACGCGGTGGAGCCGCCCTCCGAGTGGAAGGTGGTCACCAGGCGCCAGCCGACCGCCGAAGAGCTCGAGGCGCTGCGGTTCGCCTGGAAGATCTGCAAGCACGTCAAGAGCAATGCGATCGTCTTCGCAGGGCCCCGGGAGCTGCTCGCGCAGGCAGGAGGGCAGACAAGCCGGGTGGATTCGGTGAAGATTGCCGCGATGCGCGGCGGTGCGCGTCTGCAAGGGAGCGCGGTGGCTTCAGACGCCTTCTTCCCATTTCGTGACGGTCTCGATGCGCTGGCGGCTGCAGGAGCCGGTTGCGTGGTTCAGCCCGGTGGTTCGGTCCGTGACCCCGAAGTGATCGCCGCGGCTGACGAGCATGGGCTCTGCATGATCTTCACGGGTGTTCGCCACTTTCGTCACTGAGTTCAATGCGCATCGTTTGCCAGAAGTGTTCAGCCGCGTATGCCATCGACGACAAGTTCGTCACTCCCAAGGGCGTGCGCGCCCAGTGCCCGCGCTGCCGGCATCTCCAGCTGGTGAAGAAGGACGACGCTCCGCCTGCTGCGGCCGCCGCTCCTGAAGCACCCGCGGCACCCGGGGGGCCTTCGGCGTTTCTCTTCGACATGGGCGCAGCTCCACCGCCGCCGCCCGCTGCTTCGGGAGGGTCTGATCTGCACTTCGGTCAGACCGCGCCCGCCGCGGGGGGGGCCAGCGCCGACCCTTCACCTTTCGACTTCACCCCCCCCACCAATCCGGGCAGCCCGCTCGACTTCGGCTCACCGCCGCCTGAGGCCGGAGGCAACCCCTTCGACTTCGCCGCCTCTGCGCCGGGCGGGGCCGCCGCCAACCCGTTCGACTTCGGCTCGGTGGCACCGCCCCCGTCGTCGTCGCCGAGCCCGTTCGACTTCGGTTCACCTCCGCCGATGAGCTCGGCGCCTTCTTCTCCGTTCGGGAGCGGTGGGCTCGATCTGGGCGATGCACCGCCGCCGCCTCCTGCGTCGAGGCCGTCGGCCCCCAAGGCCCTGCGCGCCCCCTCGTTTCCCAGCAAGCCGGCCGACGCCACCGCCGTCGGCGTGAAGTGCCGCACCTGCGGCAAGGACATGACCGACCCCTTCGATCAGGCGCTGGGCGTCTGCGATGAGTGCCGGAACAAGTCTGCCGAGTCGGTGACCTCCGAAGCGCCGCCGCCGCCCGCGCGGCCTTCGGCGCCTGCACGGCTGGCCGGCCCGCCGCCCGCGGCCCCGATGTTCCCGCCCGCCTCCACGCCCATCGGGGCGAACGACGGCGCGCGCCTGCGTTCGGCGATGCGCGACGGCGGAGAGTCATCGGGTGGCAAAGGCAAGATGATCGGCATGGTGATCGCGGCGCTCGCCGTGGTCGGCCTGGTCGCCGGCCTGGTGATCAAGAAGCCCTGGGCCAACAAGGGGCCGGTGTTGGTGGTCAAACCCACCGGCGGCACGCGGCCGGTCGACTCGATCATTCAGCAGTGGCGGCTCAAATACCCCGACCTCGAAGGTTCTTCAGCCAAGCAGCTGGTCGATGAAGGCGAAGAGCTGCTGCTCAAGGACACCACCAAGAACTACCTCGACTCCGAGGAGGCCTTTCAACAGGCGCTGGTGCTCGACCCCGGCAACGATCAGGCGCTGGCCGGTTGGGTGCTCTCGGTGGCGTTCGGCAAGCCCGGTCAAATCGACGAGCCCACCGCGAAGGCGGCCGAGTCGATGCTGGCCGCCGCCGAGCAGCGCAGCGGCGATCTGCGGGTCTTCGTGGCGCACGCGCACTTCTTGATCGCGCGGCAGGGCAACCCGAACGACATCAAGGTGCTCGCCGAACGGGGGCTCAACAGCAAGGCGCCTCGCGACCGGGCCCTGGCTTCTCTGGCCATCGGCCAGACGGTGCTCACCAAGAACCCGCAGCAGGCCGCGCAGAACTTCCGCGAGGCGCTGGCGATCGATCCCAAGCTCAAGCGCGCCTACTTCTTCCAGGCGCAGCTCGCGGCGATTCAGGGCAACTACAAAGAAGCCACCCGCGCGCTGGAGCGAAGGCTCGAGCTCGACGCCGATCAGTGGGAAGCGGCCGAAGAGCTGGCGCGCCTGCTGGTGGACGTGGGCGATGCCCCGAAGGCCAAGAAGGTGCTCGAAGCGGCGAAAGCAGCAGCCCCGCGCGCGGCCCGGCCCCGATTGGGTCTGGCGATCCTCGCGTACCAGCACCTGAACGATTCGAAGGGCGCCGAGGAGCAGCTCACCGCGATCGTCGACGACGCCGAAGTGCCGCGCGGCGAGAAGACCGACGCGTTGGTTCACCTGGCCACCATTCAGCGCATCGCAGGTGATGCCGACAAGGCCTCGGACACCATCGACCGCGCGCTCGAGCTCAACCCTGATTCCGTGCCGGGACGGCTGCAGAAGTTCCTCATTCTGCTCGACAAGGGCGTGTCGTCTTCGGCGCGCCTCGAGCTCGATGGGCTCAAGGGCAAGCTGGGCGACAAGTACCTCGAGTCGACGCTGGAGGGCCGGTTGCTGATCGCCGAAGATCGCCTGCCCGAAGCGATTCAGACGCTCTCGGCCACGGTGGAGGCCGACCCCCGCAGGGTCGACGCGATCTTCCTCGCGGGCGCGGCGGCCGCCAAGGCGCGCAAAGACGGCAAGGCCTGGGAGTTCTGTCTGAAGCGGGGTCTGCGCGCCGATCCGAACAGCCGGCCGGTGCCTTCGCTCACCCATCTCTATGTTCGCCCTGCTGACCTGCTCAAGCCGGCCATCGGTGCGTACGCGGCGTTGGTGAAAGACCTCGACGAAGATCCGAGCCCGTCGTTGTGTGAAGGGCTGGTGGCCTGGTTCTCCGAAGACGTGGCGGGCGCCGACAAGTTCTTCTTGAAGGTGACCAGCATCGATCCCAAGAACGCCGACGCCTACGCCTACCGCGCGATGGTGGCGCTGCGCCGCAAGGACGTGGGCGCGGCGCTCAAGCTCTCGGCTCGCGGCATGGACGGGAGCAAGAACAACGCGATGCTCTACTTCGGTCAGGCCCAGGCGCAGTCGATGGCGGGGAAGATCGATCTCGCCAAGGTCGCCGCGCAAGCCTCGCTCAAGTACGGCCCGCAGCTGCTCGGCCCCAAGGTGATCCTGGGTGAAGGTGAAGCGGCCCAGAAGAACTCCGACGAAGCGCGCCGGGTGCTCACCTCGGTGTTGCTGAGCGATCCGCTCTACCGGGATGCCAAGCGCGTCCTGTACAAGCACCAGCTGTAAAATGAACATCCTCCTCCTCGGTGGCGGTGGGCGCGAGCACGCGCTGGCCTGGAAGCTGCGGCAGAGCCCGCTGGTGAAGTCGCTCGTGGTGGCCCCGGGAAATCCGGGCATCGCGGCGCTCGGTGAGTGTGTGCCGCTCGACATCACCAACGCCGCGGCGGTGGTGACGCTGGCGAAGGAGCGGTCGGCACACCTGGTGGTGGTCGGCCCCGAAGCGCCGCTGGTGGCGGGCGTCGCCGATGCCCTGCGCGCCGCCGGTTTCGACGTCTTCGGCCCTGACGCTGCGGGTGCGCGCATCGAAGGCAGCAAGGCGTTCGCCAAGGAGATCATGCAGGCGGCCAACGTGCCCACCGCGCGTTTCGAGCTCTTCAGCGACATCGAAGCGGCCGCTGCGCGCGCGCTGGCCTGGGGCCCGGTGGTGGTGAAGGCCGACGGGCTGGCGGCGGGCAAAGGCGTGGTGGTCGCGACCTCAGGGCAGGAAGCAGCCGAGGCGTGCCGTGCGTTGGGTGCGTTGCCTTCGGGTCAGACGATCCTGCTCGAAGAGGTGCTCACCGGCCCCGAGCTGTCGGTGATGGCGTTGTGTGACGGCGAGCGGTTCGCGTTGTTGGCGCCTTCGCAGGATCACAAGCGGGTGTTCGACGGTGATCGCGGCCCCAACACCGGCGGCATGGGTGCGTACGCGCCGGCGAACTTCTTGAACCCCGAGCAGCTCGATGAAGTGGGGCGCACGGTCATCGCGCCCACGCTGGCCGAGCTGCGCCGCCGCGGCATTTCTTTTCGGGGCACGCTCTACGCCGGGTTGATGCTGACGCCGGCCGGCCACCGGGTGCTCGAGTTCAACGCGCGCCTGGGCGACCCCGAGACGCAGGTGCTGATGATGCAGCTCGACACGGATCTGGTGCCGGTGCTCCAGGCCTGTGCACGCGGAGCGCTCACGAACACCACGCTGCCCCAGCGCGCCGGTTTTTCGGTGGGCATCGTGCTCGCCGCCGAGGGCTACCCCGAAGCGCCGCGCACCGGCGATGCGATCGAGCTGCCCACCTCGCAGCCCGCGGGCACTCAGCTCTTTCACGCGGGCACGAAGCTCAGCGGTGATCAGCTGGTGAGCGCGGGCGGGCGGGTGATCACCGCGTGTGCCTCCGGCGCGACCCTGCTCGAGGCGCGCGCGCGGGCGACGGCGTTGGCTGAGACCATCACCTGGCAGGGCCGGCACTTCCGCAAAGACATCGCGGCCGGTGCGCCCCCTTGAAGTCCTCCGTGCTGCACCGCTACGTGCTGCGCGAGCTGCTGAGCCCCTTCCTCTCGGCCACGGCGGTGTTGCTCTCGCTCTTCTACGCGATGGTGCTGGTGCGCGGCGTCGAGTTCCTCCTGGGGAGCGCGGCGCAGGTCTCTGACTGGGTGATGCTGGGCATGGCGATGTTGCCGATGTTGTTGCCGCAGGTGCTCCCCATCTCGCTGCTGCTCGGGGTGATGATCGGCTTCGCGCGACTGGGTGAAGACGGAGAGCTCACCGCGCTCGCTTCGGTCGGCGTGTCGGCGCGTGATCTCGCCCGGCCTGCGCTGGTGCTGGCGTGCGGCGTCTGCGTGCTGCTCGCGGTCACCGTCTTCTTCTGGAAGCCCTGGGGCATCGCCCAGATGCGGCAGACGGCGCGTGAGGTGATCGAGCGCAACGTGCTGAGCGATCTGAAACCCGGCACCGTGCGCGCTGACCTGCCGGGCATCGTCTTTCACGCCGACGCGGTCTCCCCCGGCCCGACGTGGAAGCGGGTGATGTTGATCGACGAGCGGGATCCCGCGCGGGTCTCGGTGCTCTCGGCGCCCATCGCCGAGGCCACCTTCGAGCAGGGCGTGGGCATGCGCTTTTCCAACGGCGTGCTGGTGCAGCGCGCTTCGGCCGAGGAGTACTCCACCACGGCCTTCGAGCAAGGCACGCTGCTGCTCAACGTGGCCGACGCGCTCAACCGGCGAAACACCTTCCGCTTCGGGCACGAAGAGTTGTCGCCCTCCGATCTGCTGGAGGCCGCCCGCGGGGCCGAAGCCACCGGAGCACCCGCCGCGCCGTTCTGGTCGGCCTTTCATTTTCGCCTGTCTCAACTGCTGGCCCCCCTCGCGCTGGCGTTGCTGGCGACGGCGGTGGCGCAAGGCGGCCGCAAACGCGCCACCCGCACCGCGGCGTTGATCGCCATGGGCGTCTATCTGGGTTTTTACGTCTTCTCGCGCGTGGGCGTGCAGCTGGGCGAACGCGGCGTGTTGCCTCCCTGGGCGGCCGGACACTTCCCCGTGGTGGTGGCCTTCATGCTCGGCGTGTTCATGCTGCTGCGCGTGGAGAGGCAAGGCGCGCGATGAAGTTGCTCGAGCGCTACGTGGCGCGGCTGGCGGCCGGCCTGTTCATCGCGCTCTCGCTGGGCGTGGTGACGCTCTTCCTGGTGATCGACTTCGGCGATTGGCTGCGCATCTACACGGGCAAACCGGTGGGCGACGTGGCGTTGCTCTATTGGTACCGCTCGCACGTGGCGATGGTGCAGTTCGCTCCGGCGGCGCTGGTGTTGGCTGCGGGCCTCGCGGTGACGGTGGTGCGCAGGCGTGGCGAGTGGACGGCGATGCGGGCGCTGGGGGCGTCACCGCTGACGGTGGTGCGGCCGATCATGGTGGTGGCCTGCCTGGCGGCGTTGGGCCTCATCACGTTCCAGGAGTTCGTGGTCAGCGAGTCGGGCCCGAAGATCGACCGCCTGATGGTGGAGCGGTTCGATCGCTGGGGTGACTTCCTCACGGTCTATTCGCCGCGCCGCTGGTTCCGGGTGGGCGATTCGTTGCTCAACGTTCGGGGCGACTCGAACCCTCAACGGCTCGAAGACGTGCGGGTGTTTCAGATGGGCGCTTCCTCCGAGCTGGTGCGGTGGGTCGAAGCGGGCCGGCTGACGTGGCTCCGCGAGGGCACCTGGCAAGCCGAAGACGCGACCGAGCTCCACTTCGATGGCGCGCAGGCGCGGGCGGGGCGGAAGGGCTCGTTCGAGTTGGCGCTGCCGCTCCGGCCCGAGGTGACGCAGCTCGCGGTGGGGCGGCCCGAGTGGTTGCCGCTCAGCGTGCTCCAGCGGCAGGTCTCGTTGATGAGCGCGTTGCAGCTGCCCACCGAGCCGACGCGGTTTGCGATTCACCATCGTTGGGCTGCGCCGGTCGCGGCGGTGCTGGCCGCGTTGATCGCGTGTCTGGCAGGCCTGCGAGGGCAGAAGGGCGCCTCGGTGCCGCGCACCTTGCTCGAAGGCGCGGGGCTCTACGGAAGCCTCTTCGTGGTGGCGATGATCTCCCGAAGCCTGGCGATCAACGGCCGGCTCACGCCCCCGCTCGCTGCGTGGCTTGCGCCGTTGTTGCTGCTGCCGATGGTCTTCTGGCTGGCGCGCAGCGCGAGCCCGACTGGGACCGCCACATCGGGTTCTTGACCGTCTGCCTTGAAGGCCGTGGTGTTCGAGGTCTCTGCGCGTTGCGCGTCGCGAGCAGGCCTCTCGACTTCGGCTCTGGACGTTCAGGTGACCAGCGTCGTACGGCCATGCGGCGCGCCCTGAGTGGATTGTCAGTTCCGTAACAAGCGGCGCGTTGCGGATTGTTCAATCGATGCCGCCCCTCGCGAAGGTCCGTACGGGCGGTCGTGAACGGCCACGTCGATTGTGTGTTCCGCAACAAGTGAGGGTCCTTGTCCGAGGACGAGAGGCCTGCCTTCAACGACCCGGAGGCAGATCCCGAACCCCACGCGCTCCCTGAAGGCTGACCGGCCGGTCAGAATCACTGTGTTCAGGAACTAGGGCTTCTTCTTCGAGAGTCTGAAGACCTTGAACGGGTGAAGCGCGGCCTGCCGTTCATCGAGCGGCCAGTCGAGCGGGGTCACCGTTTCGTACCGAACGAGCAGCTCTGCGGGCGGGCCTTCGCGTTCGTCGATCCACAACGCGTCACTGCCCACGGCGAGCTCGGGTTGGGGCCACAGATCGTACTGACTGCGCCGGCCGCCCACCGTGCTCGCCGGAACGCCTGCGTAGAACGAGGCCTCCGCGCTGAGCTGATAGCGGCTGGTGAACACCGTCAGCCCTTCACCTTTGACGCGCTCGAGCCAGGCCCAGCCGTGAAGCTTCTGGACAGCGGGGACGTTCCAAAGGGCACGGGGCGCGATCAGCAGCGCCATCGAGCCCACGGTGATGATCGCGAGGTTGAGCCCCAGCGCCGCACGTTTCCACTTCTCGAAGCCCGTCATGGCGAGCCCGACGCTGGCGGAGATCCAGGCCGCGGCAGTCCAGTTCGCTTCGCCGCGCGCCTTCCACGAGGCGTAGCCGAAGAAGACGATGGGCAGCAGGGTGGCCACCTTGAGCACCGCGGAGGCGCGCTCGCGGGAGAGCCACCAGATCGTCAGCAGCACCAGCACCGGGCCGCCCATCAGCAGCTGGCCGCCGAGGAACTCGAGGAAGGTGGGAAAGCCGCCGCCGCCGTAGGTGAGGCCGTGCCAGATCTGAAAGCGGAAGCCCTCCCACTCGTTGGTGGCGTTCCAGATGATCGTCGGAGAGGTCACCACCAGCGCGATCACCGTGGCGATCACCAAATGCAGCGGCCGGCGGAAGAACACCACCAGCACCGGCAGCCCCAGCAGGATCCCGTTGTACTTCGAGAGCATCGCGAGGCCCCACCACACCCCGGTGAGCACGGGCCGTTTGCTGATGAGCGCCACCAGCGCCCAGGCCCAGAAGGCGAGCAGCGGTGCGTCGGGGGTGCTGAGCGTGCCGAGCAAGGCGGCCGCGGGCGTGCTCGCGAAGAGCGCCGTCGCCCACCAGGCCTGCTCGCGCGTTCCACCCACGGTGAGCGTGAGCCGGTGCACGCCGGCCAGGGCCACCGCGCCCCAGAGCAACGCTCCGAAGCGAATGCCCAGCAGCGCGATGCTCCAGGCGATCAACGCGGGGTGATCGAAGTAGGCGAGCTGAAAGTGCTGCGACCAGGTCCAGTAGTAGGCCTCGTCGGGGTACGTGTCGGTGCCGAGCGCCAACGCGATCCGCAGCGCGAAGCTGAACGCGATGATGACGAGGGGGGCATTGGCCCGCAGCCAGCTCACGGCAGCCCCAGCGCCCTTCGATACACCTGCATGGTCTGGCGCGCGCAGTCGTCCCAGGACGCGCGGGCGGCCCGTTCAATTCCCGCGGCCGAAAGTTCACGGCGCAAGGCTTCGTCACGGAACACCCGCAGGCAGGCTTCTCTCCACGCGAGCGGGTTGTCGGGCGCCACCAGAATGCCGGCCCCTCCGACGACCTCGGGGTGCGAGCCGGAAGACGAGACGATCACCGGCGCGCCGCAAGCCATCGCCTCGAGCGCAGGCAGCCCAAAGCCTTCGTAGCGGGAGGGCACCAGGACCGCGACGGCGCCTGCATAGAAACGAACCAGCTCTTCGTCGGTCAGCGGCGAGAGCTCGATCACCTTGTCGCCGAAACCGACCGCGCGGCGTGCGCCTCTGCCTGCGAGGAGCACCAGCGGCGCCGGCAACCCGTCGGCGATCGGCAGCAGCACGCTGAGGTTCTTGTACGGCTTGATGTTGCCGACGACCGCGAAGTATCTCGGCGGCAGACCACGCCGGGTGCGGAAGTCTTCGAGGTCCTGGGTGAGGGGAGGGCGGAAGGAGGGATCGACTCCGTTGCCGATCACCTGGAACCGTTCAGGGGGAAACCCCAGGTGCGCGGAGAGCTCGCGGCGGCTAAACTCGGAGACGGTGATCAACGCCTGGGCTCGCGACGCGCGGGGCCCGACCACCAGCCGGTAATACGCGGTGCGCGAGACCGACGCGCTCTCGGCCAGGGCCAGGTGATTGGCGTCGTGGAGCGTGGCGACCAGCTTTCCCGGCCACAACGAGGGCACGGAGAAGCTGGTGGCGTGAAAGAGCGTGGGCCGGTGGCGGAGCAGATCCGTCAGCAGGCTCGCCTGCTCGAAGACCGAGAGGAAGTCGGCGCGTGCCTTGACCAGGGGGATGCGGGGCGTGAGCTCGCCGAGATCGTCTGGGACTCCCGCCGGGGCCGTCAGACCCACGAACTGCCAGCCGGGCTCCAGCGCAGGGAGACGGCGCGCCAGCTCGAGCGCGTAACGGGCAATGCCATGCAGGTGACCGCGCACCATGCGCAGGTCGATGAGAACCTTCACCACTTCCACAGCGTACACAGGACTGTGTGCTAGGCGCGTCTCGAAAGTGGGACTGCCCGTCGAAATGCCCAGTGCGCTGCGCAACGCCCGTGTGGCGCTCGTGCACGATTGGCTCATCACCTGGCGTGGTGGGGAGAAGGTGCTCGAGGCGATGGCCGAGCTCTTCCCTTCGGCGCCCATCTTCACGCTCTTTCACGATCCGAAAGACATGCCGGCCAGCATCGAGTCGCACCGCATCGTGGCCTCCGTGCTCGATCGCATCCCCGGAGCGCGGGGCCGTCACCGCCAGATGTTGCCGCTGATGCCGGGCGCGATTCGGCTGCTCGACGTGGGCGAGGTCGACCTGATCGTCTCCTCGAGTCACTGCGTGGCGAAGGCCATTCGCGTTCCGAAAGGGGCGAAGCACGTCTCGTACGTGCACGCGCCGCTTCGGTACATGTGGGATCGCTTCGATGACTATTTCGGGCCGGGCAAGGCCTCGTTGCCGGTGCGCATGGCGGCGCGGGCGCTCAGACCCGGGCTGCGAGCGTGGGACGTCGCCACCTCGACGGGCGTGGATCGGTTCGTCAGCAACAGCGCGCACGTCGCGCGTCAGGTGGCCGAGCGCTACCACCGCACCGCGCGGGTGATTCATCCGCCCGTCGAGTTGGAGCGCTTCAGCGATCTCCCGCTCGAGGGTTCAGGTGAAGGCGGCTACTTCCTGTGCCTGGGGGCGCTCGCTCCGTACAAGCGAATCGACCTGGCGATCGAGGCCTTCCGCGACAGTGGCCGCGAGTTGTGGATCGCGGGCAGCGGGCAGTCGGGGCAGTGGCTCATGGATCTGCCGCCGAACGTGAAGGCGTTGGGTCAGGTGGCTGACGATGCGCTGCCGGCGCTGCTGCGAAACGCGCGCGCGCTGGTGTTCCCCGGGGTGGAAGATTTCGGCATCACGCCACTCGAGGTGCAGGCGTGTGGCAGGCCGGTGATCGCCTTCGCGCAGGGTGGGGCGCTGGAGACGGTGACCGCGAAGACGGGCGTGTTCTTTCACGAGCAGACGGTCGACGCGCTGCGCACGGCGCTCGCTGAGTTCGATACGTTCGAGGCGGGGTTCGAGCCGGCCGATGCACGAGCGCAGGCCAGTCGGTTCTCCCGCGCCGCCTTCCAGCGAGCGTTGATCGAAGAACTCACCGCAGCCCTCTCTCGACGCGCCTGAGCCGCACCCGCCCCGAGATCTATTTCGGCACCCTGCACGCAGCGTGACCCAGCACGATCTCTCCATCGACCGTGCTGGTGGGCACCGCCACCCACCCACGCGCCAGTCGCGCATCGAGCAGTTCATCCGCACTCGGCTGATGGTCCCACACGGAGACCCCGTTCATTCCGCCCAGTCAGGTGGTGTCGAACGCGAGGTACTGCCCCTGGTTCCACCGCATCACCACGTCATGTGAAAACTCATCCTGAACGATCACGGCGTCCACGTTCGCTGGCGGCGTCAGCGCAAATCCCCAGCGCACGACCTCCTGCAACGAGCCCAGAGGGAGCACCTGCGATTCCAACGTCGCGCGACGCTCGAGCGTGAGCAGTTCGTTGTCGATGAGCCACATGCAGCGACTCTAGCGATCGAGCTCGACCGACTCCACGAGGCGCTGGCCGTTGCGCTCGAGCTCGACGTCGAACCGGCGCGCCGAAGTCAGCAGCTGCACCAACGAGAACACGCGCTCCATGGTGTCGAGCGGCTGGCCATTGACCTTCATGATCACATCACCGGCCTTGAGCCCCAGGCTGGCCACCAACGAGCCCTCCTTCACCCAGCGCGCGCGAAAGCCGCTCAACTTCCCCGCGACGAGCGCGGGAAGCAGCTGAGCCTGTTCCATCAACGCCGCGGGGTTCTGCAGCGCCTGCTCGACCACCTTCCGCGAAATCGATCGCGCCGCCGGCAGCACCACGCTGGGCACGCCTGCTTTCCAGCCGATCTGCTCCAGCCGGCCCTCGCGCCTGACGATCAGCACCTGCTGCTCGATCGAAACCACCTCGACGCCGTCACGCACGTCACCCACCGCGAGCGTCACGCTCTTCGAGGCGCAATCGACGGCGGCGATCGAAAACCCCTCCCGCCCCCGCATGGTCCCCAGCAACCGCCAGGGCAACGGAGAAGGCGTGACCTCGATACGAGGCACTGGAGTGGTGCGGCCCAGGCCCAACAGCCGCTCGAGCTTCTTTCCATCGAGCGAGGTGGCAAAGGCCGGCACAGCGAACACGAGGGCCAACACGAGCAGAGGTCGCATGGCCGCTCCCTGAGCAAGGGCAGGGCCGCTGCGAAGTGCGCGAACTCAGTGCCGAGCGCCCAGCCCGCTTTGCCAGTTCGTCAGCGCACCACCCGGTCGCGCACTGTCAGATTGGCCGGGGGGCGTGCTAGAGCCACCCCCAGTCGTGTTCACCCGTTTCCAGCGCTTCTACAACTCGATCAAGCTCGTCACCGACCTGGTGGCGCTGGTCATCGCGTTCGCGGCCGCCTGGTACACGCGCTTCACCTGGTTTCCCTTCGAAGGTCTCCCCCCCACCGAGGAGACGCTGGAGACCATCGGCCTCATCCTGGTGATCTTCCCCCTGATGTTCCGGGGCTCGAACCTCTACACGACCAACCGCGGCCGCACGCACATCTCGGAGGTCTTCGAGGTCTTCAAGGCGACCGTGCTGGCGACGCTGGTGCTGGTCGGGGTCTCGTATTTCATTCGCGAGCGGTACAGCCGGCTCACCGTGGTGCTCTTCGCGGCCTACGCGTTCCTGGCGGTCTCGTCGGTGCGGCTGGGGTTCCGCACGATCTTCAACGAACTCCGCCGCCGCGGCGTGAACCTGAAGACCATCCTGGTGGTGGGCGCGGGCACGTTGGGCCAGCGCGTGGTGGAGACCATCGAGCAGCACCGCGAGCTCGGCTTCACCGTCACCGGGCTGCTCACGCGCAAACCCGAGAAGGTGGGCAGCCGGATCCTCAACGTGCCCGTGGTGGGGCTGTTCAGCGATCTGGCGAAGGTGCTCGACGAGAAGCCGGTCGACCAGGTGATCCTCGCGCTGCCGCTGGAAGAACAGCCGCAGATGCGTGAGCTGATGGAGGTGCTCGCGCTGCGCACCATCGACGTGAAGGTGGTGCCCGATCTCTTCAGCTACGTGACCCTGCGCGGTGGTCTGGAAGAGTTCGGTGGCCTGCCCATCATCAGCCTGCAAGGCGCGCCGATGGAGGGCTGGAACCGCATCGCCAAGCGGGTGTTCGACATCCTCGTCTCCTCGTTGGCCCTGCTCTTTCTGGCGCCCTGGATGGCGGTGCTGGCGATTCTGGTGAAGCTCACCAGCCGTGGTCCCGTTCTGTTCGCTCAGGAGCGCATGGGCATCGATGGCCAGCTTTTCCACATGTACAAATTCCGCACGATGAAGGTCGACGCCGAGAAAGATGGCGCGCAGTTCGCCACTGCAGGCGACACCCGGCGCACGCCGATCGGGGCCTTCTTGCGGCGCTCCTCGCTCGATGAGGTGCCTCAGTTCTGGAACGTGTTCGCGGGCGACATGAGCCTGGTGGGGCCGCGGCCTGAACGCCCGGTGTTCATCGAAGAGTTCAAGAAGCAGATCCCCCGGTACCACCTGCGGCACATGGTGAAGTCGGGCATCACCGGCTGGGCGCAGATCAACGGGCTGCGCGGCAACACCAGCATCAAGGATCGAATCGATTACGACCTCTATTACATCGAGAACTGGTCGCTGATGTTCGACCTCAAGATCCTGGTGCGCACCGCGCTGGGCGGCTTCCTCTCGAAGAACGCCTACTGATGCTGCTCGCCCTCGCGCTCTCGTTGTTGGTCACTCAGGCGCCCCCCGCGGTGCCGAAGCCCAAGCCGGGCAACTCCAGGCTCGCGCCCGGGCCCACGGCGTACGACACCGCGAAGCTGTTCTTCCTGGCGGGCGATCTCGCCAACGCGCAGGAGTGGGCGCGCCGCGGCCTCAAGCGTGAGCCGAAGACGTGTGGTCCGCTCAACGCGCAACTGGCCGAGTACAACTTCCTGGTCGGTCACATCGACGAGTTCACGCCTGATCAGGCGAAGGCCTTTCTCGAGCTCGACCGGAAGATCTCACCCACCGTTCGCGGCAAGACCACGGAGAAAGCCTTCACCCGCTTCGTGAGCAAGCCGCTGTCGCTCGCAAAGGAACAGGCGAAGGGTGACGTGCCCCGAGCGCTCCAGCTGATCGAGCAGGTGCTGGTCGTCGACCCGAAAAATCCGGACGCGGCGGCTCTGAAGACCCAGCTCATCACGCCAGGCAATCGGACCGACGCCGGGCCGTAGGCGCGTCATGCGCGCACTGCCTCTCCTGGGCCTCCTTGCCGTCAGCTCCACCCCTTCTCTGGCGGCCACGGTCACCGAGAACCGGAAGATCTCGGACTTTCAGGTGATCGAGGCCTCGGGTGGGGTGATCCTCGAGGTGAAGAGGGGCCCGACCTCGCTGACCATCGAGGGGGATGCCGAGGCGGTGAAGCTCTACGGCACCGAGGTGGTGGGCAACGTGCTGAAGCTCAAGAGCAAGACGAAGTCGTGGAACCAGAGCCGAGGGGAGATCCTCGTCAAGGTGACCACCCCCAGCCTTTCCCGGCTGGAGGCCAGTGGTGGCGTGCGCGCCTCGCTCACCGACGTGGCCGCGCCGAAGTTCTCGGCTGAGCTCTCGGGCGGGGTGCAGCTCGAGGCGCCGCAGCTGGCGGTCGACACGCTGGAGCTCGAGGCGTCGGGTGGGGTGACGATGAACCTGTCGGGCAAGGCGCGCGACGCGAAGCTGAACCTGTCGGGCGGCGTCGAGCTCAAGGGCAAGGGCCTGGAGATCGCCAAGGTGAAGGTCGACGCGAGCGGGGGCTGCAACGCCGACCTGACGGTGAAGGAGTCGGTGATCGGTGACATCTCCGGCGGCGTCGGGCTCACCGTGCGCGGCAACCCGCCGAAGTCGCAGGTGCACACGGGCGGTGGTGCTGACGTGCACTACGTCGACTGAACTCCAAGATCTGCACGAACTCCACGATCTCCCTCTCCCCGAGGGCCTGAGGGGGAGAGGGTTGGGGAGAGGGCAGACGCACAGTCAGTCGCCAGCCATCAAGAAGCCCGCATCACAAGATCTGGCCGGAGGGCGAGCGCGGCGCTCACCTGCGCGGCCGCCTTCCTCGAAGCCCGCACCGAAAACAAAAAAGAAGCAGTCACCGAGCGCAGGTCTTTGCGCATTGAACCCACTCGAGGCCACAGCGGGCCGAGCAGTCCATGCACTGCTGGAAGGAGGGCGCCGGACAGCGCTCGTCACAGAGGCGACGTGTGCCCTCACAGGCGTCGAGGCAGCTGAGGTCGACTCCGGCATCTCCGCGGCCGCTGCACTCTGAGGCGAACAGGTCTGCTCCAGCGTCGGCGCATCGAGAACCCAGCCCTGAGGCGCAGGCGAGCAGCGCACCCGCGTCAGCCGCGTCGCACGCCGCGGGGCAATATCGCAGAGCATCGAAGCCGGCCGGGATCCCTGCGTCCTTAAGGCACGCGCTCGGGCGCGGTTCGCCGGCCAGGCCAGACCCGCACTCACGGAGCGCCAGACAACCCTCCCGCGAGCAACGCGAATCGCGTGCGCCTGCGCCTTTCCGGCAGGTCAGGCAGCTCTCGCCACCGCACACCAGCGCCGTCGGCGACAGATCGCAACTACCGTCGCCTGCTCGGCAACAACCAGCGCAGTTCGACGCGTTGCAGACGCTGCCGAACGAGTAGCCGCAGTCGTATGCGACCGCGCTGCACAACACGGTTTCGGGCCCCAGCAGCTGGCAACCCGGCCCTTGCGCGATGGGTGCAAACCCGCACCAGCGCGACGCGCACACCGACTCGCACTCTGCCCGGGTCAGTTCGGTACCCAGGGCCAAAGACGTCTTCACGGCCACCTCTGCGCCGCAGAGAGCGCGTTCGCACTCACCAGAGGCGGGTTCGGCAGCGATACGGGCCGACTCGATGCGGGGGCAAGCGGCGCACAGCGCGAGCATCACCACGGTCATCACGCCTCTCCAGAACTCGCCCATGCCGATAAGACACCCCAAAAGCGCTTCTGGGGACAGACCTCAGCCGCGGGCTGGCGCGAGGATCAGCACCAGCATCGCGAGCAGGACCAACCCCGCAAGACCGGTGATCGCGCCCAGCACGTAGACCCAGGAAGGGGTCTCGACTTGCCGCGGCGACACCGGCTCGAGGTTCAGCTCGGTGAGCTCCGAGGACACGGGCGGGCGGCCGGGGGCGGTGATCTCGACTGAAGGCTCGACCTGCGTGTCTGAATCACCCCGTCCGGTGATCAACCGCAGATCGGCCACCGTGGCCTGCGCGCCCGACGAGAGCATGCTGCGCGTCACCGCGATCTTGTCTTCGAAGAGCCGGCCCATCAGCTCGGCCATCTGTTGATCGTCGAAGGCCTCAGGCAGCGCGCGATCGACGGCGCGCGCGTACTCCCTTGCGGTCTGCCAGCGATCTTCGGGCCGGCACGCGAGCCCCTTCATGACGGCGGCGGTGAGCTCAGGCGGCAACCACGGCGCGAGCTGCGCCAGGTCGGGAACGTCACTCGACGCCACGCGGGTCATCGTCTCGATCTCAGACGGCGCGTCGAAGAGCCGGCACCCTGCGAGCAGCTCGTAGAAGAGGATCGACGCGGCGAAGAGATCGGTGCGCCCATCGACGGCCTTCGCGGTCACCTGCTCCGGCGCCATGTACTGCAGCGTGCCTTTGACGAACCCGGCCTGGGTCTGGTGCAGGCGGCCCCGCGCCCGGGCGATGCCGAAGTCGACGATCTTGATGCCCCCCGCGTAGGTGACCATCACGTTGCGCGGGTTGATGTCGCGGTGCACCACCTCCATCGACTTGCCGGTCGCGGGGTCGACGAAGCTGTGCGCCGAGTGGAGCGCGATCAACACGTCGTGGGCCAGCCGGCAGGTGAACTCCTCGGGCAGGGGAATCGCCCGGGCGCGCGCACGCTTGATGATCTGCTCGAGGTTCTGACCTGCGATGAACTCCATGGCCAGCACCGGCTCGTGGGTCTGGGGATCTTCCGCCAGCTCGTACACCTGGGCGATCGCCGCGTGAGACAGCGCCGCAGTGATGCGCGCCTCGTCGAGGAACATGCGGGTGAAGCTCTCGTCTTGCGCGATCGACGGCAGCACGCGCTTGAGGGCCACGAACTTGCGGAAGCCGCCCTGGCCCGCGAGCGATGCGAGGTACAGCTCTGCCATGCCCCCTGAAGAGAGGCGGCCGTGGATCTCGTATTTGCCCAACCTCGAACCGCGCTCGAGTTCTTCAGTCATCACGGCTGACCCCCGATGACGTGGGCGTAGTCGCCGGGTGCCGCAGCGCCAATAGAACCAGGTTCAGAAAAGTCAGCGGCGCCTTCGCTCCAGCACGCGGCGCCTGCGCAGGCGGCTCAGGTACACCGGCGTGATGCCCAGAAAGCTGGCCACTTCCTTCAAGGGCAACAGGCTCGCTGCAGTGGAGAAGCGCCGCTCGAACCAGGCCAGGCGTTCGGCCGCATCAGACGCCAGCAGCTGGCGCTCCCGCTCGGACTTCATCAGCAGCAGCCGCTCCATGATGGTGCAGTGAAAGCGGCCCCACGGCGGCGTGGTCGCGATGAGCTTGAGGTAGCCGCCCCAATCGACATTCATGATGCGCCCGGCCGAGAGCGCGACGATGTCTTGAGATGCGCGTGGGTGGTGCGCGAGCAGATCGGCGATGGGCCCCACGAAGTCGCCTTCGGTGGAGAACGACACGGTGATGGGCCCTTTGCTGGTGGGCACCTGCTCCGCGAACACGCCCTCGAGCACCAGGCCCGACGAGACGACCGGTTCGCCGCACGAGACCATCTTCTGGCCGCGGGCAAACGACACCACCTCGCCCACCGCGAGCACCTGCTCGACGTGCGCATCCGTCAAATCACCGAGCCGGCGCAGCAGCCGGCCCACGTGTTCACTCACCTCGCGCGATGCCATGGCAGCCCCCGCAAACAGAAAAAGCGGCTTCAGTTTCCCGAAGCCGCCCCCCCTCCCAGAGATCAATCGACAGGGCCGCTCTTCGCGTCCGCCCCGTCAGGGCTCATGGAGCCCATGGTCTCAATATGTCCCCGCCGTTGATTTCTGCCCACTGGAGACCCGGGGGCCTCCAGCGGAGGCGCCACTCAGCTGCAGCCGGTGGTCGCGCCGCAGTTGTGGCACTTGTAGCAAGCGCCATTGCGCACGGTGATGGTGCCGCACACCGGGCAGGGCGGCGCATCGGCCTGGTTCAAGAACGCCGACTGCACGCCGGAGCTCGCCGCGGGCGCCGAGATCGGAGGCGAGACGCGGGGCGAGGCCGAAGCGACCTTCTTGGCTTCGACTTCCATCATCGACTCGGTCGCACCCTCTGCCGGCAGGAACTTCAGCGCCAGCCAGCGGAAGATGTAGTCGGTCAACGACTTGGCGATGGGCAGGTCGGGGTTGTTGGTGAAGCCCGACGGCTCGAAGCGGGTGTGGGCGAACTTGTCAGCCAACACCTTGAGCGGCACGCCGTACTGCAGCGACAACGAGACCGCCGTGGCGAACGCGTCCATCAGGCCGGAGACCGTGCTGCCCTCTTTGGCCATGGTGATGAACAGCTCACCGGGCGACCCATCTTCGTACATGCCGACCGTGAGGTAGCCCTCGTGGCCCGCGATGGAGAACTTGTGGGTCAACGCGCGGCGCTCGTCGGCCAGGCGCTTGCGGGCGATGCGCTCCACCACCACCTGCGGCGCCGCGACGGCCACTTCGGCCTTCTTGTCGAGGCTGGTGTTGAGCGGCTGGCTGCGCTTGCAACCGTCGCGGTAGACCGCCACGGCCTTGAGGCCGGCGCGCCACGACTCCATGTAGGCCATCTCGATGTCTTCCACGGTGCACTCGTGGGGGAGGTTGACGGTCTTGGAGATCGCACCCGAGAGGAAGGGCTGAGCGGCGCCCATCATCTTGATGTGGCCCATGTACTGAATCGAGCGCTGGCCCCTGGCCGGCTTGAAGGCGCAGTCGAACACGTCGAGGTGTTCGTCTTTCAGGCCCGGCGCACCCTCGATGGTGTCGTTCTTGTCGAGGTAGCTGATGATCGCCTCGATCTCGGTGCTGCGGTAGCCGAGCTTCTGGAGCGCGAACGGAACGGTCTGGTTCACGATCTTCAGCATGCCGCCGCCGACCAGCTTCTTGTACTTGATGAGCGCGATGTCGGGCTCGATGCCCGTGGTGTCGCAATCCATCATGAAGCCGATGGTGCCCGTGGGGGCGAGCACGGTGACCTGTGCATTGCGGTACCCGAACTGCTCACCGAGCTGCAGCGCCTCGTCCCAGACGGCCTTCTGCGCTTCGAAGAGCTTGGGCTCACCGGTGACCGGCAGCTGGTAGGCCGCCTTGCGGTGCTTGCGGATGACGCCCAGCATGGGCTCCTGGTTGACGCCGTAACCGGCGAAGGTGCCCAGGTGTTCGGCCATGCGCGCCGACATCGCGTACGCCCGGCCGCCCATCAACGAGGTGACGGCGCCCGCGTAGCAGCGGCCGGCGTCGGAGTCGTAGGCCAGACCAGAGGCCATCAGCAGCGCGCCCAGGTTCGCGTACCCCAGCCCGAGGGGGCGGAAGTCGAACGAGTTCTTGGTGATGCGATCGGTGGGGTAGCGGCTGAAGCCGACCACGATCTCCTGGCCCAGCAGGGTGATGTCGACCGCGTGCTTGAAGGCTTCCGTGTCGAAGTCGCCGTCGATGGTGCGGAAGTGCATCAGGTTCAGCGAGGCCAGGTTGCAGGCCGTGTCGTCGAGGAACATGTACTCGGAGCACGGGTTGCTGGCGTTGATGCGCGCGGTGTTCGCCGAGGTGTGCCAGGCGTTGACCGTGGTGTCGAACTGCAGACCCGGGTCACCACACTGCCAGGCGGCCTGGGAGATCTCGCGGAAGATGTCGCGCGCCTTGAAGGTGTCGACCATGCCGCCGCCGACGACCGCCTTGGTCGAGTACGAACGATCTTCCTGCACCGACTTCATGAACTCGTCGGTGACGCGCACCGAGTTGTTGGAGTTCTGGAAGAAGACCGACGAGTAGGCCTCGCCGTTGAACGACGGATCGTACCCAGCGTCGATCAGCACGTGGGCCTTCTTCTCTTCGCCCACCTTGCACTTGATGAACTCGAGGATGTCGGGGTGCTCGGCGTTGAGGATCACCATCTTGGCCGCGCGGCGCGTCTTGCCGCCCGACTTGATGACGCCTGCGAACGCGTCGAAGCCCTTCATGAAGCTCACCGGGCCCGAAGCCGTGCCGCCGCCCTTGAGCACTTCCCGCGACGAGCGGATGGGGGAGAGGTTGGAGCCCGTGCCCGAGCCGTACTTGAAGAGCATGCCTTCGGTCTTCGCCAGGCCGAGGATCGAATCCATCGAGTCTTCGACGGAGTTGATGAAGCAGGCCGAGCACTGGGGGTGCTCTTCGACGCCCACGTTGAACCAGACGGGCGAGTTGAAGGCGACCTTCTGGCGCAGCAGCAGGTGGGTCAGCTCGGCGTGGAACGCGTTCTTCGCCTCGGTGGAGGAGAAGTAGCCGCCCTGCTCACCCCAGCGGGTGATGGTGTTGACCACGCGGCCGACCAGCTGGCGCACCGAGCTCTCGCGCTCAGGGGTGCCGGGCTGCCCGCGGAAGTACTTCGAGGCCACCACGTTCGTGGCGAGCATCGACCACGACTTGGGCACTTCGATGTTCTTCTGCTCGAAGACGACCTTGCCGTCTTCGCCGGTGATCGACGCGGAGCGGAGCTCCCAGGCGATTTCATCCGCCGGATCGACTCCCGGTGTCGTGAAGTAGCGGGGCACGTCGAGCCCCTGTGCCTTACCGTTCCGCGGCACCGCCCGCGCATCGACCGGAATCACGCCCGCCACCACGTTCTTAGGAGCCAGCTCCTTCTCCATCGTCATTCCCCTCTCGTAACAACTGCGTGTGACATCGTTGACTGATTGACTGCCGGTCTTGACTGCCGGTGTGACTGCCTGTCTGTGCGATAGGCAAAAAGGCGGCGTCCCCTCGGGAAAGGCTCCCCTGGGGCGCGAAAGTCGCGAAAGGTAGGATGTTTCGTGAACCGGAGCCCCTCCAGCCCCGTTCCCTCACCGCTTTTCGGCGGCTCGGGGGGCCGACTTATGCCCGTCTGTTCGGTCACCTGTCAAGCATCGCCGCACAAGATGTAGTGTCAAATTTTCTTCCGATACCCAACACTTAGGGGTGCCACCGACCTGTAGCACGGGGTCGGTTTCGCGCCCGAGGCGGTAAATCGAGGGCGGCCGCTCTCCAAGCCGAGAGGTAGGTGCTTTCAGGCATGAGCCGGGCTCATGTGACCAGTCGTGGCCCTACATTACTTTTCATCGCGAGCCCCTCGAACGGGTGATGTTGTTTGCTGAAAGTACGTGTTCTCAGTGATCAGCTTTCCCTCGGAGCCTCTCAGCGCGGGCGGGGCAGATCGGTCACGATCGCGTTTTGCGCGGGCGCGTACCGTCAGGCAACTCCTCCTCAGCGGGGCTGGCAAAACCGCCATGGCGGAACGAGCGTGCTATTTCTCGCGCAATGCCGCCTCCGTACACGCGCCACCTCTTCATCTGCACCAACCGCCGCCCCGACGGGAGCCCCAAGGGCTGCTGCGCGAGCAAAGGCAGCGAAGAGCTGAAGCTCTTGTTCAAGAAGGAGCTCGACGCGCAGGGCGTGAAGGCGGTGCGGGCCAACGCCGCCGGCTGTCTCGATGCCTGTGAGGTGGGCCCGGCGGTGGCGGTTTACCCGGACAACGTCTGGTACGAGCGCGTGACGCCCGCCGACGTGAAGGAGATCGTCACCGAGCACATCGTGGGTGGCCGCCCGGTGGAGCGCCTGGTGATGAAGCTCCCCATCGCCAGAGCCAAAAAAGACTGACCGTCGTCTCTGCAGGGTGAGGGGCCGTTACTCCTCAGGCGCGAAGGCCGGATCGAGACCGATCGCCTTGAGTGTCCTCGAGTCGGGGAAGGTGCTCACCTGGTACCGCGCCGGCCAGTATCCCTCGGCCGCAGTGACCCATTTCCCCGCCCGCTTCATCACGTCTTCCCAGCGCCCTGCAGCCACGATGCGCTCGGCTTCGGGGCGCTCGAGGTCGACGAACACCACGAACTCGGTCTGGGGGAGCAGCGAGACGGCGCCTTGGGTCCACACGCAGTACGAGCGCTGCCGGCCTTGTTCATCGTCATTGAACAGGGTGGTGGCCACGAAGAGATCGTCGGAGCCCTCGCGTTCAGCCTTCTCGTCGAGGGCGCCTTTCTGCTCGTTGGCGTCCCAGGCAGCCGCCTCTTGCCGCAGCACGGTGAGGATTTCGTTGTCGGCGGGGGGCACGAAAGGCACCAGGCCCGTCCTGGTGAGCCGCCAGCCGCGGCCGGTGTGAGCGCGGGGCAGCACGAGCACCTGACTGATGAAGTCGCCCGCCGCCTCGAGCCCCTGGCGGTCGTTGGCGCCGGTGACGATCAGCCGATCGTGGTTGGGGAGGAAGATCACCGGGTCGCCCTTGAGCTTCAGCTTGCGGAAGGTCTCGAACAGCAGCGCGCGCCCGATGTCGTGTTGGTCTCCCCAGGGCGAGGAGTAGACGCCTGGGGCGTATTCCTCGAACGGCTCCTGGCTGCGGGCGGCCAGCTGCTTGCGGCCTTGCAGGAACACCTCGTCGGCGGTGACGCCCCAGGCCGCGAGGTGAGCCTCGTTCAGGTACTGCATGCTGTCCGGGCCGTCGTAGACGACCAGCTCGACCAGACCCTCGCTCAGCGGCCGCTGCAGCACCTCGAGGGGCATCTGGGCGCGAATGGCCAGCACCTCCACCGTGGTGCGATCACGCACGGTGGCGATCACGTGGGGCTTCGCCCTGGACCAGCTGCCGGGGATCTCGGGAGGGAAGAACCCGCGGATGCTGCGGGCGATGAGCTCGGGGCGCTCTTCGGCCTCTGCCAGCTCGTACTCGTCGTACACGTCTTTGACCGGGAGCAGCCCGCCGTCGGTCGTCAGATAGAAAGAAAGGGGCTGGAAGACGAAGTCGGGGTGGCCCGCGTCGGCGAGCCCGGCCAGAAGATCCGCTTCGAACTGCTGGCGCAGCTCCGCCTCGTCAGCGGGGGGCTCGTCGTCTGCTTCTGGAAGGTCTTCATCAGCGGAGCCCCGGGGGCTGCCTGCATCAGGCGGCCCGGCCCTGGCGGTCTCCAGTGCTTCGTTGTACCCGGCGAAAGCCCCGATCGCGACGGTGAGGCTGCAACACGCGGCAGCCCCCAGCAGCATGATCAGGATGATGCCGATGAACGTCTTTTGCTGCCTGGGGTCCATGTGTCCTCCGCTCCGCTACTTCCGCGGAGGACGCGGACCATCGGTCAGCGACGGCGGCCGAGCAACCGAAGGATGTGCAGGAACAGGTTGATGAAGTCGAGGTACAGCATCAACGCGCCGGTGATGGACAACGACATCGCCGAAGAGAAGCCGCTGTTCGCGTGGTGCGTGCGCAGCTTCTGGGTGTCGTAGGCGGTCAGGCCCGCGAAGATCACCACGCCCGCGCAGCTCTTCACGAAGCCCAGGAAGTCGGACTGCAGGAAGATGTTCACGACGCCCGCGATGATGATGCCGATGAGGCCCATCATGAGGAACGAGCCCCAGCCCGAGAGGTCTTTCTTCGTGACGGTGCCGTAGACGCTCATCGCGCCGAACATGCCGGCGGTGATCACGAAGGCCGAGCCGATCGAGCCCAGCTCATAGACCAGGAAGATCGCCGACAAGGTGAGCCCGTTGAGCGCCGCGAAGAGCAGAAACATGCCTGCGGCCACCGGGCCGGACACCTTCGACTGCATGAAGACGAACGCGAACACCACCACCAGCTCGACCACCACGAGCTTGTAGTAGTGCGGCATCACCAACGCGGTGAGCTCCTGGCTGGAGGCCACGGCGAAGGCGATGCCGCCGGTGAGGGCGAGGCCGAGCGACATCCACCAGTAGACGCGCTGCATGAAGACGCGCGCCGACTCGCTGGCGAGGACCGAAGAGGCCGATCCCGTGGGGGAGTACGAATAACCCGGTTCGTTCATGTCGAGATGCTCCTGTGCGGCAGTGTCGAGGTGAGGCCCTGTTTACTTTCCCCACGCGCGGTACGCCATGAGGAGCGACTTCGCGACGTCGGAGGTGATCAACGGCAGAACACCGCCGCCGCCCACGATGTTCACGATGTGGGAGATGGAACCGCGGCAGACACCTCCCCATTTCGGCTGGGTATCGAGGCCGACCGAGGCGTAGGCGGAGAAGTCGACGAAGAGCTCGGTGGGGATCTGCGCGGGGCCGCTGCACAGCAGGTGTGACTCGGTCTTGATGTCGATCACCTGCTGCACGACGAAGCCGCCGCCGACGGGATCGACCGCAGCGCGGGCGCACAAGGCGCTCCAGTCGAGCGCTTCGCCATAGGCCGTCCTGGTGCGTTCGGCGAAACCGGGCTCGGCGCGCGTACGGCCCACGAAGACCGCGCGGCCCCCGTAGTCCCAGCTGCGCTTGAGCACGTACTTGTCGGGATCGGCGATGACCTGCGCGGTGAGCGCTTCGCCGCGAAAGGGCCGGGTCCACGGCACCGACTCTTTGATCGCCGCCAGCTCGTTCTCGCTCAGCCGCGCTTCCCGGGCGAGGCGGCTGTCATCGACCGCTTGCGAGAGCAGCGCGAACACCGCCTTCACCTCCACCTGGGATGCGGGCGGGTTGAGCACCACCGCCCGGGTGCCATTGGGTTCGGCCAGCAGCGCCTTCACGTAATCGGCGCCTTCCATGCCGGGCTCTTCCAGGCGGCGCACGAAGAGGTGGCGGTAGACCAGGTCGTACTTCTTACCGTCGGCGACCACCGCGTCGGTGCCGCTGAGCTGATCGGGGTGAACGATGTCGGCCTCGGCGCCCCATTCACGGAACCGCTCCAGCAGGTACTTCTGCTCGGTGAGCTGCGCGTCGTTGCGGCGGGAGAGCAGGGCGATGCGCGAAGGCGTCTGGCCCGGGCGCACCTTCGCGTAGCCCGAGAGCAGCGCGCGGTAGAGCGCCAGGGCGTTGCTGCCGTTGCGTGACTGCCAGCCGGCGATCACGTGATCGGGCGCGCCCCAGGTGCGGCCCACCACCTCGAGGAACGTGTTCGCGGCGATGTCGGAGTAGCCCTGCATCGCGGGGATGGTGGCGTTGACCTCGAGCGCGCTGACCTGGTCGCCGACGAAGAAGTCGACGCGCGTGGTGACCAGCGTCTCCAGCGCTTCGAAGGTGGTGGCCGCGAACCCCTTCTCCAGCGGGGAGAGGCCGCCGAGCACCAGGTCACTGCGATCGGGTTCGGCCAGCACCGCGCGCGACATCTTGAGCGTGGCGGAAGAGAGGCGGGCGGCGAGCTCCTGCCGGCGGCGCAGCTCGGGCTCGTCGATGATCACCGGCGTCGCCGTGATGGGGATGGCGCTGGTCGAACCGTCATCCTTGTTCGTGACGGCCAGCCCGCGCGCGTAGGCGGTGTCGGCGAGTTCCTGCCCGAAACGTTTCGCATCCCACGTCAGCGCGTGGAGAAGATCAGCCCGCTCTTTTTCAGTGAGGCTCATGTTGGGCGGGAGTTCTCACGCCCTCGCCGCCAATCAGCAACGCCTTTCGACGCTGGCCAGGTGCGCCTACACGCCGGGCACGGGTCGGCTCCAGCGCCCCAGCCCCCGTTCATCTCGCAGCTGGAGCGGCGGCCCCCTGGGGCCCTCCACCGAGAAGGCCACCATCGAGATGACGGCTCCCTGTGCCGTGGTGATGCCGGAGATCTGCACTTCGTCGCCGGGCCGCGCAGGAAGGGGATTCCGCTGAAGGAACGGGGCAGGGGCCAGCTCGACGAGCACCTCGGACTCCCCGGTCTGGACCCACGCGTACGTCACCTGGGCACCTGAAGCCCGCGGCCGCTGTTCGATTCTGATCAAGGTGCCCGACAGCCTGACGGTCGGTGGCGCGATCTCCTCCGGTGCGCTCGGGGCCGCCGGGGGGCTCCCTCCCGTGACCATGACGAAGGCCACGCTGACGGTGCGAAACGCGTCTTGAATGGCGGCGCGCTGCAACTCGAAGAGATCGTCGCGGTCGACCTGAGCCACTGCGCTGCGAGCGCTGCTCAGCCACGAGCCGACCGTTTTCAGTTTGCGTGCCGCCGCGAGGTTCTCGAGCGCGGTGACGGCGGCCTCGAGACCGTCACGCACCCGATCCGATTGGGTGAACGGCACCTGCTCTGGGTCGCTGAGGAGCCGCGCCTGCTCGCGCAACGTCTTCGTGGTCGATCGCGGCGCCGACGCACCCTCGATCCCCAGCGCGAGCGTGCAGAGCGCCTGGGAGGCCGTCATGCGTGCGGCCTCCCAGTGCTCGCCACTGAGCCGCAGCAGATCCTCGCGCAGCTGCTCGCTCGCGCTTTTTTCGCTCAACATCGACGCACAGCTGGTTTGTGCGGGCCCAGCCGGCGCAGCGGGCACCGGTGGCGGAGTCTGAGGGACCGGCGCCGGCGAGGGCGCCTCAGGCCGTGGTGGGGGCCTCATTTCGTTGCGACTCGCAGCGCAGCTCGACCCGAGCGCTACGAGCACCGCTCCGACCGTCAGGGCGCGCATGCTCCAAGATACCGGCCGGGGTGGGTCACCGCAGCCGAACCTTTGGGGAGGCCGGATCGCGGTGTGCACTCACAGTCGACATGTTCTCTCGCGCCGGCGCACGGAGGGTGGTGGCAGGGTGGGGGCTGCTGAGCTCGATGGCCCTGGCCCAGCTCCCAGCCACACCCGTGGGCGCCCCCGACTCACCAGAAGACGCGCTCCCGCCCCCGTCGGAACGGGTGGTGGTGAAGCCTGTCGCGGCCGACGAGGAGATCAGCCGGAGGGTGTCGAAGGTCCTCGTCGCGACGGGATGGTACGTCGACCCTCAGGTGAGGGTGCAGGACGGCGTGGTGTTCCTGCGCGGCGGGGCCCGCTCCGTCGAGCTGAAGAACTGGGCCGGCGAGCTCGCCCGCAACACGCAGGACGTCGCCGCCGTGGCGAACCAACTCGAGATCGTCGACCCGCCGATGTTCGACGCCGAGCCCGTGCTCGACAGTCTGCGCAGCTTGTGGCGCGACGTCTTGACCGCCTTGCCCTTCGTCGGTCTGGCGCTGTTGGTGATGGGGCTGTCGCTCGCGGTCGGCCTGCTGACGACCCGCGTCGCGCGCCGCTTCTTGCGTGACCGCATTCGAGCGCGGCTGCTGCGCAACGTGGTGGCGGGAGGGGTCGGCGCGCTCGTCTTTCTCTCGGGCCTCTACGTGATCCTCCGCGTCTCGGGGCTGACCCAGCTCGCCCTGACCGTCGTGGGCGGCACGGGCCTGCTCGGGCTCGTGGTCGGCATCGCCTTTCGGGACATCACCGAGAACTTTCTGGCGAGCATCTTCTTGAGTGTGCAGCGCCCCTTCGAGACGGGAGACCTCGTCGAGGTGAGCGCTGTCACCGGCTACGTGCAGCAGCTCAACCTGCGAGTCACCATCTTGATGACCCTCGAGGGCAACCTCGTGCAGATCCCGAACGCGACCGTCTACAAGAGCAACGTGCGCAACTTCACGGCGAACACCAATCGCCGCGAGGACTTCGTGGTGGGCATCGGGTACGAGCAGTCGATCAGCGACGCGCAGGCAACGGCGATGAGCGTCTTGCTCGCGCACCCCGCAGTGCTCGAGACCCCCGCGCCGCAAGTGCTGGTGGACGATCTGGGCCGCGCCACGGTCAACCTGCGCGTCTACTTCTGGCTCAACGGCCGCGAGCACAGCTGGCTCAAGGTGCGGTCGTCGGTGATCCGCATGGTGAAGCGCGGCTTTCAGCAGAAGGGCATCTCGATGCCCGATGAAGCCCGCGAAGTCATCTTTCCGAAGGGGCTCGCGATCACCCTGGGGGAAGAGGCGGCGAGCCCGAAAACACAGGAGGCTCCCGAGGCCGATGACGAGGGCAGCTCGAGGCAAGCGGAGGCCGGGCTGTCGAGTGAGGCTGGCACGCTCGAGCGCCAGGCGGCGAAGACGACGCCGCTCATCGACGAGGAGAACCTGCTCAAGAACCCGCGCTGACCAGAAACGTGGATTGCATCGGAGCCGCGACTGGTCTTCGGTGACGTCACCATGGCAATGCTCACGGGCGGTCAGTTGGTCGCGAAGATGCTCAGGAAGGAGAACGTGAAGCACCTCTTCACGCTCTCGGGTCTGCACGTCGCACCGATCTACGCAGGCTGCGTGGAAGAGGGCATTCAGATCATCGACACCCGCCACGAGCAGGCGGCAGCGCACGCGGCTGATGCGTACGCGCGGTTGACCCGGGGCATCGGCGTCGCCGTGGTGACCGCGGGCCCGGGCGTGACCGACGCGCTCACCGGTGTCGCCAACGCGTTCCTGGCGAACTCACCGATGATCCTCCTCGGGGGCGCGGCGCCGATCGCCAACCAGAGCCGCGGTTCGCTCCAGGAGATCCCCCAGATCGAGCTGTTCCAGAAGATCACCAAGTGGAGCGATCGTGTGCCCAGGACCGATCTCATTCCGTCGTACTTCGCCAAGGCCTACCGCACGGCGCTCACCGGCCGGCCGGGCCCGGTGTTCCTGGAGTTGGCCTTCGACGTGTTGTGCGACTTCGCCGACGAGGCGTGTCTGACCCCGGTGCAGCGCTACCGCACCGACGCGCGCATCGCGCCCGACCCCCGCAAGATCGAACAGGCTGCCGCGTTGCTCGCGCGTGCAGAGCGGCCCGCGATGATCTGCGGGGGCTCGGTGTACTGGGACGACGCGACCGTGGCGCTGGCGGCCTTCTGCGACAAGACCGGCATTCCGGTCTTCTTGAACGGCGCGGGCCGCGGCTGCCTGCCGGCCGAACATCCGTCCTTCTTCCAACACACGCGCAAAGACGCGCTGACCGGCGCCGACGTGGTGGTGGTGGTCGGCACGCCCTTCGACTTTCGCTTGAACTACGGCGGTGAGCCCACCTTCGGCGCCGACTCGAAGATCATCCAGATCGACATCGACCCCACCGAGATCGGCCGCAACCGCGCGGTCGAGGTGGGCCTGGTGTCCGACGTGGGGCTGGCGTTCGAGCAGCTCACAGCCGCGCTGCCCAAGGCGGATCGTTCGGCGCAGCTCGCGAAGCTCCGGGAGTCCGAGAAGAAGAAGGTGGCCAACATCGCGAAGTGGTTCACCGACGACAAGCCGATCCACCACTACCGGCTGGCAAAAGAGATCAACGACGTCGCGAACGCCTCGGGCGATCCGATGTTCATCTGCGACGGTGGCAACTACGTCGCGATGGCCGCCAAGGTGCTCGAGGTGAAGAAGCCGGGCCGCTGGCTCGATCCGGGCGCGCTCGGCTGTCTGGGCGTGGGGGCTCCGTTCGCGTTGGCGGCGAAGACCCTGCATCCCGATCGCACCATCTGGGTGATTCAGGGCGATGGCTCGTTCGGGTTCAACGGCTTCGATTTCGAGACCGCGATCCGCTTCAAGTTGCCGATGGTCTGCGTGGTGGGCAACGACGCGGCGTGGGGGCAGATCCGCATTCCGCAGGTGCAGATGTTCGGTGTCGACAAGTCACCGGCCACGCTGCTGGCGCCCACGCGCTACGACGAGATCGTCAAGGCGATGGGCGGGTGGGGTGAGCTGGTCACCGAGCCTTCGCAAATCCGCGGCGCCCTGGAGCGCGCGGTCAAGTCGAACACGGTCGCTTGTGTGAACGTGATGCTCGACCCGGCGGCGCCGGAGACCTCGGGCGCGATGGGCTACGCCGTATGACGCATCGATTCACCAAGGCAGCGGGCGCGTTGTTGGTGGTCGACGTGCAGGAACGCCTCGGCGCAGCCATGCCGGCGGATCGCCTCGAGCGCGTGCTCAACCGCACCCGCGCGGCCATCGAGGGCGCGAAGGCGCTGGGCCTGCCGATCATCGTCACCGAGCAGTACCCGAAGGGGCTGGGCCCGACGATCAGCGCCGTGAAAGAACTGATCCCCGCCTTCGCGCCCGTGGAGAAGCTGGAGTTCTCTGCGGTGGTGCCTGGGGTGCTGCAGCAGCTCGCCCCCCGCACCAGCGTGCTCGTCGTCGGCATGGAGACCCACGTCTGTGTCTTCCAGACCGTACGCGCGCTCCAGGAAGCGGGAATGACGCCGTACCTCGCCGTCGATGCGGTGCTCTCGCGCACCCAGGTCGACTACGAGACCGGGCTGGGACTTTGCCGCGATGCCGGTGCGAAGATGACCACCGTCGAAGCGGCTCTCTTCGATGCGCTGGGTCGAGCCGGCGGCCCAGCGTTCAAAACCATCAGCGCAGCCGTGAAATGAACTTCGTCGACTTACTCGCTTCTTCTGAACTGACTGAAGGTGCTCGCGTCGTCGTTCGCGCGGAAGGGCGCGAGCTCGCCGTCGTTCGCGTCGATGGCATCGCGTACGCGATCGACAACGTCTGCCCGCATCACCACGGGGAACTGGGTCGCGGCGATCTGCAGGGGCACCACTTGTACTGTCCCCTGCACGCGTGGTGCTTCGACGTGCGGGATGGCAAGGCGTTTTTCCCACAGGGCGCGAGGGTCGAGTGTTTTGAAGTGAAAGAAGAAGGTGGGCGGGTTTTGGCTCGTCGGATGCTCAAGTGAGGGAGATGTGCTGTTCCCCGCATCAACGGAAAGAGTGACCATGAAGATCGCCGTCTTTGGAACCGGAAGTGTCGGAGAGACCCTCGGCTCGAAGCTGCTCAAGGCGCTCAACACCATGTCGTGCTTCCTGATGGTCGCGCCGCGCCAACTCGCCGACTCGCATCACACCTTCGTGGCCGGCAACGACGCGGGCGCGAAGGCTCAGGTGAAGACGATCCTCGCCTCGTTCGGTTGGAAGCCGGAAGAGGTGATCGACGTGGGCGATCTGACCGGCGCACGCGCCACCGAGCAGTACCTGCCGCTCTGGGCGCGGCTGTACGGCACGCTCAAGGTCGGCAACTTCAACATCAAGATCGTGCGCTGACGCCGTGCCAACCGCACTCGTCACCGGTGGCGGAATTCGCGTGGGCCGGGCCATCGCGCTCGCGCTCGGTCGCGCGGGTTTCGATCTGATCGTTCACGCCAACCGCTCGGTCAGTGACGCGGCCCAGGTGGTGAAGGAGCTCCAGGCCCTCGGCCGTACCGCGCGCGTCGAAGCAGCCGATCTCTCGTCGCTCGAGGGGCCCCAGTCGCTCGCGGGCCGCATCGAGAAGCTCGATCTGCTGGTGAACAGCGCGGCGAGCTACGAACACGCGAACTTCGCCGACATCACCCGCGGCCAGCTCGAGCGCATGCTCGCGGTGAACGTGGTGGCGCCGTTCATTCTCACCCAGGCGCTCACGGGCGCACTCAAGGCCTCGGGGGCCGGGTGTGTGGTGAACATCACCGACATGGCCGTCACCCATGCGTACACGGCCACTCATTTCTTCGCGCACTACCTCGCGTCGAAAGCCGCGCTCGATCAGCTGACCCGCGCGTGGGCGTTGGAGCTGGGGCCCACCATCCGCGTGAACTCGGTCGCCCCCGGCCCGGTCGCGATGTCGGCGGAGACCACCGGTCATCAACGCAGCGACATTCTCAACCGCATCCCCCTGCGCCGCGAAGGCCGGCCGGAAGACGTCGCAGACGCAGTGGTGTTTCTCGCGCAGTCCCCTTACATCACCGGCCAGACGCTCCGCGTCGATGGAGGTCTCAGCGTCGCATGACCCAGATCACGAAGCGTCAACTCGACCGACTCTCCCTGCGCGGCATGCGCTTCGACTGCATCGTGGGGCTGTTCGACTTCGAGCGGAACACGCCGCAGCCGGTGGAGCTCGAGGTCACGCTCCACTTCGATACGCGAGAAGCGGCGCACCACGGCAAGCTGGTGCAGACGGTCGACTACGCGCGCCTGCTCGGTGAGCTGCGCTTCATTCTGACGGCGACCCGTTTCCGCCTGCTCGAGTCGGCGGCTGAGGCGGTGGCCGCCTGGGTGCTCGCGCCGCCCAGCGCCGACGTGCCCCGGCCGCAGGTGGAAGAGGTCGACGTGCGGCTCTCGAAGCTGGTGGCGCTCTCGGGCGCGGCCGTGCCGACCCTGGAGATCCACCGGGATCGTTCAGACTTCACCATGAAGATCGAGCCCAAGACCTTCGGCTTCGTCGACGTGATCTTCGAGACGAAGGAGTGCGGGGTGTACCGCGAGCGCATCTCCGCCAAGACGGTGCTGCCCACCCACGTGCACCGTGAGCTCGACGAGTCGGAGCTGGTGCTGGGCAGCGGCTTTTTGCTGCAGGGCAAGCCGGTGGAGGCGGGCGTGGCCCACACCTGGCCGCGCGGTTTCCCCCATCGCTACGAGAACCCCACCGAGATCGAGCAGAGCTTCTTGTGCATCGATCGCCCCGCGTTCATCTACACCGACGAGGTCGAGGTCGACGTGCCGGTCTCCCAGCTCACCCGGCCCGAGCCGGTTCGTTTCTTCTGATGCTCACCGCCCTGTTGCTGAGCCTGGTGGCGCAGACCGCCGAACCTGTCCCTGCGGAAGACGGGTCGAAGTTCTCTGAGTCGTTCCGCAAACGCCGCGCCTGGGAAAAAGCCCAGCAGCGCCCTTCGTGGCTCGACGAAGTGGCCTTCTCGGTGGCCGGTTATGGCGGAGCGCACTTCTTCGCCGATCGAGGGCTGCCCCAGCCGGTGGCGTCTTCCATCACCCTCGACCTGGAGTTCGGCGCTCACCTCATTCCCGAGTTCTCCCTGGTCGGCACCGCACAGGCCCGCGCGGCGTTCCCGCAGCCGGGCACTGAGGTGGTGCTCGGGGGGCTGGGGGGCGGGGTGCGCGTCGGTTCGCACCACTTCGCAGCCTTGAGCGGAGGCCTGACGGTGGTGAACGTGATGCGCGCGGACCGGAGGCCTGTGCCCTCACTGGCGCCCCACCTCGAGCTGCACGGGGCGGTGGTGCTGGTCGGCCGCTTGGGGGTGCATCTTCGGGCGGGCCTGGTCTTCGCGCCCACCGGCCTGATCGGTGACGTGGGGGTCGGTTTCGGCTTCTCGACCTGACCGCCTTCGCTTGTTCCCAGCGGGTTGCGGGTGTACGGCCGCCCCGTCATGAAGATGATGCTCTCCGTCGATTTCCACTTCAGCGCCGCCCACATGCTCCCGTTCTACGACGGGCCCTGTAAGCGGCTGCACGGCCACAATTACGTTCTTCGCGTCTCGCTCACCGGCCGACCCTCGCCGAAGGACGGGATGATCCGTGACTTCGACGAAGTGAAGAAGACCGTGTGGGATCAGGTGCTGGTGAAGGTCGACCACTATTATTTGAACGACATCGTGGAGAACCCGACCGCCGAGAACATCGTGGTGTGGATGTGGGAGCGTCTCGAGCCGCTGGTGCCGGGTCTCGAAGAGCTCCAGCTGTGGGAGACCCCGGAGTACTGCGTCACCTATCGCAAGTGAAGAAGCGTGCCCCGCGGCCGAAGGTCGATCGCCCCGCGATGGAGCGGGCGGTGGCCGACTTTCTGCGTGCCGCGGGCCTCGACGCCAAAGACGCCAACCTGCGTCAGACGCCGACCCGGGTGACCGAGGCGTGGGCAGAGGAGTTTCTCGCCGGCTACGGGCAGACCGCGCGTGAGGCGTTGGCGGATCGGTTCCCCGTCTCCCAGAAGTCGGAGCGCGAGCTGGTGGTGGTGACCGATCTGCACTTCCGCTCGATGTGCCCGCACCACCTGATGCCGTACTCGGGCACCGCGAACCTGGCCTACGTGCCCGGCAAAGAGGTGGTCGGCTTCGGCCGCCTCGCCGCGTTGGTCGACGTGTTCGCGCATCGCCTGGTGTTGCAGGAAGAGCTCGCCCGGCAGGTCGCGCTCTCACTGCAAGATGAGCTGGGCACCCAGGGGGCCGCTTGTCTCATTCGCGCTGAGCAGACCTGTTTCCGGCTGCGAGGAGAGGAGCAGCACGAAGCGGTGACGTACTCCGAGGCCTACGAAGGGGTGCTCAAGGAGAAAGCCCTGCGCGCCGAGCTGTGGCAGCGCATCGATCGCTCCGCCTCGGGGAGAAAGAAGAACTCGTGAACCTCGAGGCTCTCCGCGCCGAGCTGCAGGGCCTCGAGCTGGCCGACGACGACGCCACGCGCGCCACCTACGGCCACGACGAATCGGATCAAGGCGACTTCCTCCCTGCGCTGGTGGTCTTTCCCAGGGATGCCGCGGAAGTGCAGCGGGTGGTGCGCGCCTGCAACACGCACCAGGTGCCGCTGACCCCGGTGGCCGCGCGCAGTGGCAAGAGCGGTGGTTCGTTGCCCATTCACGGCGGCATCTCGGTCTCGCTCGAGCGCATGAACCGGATCATCGCCATTCGCCCCGAAGATCTGACCGCCACCGTGCAGCCCGGGGTGATCCTGGGCGACTTTCAGCGCGCGGTCGAAGCGGCCGGCCTGTTCTATCCACCCGATCCGAACTCGGCGCCCTACTGCACGATGGGCGGCAACATCGCGGAGAACGCGGGCGGCCCTTCGGCGCTCAAGTACGGCGTGACCGGAGACTACGTGCTGGGCCTCGAGTGGGTGATGCCCACCGGCGAGCTGCTCAAGCTGGGCAAACAGACCATCAAGGGCGTGGCGGGCTACGACCTGGTGGGGCTCTTCGTGGGCTCGGAGGGCACGCTGGGCATCGCCACGGAGATCACCGTCAAGCTCATCCCCCTGCCGAAGGTGGTGATGACCGCGTTGATTCCCTTCACCGACGTGCTGGCCGCCGCGCGCGCGGTGAACGCCGTGTTGCTGGCCGGGCTGCTGCCTCGCTGCCTCGAGTTGATCGACGACGTCGCGCTCGAGGCCGTGAAGGGGAAGGGTGTTCCGTTTCCCGTCGAAGCGGGCGCCGTGATCATCGCGGAGATCGACGGCACCACCGAAGAAGGCGTCTTTGCCGAGCTGAACCTGCTCGCGTCGATCACCCAACGTTCGGGCGGGCTCGAGGCGCAGATCGCGGTGGATCGGGATCAGCGTGAACGGCTCTGGGCCACCCGGCGCATGGTCTCGCCTGCGTTGCGCGAGCTGCAGAAGTTCAAGTTCAGCGAAGACATCGTGGTGCCCCGCTCGCGCGTGCCCGAGGCGATCGAACGATTCAAGGCGATCGGCACCTCACTGGGCCTGACCGTTGCGACGTACGGCCACGCAGGTGACGGCAACCTGCACACCAACGTGCTCTATCGATCGGTGTCCGATCGGCCACGTGTTGAACTCGCACTGGAAGCGTTGATGAAAGAAACCGTGCGGCTCGGCGGCACCATTACCGGTGAGCACGGCGTCGGAATTGCGAAGAGAAAGTACCTCTCATTGGAGCAGTCGCCTGAGCTGATTGCGCTGCAACGACGAATCAAGGTCCTTCTCGACCCCGCCGTCATTATGAACCCCGGGAAGGTCTTCCCAGACGAGCCGTGAGGCTCATGAGTTCATACGGTTGACTCAAGGGTCGCTTCGGCACCCGGCTTGCTCACCCATGGTCGTCCTCGAACACCCCACCAGCTGGGGAGGTCCCCATGAGTTTCTTCGAAACCGTTTCCATCGATGAGCATCTTCTCTCCAACACTGAACAAAGGTTGTTCGGCGAAGAGGAGAAAAAAATGCGCACGACCGAACGTGACGGGCTTTCGAGCTACCTGCGGAACCTGGGTGGCCACAAGCAGCTGACGCGCGAAGAAGAATATGAACTGAGCAAGCGGGCCCGGAAGGGCGATGAGGGTGCGCGTACGCACCTCGCGCGCTCCAACCTGCCCTTCGTGGTGGCCGTGGCGAAGAAGTTCGCCAGCCGCGGAGCTCGCCTCGACGACCTCATTCAAGAGGGCAACGTCGGGCTGATGAAGGCGATCGAACACTTCGACTCGAAGAAGAACGTGCGCTTCGCCACGTACGCCGTCTGGTGGATCCGCGCGTACATCACGCGTTACCTCAAGGACAACCGCAGCCACGTGCGTGGTGGCGAGCACGAGCGCATCTCGATGAGCGACTTCTCGCTCGACGCGCCGCTCGATGACGAGTCGGAGAGCACCTACGTCGACCGGCTGGAGGACGCGGGCCCCACGCCCGACCAATCGTTCCTCTCGCTCGAGCGTGACGAAGAGGTCTCTCAGGCCTTGCAGCGTGTTCGCCGCCGTCTGGGCGATCTCGGCTGGGACATCCTCCAGGAGCGCCTGACCCAGGACAAGCCGCGCACCCTCGAGGAGCTCGGCCAACGTTGGGGTGTCTCTCGTGAACGCGTGCGCCAGGTCGAGCTGAAGACCAAGTCGTTCCTCGCGCGGTACCTCGCGTCGGTGAATGACGACGGCGAATTCGCCGCTGAAATGCAAGACGCGGCCTGACCGCGTCGCACGGGTTCCAGTCGATTCCTCTCCTCGCGCGGGGGAGAGCGCCGGGGATGAGTTCGCGGATTTTTGTTCGTTCGCGTTCTCTTTTCCTCCGTGGACAGGCAGCATCCGCGCCCATGCGACTCCTCACCATCACCCTGGCGTTGTGGTGCTCCCTGCCGGTCTTCGCGCAGGATGCCGCTCCGCTGCCCGTGGCGACGGCCGATGCCTCCGCGTTCTCTGCGAAACTCGACGAGCTGTGGAAGACGCGCGACGCCGCCGATGCGGTGAAGCAGAACGACGACGTCATCCGCGATGGCTTGAAGGCGTTTCCCTCCGACTACGACCTCCTCTGGCGCGCGGCGCGCATTCGCTGGTGGGTCGCCGACGGCCTCACCGAAGAGAAGCTCAAGAAGCAGGTCGCGAAAGAAGGCTGGAACTACGCCAAGCGCGCCGCCGAAGCGAAGCCGGCGGGCTCCGAGGCGAAGTACTTCACGGCGCTCAACATCGGCGCGTACTCGCAGGCGGTGGGCATCTTGAAGGCGCTCTCAGATGGCCTCGAGGGGCAGTTCGTCGACAACCTGGAGTTCTCGCTCAAGAACAACGAGTCGTTCGATCGCTACGGCGGCCGCACGGCGAAGGGCCGCTACTACTGGGAGCTGCCCTGGCCCAAGCGCGACCTGGGTAAGTCGAAGGCCGAGCTGCAGAAGTCGATCGACAAGAACCCCGAGCACCTTCGCAACTACTACTTCCTCGCCGACACCCTCCTGAAGGACGGCGACAAGAAGGGCGCGAAGGACGCGATCGACAAGGTGCTCAACGGGTCCGACGCCTACGATCCGCCCGAGGCCCGGCGAGTGAAGGCCTGGGCGAAGGCGTTCGTGGAAAAAGAACTGAAGTGACGAGCTGAGCTCCCCTCTCCCTCTGGGAGGGTCAGGGGGGGCCTCACCTCTGGCTCAACCCTGCTTGGTCGCAGTCTTGTCCGTCGAAGCGATGGGCGGCGAGTCGTTCGACGACAGCTTCTTCTCGTCAGACTTCTCCTCGACCTCACTGGAGAAGCCCTTCTTGAAGTTGCGAATCGCCGCGCCGAGCGACGAACCCATCTGGGGCAAACGAGACGCGCCGAACAGCAGCATCAGCGCGAAGAGAATCAGCAAAATCTCGGTCCACTTCAGGCCCATGCGTCGCTCCTTCGAAGTCAGCGAGATGACTCTAGCGCTGACTTCCACATGTCTCACCTCGACGAGATGACCGCAAGTGCGTCCCACGCCGGAAGAGCAGTCTGGCTGCCATATTCCAGCAGGTTAGGCCGTCGTTCCCCGCGCCGGATCAACGGTCGCAGGCGAGGCGATGTGGCGAAGCACCGGATCGCCGCCGACCTGGCCCGAGCGTTTGGCGGCATCGAGCATCACCACCTGGCTGCGCACGGCCACCCCGTCGAGCTGCAGGGGAATGGGCAGGTACGTGCCGTCGCTCTGGAGTTGCCGCGCCTTCACGTTGTCCTTGAGGCCCAGCCCGAGCACCTCGTCCATGATGCGCAGCTTGAGCAGCGGGTCTTCGACGGGGGTCATCACCTCGACCCGGCGATGGAAGTTTCGCGGCATCCAGTCGGCTGACGAGATGAAGACGTCTGCGCTGGTGCCCACGCCGAAAGCGAAGGCGCGCACGTGCTCGAGGAACCGGTCGACCACGGAGATCACCCGGATCTTCTCGGAGACGCCCGGCACGCCCGGCCGCAAGCAGCAGATGCCGCGCACCAGCAGATCGATCTCCACGCCGGCCTGGCTGGCGCCGTAGAGCGCGCGGATCACCACGGGGTCGACCAGCGCGTTCATCTTCGCGGTGATCTTCGCGGGCTCACCCTTGCGAGCGCGTTGGGCCTCTCGCTCGATCAACTCGAGGATGCGGCTCTGCAGCGTGGTGGGCGCGACCGCGAGGCGCTTCCAGTTCGGCTGCGTGGAATACCCGGTGAGCAGGTTGAACAGCGCGGTGACGTCGTCGGCGATCTCGGTGCGCGCGGTGAAGAGAGAAAGATCGGTGTACGCGCGGGCGGTGGCCGAGTTGTAGTTGCCGGTGCCCAGGTGCACGTACCGGCGGATGCCGCTGCCTTCTCGGCGCACCACCAGGGTCACCTTGCAGTGCGTCTTGAGGCCGATGAGCCCGTAGACCACGTGCACGCCGTTCTCTTCCATGCGGCGCGCCCAGGCGATGTTGTTGGCCTCGTCGAGGCGGGCCTTGAGCTCGACCAGCACGGCGACCTGCTTGCCGTTCTCCGACGCGCGTACGAGGGCGCGGGCGACCGGGCTGTCACCGGTGGTGCGGTAGAGCGTCTGCTTGATCGCCAGCACGTTGGGATCGTCAGCGGCCTCTTCGAGGAAGCGCACCACGGGATCGAAGGACTCGTAGGGGTGATGCAGCAGCAGGTCTTTCTGACCGACCAGCTGGAGAATCGAGTCGGCGTTGCCGATCACCGTGGGCGTGGCGGGCACGAACGGCTCGACCCGGTTGTCCAGGCGCGGGTCGGCGTCGCTGATGGCGGTGAGATCCTGCATCTGCAGGGGGCCTGCGACCCGGTACACGTCGGGCGGCGAGATCTTGAGGGCGATGGTGAGCTGCGATTCGAGCGCGGCGGAGGCGGTGTGATCGATCTCCAGGCGCACCACGGCGCCTCGATCACGACGGCGGAGCTCCTGCTGAATCGAAGCGAGCAGGTCTTGCGATTCTTCCTCGTCGATATCGAGGTCCCAGTTGCGGGTGAGTCGAAACGCGCAGGCCTGGTCGACCGCGAAGCCGGGAAAAAGATCGGCCGCGTGCAGCAGGATGAGCTCTTCCAGCAGCAGGAACGCCGTACCCGTGGCCGAAGGCATCGGCACCAGGCGGGGCAACACCGAAGGCACCTGCACCACGGCGAGGGCCGATTCGCCCAGTTCTTTGCGCCGGCGTTGGCCACCGCGGCGCACCACCACCGCGACGTTGAGTGACTTGTTGCGCAGGTGGGGGAAGGGGTGGCCCGGGTCGACGGCCAGCGGGGTGAGCGCGGGGAACACGTTCGACTGAAAGAAGATCTTCGCGGCCGCCTTCTGCTCGGCGGTCAACGCGTCGCGGCTGAGCACGGCGAGCCCGTTGGCCGACAGCAGCGGCATCAGCTCGCTCTTCCACACCCGGTACTGCTCGTCGGACATCTTGTGCGTGCGCTCGGCGATGGCGGTCAGCTGCTCGCCGGGCAACATGCCGTCGGCGGGCAGATCGGCGACCACCCCCTGGGCCTGCTGCTTGATGCCCGCGACGCGCACCATGAAGAACTCGTCGAGGTTGCTCGAGACGATCGAGAGAAACTTGATGCGCTCGTGCATCGGCAACGTGGGGTTGCGCGCTTCGGAGAGCACCCGCTCATTGAAGGCGAGCCACGACAGCTCGCGGTTCAGAAACAGGTGTTTGTCGGTGCTGCTTTGTTCCACCACGGTCGGGTCCCCTGAGTGCCCTTCTTGGCACAGTGGATCAGTTGAGCAAGGTGTGTCACTTCAACGTCACCCATGGCACGCAGGGCACGAGCTGAAGTTCAGGATGACATTCTCGCGGCCATCGACGTCGGCACCAACGCGGTGAGGCTCGAGCTGGCGCGCGTGTTGCCCGATGGGTCGATCGAAGGGCTGCACACCGAGCGCGATCCCGTCCGTCCGGGGGAGGGGCTGTACACCTCGGGCGTCATCTCTCGCGAGGTGGCCGACCGGCTGGTGGCGACGCTGCGGCGCTACTCGGCGCTCTGCAAACGCTACGGCGCCCGGGTTCGCGCAGTGGCCACCAGCGCGCTGCGTGATGCGCGCAACCGCGACGACATCGTGCGGCGGGTCAAACGGGAGGCGCAGCTGACCCTCGACGTGGTGTCGGGGCGGGAAGAGGCGCGGTTGATCTGCCTGGGGGTGCTCCACGGCAAGCAGGCGCACCAGCGCTCGTTGTGCATCGACATCGGCGGCGGCAGCACCGAGATCATCTATGCCAACGGTGATCGACCCAAAGACCTGTGGAGCCTCGATCTGGGCGCGGTGCGGCTGACCGAGCTGTTCGAGGTGAAGGACACGCTGCCCGCCAAGAAGCTCGAGCTGATGCGCAACTTCGCCAGCGAGATGCTCAACGAGCGCATCAAGGGCACCAACAAGGGCATGCCCACCAGCGCGATCGGCTCGAGCGGCACCATCGGGGCGATCGTGGCGTTCGCGCGCTCCGAAGGGTTCGGCCACGCCACCATGCGCGAGATCTCCGCGGCCGTGGAGCAGCTGGCCGAGATGGACAACGAGAAGCGGCGCAAGCGGTTCGACCCGCGGCGCGCCGACATCGTGGTCGCCGGCGCGGTGGTGCTCGAGGCCGTGATGCGACGGTTCAAGGTGAGCACCATCACCGCCGTCGATCGGGGCCTGCGCGAAGGCATTCTCTACGACCTGCTCAAGCGCCGGAAGTTCGACGACAGCGATCACTCGTTGGCCGAAGCGGCGCTCGTGCTGGGGCGGCGGTTCGCTTTCAGTGAAGAGCACGGCATGCAGGTCGCCAAGCTCGCGCTGACCTTGTTCGACGAGCTGGCGACGTTGCACCAGTTGCCGGCAGCGGCGCGGCCGTACCTCGAAGTGGCCGCCATGCTTCACGACATCGGCCACGCGGTGAACTACCAGAAGCACCACAAACACACGCAGTACCTGATCGTGAGCTCCGATCTCCCCGGCCTCACCGAGCGGGAGCGCATGATGGTCGCGTTGATCGCGCGGTTCCACCGGCGCTCGAAGCCCGACGTGACGCACGAGCTGCTCCAGCCGTTGACGCCCGCCGAGTTCCGCCTGGTGCGAAAGTGCGCCGCGATTCTGCGGGTGGCCGACTCGCTCGATCGAAGTCATCAGCAGCCGGTGAAGTCGCTCACCGCCCAGGTGCGGGGCCGCACCGTCGCGCTCTCGGTGAAGGCCCGGGCCTCGGTCGACCTCGAGTTGTGGGATCTGCAGCATGAGGTGGAGCTCTTCCGCGAGGTGTTCGGCAAGTCGCTGCAGGTCAACCTCTCCACCCGGAAGTAGTCAGGGAGCGGGCGCGGCCTGCTCGGCGCTGCTGTTGTCAGACATCCGGTAGCCCACGCCCCGCACCGTCTCGACGCTGTTGCGCGCAGGGCCCAGCTTTTCGCGCAGCCGCATGACGTGCGTGTCGACGGTGCGCGTCTCGAGGGAAGAGGTGAGCCCCCACACGTCGGTGAGCAACCGCTCGCGTGACTGCACCCGGCCCGGCCGGGTCATGAAGTGGTGCAGCAGCTTGAACTCGAGGGCGGTGAGATCGAGCTGCTGCTCCTCGACCCACGCGCGGTGCGAGCCGGTGTCCAGCGAGAGCAACCCCAGGCGCAGCCGCACGCCCGCGTCGACCGGAGCCGCCCTGCGCAGGATCGCCTTGATGCGCAGCACCAGCTCGCGGGGGCTGAAGGGCTTCGTGACGTAGTCGTCGGCGCCGACCTCGAAACCTTCGACGCGATCGAGCTCTTCGCCCCGCGCGGTCAACATCACCACCGGCACGGCGGCGGTGCGCTGATCGGCGCGCAGCCTGCGGCAGACCTCTTTGCCCGAGATGTCGGGGAGCATCAGGTCGAGCAGCACCACGTCGGGCACCCGGATTCTGGCCTGCTCGAGGGCCTGCACGCCGGTCAGCGCGATGGCGGTCTCCAGCCCCGCTTGCTGCAGGTTGAACTCCACGAGTGAGGCGAGGTCGCGTTCATCATCGACGATCAGGACGAAAGCCATGCCCAGGGTGTACCGGTGAGGCTCGACGCGCTGATGAAGGTCACGTCACAAGTTCGTGACGGACGGTCTCCCGAGCGCGACGGCTTTGCGGTGACTTCGGGCTCCTTCACCCTGACCGTCTCCCAGAGGGAGAGGGGATCACTCGCCTGTCGCGACGGGGAGGGTGTCTTCGGCGGCGTCGTCGTTGGCCGCGGTGGGCTCGGTCAGCTCGGGCGCGTGCGTCTCGAGGGGGCTTTCCCCCATCAGCTCGTCGGCTGCTTCGTCCATCTGGGTCGATTGGCCAGGGCCGGGAACGGCACCGGGCGGCGGGGGCAAGAGCGGGGCGCCCAGGCCTGCGCGCAACGCCCCCGGCGGCGGCTTCAAATACGGCGGCAAACCCGAGTGGCGGCGCGCGGCTTCAGCCAACGCGTTGTGATGGCGGTAGCGGCACTCGATCATCTTGTGAATCAGGAGCGGCGCCCCCGGCACCTTGCGCGCGGTGAGCGACTGGGTCGCTTTGCGCACCGCGTACCGCACCCGGCGAATCTGCACGCGCCAGCCGCGCGGCGTCCAGGTGAAGAGACCCCACGCAGGGCGGAGATCGCCATCGCGGGGAATGCCAGCCGAGGCGACGTCAGCGATCACCAGCTTCCCCACGCGCCGCCGATACGGAAAGTGAAGGTGACCGAAGGCCATCGCGGTGGCGTCGACGTGCTGCAGCAGCCGGCGAATGGTGGGCTCGTCGAGGGTCGGCTCGAGGGACTCCTCGAGGTTCCTGGGGTTCGCGTGGCAGACGAAGAGATCCTGCCCACGGCGGGGCGAGTAGCGCGTCGAGAAGGGCAGCTCGGCCATCAGCTTGAGCCGCTCGGGGCCGAGTTGATCGCGCGTCCAGTGGAGCAGCTCGGTCTTCCAGTGTTCGGTCTCGCGGTAGGCGCCGGCGAGGTAGAGGTTGGCGAGGTAGGCGTCGGTGTTGCCCATCAACAAGGCGTCGCACCGGTCGACGAGCAAATCGACGGTTTCGGCCGGGTGGGAGCCGCGCATCGCCAGATCGCCGGCGGCCACGATGAAGTCGGGGGCCTGTCGCTGAATGTCCTCCATCACCGCTTCAGCGGCGGCCAGGTTCCCGTGAATGTCGGCCAGCACGGCGACGCGCATCGCTCGCACAGCTTACTCGTCCGCTCAGAGGGCGCACCGTTCTTCCCCCGGTCAGGCCACTTCGGCCGGCTCGGCCGCGACGGTGAGCCTGGCCGGATCGGCAGCGAGGAACTCCACGAAGAAGGTCGAACCCTGACCCGGAGCGCTCTCGCACCGCACGTCACCCTTCATGGTGGTGATCAGGTGTTTGACGATCGACAGGCCCAGGCCCGTGCCGCCCATCTCGCGGGAGCGCCCTTTATCGACCCGGTAGAAGCGCTCGAAGATGCGCGAGACGTGGCGTGCTTCGATGCCGGGGCCGTTGTCCTTGATGCGCATCTCCACGTGACCGTCACGGGCGCTGGCGCTCAGCTCGACCCGGCCGTTGGGCCGCGAATACTTCACCGCGTTGTCGACCAGGTTGAGCACCACCTGCTCGATGGCGCGTTGATCACCCAGCACGAACAGGCTCGGCGGCACCTGCACCTCGATGGTGGTGCCCCGGGGTTTGGCTTTCGGCCTGACCGCCTCGAGCGCCCGTTGGGTGGCCTCGAGCAGATCGACCGGTTTCTCCGCGAGCTGAATCTGGCGCGACTCCAGGCGGGAGAGCTCGAGCAGATCCTCCACCAGCTCCGAGAGCCGCTCGGACTGGCGGTGAATGATGTCGACCATCTTGGGCGCCGCGACGGGGTCGTTGATCGCGCCCGACTGCAGCGTCTCGGCGTAGCCACGAATGGCGGTGATGGGGGTGCGCAGCTCGTGGGAGACGTTGGCCACGAAGTCTTTGCGCACCTTCTCGAGGCGCCGCAGCTCGGTCACGTCGAAGAACACGGCCGAGGAGCCCGCCAGCTCGCGGCCCAGGGGCGAGACGTGCACGGAGAGCACGCAGGGCCTCACGCCTTCGACGTTGAGCTCGAGGCGCGACGAGGTGTGATCGCGGCAGGCCGTCTGCACTGCTTCGTGCAGCTCAGCGCTCTCGAACAGAGCGCGCGGGCGGTGACCGACGATCTCCTGGCCCGTGTAGAGGAACTCCTTGAGCGCGTTGTTGTGCTCGATCACCGTGCCGTCTTCGGAGGTGATCCACACGCCTTCCGCCATGCCGTCGATCACCGCGCGCAGCACGGCGAGCTTGCGGGTGTTCTCGCGGCTGGTGATGGCCGCGTCTTGCACTTCGTGCGCGAGGCGAACGGGGTCGTCACCGCTGCCGCCTTCGACGCCGGGGTCGACCGAGATGCCGCGCGCGGCCGCGGCGTAGGCTTCGGCTCTGCGTTTCCACTGCTCGGTCGCGCGCACCGCCGAGAGGCCCGCGCACGCGCCGGCGATGAGCCCCAACGCCAGGGCGATCGCCACCGACTGGGTGAGCGCCAGGGCGACGGCCGAGATGCCGACGAAGGTGCCCCAGGTCCACTGTTGTGCCCGCGTCATGAAATGAGTTTGTAACCAACGCCGCGGATGGTCTCGATCACATCTCCGGCGGGGCCCAACTTCTCCCTCAGGCGCTTGATGTGCGTGTCGACCGTGCGGGTGGTGATGTCGGCGTCGATGCCCCAGACGTCGGAGAGCAGGGTCTCGCGGGTCTGCACCCGGCCTGGCCGCTCGAGGAACGTTCGCAGCAGCCGAAACTCGAGGGCGGTGAGCACCACGGGCTTGTCGGAGACGCGCACTTCATGGCGTTCGACGTCGAGCGCGATGGCCCCCTTGGCGAGCTTCTTCACCTCGCTGGCCGGCCCGTCGGAGTGCCGGCGCAGCACGGCCTTCACTCGAAGGAGCAGCTCCTTCACCGAGAAAGGCTTCACCACGTAGTCGTCGGCGCCCAGCTCGAGGCCCTTCACCCGGTCGGTCTCTTCACCCCGCGCGGTGACCATGATGATCGGCGTGCGGCGCGGCTCGCCTTCGCGCAGCAACCGCGCCACTTCGCCACCGGCGATGTCGGGGAGCATCAGGTCGAGGAGGATGAGGTCGGGCTTCCAGCTCTTCGCCTTCGAGACGCCGGCCGCGCCGCTGCGAACGACCTCTGCCTCATGGCCGTCAGCGCGCAGGTTGTATTCGAGCAGGGTGCCCAGATCCTGCTCGTCTTCGATGACGAGGATGCGCGACATACCGATCCTTCCTACTGCATGTGGTCTCGTGGCATAAGCCGCTCGATCCCATGGCCTCCGAGACCGACAAACGGAAAGAGACCCGCATTCCCGTCGATCTCTGGATCGAGGCGGAGCGCGATGGCGAGCTGTATTACCAGCGAGCGGGAAACCTCTCGGTGGGCGGCGCGTTCTTCGTGCAGACCATTCCGTTGCCGGTGGGCACGCGGGTCTCGCTCAAGTTCACCTTGCCCACCGACACGCACGAGATCGTCTGCGAAGGCGACATCGTCTCAGCCAAAGAGCTCGGCATGGGCGTTCAGTTCGTCGGCCTGGTGCCCGCTGATCGCACGCGCATCGAGAAGGTGATCAAGAAGCTGGGCGCGCTGAAGCCAGCCTGACCATTCAGTGCCGCGGGTCGCAGGCCGCGCGCGGGCTGAGCACTTCGATGCGCGCCGGTACCGCCGCGTTCGTGCCCGCGGTCAGCTCCTTCACGTAGTTGCACGAGCTGCCCGCGAGCCGGGGCGTCGACTCTTTCGAGACGGCCTCGACGATCAGCGCGAGATCTTTGCCCAGCGGCACGTCGGTGAGCGACACGTCTTGCGTGTTGGGTGAACCCGCCACCAGGACGATGGGAAAGGTGAGCGACGGGCCTTCTTTCCCCGTGCTGTCCTTCAACTTCACGAAGCGGGTGGCGTCGACCTGATCCTTGATGCAGGCCTTCTGCACGGCCACGCAGTCGAGCGAAGAGCCCTTGGTCACCAGGGAGATCTGAAACGCGCTGAGGTCGTCGAGCAGCCCGGCGGTCACGTAGAGCTCGACCGGAAAGCCCGGCCCGCGCTGTTCAGGGCCACAACCTGCCAACACGAGCAGCGTGACGAAGAGCTTCTTCATGGTGTCCCGTCGATCTGGATCTTCACCGGCAGCGTCGCCGTCTGATTGCTGGTGGCCAGCACCACGATGCCGGTGGTCGCCGCGGCCGCGCCGAGGCCGATACCGATCCACAACCACGGGCTCTTGTAGAGGGGCGTCTCTTCGACCACGGGGCCGGTGGTCGGTTTCCGGGCGGGCACGCGGAAGGTGAGCGGGTTGTACGGATCGCCCCGGCCCGCGAGCCGTCGTTGGGCCGCGTCGGCCACCTCGACGTAGTACTCGACCTCGTACGACTGATCTTCCGAGGGCACTTCGAACGCAGGCACCGTGGCGGTGTAATCGGTGCGGCTCGTTTTCCCGCGCGCGAAGTCGATCGAGCTGAAGCTCTGCACGCCCGCGCGCCGGTAGAACAGCTTCGCCTTCGCGCCGAGCGCCATGTCTTCGATGCGCGCCTCGACCACCACCGCTTCACTGCCGGTCGCTTCGGTCACCGGCGTCACCGTGAGGGTGACCGGGCGAACGCGCCGCTTGCGAATGTCTTCTTTGATGCGCGCGTAGAGCGAGCGGATCTTCGGAGGCGCCGACTTCGGCAAGTCGTAGTCGGGGCGCGCCTGGAGCAGCTTCTCGAAGGCGTCGCGCGCGCGGTCTTCGTTGCCCAGGTAGAGATGAGACAGCCCGAGCAGGCGGTACATCTCGGCGAGCTGGTCGTCGGTGAGGTCGGGCTGATCGATGCCCTTCTCCAGCGTGCGCACCGCGTCTTCGAAGTCGCCTTCGTCGACCTGCTGCGCGGCCTTCACCACCGCTTCGTTCTTTGGAACGACCTGGCCCAGAAGGAGGGGAGCGTCAGCCGGACTGGCAGCTTGCGTCGCTCCCGCAATGCTCAAGATCACGACGGTGAGCGCTCGCACGGAAGAGAGTCCTACCACACCGTGTTTGACTCGCCTCGTCATCCTCATGTAGGTTCCGCCCCCTTTCGCAGGTGTCGACATAAATGCTCGTAAAGATTGAAGAAATTCAGGAACCGGGGCTCAAGCGAACCGAGCCGATCAAGGCCGACGTGCTGAATTCAGCATTGGCGGACTCGGAGGGCTTCGCCCTGGTCTCCTCGACGCCGCTGTCCGCGAGCTTCAAGAAGGTCTCGGGGCGCGTGTTCGTGCGCGGTGGTTTTTCGGCCGAGCTGACGTGCCCGTGTAAGCGGTGCACCACCGACGTGCCGGTGCCCATCTCGGTGGAGTTCTCCTTGCGCATGGTGCCCGAGGCGATGGCGCCCCGGCCCGATGCCGACCCGAAAGCGCCTCCGCCCAAGCGGACGAAGCAGCAAAAGAAGGAAGATGACGGGCAGTCGCCGACCGCCGCGTCGTTCGAACTGGATGAGATCGACGCAGAACCTTTCAATGGAAAGACGATCGATCTGGACCCGGTCGTACGGGAGCAGGTATTGCTCGCGCTCCCGGTGTCGGTGTTGTGCCGCGAAGACTGCAAAGGCTTGTGCTCCACCTGTGGGGCCGACCTGAACGAGACGGACTGCGGTCACGGCAAGGTAAAAGATGTCGATGTCCGTTTGGCGAAGTTGAAGGACATCAAACTGAACTAGCAGTCGAAAGGATGGGCAGTCTCCATGGGTGTTCCGAAGAAGCGTACCTCCAAGATGCGTCGCGACATGCGCCGCGCAGGCAACAACAAGCTCAAGGCGCCGATCCAGCTCAACGCGTGCCCGAACTGCGGTGGCGCGACGCAGCCGCACCGCGTGTGCCCGGCTTGCGGCTTTTACAAGGGCAAGAAGGTCTCGACGGGTAGCGCAGACTGACTTGCTGCACCCCAGCTGAGAGCAGACATGCCTGGTGAGCGTTTTTGCGCTCTCCGGGCATTCGTGCGTTCAGCCGTTTCGGGCTGCGTCATCGCGTTCCCAGCCCTGCGAAAAACGCTACGCGGTGACAGTGGCTGCGCTTGTAGATAGAGGGCCGAACTGTGACACGCGCGCAGATCATCGGAACGGGTAGCTACGCCCCCGAAAAGGTCATGACCAACCACGATCTCGCGAAGATCGTGGAGACGTCTGACGAGTGGATCTTCGAGCGCACCGGGATCCGGCAGCGGCACGTGGCGGCGGAGGGTGAGGTCACCTCTGACATGGCCCTCAAGGCGTCGATTCGGGCGCTCGAGATGGCCCACACCCGCGCCGAAGACCTCGACGTGATCATCGTCGGCACCATTTCCCCCGACATGCCCATGCCGGCCTGCGCCGCTTTTCTCGCGCACAAGCTGGGCGCGAAGAAGGCGTTCGCGTTCGACGTGTCGGCCGCGTGCGCAGGGTCGCTCTTCGGCATGTCGATCGCCGCTCAATACATCCAGTCGGGCGCGGTGAAGCGCGCGCTGGTGGTGGGCGTCGAGCTGCTCACCCGCATCATCGACTGGGAGGATCGCAACAGCTGCGTGCTCTTCGGCGACGCGGCGGGCGCGATGGTGCTGGGGCCTTCGGAAGATCCGAACCGCGGCATTCTCTCGACGCACCTGCACACCGACGGCGCTCAGACCGACATCCTCTGCATCAAGGGCGGTGGCTCCAAGCACCCGACCACCGAAGAGATGATCAAGCAGAAGCTGCACAAGGTCTCGATGAACGGCCGCGAGGTCTACAAGTTCGCGGTGCGGGCGCTGACCGAAGCGGTCAAAGAGGGCCTGGCCTTCAACGACATGCAGGCCGACGGGGTCACCCACGTGATCGCCCACCAGGCCAACATTCGCATCATCGACGCGGTGCTGGAGCGCCTCGAGATTCCCCGCGAGAAGGCCTGGCTGAACATCGACCGGTTCGGCAACACGTCTTCTGCTTCTCTCCCCACCACCCTCGACGAGGCCAACCGTGCGGGCAAGCTCAAGCCCAACGACACCATCGCGATGATGGCCATCGGCGCCGGCATGTCGTGGGGCAGCGCGGTGGTGCGCTGGTGAGTACCGCGTTCATTTTTCCCGGGCAGGGCAGCCAGTCGGTCGGCATGGGCAAGGGGCTGTTCGACGCCTACCCCGAAGCGAAGGCCCTCTTCGAGGCGGCCGACGACGCGCTGCACGAGAAGCTCTCGGCGCTGTGTTTCGACGGCCCGGAAGACGCGCTCAAGCAGACCGCCAATACGCAGCCGGCGATCCTCACCGTCTCCATCGCGGCGCACGCGGTGTTCGCCAAACGCAGCAACGTGACGCCCGCCTTCGTGGCCGGTCACTCGCTGGGTGAGTATTCGGCGCTGGTGGCGGCGCAGGCGATGAGCTTGCCCGACGCGGTTCGGGCGGTGCGCGCGCGCGGCACCTTCATGCAAGAGGCCGTGCCCGCGGGTGTCGGCGCCATGTCGGCCGTGCTGGGTCTCCCGCCTGAAAAAGTCGCTGAGCTCTGCGCGGAGGCCGCTCAGGGTGAAGTGGTCAGCTGCGCGAACTTCAACGACCCATCGCAGACGGTGATCGCCGGCCACGTGAAGGCCGTCGAACGCGCGGGCGAGCTGCTCAAGGCCGCGGGCGCCAAGCGGGTGTTGCCCCTGCCCGTGAGCGCTCCGTTTCATTGCGCGTTGATGCAGCCGGTGGTGCCGCGGCTGTCTGACGTGTTGACCGCTTTCAAAAACCCCATCGTTCCGGTGGTGAGCAACGTCGAAGCCGCTCCGAATGGTGAGGGCGCGCGGGTGAAGGAGCTGCTCCTTCGCCAGGTGACGGGCTCGGTGCGGTGGATCGAAAGTGTGCAGGCCATGGAAAAGGCCGGCGTCACCCGGATGATCGAGCTCGGGCCGGGCCGGGTGTTGTGCGGCCTGGTCAAGCGCATCTCCAAGTCGATCGAGTGTTTCAACGTCGAAGATCCCGCCAGCCTCGACAAGACGCTGGCCGCGCTCGGGGGCGCCTGATGCAAGACTTCTCGAACAAGGTTGCGTTGGTCACCGGCGGTTCACGCGGTATCGGCCGGGCCATTTCGATCGAGCTGGCCAAACGCGGCGCGAACGTGGTGCTCAGCTACGCGGGCAACGAAGCGGCCGCGGCCGAGACGGTGAAGGCGATCGTCGACGCGGGCGGCAAGGCCAAGGCGATTCGGTTCGACGTGGCCGATTCTGAAGGGTGCAGCGCGGCGGTCGACGGGGTGGTCAAAGAATTCGGGCGCCTCGACGTGCTGGTGAACAACGCCGGCGTGGCCATCGACGGCCTGCTGATGCGCTTCAAAGACGACGACTGGGACAAGACCCTCGACACCAACCTGAAGGGCGCCTTCATGCTGATGCGCGCCGTGTCGCGCCCGATGATGAAGCAGAAGGGCGGGGCGATCGTGAATGTCTCGTCGATCGTCGGCGAGATGGGCAACGCCGGCCAGGCCGCCTATTCAGCCTCGAAGGCGGGCCTGCTCGGGCTGACCAAGTCGATCGCGCGGGAGCTCGCCAGTCGTAACATCCGGGTCAATGCGGTCACCCCCGGCTTCATCACCACTGACATGACCTCGGCGCTGTCGCCGGAGCTCAAAGAGAAGATGTCAGCGGCCATTCCATTGTCTCGCATCGGGAACGCGGAAGAAGTCGCCGCAGCCGTGGCGTTCCTCGCCTCCGATGCCGCCTCGTACATCACGGGCGAAGTTCTGAAGGTCAACGGCGGCATGTACATGTAGTTTTTTTCGGCCGTGCCCTGTGGTACGCGCCAACCGAAATTCACACCCCGGCAACACCACACCAGAAGGAAATTCTTCAAATGACGGCCACCAACATCGAAGCCAAGGTCAAGTCGATCATCGCCGATCAGCTCGGCGTGTCGGAAGACGAGATCAAGATGGAGTCTTCGTTCATCGAGGACCTCGGCGCCGACTCCCTGGACATCGTCGAGCTCGTGATGGCGATGGAAGAGGAGTTCGAGATCGAGATTCCCGACGAGGAGGCCGAGAACATCAAGGCCGTCGGTGACGCCATCAACTACATCAACACCCACAAGAAGTAAGGGTGTCGAACCGCTGCAGCGTCAAATCGCCCGGGGAGAACCCGGGCGAGTCGTTTCAAGGCGCCCCTTCACCTCCTCTTCGAGGCTGCGATGAACGCTCCACGTCGCGTCGTGATCACTGGTACCGGTCTTCTCTCTGCGCTCGGCACGGGCACCGAAAAGAATTGGCAGGCGCTCCTGGCTGGCAAGTCGGGCATCGGCCGCATCACCAAATTTGCCCCCAGCAAGCTCAAGGTGAACATCGCCGGCGAGCTGAAGGACTTCGTGCCGACCGACTTCCTGGATCACAAGGAGGCCCGCCGGATGGATCCCTTCTGCCAGTACGCGCTCGCCGCGGCCGAGATGGCCATGAAGGAGAGCGGCATGCCGGTCGGGCTGGAGAAGCCCAACGGCTACGATCCCGAGCAGGTGGGGGTGATCGTCGGCTCTGGCATCGGCGGGTTGCAGGCCTTCGAAGAGGGCTACGCCGCCGCGATGGTGAAGGGCTTCGATCGCATGTCGCCCTTCTTCATCTTGAAGATGATCTCCAACATGGCGCCGGGCCGTATTTCCATGCGCTACAACTGCAAGGGCGCGAACTGGGGCCCGGTGTCGGCGTGCAGCACCTCGGCGCACGCCATCGGTGAGGCCTTCCGCCAGATCAAATGGGGCGAGCTCGACGCGGCGATCGCCGGTGGGGCCGAAGCGGCCATCACCCAGATGGGCATCGGCGGCTTCGAGGCCATGCGCGCGCTGTCGGAGCGCATCGAGGATCCCGCGACGGCGAGCCGGCCGTTCGACAAGGATCGCGACGGCTTCGTGATGGGCGAAGGCGCGGGCATCGTGACCCTCGAGGAGTACGAGTCGGCCAAACGGCGCGGCGCGAACATCATCGCGGAGATCGTGGGCTACGCGGCCAACAGCGACGCGCACCACGAGACGGCGCCGGCCCCGGAGCACGAAGGCGCGCAGCGCTGCATGCGGGCGGCGCTCAAGTCGGCGAACCTGAAGCCGGAAGACATCGGCTACATCAACGCGCACGGCACCTCGACCCCGTTCAACGACCTGCACGAGAGCAAGGCCATCAAGCGCGTCTTCGGGGAGCACTCGAAGAAGGTGATGGTCTCGTCGACCAAGTCGATGATGGGCCACATGCTGGGCGCTTCGGGTGGGGCCGAGGCGATCATCACCGCGCTGACCATCAAACGCGGCGCGATCCCCCCGACCATCAACCTGCACAACCCCGACCCCGAGTGTGATCTCGACTACGTGCCCAACAAGGCGCGCGAAGTGCGGGTCGACGCGGCGATGTCGAACTCGTTCGGCTTCGGTGGAACCAACGCGGTGCTGGTGCTCCAGCGGGTGCAGTGAGGCGCGGCCTGGTGGTCGCAGCGATGGTGTGCAGCGCCGGGTGCGCCACGCCCGTCAGCTTCGACCAGGCCAAGCAGCGGGTGTTGCTGCGGGCGTCATTCGAGTTCGCGTGCCCACCCGACAAGCTGGGCGTGCAGGAGCTCTCGTCGGATGAGGCGGGCCCGGTGTACCTGGGCGTTTCGGGGTGCAACCGGCGCGCGGTGTACGTGCGGCTCACTACCGGGAGTGGCGCGTTGTATTTGAACGACACCGTGCCGCCGACCGAGACGCGGGCGTCTGACGTGGTGGCGCCTTGAGGGGCGCGGCGCTGTGTCTGGTGTTGGCGGGGTGTTCCACGTCGACGGCGCAGCTTCGGGTGGAGCTCGGTCGGCGCGCGTCGGATGCGCTGAGCTGCCCGGAGGAGAAGCTGGCGTACAAGGAGCTGGATCGGTTGATCAGCTCGACCAGGGTGAAGGTGTCTGGCTGCGGGCGTGATGCCACCTGGAAGCTGGTCGAGAGCCGGTGGACCCGTGCGGCGGATTCAGAGCCGATTCGGTAACCCGGTCAGTGGCTCCACCGAGTGACCTGAAACTCTCCCCGCTGGCGCAGGGAGAGGGAGAACACTAGACACAGAGCATGGCCACCATCGCGATTGCTGCTGATCATGCAGGCGTAGCCCTCAAGGCCGAGCTGGTTGCTGAGCTGGCGAAGCTGGGCCAGCCCACGCTCGATCTGGGCCCCTCAGACACCTCGTCGGTCGACTACCCCGACTACGCGACCAAGGTGACGGCGGCGGTGACCGACAAACGCGCCAGCCTGGGCATTCTGATCTGCGGCACTGGTACCGGCATGGCGATCACCGCGAACAAGGTGCACGGCATTCGCGCGGCTCTGTCTCGCTCGGAGTTCGAAGCGCGCATGGCGGTGCAGCACAACGACGCCAACGTGCTCTGCCTGGGCGCGCGGGTGACCGGTGGCGCGCTGGCCATCGAGATCATGAAGGCGTTCCTCGCCGCGTCTTTCGAAGGCGGCCGCCACGCCAAACGGGTGGAGAAGATCACCCAGGTCGAGGCGCAGCGATGAGGCAGCTCCTGCTGGGTGCGCTGCTGCTGGTGGGCTGCCGCACCGAGATTCAGCCGATCGTGAAGGGCGAGGCCCCGGCCCGTAAGCTGGCCCCCCGAGGGCCCGCCGAGTGTCACGTGCACGACTTTCCCACCGCGACCGACGTGCCTTCGGGCTCCAAGAGCCTGGGCTGGGTGAAGATCGAGCGCCTCGAGAACGACGAAGCCACCTTTACCGCCCTGCGCGCCAAGGTGTGCGAGATGGGTGGCGACGCGATGAGCCAGATGCACTGGATCCGCGCGTCGGGCGCCTCCGTGGCCGATCCGCCGATCGAGCTCGAAGGCAACGCCTGGTCGACCCCCTGAACTGGTTGGCGTGACCCGTTCGATACAGAGTTTGCCGGAATGTCACGTGGGTGACGGCTGGGTCCCACGAACGGTTGGTACCTCGCGGCATGCTCAGCGCGACGTTGATCGTCTCGATGTTCCTCGCCAGCTCTGCCGAAGACGCCGGTGTTCCGGTTGCTGCACCGCCGCTCCTGGCGCCCTCTGACGCGATGACTGACGCCGAGCTGCGCGCGCGGCTGATGCAGGCGCTCGACATGTTGTCGCGCCACGAGGCGGAGATCTCCGAGCTAAAAAAGGGAAAGCCGCCATCGCCACCCGCGCCGGTGATCGCACCGCGGGCAGAGCCGGGCCCCTGGTACGAGAAGCTGAAGATTCGCGGCTACACGCAGATTCGGTACAACTTTCCGGGCGCCGTCTACAACGACAAGCTGATCAACGAGCAGGGTGATCGCTCGCTGGGCGGCAACGGTGGCTTCCTGATTCGCCGGGCGCGCGTGATTCTGTACGGTGACGTGCACCCGCGCGTGTCGGTCTATCTCCAACCCGACTTCGCCAGCGTCATCGGAGAGCAGCTGGGCGTCACCATTCTCCGTGACTGGTATGCCGACATCTTTCTCGACGACAAGAAGGAATTCCGCTTTCGCGTCGGGCAGTCGAAGGTGCCCTTCGGCTTCGAGAACATGCAGTCGAGCCAGAACCGGCTGCCACTCGATCGCAACGACGCCCTCAACAGTGCGGTGAAGGACGAGCGCGATCTGGGGGTCTTCTTTTATTGGGCCCCGGAGGAGATCCGCGCGCGCTTCAAGTACCTCGTCGACTCCGGCTTGAAGGGCTCTGGCGACTACGGCGTGTTCGCGCTCGGGGTCTACAACGGGCAGACCGCGAACAAACTCGAGCTCAACAAGTTCCCGCATGTGGTGGCGCGCGCGACCTACCCGTTTCTCCTCGGCAACCAGATCCTGGAGCTCGGCGGCGGTGGGTTCCTCGGTCAGGCGACCATTGCCGTCGGCAACCTGCCTGACGGAACGAAGGCGGTCTCAGCCGTCGCAAACAACACCTTCGTCGAGGCCCGCGGGCACGTGACCGCCGTGCTGTACCCGAAACCCTTTGGATTTCTCTTCGAATACAACGTGGGGGTCGGGCCGCGACTGGGCACCGACAACCCAACCCTCGTCAACTCGCATTGGCTGTGGGGCGGCTACCTGACGCTGATGCTCAAGCTCGATGAAGTGCTCGGCGCGCAAGCCGTGATCCCCTACGTACGCGGGCAGCTGTACGACGGCGGGAAGAAGTTCATGACCAACTCGCCGTACTACCGGGTGCGCGAGGTCGAGCTCGGCCTCGAGTGGCAGTTCTCTCGGTCGTTCGAGCTGGTGCTCGCGTACATGATCTCTGAACGCACCAACGACAAGCTCTACACGCCGCAGTACGGCCACTGGACCCGCGTGCAGGCGCAGGTGAACTTCTAAAGGCTGCAACCTCAGCGAACGGCTTGAGAAGCCGGGGGTTTGGCGCTACGCGCAGGGCATGGAGAACACCGCCACGCTGAAGCAGGTCGATCCCGTCATCGCCGAGCTCATTCAGTCGGAGACCCGCCGCCAGGAAGAGGGCCTCGAGCTCATCGCCTCGGAGAACTTCGTCAGCCCCGCAGTGATGGAGGCGGTCGGCACGACGCTCACCAACAAGTACGCCGAGGGCTACCCCGGCAAGCGCTACTACGGCGGCTGCGAAGAGGTCGACAAGGTGGAGCAGCTGGCCATCGATCGCGCGATTCAATTGTTCGGCGCGCAGGCGGCCAACGTGCAGCCGCACTCCGGCAGCCAGGCCAACATGGCCGCGTACATGGCGCTGATGAAGGTGGGCGACACCATGCTGTCGCTCGATCTCAACTCGGGTGGCCACCTCACCCACGGCGCCGCGTTCAACTTCTCCGGCAAGCTCTACAAGGTCGTGCACTACGGCCTGGTGAAGGAGACCGAGCAGATCGACTACGCCCAGGCCGAGACGCTGGCCAAGGAGCACAAGCCGCGGGTGATCGTGGTGGGCGCTTCGGCGTACCCGCGCATCATCGACTTCCCGCGCTTCAAGACCATCGCCGACTCGGTGGGCGCGGCCCTGCTGGTGGACATGGCGCACATCGCAGGCCTGGTCGCTGGCGGGGTGCACCCGTCTCCGATTCCGTACGCAGACATCGTCACCACCACCACGCACAAGACGCTGCGGGGCCCGCGCTCCGGCCTCATCTTGATGAAGGAGCAGTACGCGAAGACCATCAACAGCCAGGTGTTCCCCGGCATGCAGGGCGGGCCGTTGATGCACGTGATCGCCGCGAAGGCCGTCGCGTTTCGAGAGGCACTGCAGCCGAGTTTCAAGGCGTACGCCAGGCAGGTGGTCGACAACGCGAAGGCGCTGGCCGAAGGGCTTCAGGGCCAGGGGCTGCGCATCGTCTCGGGCGGCACCGACAACCACCTCATGCTGCTCGATCTGCGGCCCAAGAAGGTCACCGGGAAGCTCGCGGAAGACGTGCTCAACCGCGCGGGCATCACGGTGAACAAGAACCAGATTCCGTTCGATCCCGAGAAGCCCACCGTCAGCTCCGGCGTGCGCGTGGGGACGGCGGCGATCACCACCCGCGGCCTGGGCGTGCCCGAGATGGCGAAGGTGGCCGCGTTCATCGGGCAGGCGCTCGACCTGCACGCGGATGAAGCGGCGTTGGCGCGCATCCGCGACGAGGTGAAGCAGTTCACGAAGTCGTTCCCGCTCTACCAATCGCGCCTCGAGAAGAGCTGACCGATGCGTTGTCCCTTCTGTGCCGCGGCCGACACCCGGGTGATGGACTCTCGCGATTCTGCCGAGGGCACGATCATCCGACGGCGGCGTGAGTGTGAGACCTGCAAACGCCGCTTCACCACCTACGAGCGGGTGGAAGAGCTGAACCCGCTGGTGGTGAAGAAAGACGGGCGCCGCGAGGGTTTCGATCGCGACAAGCTGCTCGCGGGCCTCAAGAAGGCCTGTGAGAAGCGGCCGGTGTCGGTCGATCAGGTGGAGCAGTTGGCCACGGAGATCGAACGCAAGCTGCAGGAGATGGGCGAGAAAGAAGTGCCCTCGACCAGCATCGGGCAGATGGTGATGGAGCGTTTGCCGCTGCTCGACGAGGTCGCCTACGTGCGCTTCGCCTCGGTGTACCGGAGCTTCCGGGACATCTCCGAGTTCATGGACGAGCTCAAAGACATCCTCCAGGCGCAGGCGAAGAAGGCGGCTGACAAGCCGAAGGGCAAGGGTTGAACGACGAAGCTGCCATGGCGCTCGCCATCGCCCAGGCCGTGAAGGGCATGGGCCGCACGCACCCGAACCCCGCCGTCGGCGCGGTGATCGTGAAGGGGGGCCGGGTGATCGCGAGCGGGTACCACGCGAAGCTCGGCGGTCCTCATGCGGAGGCCGTGGCGTTGTTGAACGCGGGCTCCGGGGCGAAGGGCGCGACGCTCTATTCGACGCTGGAGCCGTGCAATCACCATGGGCGCACGCCTCCGTGCAGCGATGCGATCATCGCGGCCGGGGTGAAGCGGGTGGTCTATGCGTCGAGTGATCCGAACCCGCTGGTGAATGGCAAGGGCGTGCGGCGGCTGCGCTCGGCGGGCATCGAGGTCGCGGCGCACGTGCTGCGGGACGCGGCCGATTCGCTCAATCAGCCGTTCCTGAAGGCGATGAAGACCGGCCTGCCGTGGGTGACTGCCAAGGCGGCGATCACGCTCGACGGGAAGTTGGCCACCTCGACGGGCAAGTCGAAGTGGATCAGCTCGGAGGCCTCGCGGAAGATCGCGCACCAGCTGCGAGACATGGTCGACGTGGTGGTGGTCGGTTCGTCGACCGTCATCGCCGATGATCCGCAGCTCACCACGCGGTTGGAGAAGAAGGGCACGCGCAACCCGATTCGGTTGGTGCTCGACCCCTCGTTGCGCACGAGCCCGAAGTCGAAGCTCTACGACACGAAGTCGGCGCGAACGATCGTCGCGACGCTCGAGCCCGCGGAGTCACGCGCGGCCGGCACGTTGGCGAAACGAGGCGTCGAGGTGTGGTCGATGCCGGGTTCCAAAGGCTCGCTCGACCTGCAGGCGTTGCTGCGCCGGTTGGTCAAGGAGGGCGCTCTGCACGTGCTGGTGGAGGGCGGGGCGGCGGTGCATCAGTCGTTCCTCGAGGCCGATCTCGTGGATGAGGTGGTGCTGTTCGTCGCTCCGAAGTTGTTCGGGCATTCAGGGCTCACCTGGTCCGGCGCACTCGGTGTTCAGGATCCGGCGAAGGCGCTGCAGTTCAAGACCATCGATGCGGTCAGTGTCGGCGGTGATCTGATGATCACCGCTCGGCGCGCGTGAGGAGATCGGGCGTCGCTGCATAGAAGGCGAGGGCGAGAAACGGTGTGCCGACCATGTAGCTCTCGTGCGTGTAGAACAGCACGGCGAGCTGGGCGCCGACGTCTCGCCACGCTCCCCATTTCGGGGCGCGTAACATCGCAACGGGCCCCACGCGGTTGAAGAAGCTGTTGGGGCCCAGGCTCCAGGCGAGTTCATCCGCGGCGCCCACCAGCAGTTCGGGCCGGCGGCTGAGTCTTCACGACGCACCATGGTGGAAGCGTAGGCGAGGGCGCGCAGAGCCACTTGCCGCCAAAGCCTTGAGCATGCAGGTTCGAGTCGTTCGCCAACGTAATTGCCGGACAATCCCGGACCGTCGCCTGGAGAGCACCGCTGGCGGCCACTCTTGTCTCAGAAAAAGCAATCTCTGCTGCAGATTCCGTCAGGTATCAGACCGTCGATTTCAACGCGAGCGCACCCCTCGTCCCTGTGGTCGGCGCGTATGGCGATGGGAACAATGCGGTTCAATTCAAGCTATTGATGCAGCCGCAGCTGGGTTCCGCGGAACCCCCGCCCGAAGGAAGGAATGCCGGAGACGCGCGCGCACAGCCAACACAGAAGATGAGCCCGCGAACTCTCACGGAAATCGCTAGCGCCTCTACAGGCACTGTGCTTCCGGTGACGATCAGGCTCGACGAGGAACTCACGTCTTCACTGGTTCCCGCGTTGCCGGTCGATGACTGGATACGCTTCCAAGACGACAACTTGTCGAACGAAGAGATCTGGACACGGAGGGAAGCTCTCATTGCTGCCCGGCGCACCGAGGCGCAGACCAAGCAGCAGCGACTCAGAGAGTGGCTCATCGATCATGCCGTCGATGGCGCAAGTGGGCACTGGCTCGTGAATGCGATGACCGCCGGCCTTACTCCGCAGCAGATCCACGACGTGGCTGCTCTAGAGTATGTGAGGTGGGTTTCGTACGCTGACCCGGCACCTCTCCCCCCGACGTCGAACAATTGGGACGGCACCTAGGTACGATGCCTGGGATGATGCCGTTTACAACGCGCAACAAGCTGGCACGCTCGTTGTCTCGTCTGCCGGAAACGAAGGGCAAGTGCAACCAGTTGGGACTTGTGGGTTGAGTGGCCTCGGCGAGGTGCCTTCCATCTTGACGGTCGGTGCGTTGATCAATCCCGGAGTTTCCTACAGCTATTCTTCGACCCCACCCGCAGCATCCTCCAGCGAAGGTGGCGTCAACATCACGACCAACTCGCAGACCTACTACAGAGCCCTCAGTGGCGTGGACCTCATGGTTCCAGGCTATTGGGAGTTTCCTGTCAACAATGGTGGGACCTTCGGCCCCGCAACGGGCGGTACGAGTTTGGCAGCGCCACAGGTCGCGGCGGCGGCTGTGAACTTCAAGCATTGGGCGATCTCCAAAGGCTGGGCCTCGCTGTGTGCTCAGTTGAATGCGTACAACATCCCAGCAGGAACGACGCGACAGGTGATGGTTGTTGTTTACTATTCCGCCGACACGGTGAGTGAGCGTCCGCCCGACCGCGCCTTGATCGCGCGCGCGTAGGCGCGGCCGCCGTGGCACGCCGGCGGGATGTTCAACCGAGACAACGCAGGCGTGAGCACGAAGCATTGGACGGCCGACGAGGCGCGCGCGGTGCTGCGG
>JAUYRZ010000078.1 GCA_030695565.1 Archangium sp.
TCTACGCCGTCCGCCTTCGCCACGGCGCTTGGTGCTTCGGTTTTTCCGTCAGCGTGGAAATGGCCTCCTGAGCCACTCCTGATCCACTTACCTTCGTCACCCGCCGCGACCTGTCCGCGACGGGCTATTTCACCGCTCTCCTGGCGGGAGAGGGGATCGCTCAGTGGGGCTTGTTCTCTGCCGACATGGCCTCTTCTTCGGCCGCCTTCGCGTTCGCTTCGCCGTCGCGCTCGAGCTCTTGGAGCTCGGTGTTGATGAGGCCCTGCGCCTGCTCGAAGGCTTCGGTGGGCACCAGGATGTCCCAGAACGCGGGCGTGGCCGAAGCGAAGGCCGCCGAAGACGCAGCGCCCCCGGCCCGGCTGAACGCGTCGAGTTTGGCTTCCTGGAGGAGCGCCACCAGTCGTTCAGCGGTCAGGGGATCCTGCACGGAGGTCGCGACGGAGAAAGTGCGAGGGGCCATGACCGAAACCTATTCCAAACGTCCAACGATGCGAGCGCCTCGTGACTGAGAAATTGGCGCCGGGTTCTGAGGCGCGTGCTAAGCCGTCGAGCCGATGGCTCGCCTCAAGTTTCTCGCCTTTGCCCTCGTTGCCCTCGGGTTGTGGGCCTACCACCTCACCGTGATTGCTCCGCTCGCGTTGGCCGGCTCTGTCGAGCAGGCCCAGGCCGCGGTCGCAGGCGCGGCAGGCCCCGTCGCGGTCGCGCTGGAGTCGCGCCGCTCCCTCACCCAGGCGGTGGCCCTCAAGGTGGTCGGTGGAACCGCCGCCTGGAACGCAGGCCCCAAGCCGGGCGCCAAGCCCGAGGCGCCGACCGTCGAGCGGTTCGCCGCGATTCGCACGGCCGCGGCCGAGGCGCTGCCCGACGAGCTCAAGGACCAACTGGTGGTCGGGTTGAGCAACGAGGTCGGCCTGCTCTGGGTCAAGGGCAGCGGCGAGCCCGCGACCGCCCCCCCGGAGGGCCTGGAGTTCGCGCCGGTGGTCGAGGCAGGTTCCTCGGGCGCCGTACGCACCGTCGATGGCGCCAGCTACCTGCTGCTCGCCGTGCCGATGGTCATCAGCGACAAGAACGAAGTGCGCCAGGCCGGGAGCGCCATCGTGGGCCTGCCCCTGCTGCCCGACGTGAAGGTGCTCGAGGCGACCGTGAAGGCGCTGGGGCTCAAGAGCCTCGCGCTGGTCTCCGAAGGCAAGGCCGTGGTGAGCGCTGGTGAGAAGGCGGGCACCGACGCGGTGCTGGCCGGGATCAAGCCGGGCGCTTCGGGCTCGCTGGCTTCGGGCACGGTTCGCGAGTTGGGTCCGCTTGCGTTGCCCATGATGGTCGAGACGCTGGTGCAGAGTGTCGGCAGCCGGCAGGCCATCGGCGGCACCACGCTCGAGGTCGCCGCTTCGGCGTCGTCGAAGGCCGCGCTCGACGCGTTGGCGAGCTACCAGGTGTTCGGTTTCGGCGGTCTGCTGGGCCTCTTCCTCTTCGCGATCGTGATGACGCTGGTGATGGGCAGCGCGCCAGAAGAGTCGGGCTCGGCGATGGTGATGCCGCCCCCGATGCCCCTTCCGCCCGTGCGGCGTGAAGAGCCGGTGATCAAGCCGCCGATCACCATGCCGGAGCAGGAGGCCGCCCCCGAAGCGAGCCCCGACGACTTCGACTTCCCGGTCAGCTCGAACAGCATCGCCGCGCAGGGCAATCAGCCGTCGGTGCCTCCGCCGCCGCCACCTACGAACGGCAGCACGGGGCAGTCGCCGCTGTTCGAGCCCGAGCCCACCTCGGATCCGTTCGCCAACAGCGCGCCGCCTCCGCCGCCCCCTTCTTTCAGGGCTTCATCGCCGCCGCCCCCCGTGGCGACCTCGGAGGCCCCGGCCTTCTCTCCTCGCGCCGGGTTGATGGAGGAAGACGAGGGGCAGCGCACGGTCGCGTACCCCGCGTTCAAGCCGCCTCCGGGCGCGTCGCCGGGCGTGGCTTCGTCGTCGGCTCCGTCGGCTGATCCGTTCGCTATGGCGGCGGAGCAGCAAGGGTATGACTCGGCGGGTCCGTCGCATGAAGACAACCCCGATGCGACCCGCGTGGCCGCGGTACCGGCTGAGCTGATCAAGGCCGCTCGCGCGGGCGCTTCGGGCAGTACAGGCGAGCGTCCGGCGCTCAAGCCGAACACCGCGGCGATGCCCAAGGTCGCGTCGATGGCGCCTGCGGGTGGTGGCAACGAAGAAGAGAAGCACTTCCAGGAAGTGTTCCGCGACTTCGTCGCCACTCGCGAGAAGTGCCGCGAGCCGGCCGATGGGCTCACGTTCGACAAGTTCAAGGCGAAGCTGCTCAAGAACAAGGAACAGCTCGTCGCGAAGTACCAGTGCCGCACCGTTCGCTTTCAGGTTTACGTGAAAGACGGCAAGGCCGCGCTCAAGGCGACTCCAGTCAAAGACTGAGTTCGATCGGGGCTTGGGGCTTTGAACCCTCTCCCCGAGAGAGGGAGAGGGGATCACGTGGTGACTGATTTCTGGTCACCCCTCGGAAATACCGAGACCTGCGTGTCACCACGCGCTCACTGACGAAGCGCAGCCACCCAGAACCCGACTGATCTCAAGTGCTTCCCCACCACTCAGGCGGTGGGATGAGGTGGCACAAGAACTGCTCAAAGCCGCAACCGATGCGTGGGCGGGGTGGGCCGGGGTTCTACGTGGTGCCGGGGTCGACGATGCTGTCGGCCTGCAGCCAGGAGCCGGGAAAATGAGCACAGAGGTCATGAGATACCTGCGTCCGATCACCGCCGAGGTGACGGGCCGCGAAGCTGAGCTGGCGCTGCTGGTGCGCGAGCACCAGGAAGCCAAAGCCGCTGGCTCTGCACGCTTCGTCTTCGTGCGCGGGCCGCGAGGCGTCGGCAAGACGCACCTGCTCTCCCAACTGGCGCAGACGCTCAGCGCCCAGGGCACGCCCATCTTCGAAGGCGGCAGTGGCCGCGATGCCCGGCAGACCTGGGGTGTGTTCGCTCCGATGTTGGGCGAGCTGCTCACGCTGGTGAAACGTTCGGGTGTCCCCGAGACCACGCTCGCCCGGCTGGCCCGCGCGGTCGAACCGGTGCGCAGTGGCAGCCAGTCGCTCCCCGCCGAGGAGCGAAGGCTCGCGCTCTACGACGGCGCCGGTGAACTCTTCTCGCTGGCGGGCCGCTCGGCGCCGCTGGTCATCTGGCCCGATCTCGACGTGGCCGATCGCGCGTCGCTCGAGCTGATCCGCTACCTCGCCGCGATGGCCTCCACCCCGCAGTCGAAGGTGTGTGGCCTGTTCGTGCTCACCTTCCGCGAAGACGAAGCGCTGCCCGCGCCGCTGGCCGAGGTGGTCAGCCACGTCTCCGGGCGTACGCTTTCTCTGGCGGGGCTCGATCTCGACGGCATCCGCAGCTTCCTCGCCCGGCAGGACATCGCGCAGAAGCTGCTCGACGCGACCGGCGGTAATCCGCAGGCGCTGGGCGAGCTGCTCGAGCGCCCCGTGGCGGCGATCGACTTCTTCGTTCGGCGCGTGGAGCGGCTCAACGAGCTGCAGCGGGCCGCCCTCTCCGTGCTGGCGATCGCGCCCGAAGCGCTCCCGGTGGAGTGGCTCGCTTCGACCATGGGCGCCGAAGCGCCGCAGAGCGCCGAGACCCTCGACGGCTTGCTGCGCGAGCGCCTGGTGACCGTGAAGGTGGTCGACGGCCGCCCCTCGTGGCGGTTCGCGCGGGAGACCGAGAAGCAGGCCTTCGTGGCGCTGGTGCCCGAAGAGCAGCGCCGGGTCGCCACGCTGGCGCTGGGCCGGGTGATGGCGAACGCGGGCCAGCTGCTCTCGGCTGCCGAGCTGCTCCTGCCGGTCGCGCCGCTCGAAGGTGCCGAGCTCGCCGTGCGTGCGGCCGATGGCCTGGTCGAACGGGGCGCGCTGGAAGACGCCGAACAGCTCTACGCCCGCGCGGCAGGTCTGCTCGACGCCACGCAGAAGAGCCGGGTGCTGGAAGCGTGGGGCCGGGTGCTCGCGCTGCTGGGTGACTACCGGGGCGCCGTGCGGCGCCTGCTCGAAGCGGCCCGCCGCGGCCCGAAGAACAAACGTGCGCCGCTCGCGCTCGAAGCGGCCCGGCTGCTGATCAAGGTGGGTCGCGCCCGCTCGACCCGTGCGCTGCTCGACATCGCGCGCGCTGACGCTCAGACCGCCGCGGGCGCTGAAGCGAGCCTCGCTGAGCTCTACGTCTCCACCGGCCGCGCGGCCGAAGCGCTCGAGCTGGGCCGCACCGTGCTCGCCACCCGCACCACCGACGACGCCTCTTCTCTGCAGCTGCGCCAGGCCATGGGCAAGGCGCTGCTGGTGCAGGGCCAGGCCGCCGAAGCGCAGAAGCTCTTCGCCGACAACGCCGAACGCGCCACCTTGCTGGGCGACACCAGGTTGCTCGCCCTCGCGCGACTCAACGAAGGTGTGGCGGCCTACAAGCGGGGCGATCGGGATCGCGCCATCGCATGTTGGGAGAGCACGCCCCCTGAGAGCCGCCCGCTGCACGCGCACGCCGAAGCGAACCTGGGCTCGCTCTACGCGGAGTCGGGTGACTTCGAGCTCGCGTTGGGTCACCTGACCCGGGCGCTCTCTGCTTTCTCGCGCTTCGGCAGCTTGCGCGAAGTGGCGATGGCCGCCAGCAACCTCGCCCGCCTGCACCACTTCCTCGGCGACACCGAGCGCGCGACCGAGCTCTCCGAGCACTCGCTGCGTCAGGCCCGCCGCCTGGGTGATGGCTACCTCGAGGCGTCCGCTCAGTTGAACCTGGGTGCGCTCGCCGTCGACGCGCGGGAGTACCCCGAAGCGCGCCGCGTGCTCGAAGCGGCCCGGGTGGGCTTCGAGAAGCTGGGCAACGACGCCTGGGCTGCGCTGGCCGCCGCGTGGAAAGCGCGCGTGCACCTGCAGACCGGTGAACGGGCGCAGGCCGAGCTCGAGCTCTCCCGCCGTTCGGTGGAGAAGGGCAGCGCCACGCTGCAGGCCGCTTCACTCGAGGTCGAGCTGACGCGCACCGAGCTGTGTCTGCTCAACGGAGATCTGCTCGGCGCAGGCCGGGCGGCTTCACGGGCGCGAGAAGCGCTGCTCGACAAGCCGGATCTCGAAGGCCCGATTCGCACCTACTTCCTGATGGGCAAGCTGCGCCTGGCGGCCAACGACATGAGCGGCGCGCAGGCCGAGTTCAGCCGCGCGGGCCGTTTGCTCGACGAGCTTCTCCAGCGCGTGCCCCCGGTGCGCCGCACGGCCTTCCTTTCGCTGCCGCGCCGCGCCGAAGTGGTGGCCGCGGTCGAGCCCGAGCTCCGGTTGCCCCGCGCGATGGCCTCGCTCGCCCCGCGTCAGGCCGTGGAGAGCATGAACGGCCTGGTGGGCCGCTCGGTCGCGCTCCAGCGCATCACCAAGCAGCTCGAGCCGATTGGCCGCAGCAGCGCCACGGTGCTGGTGCGGGGTGAGAGCGGCACCGGCAAAGAGCTGCTCGCAGACGCCCTGCACGCGCTCTCGCCCCGCCGGCACATGCCGCTGGTGAAGGTGAACTGCGCGGCGATGGTGGAGGAGCTGCTGCTGTCCGAGCTGTTCGGTCACGAGAAGGGCGCCTTCACCGGCGCCATCAAGGAGCGCAAAGGCCGCTTCGAGATGGCCGACGGCGGCACCATCTTCCTCGACGAGATCGGCGACATCAGCCCCAAGGCGCAGGTCGCCCTGCTGCGCGTGCTGCAGGAGCGCGAGTTCGAGCGCGTCGGCGGCAGCAAGACCATCAAGATCGACGTTCGCATCATCTGCGCGACCAACCGCGACCTGGAGCAGCTCATCGCGCAGGGCCGGTTCCGCAGCGATCTCTACTACCGGCTCAAGGGCGTGATGATGGAGCTGCCCTCGCTGCGGGAGCGCCTGGAGGATCTGCCCGGCCTGACCCAGCACTTCCTCGAGAAGGTCGCGCGCGAGCGCAACGAGCCGGTGCGCCGCTTGTCCACCGAAGCGCTGGCGCTGCTCGGCCGGCACCGCTGGCCTGGCAACATTCGCGAGCTGGAGAACGTGATCGCTTCGGCGTCGATCTTCGCCGAAGGCAACGAGATCGATCTCGAGGCCTTCACCCACGTCGGAGAGCTCCGCGCGTTGATCGAGGCGCCCGCCGGTACGCAGGTGAACGTCATTCCGATGGCGACCGCTTCGCTCGACACGCCTGCGCCGCTCGCCGTGCTCCCGGTGGCGCTGCCGGTCGCCGCGCCGAGCCCTGATGGCCCGCTCGACTATTACGAGCTGGCGAGGAAGCGAGACCTCTCGCTCAAGGACCTGCGCCACGAAGTCGAGATGCAGTGCATCAAGCGCGCGCTCGAGGAGGCCGGTGGCAACATCAGCGAAGCCGCTCGCCTGCTGAAGATGAAGCGCTCTCGGTTGTCACAAATCGTCAACGGCGAGACTGAACTCAAGGAGGTCACCCATGGCGACGAGTGAAATCACCTCCGCCCGCGGTTCGGCATCGGGGTTGCAAAAGGTCAGCAGCATGAAGCGGGTCGCTGTCGCAATTCTGGCAATGGTCGTCGTCTCCGGGTGCGGAGTCGGCGCCGATGAGTATTACGACGGCCAGAACCTGGTCTCCTCCAGCGGTGAAGCGCTGACCACGGGGCCTGAAGTCGGCCCTCAGCTGCCGGGTGGAAATGGGCCGCAAACGCCCGGGACCACGGCGCCTTCACCGGTTCGTGATCCCTCGACGGTGGCGCTGCCTCAGGACCCCATCCCGGTCTACGAAGGCAAACCCCTGCCTCAGCAGCCCCCTCCGATGAGGGAAGTCCAGCGGGGCCCGGCGCCGACGCCCGGCTTTCGCTGAAAGCGCCAAGCTCCTAACGGGGTGACACGGCTGGCAGCGAAACCCGAAACAACGCCCCGCCTGCCGCGCCGTCCACGGCCTCCAGGCGGCCGCCATGCTCCTGACAAATGCGCAGGGCGATCGCCAGACCCAGCCCGGTGCCCTGGGGCTTGGTGGTGACGTAGGGCTCGAAGAGGCGGTCTTTGAGGGCGGCGGGGATGCCCGGGCCCTCGTCTTCGACCTCCAAAGTGACTTCAGGGCCCTTCTTCACCCGCACGTGAATGGCGCCGGTTTTGCCCGCCATGGCCTCTTCTGCGTTCTTCAGCAGGTTCACCAGCACCTGGGTCAGTTGATCGCGATCGACCGAGACGAAGGCACCCTTCTCGAGCACGACCTCGAAGGTGATGCCGTCGTGTTCGGCGTAGAGCGACATCACCGCCTGCATCACCTCGGCGAGATCGTGCGGGGCGAGCTGAGGGTGCGGCAGCCGGGCGAACTGGCTGAACTCGTCGACGATGCGTTTGAGCCGGTCGACCTCCTCCAGCACCGCGCGGGCGCTCTCGGTGAAGAGGCCCTTGAAGCGGTCATCGAGTGGGCCGCGAGCAGGGTCTCCAGCGACATGCGAATGGGCGTGAGCGGGTTTTTGATCTCGTGGGCGAGGCGGCGGGCGACCTCTTGCCAGGCGGCGACCCTTTCACTGGCGACCAGCTTGTTGGTGGCGTCTTTCAAGTCGCCGGTCATGCGGTTGAAGGTGTCGATGAGGCCCTTGAGCTCGCCCGAGGCGTCCTGCGCGTCGACCGTCACGCCGGGTGTGCCGCTGGAGATCTTCAGCGCAGCGTCGGTGAGCGCCTCGACGGGCCGGGTGATGCGGCGGCTCACCAGGAACCCCAGGATGACCGAGAGCAGCAGGCCCACGCCGGCGAACCCGAGGAACGCGCGCAACACTTCGCTGCGGGTGGCCACCAGGTCGGCTTGCGAGAAGATGAGACGAAGGGTGGCCACGTCGCCTACGGGAAGGGTGCGGGTGAGCGTCGGTGGGGCCGCGCTGCCAGCCGACGCGTGGGCCACGCCGTCAGAGACGATCTCCACCCGGGCGCCGGTGAGCCGGGAGAGATCTTTCGCGCGCGCCTCGGAGAGCAACACGCCGCCCACGGCCCAGACGCGGCGTTCGCCGTAGTCGATGGGCCGGGCGGTCACGAGGGCGGGTGCGCTCACCAGGCCATCGGCTCCAGAGAGCTCGACCCTCGTCGCGGTCACCGTGCGGGCGGGACGTTTGGTGACGGCGAAGAGTGGATCGTCAGGCTCGCCGAGGCGGGCGGGCAGGTGACCTGAAGAGAGCGTGCGGCCTTGCTCATCGAGCAGCGCGAGCACGTCGAGTCCTCGTGGGGTCATGAGGGCGGTGGCGGCGGTGGTCACGTGTGCGGGCGCGGGCACCCGGGCGGCGTCACGCGCCACGTCCTCCAGGCCCTGGCTCAGGGCGAGCTCATCCATCGAGCGGCGTACGTCGCCTTGCAGACGTTCGGCTTCGGCGTCGACGGTGACCATGAGCTGATCGACGCGCGCCTCCTGCTGGCCCGAGAGCAGCGCGGAGAGGTTGCGCAGCGCGAGCGGAACCACCACGGCGATCTGCAGCACCGAGAGCGCGATGAAGGCGAGGGCGAGCGTCCAGCGCAGGCGCATCGGGTGGCTACTCCGTGGCGAAGAAGACGTCGTCGAGGCGGGGCAGCCCCAGCGCGTCACGGGTGAGGTGTTGCACTTCTTTGGCGGCGACCACGCCGAGCCCGCGCGTCACCAGGGGAATCAGCGGGAGTTCGGGCGCGAGCTGCAGGGCGAGCTCTCGCGCGCGGGCGTCGAGGTCGGGGGCGGCAGAGAGCTGCTGCAGCACCGCGGGGATTCGCGCGTGTTGGCCTGCCAGCTCGAGCCAGAGGAGCAGCGCTCCGGTGGGCGTGGGCGGCAGCGCGACGCTCTGGAGGAAGACTTCGCCTTCGGCGGGCCGGCGGTTGCGCAGCTGGCCGCGCGGCGTGGGCTTGAGCGCGAGCCGGTAGCCCAGGGGCTGCAGCTTCACTTGCAGGCGCTGGGCGATGCTCTTTTCGTGCGCGGCTTCTTCGTCGAAGAGCAACGAGAGCTCGCGGGGCGGGTTGAGCGGGGTGGGCTTCGCGACAGGGGGCGCGGGGAATTGCGGGGCGAGGCTGGGGGGGAGAAGGCCAGGGAGCGGGCCCGCGGGGCCGGGGACGAAGAAGCGGGCGAGGTCGCCCCGGTCGATGGTGCTCTCGAGTGCGGGGCGCAGCGCGGCGAGGCCGGGGCCGAGCACCACGGCGGTGGCGAAGAGCTGCACCACTTCGTCGGAGGTCGCGGCGCCGAGCACGAGCTGCACGCGGCGCTGGGCGAAGAGGCGTTCGGCGGTGCGGGCGTCGGCGGCCTGCAGCACCACCGCGTCGAGGTGCGGGCGGCCGGAGGGTTGCTCATCGAAGGCTTCGAGGCGGTCGGCTTTGGCCTTGAACGCGCCGACGGGGATGGCGAAGGCGGGGTGGCAGAGCATGCGCTCGAGATCGGGCGAGGGGCCTTTGAGCTGGAGCTCGACGGCTCGGCCTTTGATCGACCAGCTCGCGATGGGCACGGCGAGGCCGCGAGCGGCGGTGGTGCTGGTGCTGACGCGCTGGAGGGCGTCGGTGATGAGTTTGGGATCGATGGAGGGCGGGGTGGTGAGTCGCAGCGTGGTGGGGGAAGGGCGGGAGAGTTCGACCACGCGGCAGAGGAGTTGATGGGTCAGCAGCAGCCGCAGCGCGTCGACTGGTGCGTCGGCGGTGAGGGGGTCGACCGTGGCAGAGGGGGAGACGAGGGCGACTTGCAGGGTGCCGCCCGGGTGGGCTCGGCTGCCCGCGAAGGCGGACGTCGCGAGCAGAGGGAGGAGGATCAGCGTCAGGGGGCGGCGCGTGAGGCCCTCACCCTGACCCTCTCCCGAAGGGCCCGAAGGGAGAGGGAAACAAGACGTCTTCGTCATGGCGCCCTCCGCAACACGAGCAGCTCGCCGGTGCCCTCGTTCGACCACGTACCGAGCACGACCTCATCGACGCCATCACCATCGAGATCGCCACTGGCCGCGACGATCGCCCGCCCCTCGATCTTCTTCATCCAGGCCACTGCCACCTCATTCAGATTCCCGCTGCGTGCCTGGGCTGATTCGAACGCGCCCAACGCCACCACCCGCACCTCATCGACCTCCCCTGTCGAACGAGCCGACGTGGCGATCACTTCCGGCGAACCATCTCCATCGAGATCCGCCAGCGTGCTTCCGCTCCCCACACCGTTGAGCTGCGTGGCGGGCGCCTGTCCCCGCGCGATCGCCGCCATGCCCGTCGGTGAAACCCCCAGCGCCAACGAGTTGAACGAAGACCACTGCTGAACCGGCTCAGGCCAGCTCACGGCCTTGCCCGCCCACGTCAGCTCCTTCGCGAAGCTGGTGAACCCGGGCCGCAGCGTGAAGGTGACGGGCCCCAGGGTCGGCGCTTCCGCCACGCCGGTCGATCGCCAGCCCTGCTGCCACGAGAACGACTCCGCACGTTCCCTGCGCGAGGACCACGCGATCAACTTGCCGTTGCTGACGCTGAGCAACCCAAAAGGCTCCCGCGTCGGCCGGGACGAAATCGGCGCGGTCAGCTCGACACGGTGGCGCAGCTTTCCATCCGAGCCCCAGGTGATCACCGCGTCCGACACGAGCGCGATGACTTCAGCGCGGCGATCTCCATCGAGATCCGCGATCACCAGCGCAGCGGGCAGCGCGGTGAGCCGGGCCAACACACCCAGGTTCAGCTCGAGCGGCCGCGTCGACGCCGGCGCAGGTGCACCCGCCAACGTGAGGGCCTCGAGATCCGCATCGACCGAGCTGACCACCGCCGCCGCAGGCCCGGTGCGCGTGGGGGTGGAGCCCGACCAGAAGTTCACCCACGTGCCGAGCGCATCACCCCTCACCACCAGCTTCGGCGGCTCGAGCGAGACGGTCAGTCGCACCAACGATCTCAGCCCCTGCTCGCGCGCGATGCGTTCAGCCTCGGTCGCGTCACGGGCGGTGACCGGCACCGGCGCGAGCTTCTGGCTCGACAACGACGCCATCACCAACGACGCGAACGCGCGGCTCGCAGGTGCAGGGCTGCCCTCGACGTACACGCCGATGGGGCCCTCGAAGCCGGCCTCACCGACCGAGCGCGAGACGTCGAGCGCGAGCCGCTCCAGCGCAGAGCCGGGCGAAGGGGCGGAGGCCGCGAGGAGCAAGGCCACCAGACCCGTCACGGGCCACGCTTCTGGTCGTGCAGCAGGAAGTCGTTCGGGTCGACGGCGCGGGTCTCTTCGGTCGGCTCCGTGCCTTCGAGGAACCACTCGGAGCGGCCCGGCACCGAGCCACCCGCCAGCTTCCCCGTCCGCGGATCGATGCGGACCTGCTTCACGCCTTCGGGCACCACGAACTCGCGCGGCGGGAGCCCCTGATGCGCGACCCGCATGAACCCCAGCCACAACGGGAGCGCCGCCTTGCCACCGGTTTCACCCGGCCCGATGGGCTCGTGATCATCGAAGCCCACCCAGGCCGAAGCGACGTAGTCGGCGGTGTAGCCACTGAACCAGGCGTCGCGGAACTCCTGCGCGGTGCCCGTCTTGCCGGCAGCGGGGCGGTTCAGCTCGAGCACGGCGACCGCGGTGCCTTCTTCGACCACGCTGCGCATGAGCGAGGTCGCGAGAAACGCGACGGCGGGGTTGATCACCTGCTCGGGGGCGGCGTGCCGTTCTTCGAGCACCTTGCCGGTCGCATCGGCCACGCGCACCAGCATCACGGGCTCGGCCAACATGCCGTTGGTCTGCAGCGTGGTGTACGCGTTGGCGATCTCCAGCATCGAGACTTCACCGGTGCCGAGCGCCAGCGTGAGGTTCTGGGGCAGGGTGCTCTTGATGCCGGCCTTGTTCGCAAACGCAATCACCGCGTCAGGCCCGAGCGCTTCGATGAGCCGCACGGACACGGTGTTCTTCGACTTGGTCAACGCGGTGCGCAGGGTGATGGGCCCTTCGAAGCCGCCCTTCTCGTAGTTCTGCGGCTTCCACATCTTCCCCGTGTACGGATCGCGGATCGCCTCGGGCGCGTCGTTGATGATCGACGTCGGCGTGAAGCGCGTCGACTCGAGCGCGGTGGCGTAGAGGAAGGGTTTGAACGACGAGCCCGGCTGACGACGTGCCTGGGTCGCGCGGTTGAACGCCGAGGTGTTGAAGTCGTAGCCGCCCACCAGCGCGACCACCGACCGGTCTTTCGGGTCGATGGCGACCAGACCGCCTTGCACGACGGGGAGCTGCGCGATGGTGGCGGCGATGAGCTGCGAGGCGGGCAGCGCAACACCCAGCCGCACACGCACCAGCTCGCCTGCCTTCACCACGTCAGACATCTTCACCGGGTTTGCCGAGACCTTCGTGCCCTCGCGGCGGCGCGCCCACTTCATGGTGGCGAAGTCGAGCTGACCGGTGGCGCCGATGAGATCGATCTGCGCAGTCCCCTTGGCGTCATCGATCGCCGTGACATAACCGACCGACTCCACGCCGTCGGTCAGCGTCCTCACGCCGATCGCGCGGGCGAGCTTCTCGTCTTCAGAGACCACGGGCTCGTCGACCTCGAGGTTCTCTTCGGGATCGGCCAGGGGGTCTGCGCCTTCTTCACGCTCGGGCGGCTTGAGCTCCTTGAGCACCGTGAGGTCAGCCACGAAACGTTCATCAGGGCGGCGTTTGCCCGCTTCCGTCAGCCGCTTCTCGAGGAAGGGACGCAGCGCGGTGAAGCGGGCGCTCTCCACCTGGCCGATGGGACCGCGGTACCCGAGGCGGCGATCGACCGCTTCCAGTCCGGCACGAACCGAGCTCTCTGCGGCGGCTTGCAGCGCGGGCTCCATGGCGATCTGCACGCGCAGGCCGCCTTCGAGCACCGACTTTTCACCGTATCGCCCGACCAGCTGCTTGCGCACTTCTTCCGCGTACGACGCGCCGACCTGCGCGGGCGGGCGCGGGCCGAGCACGATGGGCTTGTCCATCTCACCGTCGATGGTTGCTTGCGGCACGAAGCCGTGACGCGCGAGCTGGCCGAGCACGTAGCGCTGGCGGCGCTTGGCCTTGACGATGTTGGTGACCGGGTTGATGCGATGCGGGAGCTGCACGGTGCCGGCGAGCACGGCCGCTTCACCCAGGGTCAGCTTCGCGGCGTGTTTGCCGAAGTAGAAGAGCGAGGCCTCCTCGATGCCGTAGCGGTTGTGACCGAAGTAGATGGTGTTGACGTAGAGGTTGAGCACCTGATCCTTGCCCAGCGCCTTCTCCATGCGCGGCGTGAGGATCCATTCGCGCATCTTGCGAGCCAGCGTGCGCTCTTGCGTGAGCAGCAGCGCGCGGCAGGCCTGCTGCGAGATGGTCGAGGCGCCCGACTTCATTCCACCGGGCTTCAGGTTCTTCACCGCGCTGCGAAGGATGCCGGCGTAGTCGAGGCCGTTGTGCGAATAGAAATCGGCGTCTTCGGCGGCGAGGAAACTTTCACGCACGTGCTTGGGCAGCTTGGTGACGTCGACCCACGTGCGGCGTTGCAGATAGAACTCCGCGCAGACCGAGCCGTCACGGCAGGCCACCTTGGTCACCTGCGGCGGCCGCCAGGTGCGCAGCTCTTCGACGCTGGGCAGATCGCGCGAGAACCACGCGTAGCTTCCCGCTGCGACCGCCACGGCCACGATGATTCCGAGAAACGTCAGCTTCAGCAGACGCTTGGTCCATCTCCACAATCGACTGGGCTGCTTGGGGCTCATCAGCGGAGGAGGACTGTAGCCCCCGGGCGGCAGCACTGGGGTTTCGTTGTGCGGCACCGGGGCGAGGCGGGAGAGACGCGGTTTGCGGGTGAACAGCCACGAAGCGGTGCGCATTCACCACAGAGGAGCAAATGTCCTGCCGCAACTCCGGGCTGATGGCTGCGAGAACTCCGCATGCGGCTGCGGATTCCCGTGCTCTCACCCATCGAGGTCGAACCTGCCCGGGTGAGCAGCAGCGTGGTCTTCGAATCCGTGCCTGAAGCCGAATCGCCCGAGGTCCCCCGCGCTCGCGTCACTTCCCGCGAGCCGAGGAGACGACCTTGGTGCGTTCAACGCTGATTTTCGCAGTGCTGCTGACTTCCCCTCTCGCCCACGCGCAGTACGCGCCCCACTCGTTGGGCGCAGGGCCCCACCTCTCGGGCGTGATGGGGACCGGTCGGGTGATGGGTGGGATCTCGCTCGAGGGCTCGCAGTATCTGGAGAACGGTTTCGAGTTCTTCGTTCGCGTGCCGTTGCTGATCGCGGAGACACCGGTGGGGGCCGATACACCGAGCGGCGCCGGCCGGGTGTTCTCGACGGGAGGCAGCCTCGGGGTGCGGTACCTCTTCGTGGAGGGCATGGTGAGACCGTGGGTGGCGCTGCAGTTGAGCGGCGTGGTGTTGGCCACGAAGCCCGAAGCGATCTGGTTTCTCGGCGCCGGCACCACGATTGGGATCGACTGGGTGTTGTCGGAGTCATGGTCGATCGGTGCGCGGGGCATTTACGACGCGTTCGTGGATCTCAATGAACCGTGGCGACATCAGCTCGGAGGAACGCTGCTGGTCTCAGTCCTCTTTTGACTCTGGTCTCCCTCTCCCTGCGAAGCGGGGAGAGGGTTGGGGTGAGGGGCGTTTCGGGCTCCAGAGTGGGCCCCTCACCCGGCCTGCGGCCGACCTCTCCCCGCTTCGCAGGGCGAGGTTTCTGGCGTCACTGCTGCTCGGGAATCGGATGAGGCATGTCGCTCATGGTCTCATCGACCTGAGGCACCTCTTCCGGCTCCTGCGTGACCTTCGCCACGCGCGCCGCGTTGATGCGCGCCTTCACGTACTTGGGCGAGAGATCCATCGCGTGCTGGTACGCCGCCTTCGCTTCATCACCGCGGCCGACCCGCTCGAGCGCGACGCCCAGATTGTTCTGCACGTACGCAACATGCGGCAACACCTCGGCGGCGTGTTCGAGCGAGATCACCGCCTGCGCGTTCTTGTTGGCGCGCAGGAGCGCAAAGCCGAGGTTGTTGAGGGCCCAGCCATGATTCGGCTCGAGCTCGACGGCCTTCTCGAAGCTGGCGATGGCCCCGGCCAGCTCGTTCATGGCGAGCTGCGCGATGCCGGTGACCTGAAAGGCCTCGACGCTGCCCGAGTCACGGGTGCTCGCTTCACGCCCGGCGGTCACCGCACCGGAGTAGTCCTTCAGCTGAATCAGCGCGCGCGCCTGGGCAATCAGCGGCAGCGCGTCATCAGGCGAGATCGCCGCGACGCGGCCCCACGCTTCGGCGGCGAGCTCGGGGTGACCTGCACGGCGCGCGAGCTTCGCGACGGTGCTCAGCGTCTCCACGTCGGAGGGCGTGGTGAACAGCGCGCGCCGCGCTTCGAGCAGCGCCCCCTTCACGTCACCTTCCGAGCTCAGCTGAGTCGCGCGGCCGAGGTGATCGACGTTGGTCGCGTCGGTGGCGATGGCGAGCGAGTCGACCTCGACGGGGACGACGGCGATCGGAGCGCCGGCGTCTCGAACTTCGACGGCCCGCGCGACGGGCTGAGTGACGTGGATGACCTTCGAGGGAATGACGGAGCGGGGAGCGGGCTCCTGGCAGGCGGTGATGGAGAGAGCGGCGAGAGCAGCGGCGAGGATCTTCTTCGGCGACGACATGGCGGTTTGACCTTTCTGGGACAGTGTCCCTGCAGGCCTCCAAAGCGAGCGTCGTGCCAGCCGCCAACCTGCCGTGAACGGGCGCCTTTTGTCTCGATGTGGGCCGCCAGCCGCGCGGTCGCAGGTGGCTGCGTGCGTCCCGAAGTCCTCGGAGTCCTCGGCGGCCTGGGTCAGTCGTAGTGACAGGCCTGCCCGCGGCATCTGCCCGAGCTGAAGCAGGCGTTGTCCGTCCCCTGGCAATCGCAGAGCCCCGCGGCGCAGACCTGGGTCGTCGGCGTCTGGGGCGAACAGCCGGCGCCGGGGCCGGGGAGATTGGCGCAGGCGCAGCGCCCCGTCGCACGACCACTCTCAGAGAAGGGGCTGCAAACTCCAGTGGGGCACACCAGACCGCATTGGCCGCAGTTGGCGGGGTCGTTGCCCAGGTTCAGGCAGACCGTGCCGCAACACTTCGAGGCCGGAGCCGAGGCGTTGCACGACCTGTGAAGGCAGTCGGGGTCGCCGCAGTCGATCAGCGCGTCGCCGTCGTTGTCGCTGCCATCGAAGCAGTTCTCGACGGGGGCGCAGGCCGCAGCGCAGCTCGGATCCTGGCAGTCGACCAAGCCGTTGCAGTCGTTGTCGCGCAGGTCGTCGCAGATCGTCTCGCTGGGCTGGGTGACCCCTCCGTCGACCCTGCAGGTGCACGTGCTGCCCACGCAACGCCTCCCGTTGGCGCCGCAGGTCTGACCCAGGCAGCTCGGCTGCGCGCAGTCGATGCGGTCGTCACAGTCGTTGTCGAGGCTGTCGGTGCACAGCTCGGGAGAGGGGAGCACCTCCCCGGTGCAGCTGCCGAAGCCTGCCCCGCCATCACTGTCGGCGACGCAGGTCTGCGCGCCCCGACGGCAGACGCCGGAGCAGGTGCCTCCATCGCACGCGCTCGCGGGCCCGGTGAAGCAGGCTTGCGTCACACCCGCGTCGCAGGTGCAGCCTTCGTCGACCTCACCATCGCAGTCGTTGTCCATGCCGTCGCAGAGCTCTGACTTCGGCTCGCAGCTGATCATTCCGCCACCGCCGCCCCCCACTCCGCCGCCGGTCGATCCACCACCACCGCCGGTCGATCCACCACCGCCACCTCCCGCCCCGCCCGCGCTGGGGCCGCCGTCGAAGTCGCCAGCTCCCATCGCGCAGACGTCTTGAAGGCACCGGTAGCCGTCGATGCAGTCCTCATCAGATTGGCAGGCGAACACCCGGTTCTCGTAGCCGGTGGACTCACAGAGGCATGAGCAGAAGAGCAGCGCCAGCGGCACCCAGGAACGAACGATCACCTGTGACCTCTGGCGCGCCTGGGCAGCGTCAGGCTGAGAATAAGGAGCGACCAGAGCGCCTGCCCCGGTGCGGTGCTGCAGCCATATTGCGGCAGCGGCGGCCCTGCGGTGGTCGACGCCTGGTTGGGGTCGCCTCCGTCGCGCAGCTCATCGCGATCGTTCGCCCCGTCGCCATCGCTGTCGACGCCCTGCAGGTTCTCCAGCGCCGTCGTGAGCGTCGCTTCGTCGGAGGCCATGAGCCCCCGCTCCCGCAAAGCGGCACCGAACGGCGTGGTCACCGTGCCCCGCATCGGCGCGCCCCGATGGCACACCGTGCAGTCGGGTGAGGGGCCGCTCGACCAGGCGGCGACGACCGCGGGGAAGTTCGGGGTGGCGAGGATCGTTGCCGTGAGCACGGAGAGAATCATAGGTAGAAGTGGAGCTGCCCCAGCAACGAGTAGTGGAGCGCGCCATCGGGTTCACGGCGCGTGATGAAGTCGACGCGCACGTCGGCGTGGGGCGCGAAGAACCACCACGCTCCCGCCCAACCGCCCACGCCCACCCCCGAGCTCACCTGCCGAAACGAAGGAACGGACACCTCGCCGAGCGCGACCAGGTGGAGGCCCTGCGTCAGCTCGAGATCGGCATGGAGCAACCCGACACCGCCGAGGTCGCCGCCCAGGCCCGAGCGCGACACGTGCGTGACGTCGGCCTCGAGCGAGAGCACCAGCGGGCGCCAGGGCGCGAGCCGCCCGAAGATGCCGTGCGCGTGACGGAAGACCGCTCGTTCGGGATCCTGCAGATCTCGCTGGGCGTGGGTCACCAGGCTCGACACCCCGAACGTGGCCCAGGTGTTGGGGGTGAGCTCGAGGAACCCCGAGTAGCCGCGCTCTCGGTACTCCAGGGGAGAGAGCTGGAGATTTCCCACCACGCCCATCAGCTCGCCGCGCACCCGTTCGCCCGAGTACGCGAGGGACACCCCGTGCTGCTGCGAGGTGTTGGTGTCGGTGCGGGTCGACGCGCGCGCCCAGGCCGTGTGCTCGGGCAGCCGCACCCCGAAAGGAAGAGGCATGCGCCCCAGCCGCAGCATGAACGACTGGTCTTCATCGGGCGCGTAGCCCACCCAGTGGTGGCGCGAGATGAGCTGCACCCGGTCGCCCACGAGCTTCGCCGGCGTGGTGGCGGCGCTGCCCAACCCGAGGCTGCCGCTGAAGGTCAACTTGCCGCTCTTCACGGCAGCCACCACGTCGGCTTGCATCGGAAACGCGCGGGGCTTCGTGAGGCTGGACCCGCCGAGCACCGCCACCCGCACGTCGCCGCCGAGCAAGACCTCCTCGGGCAGCTCGAAGAGTCCGAAGAGAAAGCCCGCCACCTTGCCGGGCTCGTCGGCGGCGACGCCGTACCGCGTGCGCAGGATCAGCTCGCCCTGGGCCCGCCCGTAGGCGGTCAGCACGGAGCCACCCGAGGGGTCGACGTGGCATTGCGCGCAGGAGGTGTAGTCGTGGCGAAGCATGAAGCCGTACGCCTGGGCGGTGCCGCTCGAGGTGATCGCAAGCGCGCACAGGGCTGCGCTGAGACTCGAAGCCTTCATGGCGCGACGATCCGCCCCGGGGCGCCGTTCGCCCCCGCCTGGGTGTGGCACGAGTTGCAGTCGCCCGAGGTCTGCGTCGCGCCCATGTGGCGAACGCGGCCCTGGTATTCCACCCGCGCGCGGTAGGGCTTGATCAGCAGCGGCGAGCTGAAGAGATAGAAGTTCCCCGCCGCGTTCACCGGCAGCCGGAACTCGGCGCCGTCGGCCCCGGTGAGGACCACCGTGCCGTTGCCCGGCAGGCCGTTGCAGAGGTCAGGCTCGTGGGCCGTCGGGAAGACGGTGCCGGCGACGCCCTCGGGTGCGTCTTCTTTGCCTTCGTCGAGGTTCCTGGGCCGGTGGCAGGTGATGCAGGCCCGGCCCGGGTTCATCAGGGGTGACTTCAGATTTCCAGACGTCCACGAGACCTGGCTGGTGCAGGTGGGGGCCGCGGCGAAGGGGTCGGGGCCCGCGTCGACCACCCCTGCGTCAGACGACTGTGCGCAGTCGAGGCCGCCGGGCAGCCCGGCCTGAAGCCAGCGCTCGACGAGGTCCCGCTCTGCCGCCGGCAGCAGCCCCGACGGAGGCATGGGGCGCGCGGCGTCGTGCATTCGCAGCGAGACGACGGCGGCGACCGAGCTCGAAGGGGCCGACGGGGCCGGGCGGCTGAAGTCGTCCCGGCTCACCAGCGGCATCGGCGCAGACGGGCGGGTGCCGTGGCAGCCCAGGCACCTCGCCGCCAACACCTGTTCGACGTCACAGGGAACGCCGCTGGGTGCGGGAAGGCCCGAGTCGGTCGAGGTGTTCGGGGCCTCCGCTTCACGGCCCGCGTCCTCCCCGGCGGCGTCAGGCAGGTAGCACCCGGCGAGCGCCAGCGCGATCAACCCTGCCCTGCACACGGTGGCGTTCCCCGGGCTCACGGCTTCACCACGAACGCGGCCGTGACCTTCACCTCGGGCTTGACCGTCACGCCCAGGTAGCTCGGCACGTCGATGTTGTGCGACTTGATGTTGATGTCGAAGTGGCCCTTCACCTCGAGGCCGTCACCTGCCTTCACCACGTCGTAGGTCACCGCGACTTCCTTCGAGACGCCGTGCACCGAGAAGAGGGCGGTGCCGGTCTGGCCGGGGCCTTCCTTGAGCATCGAGCGCGCGACCTTCAGCTCGGCCGTGGGGAAGGTGCCGGTCTGGAGGTACTTTTCTTTCATGTGCTGGTTGCGCAGGCCGATGCCGGTGTCGACCGAGTCGAGCGCCACCTTGATCACCACGACGTCGCCCTCGTTCTTCACCTCGAGGGTCTTGGTCTCGCCTCTGATCTTCAGCCCCGCCGGGCCCGTGGCCAGGAAGCTGACGTCGTTGACCTTGACGACGCCGAGATCCGCCAGCGAGAGGGTCGAGAGGCACAGCGTGAGGGCGATGAGGAGTCGAGTCATGTGAAGCTCCAGTGCGGTAAGGGGGCAAGGTGGCCCGGTTGTCGTGGGTACAGTCCCCCCACGAAAAAAACGCAGGCGGGCGGATCGCCTTTTCTTTTCTCGACGAAGGAGAATCGTTCAGTGCAGCTGGTGTCGCTGGTGCTGGTCTTGAGCCTGTCCGATGGAACGGCCGCGGGGCGGTCGTCGATGCTCAACGCACTCTCGTCGTCGCTCGACCCCAGGCTGGTGTCGATCAAGCCGCGGGTGCTCGGCGCGGCGAAGCCCGAGACGCTCGATCGGCTCTCCGAGCGGCACCCCGTGGCCCAGGTCGAGTGGTTGTCACCCGTGCGCGCCGAGCTTCGCGTCGCGCTCCGCCCCCGGGAATGGACGAGCCGCACCCTCACGTTCTCGAAGAAGGATCCCGTCTCGGAGCGGGCGAAGTCCATCGCGTACGCGGTGGCGGCGATGATGCCGCAGTGGCGCCCCGAGCAGCCGTCGCCCCCCCAGCCGCTCGAGGTCGTCCCGCTCTCTCCGCGCGACTTCGAGCCCTCGTTCGAACCCGACGCAGGCGCACCGTCGCCGGAAGAAGGAGCCCTCGCGCTCGAAGCCGGAGCGCCTCTGCCAGACGCAGGCGAACCAGAGGTTCAGCCCGAAGTGGATGCGGGGCCCGAGCCCGAGCCCGAGCCTGCGCCGGTCGCCGCGGCGGTCGAGGACCCGCCTGGCCCCATCTCGCCGCGGGGCCTGGTGGCGCTGTCTGCGGTCGGCACGGTGGTGGCGCCCCTCGTTGGAGCGGGCGTCGACGTGGCGTTGTGCCGGCTGAGCTGGTGCTTCGGCGTCGCGGGGGCGTTCGGCGCGGGCGAGCTGATCGAGGCGCAAGCCTCCCGCGTGGAGGTGCGCGCGCTGGCCACCGTCGGTCTGCGCAGCGCACCGTGGTGGCAAGGCCGCCTTGGGGTGGCCGCCCGGGTCGGCGGAGGCGCCGTGTTTCACCTCGTCACCCGGCAGGGCGAGCAGCTTTCGCGCTGGGTCGGCGCGGGCCTGGCCGAGCTCGGCCCGCTGCTCCGGTTCGGCTGGTTCGAGCTGGCCTTGACCGGGGGCGCCCACGTTTCGGGCCGCACCGGCATCTGGGTGGGTGAAGCGCAAGCCACTGAACTTCCAACGCTGACGGGCTTTGCCCGGGTGGAAGTGGCGTTGACGTGGTGAGGCCCGCCTGCCCCGAAGGGGTCTGAGGTACAGAAAGAGGCATGGCATTTGGAAGGCCACTTCTCTCCGTCGTTCCGCCCAGCGAGCCGCTGGACGACGCGGCCCTCATCGCGCGGGTCAAGGCGGGGGAGAGTTCGATGGCCAACGCGCTGGTGCGCCGGGCCGGCCCCCGAGCCAAGGCGCAGGTGCGGCGCCTGCTGCGGCAACGAACGCCAGACGACGATGACCTGCTGCAGTCGGTGTTGATCGAGCTGGTGACGACCATCGACTCGTACCGTGGCGACTGCAGCCTCAATACGTGGATCGACCGCATCACCGCCCACGTCGTCTTCAAGCGCCTGCGCCGGCAGAAGCTCGAGAAGCGGCTCTTCGAAGGCCTCGATGACTCGACGGGCGAGGTGGCCTCCGATGCCTCGGCTGAGCGGGCCGCCCTGACGAGGAGCGTGCTCGCGAGGGTTCGAGCTCGGGTCGCCCACCTCGATCAGGGGAACGTGACGGCCTGGCTGATGATCGACGTGTATGGCTTGACGATCGAAGAGCTGGCCAGCGCGCTGGAGCTCTCGGTGGCGGCTGCGCAGAGCCGCGCGTCACGCGCCCGCCGCGAGGTGAGGGAGTGTCTGCGCGGCGACGAAGAGCTCGAGGATGTGCTCTCTTCCTGGGAGGCAGCGTCATGAACCGACCCGTCGACGAGCGTGTGGCGCGGGCTCTCTCGCCCCAGCCGGTGGCAGAAGAGGTGCCCCTCACGGACGCCGAGACCGAGCTCGCCATCGACCTGGTGGCCGCCGCGCTCGCGGCCCGTCGGCCCGTCGCACCCGAGGCGCCCGCCCGCATTCCCGCCAGGCGCCCGCGCGTGGTGTGGGGCGCGCTGGCTGCGGCCGGCCTGCTGGGGGGCCTGGTCGCCGCGCTCGTGCTCTCTCGAGGGGGCCCCGAGGCTCCCCAGGCCCAGGTGCTCGAAGCAGGGCTGGCCACTGCGACGACGGGCCAGGGCACCCGCGTGGTCGCTGACGGCGATGCGCTCGGGGCCGGGGCCCGGCTCAAGACGCCGCACGAGGGGCACCTGCGGCTGGGCTTCGCTGAAGGCACGCAGCTCTGGCTGGGCGAGAAGACCGACGTTCGGGTCGAAAAGCTGGGCCTCGAGCGCCGCTTCGCGCTCGTCGAGGGCCGGCTCTCTGCCTCGGTGATCAAGCTCAAGACCGGCGAGCGCTTCGTGATCGAGACGGCGCGCGCCGAGGTCGAGGTCAAAGGCACGCAGTTCCAGGTCGACGCGCAGGCCGCCACCGAAGGCTGCCCCGCGGGTCAGACGGTGGTGTCGGTCGAAGAAGGCGTGGTGGCGGTGCGCGCCGAGGGTGTCGAGGTGCTGGTCAAGGCGGGCGAGCGCCACGCCGTGGGGTGCCCTCCTTCGGTGCAGGTCGAGCCTGATGCCGTCGCGCCGCAGCTCAGAAAGAAGCGACGCAGCGTGCCCCCCGCGTCTTCGTCGCTGGCGAAGATGAACGCGCAGTACGCGCGGGCCATGGCGCTCAAGCGCGAAGGTCGGCCCCTGGCGGCCGCGAAGGCGCTGCGGGCGATGCGAGAGGCGTTCCCGATGGGCCCACTCGACGAGGCCGCCGCGGTGGAAGAGCTGCGCCTGCTCGAGCAGGTCGATCTTCCCGCCGCGCGGGCCGCTGCGAAGGCCTACCTCCTCGAGTACCCCGATGGGTACGCAGACGACATCGCGAACCGGCTGGTGGCCCCGTGAGCGCCCTTCGACTGGGCGCCTTCGCGCTGCTGGCGCTGAGTGGCTGCGACGCCGACTTTCGTTTTGCGCTCGACGCCGGCGCGCCTGACGCGGGCGTCAGCGCCGACGGAGGCTGCGGTTGTGCCGCGCCGTTTCCGTTGTGTCGAGACGACGGCACCTGCGTGGAGTGCCGGGGCGATGCCGACTGCCCGGGACAGCTGTGCGACGTCACGACCGGCCGCTGCGCCGTGAGCTGCAATCAAGCGGCAGATACGTGCGACCCAACGATGTACCGGCGCGGCTGCAGCGACGACGTGGGCGCGGCGCGGTGCACGGACTGCAAAGAGCCTGAGGACTGCACGGGGGCGTCGCCGGTGTGCGCCGCGAGGCGTGGCGTCTGCGTGCAGTGTGCGACGAACCTCCACTGTGCGGGCGCGACACCCCGGTGCGACGTGGTGCTCGGCCAGTGCGTGCCCTGAGAGTTCTTTCGGCGTGTGAAGCGCGCCTATAGTCGCCCTCGAAGATGAAGCTGTCCGGCAGACTCCGCGTGCTGATCCTCCTCTCGTTCGGAGCCTGTCGCGACTTCGACCTCGCGGCGGCCCAGTGCGTCGAGCAAGGCCGTTGTGCCCTCTTGGATGCGGGCCAAGACGCAGGCCTGGGTGTGGTCTGCAACGACGCCCTCGACTGCGAGAGCGGCCGCTGCGTCGATGGCCGGTGCTGCAACAGCGAGTGCGCGAGCGCCTGCGATTTCTGCGATCTCCCCGGGCTCGAAGGCCAGTGTCGGGTGGCTGCGCTCGGCCGCACGCCCTCGGTCGCTTGCGAAGGAGGGTATGCGTGCAACGGCACCAGCGCCGAGTGCAGCACCTCGTGCGCGTCGGATGCGGGGTGCGTGGGCGCCCGATGCGGGTCAGGTGCGGTGTGCATCGAAAAGGTGGTGCAGCTCAAAGACGACTTCACCTCGGGCCGCTTCGAGCCTTCCATCTGGGCTTCGCCGGGGCCCAACTGCTCGGTGGTCAACCAGCAGTTCCACGCGACCACGGCGCCGGGCGCCGTCAACTTTGCCCGGGTCTATTCGCGCCGACGCTACGATCTGATCGACTCCGAGCTGCGCCTCGAGCTGATCAGCGCCGGAAATCAGTCACTGGCGACCATGCAGGCGCTCGCAGGCGGCTGTGACTTCGCCACGGGCCTGCGCTGCCTGTACCTCACCGTCGGCAACGGACAGGTGCATGTTCAGATGTCCGACGACACCACGTACAGCGCGCCCCTGGGCTACTTCCCCCTGCAGAACTTCCGCGCCGTGAGGTTGAGGGAGCAGGCAGGCACCCTCTTCCTCGAGGCCCGAAATGCCGACGCGGGCTTTCAGCAGCTCGGCTCGGTGCCCACGCCCCTCGCTTCGTACTGGAGGGACATGCGCATCGGCCTCGGGGCGGGCACGTATGGGGCCGAGGCCACCTCGAGCACCGTCATCTGGGACAACGTCAACACCCCTTAAGGGCGGCTCAGGATGTCGGCGCCGATGGTGTTCGCCCACGCGAACGATTGATCGGAGTCGCTCTGAATGGTCCACACGAAGGCGCCCCGGATGTTGATGCCGGCGTTCCTGAGTTGGGTGAGGGCCTGGCCGGTGGTGCTGAGGCTGACGAGGCTCACGGGGCTGACGGAGGTGGTGGGTGAGTCGGGTCGATACTTGTTGCCCAACAGCACCTTGGCCGCGCCGTACTTGTTCGTCAGCGCGGTCATGCGCTCGACGATCTTCGCCTGGTAGCCCGCCTGCGAGAGCCCGAGATCGTAGACCTGCTCGCCGATCGCGTCCCAGCCGTTCGGGCCGAGCTGCTCGAGCACGCCACCCGGGCCGATCCACGTGCTGAGCTCCGGGCCGGGAGCGAAGTTGATGATCCACGTCGGCCCGAACTCGGCGCGCATGCGCTGCGAGGCGGCGACGATGCCCGCGACGTCGGGCCGGTTGCCCTGCTCGAGATCCCAGTCCATGCCGTTGAAGCCCCAGTTGGCCTGGAAGTCGCGCATGGAGGCCATGAACTGATCGACCTTGGCCGTCGAGTCGAGCCGGTAGCCGATGTTCGAGTTGCCGAGATCGAAGTAGCCGCCCACCGAGACCACCACCTTCTTGCCCCTCGCGTTGGCGTAGGCGATCTGGTCCTTGAACTGGCTCGCGCTGCCCGCGCCCGGCGGCAGGTCGAGGCGTAGCGTGCCCGACGAGGCCGCGATCCCCACCGCGAACGAGACGTAGACGAGGTTGTAGTTCGTGTTGTCGACGATCGAGCGCAGGGTGACTCCGTTGCGCGCCTCCCAGGTGGTGAAGTAGCCGGCGACGACCTTCGCCGGAAGGTTGCCTGAAGGCGGGGGCGTCGCCGAAGCGGTGGTGAAGGTGTTGTCGCCTGACGCGGTCGTTCCACCGGCTCGATTCCGCGAGATGACCCGGTAGTGGTAGCGCGTGCCGGGGTTCAGGCCCGAGAGCGCCTGGGTGTGCGCCGAATAGGTGAACGACACCTCTTCCGGCGTGCGCACGCTCCCGTAGGCGGGGGTGGTGCCGTACTCGATCCGGCCCGTTCCCGGCTCGTTCAACGTCCACGAGATGGCCGCTCCGGTTTGGGTGAGGTTGTTCGCCATCACGGCGCTGATCGCCGGCCCGGCGATGGCCGCGCCGGACGTGGTGAAGGTGTTGTCGGCAGAGGAGGAGGTGCCACCCGCCCGGTTCTGCGAGGTGACTCGGTAGTGATAGCGCGTGCCCGGCATGAGGCCCGACAGCGTCTGGCTGTGCCCCGAATAATTGAACGACACCTCTTCGGGCGTGCGGGTGGTGCCGTAGGCCGTGGTGGTTCCGTACTCGACCTTGCCGGTGCCCGGCTCGTTGAGCGTCCACGAGATGACCACTCCGGTCTGGGTGAGGTTGCTCGCCGTCACCGCGCTGATCACCGGCCCCTGCACCGGGGCCGCGTCAGAACACACGAGAGGATCCCAATAATACGTGCTGACCGTCGGGTCGTAGCCCGGGTTGGCGAACTCGGCGATGTAGAGGTTGCCGTCGGTGTACCTGACGATGTCACCGGCCGCGTACTGCGATTGGCCGCTCCACGCGGGGTAGGTCCTGAACGGCTCCCAGTAATATGTGCTGATGGTGGGGTCGTAGCCGGGGTTTGCGAACCTGGCGCGGTAGAGGTTGCCGTTGCTGTGCTTCACGACGTCACCGGCCGCGTACTGCGCTTGTCCGCTCCACGCCGGGTAGCCCGCGAAGGGAGCCCAGTAGTACGTGCTGATCGTCGGCTCGTAGCCCGGGTTCGCGAACTTCGCGATGTAGCGCTTCCCGTCGGTGTACTTCACGACGTCTCCCGCCGCGTACGCCTTGCCCTGCACCCAGCTCGCCGTCTGATCACACGACGCCACGAGCTCTCTTTCGGAGGTCGCCAGACCCTCCGAGGCGGGCGTCTCACCGCAGCCTGACGACACGACCGACACCACGAAGAACAGCAAGATTGATGTGCGCATGAGGGCCGGCACAGCAACGCCGGGGCCAGCGCAGAAGTCGTTGATTCACCTGACGTGAGTGGCCTTACGCATGGACTGAGGGTGGGCCAGTGGAGCGCTCCGGGTGTTCGGTGCGCCGAACAGTTCGACGACGCGGCGCTTTCCATCGGGCGTCGACTGAGGCTTCTTTCGACGCCCATGGCCGCGACCACGACGCTCACGCACGTCATCGACGCTCGTACGGGCCGTGCTCACCTCGAGTTTCCCAGGTTGGTGCTGGAGTCGATCAAAGGCCCGACGGGTCGCCGTCAGAAGACCTTCACCACCGAGCGCGTCACCATCGGCAGCGGTGACGGGGCGGGCTTCAAGCTCGACGACGCGACGGTCAGCGCGCTCCACTGCGAGCTGCGGGTGGTGGAAGAGGGCATTCGGGTGGTCGACCTGCACTCGAAGAACGGGGTGCGGCTCGGAGGCCGGCGCGTCTTCGAGGCGCTGCTCGAGCCCGATGACGTGCTGGTGCTGGGCGCGAGCAGCGTGCGCGTGCGGGCCGGGGAGTCGATGCAGCGCGACGTCAGCGCGCGCACCGAGCTGGGCGGCCTGCTGGGCAGCTCGCTCCCGATGCGAATGCTCTTCGACTGGATCGAGCGCGTCGCGCCGACCGACACCTCGGTGCTCATCACCGGCGAGACGGGCTCCGGCAAGGAGCTGGTGGCCGAGGCGCTGGTGGCGCTCAGCCCGCGTGCACGACAACCGCTGGTGATGGTCGATTGCGCCGCGCAGAGTGACGAGCTCTTCGGCGCGGCGCTGTTCGGTCACGAGAAGGGCGCCTTCACCGGCGCTGCGGGAGGCATCGGCGCGTTCGAGCGCGCGAACGGAGGCACGGTGTTGCTCGACTCGGTCGGAGAGCTCCCGCTCTCGCTGCAGCCACACCTGCTCGGCGTGCTCGAGCGGCGCGTCGTGCAGCCCATCGGCGGCGCGCCGCGGCCGGTGGACGTCCGGGTCATCGCCACCTCGCAGCGCTCGCTCGAACGAGAGGTGAACGACGGTCGGTTCCGTGCAGACCTCTATTTTCGCCTGGCGGGCGTGCAGCTCGTGGTGCCCCCGCTCGAGGAGCGTGCAGGTGACATCCCGCTGCTGGTGGCGCGCTTCTGCCGCGAGCTCGGCCTCAAGAAGCCGCTGCCCGCGTCGGTGCTCGAGCGGCTGTTCGCCGGCCACTACCCGGGCAACGTGCGCGAGCTGAAGAACGCGGTGGCGCGCGCGGCGGTGGGGGTGATGCCCCCGGTGACGGGGCGCGTGGGCGCTGCGCTGTCGACCGACGAGCCGTGGTGGCCCCAGCGAGAGCGCGCGCTGGCGGGGCTCGAGTTCAACTACCTGGCGCGGCTGCTCGAAGACTGCGAGGGCAACATGTCGGAGGCCGCGCGCCGCTCGGAGATCAGCCGCGTGCAGCTCTACGCGCTCGCCACCCGGCACGGCCTCGGGGGGAAGAAGCGGTGAGCTCGTTTCAGGTGCTCGGCAAGCTCGGCGCCGGCGGCATGGCCGACGTCTTCCTCGCGCGTCACAGCGTGCCCGGGAGCGCGCCACGGCTCGTCGCGCTCAAGCGCATTCGCGCTTCGATGGAAGAGCGGCCCGAGGTGTGGGTGCAGTTTCAGCGCGAGGCGGCCATCAGCAAGCTGCTGGTGCACCCCTGCATCGTGCGGCTCGAGGGCGTGGGCAGCGACGCCGAGGGGCCGTGGCTCGCGCTCGAATACATCGCTGGCACCGACGCCAACCGGTTGATCAGCGCCTGCACCCGCACCGAAAAGCCGTTCCCGCTGCGGTGGGCGTTGATGCTGTGTCGTGACGCCGCCGAGGGCATCGCCTGGGCCCACGCGCTCGAACACGACGGCGGGGTGGGGGTGGTGCACCGCGACATCTCCACCGACAACCTGCTGGTGGGGTACGACGGGCGATCGCGCGTCGCAGACTTTGGCATCGCGCACCTCGACGGCCACACGCGCATGACCAGGACGGGCGAGGTGCGGGGAAAGATTGCCTATCTCGCCCCGGAGATCATCAACGGGGCCTCGCCGTCGATGGCCTCCGACGTCTTCGCGTTCGCGGCCACGGTGTACAAGACCCTCACCGGCGTCGCGGCGTTTCGGGGCACCAACGACGGAGAGATCTTCCGCGCGCTGATGACGACGGACCCCGCGCCGATTTCGGGACTGCGACCCGACGTGCCGCGGCCGGTGGCCCAGTGGCTCGACCGCGCGTTCTCCAAAGAGCCCGAGAGGCGGCCCACCGCCGCGTCCTTCGTCGAGCTGATGGCCCCTGCGACCGAGCGGGAGCGCGCGGCCTTCGGCGCGTGGGTGCTCGAGTTGAGGCCCCCTCGCACGCCTCCGCCCGAGCCGGGAATGTTCCCCGGGGCGACCACGGTCATTCGCGCGCCCCGTTCACGCCTTCCGCGGTGGGGTGCGCTGGGGCTGCTGCTGGCCGCCATCGCCTTCGGCGTCGCCTCGCTGCGACGTGACCCCGAACCTGTTCCGGCCGTGGCGGTGGAGGGACCGAAGCCGGCTGCGTTGCCGCCCGTTGCGGCGCCCGAGCCTGCGGTGCAGACGCCTCCGGGTGAACCACCGGTGGTGCCCGTCGAGAAGCCGCCGGTTGCGCCGAAGCCGGTGCGACAGAAGGTGGGCAGGAGCAGCCTCGATCTGCGGGTCACGCCCTACGCCGACGTCTTCGTCGATGGTCGCCTGCTGGGCACGACGCCGCTCAAACCCATCGAGCTCACGCCTGGGGTGCACCAGGTGCTGCTGGTGAACGAAGCGCTCGACGTGCGGCGCGCCACGCAGGTCACGTTGGAGCCGGGCAAGAGGCAACGCCTCGAAGTCGACTTGCGCAAGCCCTGATTCAGGTCGCGCTGACTCGCATCAAGGCGTGGTGACCACGAAGGTGATGACGCTCGCGATGCCCAGGCCCGCCGCCGCGCCGAACGAGACCCAGGCGCCCGTTTGCAATCCTTTGCCGTCGGCGACGAGGGCGCTCAACTCGCCGGGTGGAACGGTGCCCGTCGAAAGGCGCTGGTAGCGCGCCTCGGACTGCTGCGCCAACAGAGCGCCTGCGACCGCAGCACTGGCGCCGAGCACCACGGGCGCGATCCACCACAGCGGGCGTGAGGGAGGAGCCACAGCCGGCGGTGTCTCGACCTGCGCCAGGGCAACTGCAGGGGGCGCCAGGGGCGCTGTCTTGACCTCGATGACGGGCGCGTCGGGCGCCTCGACTTCTCCGCCCACCCGCCGCCACCAGTCCTGAATCTTCGGGGGCAGGTCGCGCGGCAGCCGCAGCGCCTTATCGAGTTTGCGCGCGGTGGCGAAGGCGTTGAGGGCCTGCGCCTCTTCCGCAGCCTCGGCCCACGCCAGCCCGAGGTGCAGGTAGATCTCAGCGAGGAGGTTCGGTCGAACAGCGGCCAGGCCGACCGCCTTCTCGAGGGACCGCCGCGCGGCGACGTCGTCGTGACGGGCGAGCTGTTCCTTCGCCGTCGCGAGCAGCGCCTCGGGTGACGCAGAGGTCAGCAGCAGGGCGAGGAGCACACTCACGGCGGTCAGGACAGCCTCGTCGAGTGAGCCCTGGCAACCGGCCAGGTGAGTCGCCGCACGATCACGACGAAGACTTAGCACCTCTGAAAAGCGCGGGCTGCAGGGCCAGCTCTTGAGCTTTCCCCGCGCAAGATTGCTACGGTCGCCGCTTCCCCCCTGCTGCGGAGTTTCTTGAGAACGCTTTGGTTGCTGGTCGCCGTGTGGTCGTTCTCGGGCTGTGCGTTGGGCGTGGGGCGGGTGAGCGCCTCGCCCTCGGCGCTGAGCAACAACGACGGCAGCGGGGTCATCGATCGCGGAGACGGCACCGGCACCGTCGTGGCGGGTGGGTCCGTGGACACCGGCGACGGTTTCCACCTCGGGCTGCTCGCCGGCGTGAAGGTGGGCCGCGCGTTCGGCTTCCTGGGCACGTTGCCCTTCGCCAACGGCTGGGCCTGGGACGCCCACGTCGACCTCATGGGCAGCTCGGGGGGCTGGCTCTTCGGTTTGAGCGGCAGCTACCTGATGCAGAGCCTCGAGTTCACCGGCGACTTCCGCGCTGGCTACTTCGGCCCCGCGGCGAGCGCGCTGGTGGGCCTGTGCCTGACCCCTGGCTTGGCGGTCTTCGTGCACGGCGGCCCGACCTTCGGGGCCATCTCGTGGGGCAACACCGATTCGCTCGAGAAGTTCGGCAGCGCCATGGCCATCGGTGGTCGCGCGCAGATCGGCGCTGACCTGCAGCTGGTCAAGAGCGACGTCTTCGGCTTCGGAGTCCGGCTCGAGGGGGGCCTCCTCGCCACCGGGCCCTCGACCGTGCATGGGCAGACCGCGGCGATGATCACCGGGAACGTGATGGCGGAGATCGCCGGGAGCTTCGCACCGTGAACCGCGCGTTCTTGCCGGCGCTGCTTTTCGTGGCCGCGTGCGCGGTCGCGCCAGATCGGGTGCCCTTGATCCCTGACTGCGCGAACCCCCCGATCCAGGCGCTGCCGGGCCCTGGCACGCTCATCGTCGAGCTCGGCGCGTGGGGGGATGGCGGGTTTCAGCCGCTCGATCCCACGACGGGGCGGCTCGAAGTGTTGGTGAACCCCAACGCAGAGGCCGAGCGCGGGCAGGCTTTTCAGGTTCTCGCCGCGGTGCGCGTGACGCCGACCGGCATCATGCCTGCCAGCGACGCGCCTTGTGGCATGACGAATCTGAGCGGCTTCGAAAAGGGCGTGCCGTTCGTCCGCCAGGGTGAGCAGTGGATCGGTGGACCTTTTCTCGCGGCCGGGGGCGATGACCCGCTTGCCTTCATCGACGGGGGGCGGGCGTTCCCTGAGTTCTTGACCCGGGTCACGCTTCCGGCGGCGTCCGGAAGTGAGCCGATCAGCGGCGAGGTGACGCAGGTGCTTCGCCTGGTCAACGAAGAAGGCTTCTTCGCCAACCCCGTCCCCTGACGAGCTGAGCGTAGACTCTGGCACCATGAGCGAGCCCATCGACCGACTCAACGCGCTGAAGACGATCCCGTTGCTGGCCGGTCTGCCGCACGGCGATCTCGAGCAGCTCTCGAAGAAGGTGAACGAGGTGCGGCACGCGCAGGGCAGCGAGATCATCAAAGAAGGCACCTCGGGCTCGTCGGTGTTCTTGATCATCGAGGGGCTGTGCGAGGTGCGGCGGGGCAGCAACCGCATTCGCGAGCTGAAGGTGGGTGAGTTCTTCGGGGAGATCTCCATTCTCGATCCGGCTCCGCGCACGGCGACGGTGCGGGCGGTGGAGAACTCGGTGTTGCTGGTGCTGGAGGGCTACGACTTCCGCACGGCGCTCAAGTCGAGCATGCAGATGTCGCAGCGGTTGATCGTGGTGCTGGCGGAGCGGCTGCGTCACATGACCGACGAGTTCGCCCCGCGCGTGCGGATCTAGTGTTCTCCCTCGCCCTGCGAAGCGGGGAGAGGGCCGGGGAGAGGGGCGTTCTGCCCACCGGAGTCGGCCCCTCAGGCCGGACCCGCCCCACGTCGAGACCTCTGCGTCAGGGGTGGCTACCCAAACCGTGAGGATGAACGCGTACATGGGCGCCGCGACCATCCGCACCGAAGGTGAAAAAGGCTCAACTGCCGCGGCCTTCACAGAGTAAGGCGGAACGCCATGTCTTCGGAGTTGGAGCGGGAAATCAGTCGCAGGCGCACGTTCGCGATCATCTCGCACCCTGACGCCGGCAAGACCACGTTGACGGAAAAGCTGCTGCTGTACGGCGGCGCCATTCACCTCGCCGGCAGCGTGAAGGCCCGGCGCGCCAAGCGCTACGCCACCTCTGACTGGATGGCGATCGAGAAGGAGCGCGGCATCTCCGTGACCTCCTCGGTCCTTCAGTTCACGTACCGCGATCACGCGGTGAACCTGCTCGACACGCCGGGCCACCAGGACTTCTCCGAAGACACCTACCGCACGCTCTCCGCCGCCGACTCGGCGGTGATGCTCATCGACGCAGCCAAGGGCGTCGAGCCGCAGACCATCAAGCTGTTCAAGGTCTGCAAGCTGCGCGGCATCCCCATCTTCACCTTCGCCAACAAGCTCGACCGCTACGGCCGCACCCCGCTCGAGCTGATGGACGAGCTCGAGAAGGTGCTCGGCATGCGCGCGTACCCGATGAACTGGCCCATCGGCTCGGGCCCTGAGTTCCGCGGCGTGTACGACCGGCGCACCAAGAACGTGCACGTGTTCCAGGCGGTCGGCCGGCACGGCGCGGAAGAGGTCGGCGAGCAGATTCACCCGCTCGACAGCGAAGAGATGCGCGCGCTGCTCACGGAGTCCGAGCTCGAGAAGCTGCGCGAAGACATCGAGTTGCTCGACATCGGCGGCGATGACTTCAGCATCGACAAGGTGCTCACCGGCGAGCTGTCACCGATGTTCTTCGGCTCGGCGATGACCAACTTCGGCGTGCGGCCCTTTCTCGACGCGTTTTTGGAGATGGCGCCGCCACCCTCCGGGCGCCCCTCGAGCGCGGGTTTCATCGAACCGGTGGGCGAGAAGTTCACCGGCTTCGTCTTCAAGATTCAGGCGAACATGGATCCCGCGCATCGCGATCGCATCGCGTTCTTGCGCGTGGTCTCTGGTCACTACGTGAAGGGCATGACGGCCCACCACGTGCGCCTCGACAAAGACATCCGCCTGGCGAAGCCGACCCAGTTCATGGCCTCGGAGCGCACCGGCATCGAAGACGCCTGGCCCGGTGACGTGATCGGCCTCTTCGACCCCGGCATCTTCCGCATCGGCGACACGCTGCTGGAGAAGACCAGGGCCTTCGACTTCGAGTGTGTGCCGCGTTTCTCGCCCGAGTTCTTCGCGGTGGTCCGCTCCAAAGACCCCATGAAGCGCAAGCAGATGGAGAAGGGCCTGGAGCAGCTCTCCGAAGAGGGCACCATTCAGATCTTCCAGCAGCTGCAGATGGGCATGAAGGACCCCATTGTGGGGGTGGTCGGCCAGCTCCAGTTCGAAGTACTCCAGTACCGGATGGACGCCGAGTATGGCGCCGACATCATCGTGGACAAGCTACCCTTCGGCCACGCGCGTTGGGTGGTGGCGCAGAAGTTCGATCCGAAGGCTTTCGACTGGGAGGGCAACCGCATGACCGTGCAGGACCGGGATGGGCTTCCGCTCGTTCTGTTCCGCGACGAGTGGGCGATGCAGCACGCCCTGCAGAAACACCCCGAGCTCGCGTTCCAGGCCCATGCGCCTCAGCTCAAGGCGAATTCGGTGATCATCGGGCCCAGCTGACGGTGGAGGTCAGAAGTAATGGATCGATTGCAGCAACTCCTCGAGGAAGGCGTCATCGACGAGGTCTTCAATCAGTTGAAGACGGGAAAAGAAGCGGAAGTGTGGCTGGTCAGTCACAAGGGCGAGCCAGTCGCCGCGAAGATCTACAAGGCGCGCGAGTTCCGCAGCTTCAAGAATGACGCGGGGTACAAAGAGGGCCGCGTGGTGCGCAACACGCGCACGCAGCGCGCCATGGACAAGGGCTCGAAGTTCGGGCGCGCCTCGGCGGAAGAAGCGTGGAAGTCGGCGGAAGCCGACGTGATGTTCACGCTCCACTCGGCGGGCGTGCGCGTGCCCAAGCCGGTGCTCTTCTACGACGGCGTGTTGTTGATGGAGGTCATCGGTGACGCCGAAGGGCGCGTGGCGCCGCGGCTGGTCGAGGCGGCCATCACCCGCGAGCAGGCAGAGCCCATGTACGTGCTGCTGCGGCAGGAGATCATCAAGATCCTCTCGCACGACTTCATTCACGGTGACTTGTCGGAGTTCAACATTCTGCTCGGGTCGACCGGGCCGATCATCATCGACTTCCCGCAGGTGGTGACCGCCGCGAAGAACTCTCAGTCGGAGAAGTACTTCCGAAGAGACCTCGGCAACCTGTTGCGGTTTTTCTCGAGCATCGACCCGGGGGTCAGCAAACACGCGAGCGATGCCGATGAGATCTGGCGCGAGTACGTGCGGCGCGATCTGTCGGCGAACTACGTGCCCAGTGGCCGGGTGCATCAGCAGCAATCGCGGCCGCCTCATGGTGGTGGGCGCGGTGGTCCTCCGCGGCAGGCGCAGGGGCAGGGTCCTGGTCAGCAACGCGGGCCGGGGCAGCAGGCACCTGCGCAGCAGCAGCGTGGCCAGGGTGCTCAGCGGGGTCCGGGCCTGCAGCAGCAGCAGGGTGGCCGTGGTCCGCCGCAGCAGCAGAATCAGGCGCGACCGCCTCAAGGCCAGCAGCAGAGCCAGTCGCGACCGCCGGGGCAGCAGCAGAACCAGGCGCGACCGCCGGGCCAGCAGCAGAATCAGGCACGACCGCCGGGTCAGCAGCCGCAGCGGCCACAAGGTCAGGCCCCCGCTCAGCGTCGTGGACCCGAGGTGGTCTTCCGCGGGCCTGCGACTCCGCGGACCGATGCGGGGCCTGGTGCGGCGCGGAAGAGTGGGGCTGGCCGTCGTCGCCCGCCTCGGCGGTTCTAAAGGTAGGACAGTGTGAGCCCCTTATTACTGCGGGCTCCGTGCCTGCGGATTGGGGCTTCCGAATGGCCAGACGAACGGCGATCGCGCCGACAGCTTCGAGAGTGAAGTCAGCTCCTGACCGGGCCGCATCAAGAGGGCTGCTTTGTCCTTCACGCGCTCGGGATACGGATCTGCTGCATCGTTCTCTTCATACGGAGAGGCGCCGATCACCGGCTCGCCAGGAAAGCCCGGGTACTTCGGCCCCATGCCTTCGCGCCAATACCAGGGCGCACCACCATCGGCGCACGGCACCAGCTTCTTCGCCTCGAGCAGCTTCGTGTAGCGCAGCGCCTCAGGCCCATCGGCCATCAGCTGCTGCGGCGTGGTGAGCGCGTCGACCGGCACGTCGACCAGGAACGCGTCGAGCGTGGTGAAGCCGAAGAAGATGGGCTTGAGCTTGAAGCCGCGCACGCCGCAGAAGAGCACGTCGACGGGGCCTGCCTTCTTGCACACCGAGTCCATGTCGCCTTGCACGTCGCGGCCGGAGTCAGCGAAGAACGCGGCGTCGAGCTGCGGCCCGCGAATGGTCCAGGTGCTGCCGACGTTCCTCAAGCCCGGGTGCACGCCTTCCTGATCGGTCGGTTGTTCGCCGTAGAAGGGCAGGGCGCGCACGGTGAGATCGCCGACCTCGCGTGACTCCCACCAGGGCAACGCTTCCACGTTCTGAAAGCCGAGCTGCCGAAGCCTCAGCGCACAGTCGGTGGAGAACAGGCTCTCGCGCTCGACCGGCGGCACGAAGAAGCGGGTCTCTCTCGGAAGCTGGAGCAGCGAGCCGAGGTGAAAGTGATCTCCGTGCGAGTGGGTGATCACCACCGCGTCGACGCGACCGAGATCGCGCGGCTGCATCGGCTGGTAGCTGGGGAGATCGAACACGCTCGCCGGCCGGAAGTACGGATCGACGAGCACGGAGGCGGTCTTCCCTCGCACCAGGGTCGTGTTGTGGCCGACGTAGACGATGGAGGCGCTCGTGTTGGGTGCGGTGAACGGCTCGAGCCAACCGGCGTTGGTGAGATCGTCGAGCAGCACGCTCGTGGTGGTGTTCATCGAGAACGGGTGCAGCTCGGTCTTGGTGGCGCCTCGGGCCAACGTGGCGAAGAAGTCGTTGATGATCGGCCACTCGTCGGCTCGCATCGGTACGTCGAGCCCGAGCTCGTCGCGGCGCAGGTGGAGCACGGTCGGCTTGAACTTCTCTGCCTTGGGGAAGATCACGTCCTGGCGGAGCACGCGGCGTCCGAAGCGGCGTTTCTTGCCGTCGCAGAGCGCGTCGTAGGCGGGGGAGGCTTCCATCGCCTTCACCAGCTTGGCGGCTTGGTCGGCGACGGCTTCGGGGCCGAGGCGTTGCACTTGTTTCTTGAGCCAGGCGTGGGCCTTGCGCACCGGGCGCGACGGTGGCCCGAGGATGCTGCAGCCGAGATCTTCGTGGTGATCAGCTTCGGTCTTGGCGGAGGCCAGGACGGCGAGACTGACTCCTCGGGAGAGCGTGAGACGCACGGCGCGGGAATAGCACAGCCCTCTCCCCGACCCTCTCCCCCTCGGGGAGAGGGAGGTTCTTGTTTGAACTTGTTTTGATCTTGTTTTGATTTTGGTCAGCTGAAGAGCGGGCCCAGCTTCATCGCCATGTCGAGGTCCATCGGCTCGAGCTCGAGGTCACCCGCCATCACCGCCATCTGCGCGTTCTTCTCGCCCTTCACCAGCGCGATGAAGTCCTTCGTGCCCGCGCGGATGGTGAGCTTGGGCTTGCCGCTGTGACCCTTGGTGATCCACTCGCTCGACTTCGTGAGATCGGCAGTCCACTTGCCGCCGCCCACGCCCGTCACGTCGAGGTGAATCACGCCATGGAACGCGTCGCGCACGTCCTTGTGCTTGCCGAGCTTCTTCGTGAAGTCGCCTTCGATCACCTTCTCGACCGCGGTCTTCGGCTTCTTCTTCGCGGCTGACTTCTTCTTCGGAGCGTCTTCGACCGGCTCTTCTTTCGGCGCGGAGGTCGACTTGCGAAACATGTCGAAGCGCTCCTTCGAGAACATCGCCGAGCCTTCATCCTTCGCCGCTTCGTAGATCTTCCGAAGCTGATCCGCCGGCATGCCGGGGTTGCGGAAGTACTCCATCGCCACGCGGCCGATGCCCCAGTTCATCGCGAAGGCGGCGGGCACGGTGAGCAGCGCTCCGAAGATGGGAAGGATCGCCTTGATGCCCTGGCGCGCCAGCATGCCCAGGCCCGCAGTGGTGGCGAGCTCGACGATGAGACTCTTCGCGTCGGCCTCGGTCACCTTGCGGCCGTAGACGTGCCCGACCGTGACCACCATCGCCGACTGCACCGGCAACATCAGCACCGCGTCGGAGAACGGAATGGGCGAGACCGAGACGACGGCGCAGGCGTAGCTGGCCATGTTCACCACATCGCGAGCCGCTTCATCGCGCTTCGCCATGGGCAGCTTCGAGAAGTTCTTCTTCCGGATGTCTTCGAGCGTATCGAGCCAGGACATGTGCAGAGCCTAACCCCGGGAGGCGCCCGCTCGTTCCCAACTTGTTGTCGTTGGCTATCACGCCGACAGGAAGGCGATCTCACGCGCAGCGTCCGTGCGCAGGTACAACCCGCTCTCCTCGCCGACCAGGAGCACCTCGTGTCCGACTCGAAGATCACCACCGCCTCCGGAATTCCCGTTGCTGACGACCAGAACTCGCTGACCGCCGGAGCGCGCGGCCCGGTGCTGCTGCAGGACGTTCACCTGATCGAGAAGCTGCAGCACTTCAACCGCGAGCGCATTCCCGAGCGCGTGGTGCACGCGAAGGGCTCCGCGGCCTACGGGGCGTTCACGGTCACTCACGACATCACGAAGTACACCAAGGCCTCGTTGTTCAGCACGGTGGGCAAGAAGACCGAAGCGCTGGTGCGCTTCTCGACGGTCGGTGGCGAGCGGGGCTCAGCTGATACCGAGCGTGATCCGCGCGGCTTCGCGATCCGCTTCTACACGGACGAGGGCAACTGGGATCTCGTCGGCAACAACACGCCGATGTTCTTCATCAAGGATCCGATCAAGTTCCCCGACTTCGTGCACACCCAGAAGCGCGACCCACAGACCAACCTCAAGTCACCCACCGCGATGTGGGACTTCTGGAGCAAGGCCCCCGAGTCGTTGCACCAGGTCACCATGCTCTTCTCGAGCCGTGGCACGCCCGATGGTTACCGCCACATGGATGGTTTCGGCAGCCACACCTTCAGCCTCATCAACGCGGAGCACGAGCGCGTCTGGGTGAAGTGGCACTTCAAGACCGCGCAGGGCATCAAGAACCTCTCCTCGGCCGAGGCGGTGCGCCTGGGCGGCGTGGACCCCGACCATGCGCAGCGCGATCTGTTCGGTTCCATCGCGAAGGGCGACTTCCCGAAGTGGAACGTCTTCATTCAGGTGATGACTGAAGCGCAGGCAGAGAAGGCCGACTTCAATCCGTTCGACATCACGAAGGTCTGGCCCCACGCCGAGTACCCGCGCCTTCCGGTGGGCGTGCTCGAGCTCAACCGCAACCCGGAGAACTACCACGCGGAGGTCGAGCAGGCCGCCTTCAAGCCCTCGAACATCGTGCCGGGCATGGGGTTCTCACCCGACAAGATGCTGCAGGGCCGGCTCTTCGCGTACCACGACGCACAGCTCTATCGCGTCGGCACCAACCACCAGCACCTGCCGGTCAACGCGCCGAAGGTACCGGTGAAGAACCATCAGCGCGATGGCTCGATGACGATTCACAACCCGGGCGCCGCTCAGCACTACAGCACCGTGGCTGCCAAGGGCTCGCACCCGCACGGCCTGGGTCATGGAGAGCCGCCGCTGAACCTGAACGGGCCTGCCGCGCGTTATGACGGCCGTGCGCAGGAAGACGACTTCACGCAGGCAGGTAACCTGTTCCGCCTGCTCTCCACGAGCGAGAAGCAGATCCTGTTCGACAACATCTCGGGTCCGCTCAGCACGGTGCCGCAGGAGATCCAGGATCGCCAGCTGGGTCACTTCGAGAAGGCAGACCCTGCGTACGCAGCGGGTGTTCGCGCGGCGATCGCCCGGAAGCGCTGACGGTCATTTCTTTCGCGCGACCGGGTGAAGGGTCTCGTGACGCGCGCACATCGAGACGAACTTCTCGATGCGCGCGGCGCGGGTCTCGGGCTTCACGGCGGTCTGAACGCGGAAGAGGATCGCGTAGCGGTTGGCTGAATCGAGCGTCTCGTAGAAGGCGCGCGCCTTGGCGTTCTTGGCCAACGCGGCCGCGAGCTCAGGTGGCAGTTCCGACGTGCGTGCACCCGAATACGCGCGATCCCAGCGGCCGTCCTTCTTGGCGCGCTCCACCTCGGCGAGCCCGGATGGCTGCATCCTCCCCGCCGCGATGAGCGCTTCCACCTTGGCGCAATTGATCTTCGACCACGGGCTCTTCGTCTTGCGCGGGCCGAACCGCTGCAGGAACGCCTTGTCGTCGAGCGCGCGTTTCTGGCTGTCGATCCACCCCCACGCCAACGCCCCATCGAGTGCTTCGGCGTAGGTGATCGACTTCGGCGCGCCCTTCTTCCCGATGACCAGCCACACGGCGCTGACGGTCTCGCGGTGCTTGCTGAGCCATTTCCCCCAGTCGGCGGGCGACTTCAACGTGAGCACCTCTTCAGCCGACATGACTCACAGACCCTGAACTGCGATCTCGCGGCCCCAGTACTTGTTCTCGCGCAGCTTGAGGCCGCCCTTCACCGCCTTCGCGGTCTTCGGGCCCACGAAGAAGCCCTTGGGGTGCGTCTTGCGGAAGGTCTTCTTGATCCAGTTGTCGATCTCGTTGAACAGCGTCTTGAACTTCTCAGGCGCGGGATCTTTGCGGCCGGTCTGCTGGGTGATCTCCAGCTCGGCCCAGAGCTGACCTGCGACCAGCTCGCCTTCCTCGTTCTTCGTGCAGCGCCCCCAGAAGATGACGGGGGAGCGCACTTCATCGATGCGCCACTGGCCCTTGTCCTTGCCGCGTTTGAGCTTGTCGACCAGCGCGGGGCCGATGTCGCTGGCCACCAGGTAGACGTCTTCTTCGGGGAGCTTGTCGAAGTTCTCCTCGCACGCCTTGAAGGTCACCCAATCAGGCGGGACACGCCGGGGATAGACCTCCATGTTGTTCCGTTCGAGGAATCGGAGAAAGGCGAGCTCGTCGTCTCGCTCCATGAAGATTGCCAGCTGGGTCGCCATGCGCGTGCCGTACTAGAAGACACGCCCATGAACGAGAACCTCTTCACCCGAATGCAGGAGCTTCGTGATCTGGCCGGGGTGATCGGGCTGGCCAGCTGGGATCAAGAGACCTACCTCCCGAAGAAGGCCGAAGGGGGCCGGGCCGCGCAGCTGGGCACCCTGCAGGCGCTCCATCACGAGCGGCTGGTCGATGAACGGCTGGGTGCGTGGCTGGCCGAGGCGAAACCGTCGACCCCCGATGAAGTGGCCATGGTGCGCATCCTGGCGAAGGAGCGGGACCGCGCGGTCAAGGTGCCTTCCCGCCTGGTGAAGGCGCTCGCCGAGGCGCAGTCGCACGCGTTGTCGGCGTGGCGAGAGGCGCGCGACAAGAAGGACTTCAAGGTCTTCCGGCCCCACGTGCAGAAGCTGCTCGAGCTGCGCCGCGAGATGGCCGACGCCTGGGGTCACGACGGCGAGCGGTACGACGCGCTGCTGGAAAACTATGAGCCGGGCATGCGGGTGAAGCGGCTGCTTCCCGTACTCGGTGGGTTGCGCAGCAAGCTGGTGCCGCTGGTGCAGGCGATCGACGCGCGGCCGCCTCCGAAGCGGATCTTCGAGGGGAAGACCTTCGATACCGAAGCGCAGTGGAAGTTCACCCTGCACCTGCTCGAGTCGATGGGCTTCGATCTCGAGGCCGGCCGGCAGGATCGCAGCACGCACCCGTTCACCGGCGGCACCGGGCTCTACGACGTGCGGCTCACCACGCGGGTGTTCGAGAACCTGCCGCTCTCCAGCGTGTTCAGCACCATTCACGAAGGCGGCCATGGGCTCTACGAGCAGGGCTTCTCGCCCGAGCACGAGCGCACCACGCTGGCGCAGACGCCTTCGATGGGGCTCCACGAGTCGCAGTCGCGGCTCTGGGAGAACGTCATCGGCCGCAGCGAGTCGTTCTGGACGTACTTCTACCCGCGCTACCGAGACGCCTTCCGCGAGCAGCTCAAAGACGTCTCGCTGCCGGACTTCTTGCGCGAAGTGAACCGGGTCGAGCGCAGCTTCATCCGCGTGGAGGCCGACGAGGTCACCTACAACCTGCACATCGTCTTGCGCACCGAGCTCGAGGTGGAGCTCATTCGCGGCAACCTGCAGGCGGCCGATCTCGAAGGCGCATGGAACCAGAAGACGAAGGAGCTGCTGCAGCTCGAGGTGCCTTCGGTGAACCAGGGCGTGCTCCAGGACATTCACTGGGCCTACGGCGAGTTCGGCTACTTCCCCACCTACGCGCTGGGAAATCTGTACGCCGCGTCGTTGTGGAAGGCGATCAACCGCGACATCAGCGGGCTCGATGAGTCCATTCGGCAGGGCGAGCTTTCGCCGGTGAAGAACTGGCTGCGCGAGAAGGTGCACCGCGAGGGGTTCCGCACCGACGCGGAGTCGCTCATCACCCGCGTCACAGGGGCCGGGCTCACCGACGAAGACTTCGTCTCGTATTTGAAGATGAAATACGGCGCGCTCTACGGCATCTGAGGAACCATGCGCATCGCTCTCGTCTCGCTTCTGCTCGTTTTCGCTGCCTGCAAGCCCTCGAACAACGCGGCGCCCAAAGCGACTTCTGCCGCGGTCATCGCTGAGCCAGCGGCCGTGGCCCCCATCGAAGGGGCGGTCGCGTACCCCTTCACGCAGGCTGATTCCAAACTCACGTGGCTGGGGCAGAAGGTGACCGGCAAACACGAAGGCAGCTTCGGCGTGTTCGGCGGCATCATCGAACTGGTCGGCGGTGACGTGACGAAGAGCCGGGTGCGCGCGGAGATCGACATGAGCTCGCTCTCCACGACGCCTGAGAAGCTGGCGGCTCACCTGAAGAGCGACGACTTCTTCGGCGTGGAGAAGTTCCCCCGCGCGACGTTCGTGTCGACGGCGATTCAGAAGACCGGCGAGACGTATTCGGTGACCGGCAACCTCACGATGCACGGCGCCACGAGGGCGATCACGTTCCCCGCGAGCATCACCGTGTCCGACGCAGAGGTGACGGTGAACGCCGAGTTCGCGATCAACCGCAAAGAGTTCGGCATCGTGTACCCGGGCAAGCCCGACGATTTGATCGCCGATGACGTCGCGCTCAAGCTCGAGCTCCACGCCAAGAAGAAGATATGAATCAACTGTCTCCCTCTCCCCGAGGGGGAGAGGGTCGGGGAGAGGGCATTCATGAAAACCACCGTGCGCTTCTTCGCCGCAGCCAGAGAACGAGCGAAGAGAACCACGCTCGAACTCGACCTCCCCGCGGGCTCCACCGTCGCAGACCTGACGAAGAAGCTGCTGCAAGAGCTCCCCGAGCTCGCCCCACTTCTCCCGAAACTCCGCATCGCGGTCGCCGAAGAGTTCGCCGCCCCTGAAGACCTGATCCCCGAAGGCGCCGAAGTCGCGCTCATCCCGCCCGTGGCCGGCGGCAGCGGAGGCCTCTTCCGCCTCCAGGACACACCGCTCTCCCTGCAAGAGGCCATCGACGCGGTCGCCTCCGTCAGCCAGGGCGGCCTGGTCACCTTCTCGGGGGCGGTCCGCGATCACTCCAAGGGCAAACGCGTCACGCGCCTCGACTACGAAGCCTACGGCCCGATGGCGCAGAAGAAGCTCGCGCAGATCGGCGCCGAAGCGCGCGAGAAATGGCCGGGCACGCAGGTGGCCGTGTTGCACCGCCTGGGCACGCTGGTCCCCGGGGAGCTCGCCGTGGTGATCGCCGTCTCGGCCCCGCACCGCAAAGAGGCCTTCCGTGCCTGCGAGTACGTCATCGATCGCCTGAAAGAAGACGTGCCCATCTGGAAGAAGGAATTCGCCGAAGACGGCGAGGTGTGGGTGGGGCTGGGGCCCTGACACACGAGGTGCTGTTTCCCGGTTTTTCGGCTAAGGGCAGGGCTTCTTTCCGGGCCGAACAGACAGGGAAACCAGACATGATCTCGAGACACCTCCGCTTCGCGTTCTTTGGAGGCCTGCTCGGCCTTCTCGTGGCGCTCACTCCGGGCTGCCAGAAAAAGTGCGCCGTCGACACCTGCGCTGGCTGCTGCACCGAGAAAAACGAGTGCGTCACCGACACCTCGGCCACCCAGTGTGGCGTCGCCGGTGCGAGCTGTTCTTCGTGTGCGACCGACCAGGTGTGTACCGATGGCGCCTGTGCGACGCTGGTGGTGATCGTGGAAGACGCGGGCGTGGACGCCGGTCCTCCGCCCTGCACCAACGACTTCGCCTGCGGGCCGGGCAAGATCTGCAATGCCGTCTCGGGTGAGTGCGTGATGGGGAGCCCGTGCAACGAGGACTACGAGTGCCAGTCGATGAACTCCGAAGACCGCTGCTACCAGTACGGCCAGCAGTGCACCTGCGACAAGACGCCGAACGGTGGCGGTACCTGCCGCCTGCGCAAGGGCCCCTGTGAAGAGTGTACGGTTCTGCCTGACGGGGGCGGCGCTCACTTCGAGTGCGGCGAGGACGTGGTCATCTTCGGGCCGCCGGGCATCGGGGCGGGCCGGTGCAAGACGTTGCCGAATGACATGACGGGCAAGAAGTTCTGCAGCTACCAGCGTGTCGGTCAGTGCGCTTGCGGCACCATCGACGACGGCACCGGCTTCTGCCGCCCGCAGTCGAACAGCTGCGAGTCGGTCGGCTGCAACCTCGACAAGGATTGCCCTTCGGGCGCGGTGTGCAGCGTGAACCGGCCTGACGCCGGCGCGAACGCGTGCGGTGGCGTGTGCGTGCCCCGTTGCCGCTGGGACTTCGCTGAGAAGCGCGAAGCTTCGCCAGGGTGCCCGCCAGGCCTCACCTGCTGGGTCGACTCTGCCAACCTGAACGCTGACTCGATCTACTACGGCGCGGGTCGCTGCAAGCCGCCTTGCGCGGGCAACGCGGACTGCCAACCTTCGGGCGGCAACCCCTTCGGCGGCACCAACCTGAAGTGCGAAGGCGAACTGCTCGACGACGGCACTCGCTCACCCAAACGCTGCCGGGCCAACGGCGCGTGCATGGACACCGCTGAGTGCGAAGAGCTGAGGGACGCAGGGCCGTACATCGGTTACTGCGACCGCGGTTCGTTCGTGTGCAGATCCGACTGCCGCACGGGCACGGACCCCCTCACCGGCACCCCTTTCACGGACTGCCGCCCCCCGTTCTCGTGCAACAACAACGCAGGAGTGAACTTCTGCAAGCTGGAGACCTGCAAGGAGCAGGGCGGCGCCGGCATCGCCTGCGCGCAGGGTGAGTACTGCTGCGGCGACGACAAGAACTTCGACGGTACGCCCGACCCCTGCCCGCCGCTCGCGCAGCAGAACCCGGCGGGTTGCTACAAGGCGCCGACGCCTCCGTTCTGCACCGAGTGTGGAGCGGGCAACGACTTCAGCATGGGCGTCGATTCGATGGTCCAGGCGATGGCCGACCAGGAGTGCGCCGTGCAGGCCGCTCCGTCGTGGGCGCCGTGCGCGAACGGTTCGAAGAGCCCGAACTGCAGCCCGCTGATTCCGAAGTGCCAGTACGCGGGTGATCGCGCGCCCATGATGGCGGGCATCGCGGTGTGCATGCTGCCCTCGGTCAACGACGTCGGCACGGTCTTGCTGCGCTACGGCGAGACCCCCAAGGCGCAGATCGCCTGCCCGACCAACTACTCGGTCAGCTTCGTGCGGCCGCAGCCCAACCCCTCGCAGGGGGTCGGCTACTGCAACACGAACGCAGACTGCAGCGTGTTGACCGATGGTGGCGTCAGCGACGCCGGCGTGTGCGAGCCCGACCCGCTGCTGCGCCAGATGGATGGTGGGTTGCTCAAGGCCTGCCGCTGCGATGCGAAGTCGGGTGCAGCTCAGTGCCCGAACGGCACGGCGCCGATTGGTGAGGTGCGTTCGTTCTGCAAGGACGGCGTGACCGGGTCTCGCCAGTACTGCATCGAGACGGCGGTCTGCACGCCGCCGCGTGGGTCGGTCTACAAGGCCACCACCGAGTTCGGCTGCGGTCTGTAATCCACTCGCTCCCTCTCCCTGCGAACGCGTGCGAACGCGGGGAGAGGGAGACTACGGCGTGCTCTTCATCTTCACGTTGAAGATGAGGATCGCGTTGCCGGGAATGCCCTGCGTCCCGTCTTCGCCGTAGCCCAGCGAGGGCGGGATGATCAGCTGCCGCTCGCCGTTGACCAGCATCCCGGGCACGCCGAGGTCCCAGCCGCGAATGACGCGGCCGGTGCCCAGGCGGAACTGAAAGCCCGCCGCCTGGTTGCTGTCGAACTGCGTGCCGTCAGCCAGCCAGCCCGTGTAGTTCATGGTGACGAGCTGGCCGTCGGCTGCGATCCCACCATCGCCCACGGTGATGTCGCGGAGGTACATGCCGCTCACCTTGGTCGAGTTGGCGAGGTCCACCCCGAGCGCGGGCGCGTAGGTCGCGGTGTCGAGGTCAGTCACCGGCGGCGGGGCACAGGTCAGAAACGCCAGGGCAGAGATCAGCAGGGTCTTTCGCACCCGCTGCTCATAGTTCACTTGTTCATCATCGCGAACATCGCATCGAGGTCGGCCCGCGACCCAAGGCGCCCCTTCCCGGAGAATTGGTAGCCGAACACCACCTCGCCCTTCGAGGGCGTGATTCGACTCTCAGGTTTTGAAGGTGCGGGTCGAGGCCACCACGGAGCGGTACTTCTCCAGCTCGGCCTGAGTGCGCTCAGGGCTCCAGTCGAGCTTCTTCGCGACTCGCTGAGCGACCTTCTCCGCGATGCCCAGGCCCTGGTCGCGGGCGCGCAGCACGAGCGGAATGCGGCGCGAGATGACGTCGTCCAGCGTGCGCGCCAGCTCGACGTCGATCGCTTCATCCACCTGCGCGAAGATCGACGGCAGCTCGGGGTCGAGGCGATCGAATGCGCTCGCATCTGCCTTGCCGCGGGCGATCAGCGTCGGCGCTCGCACGCCGTATTCCCCAGCCAGATAGCGCGCACCATCCGCAGGCAGCGCGGGGTCCGCGAGGGACTTTTCGAGTGCGACCAGCGCCTCGTCTGACTCTTCCAACCCTTGCGCACCCGGCAGCGGCCGCGTCGCCGTGGTCGACCTGGTCGTCACGCCGAGTTGCTTGATCGCGTGGTCGACGACTTCCGCAGCCATGCGCCGGAACGTGGTCAGCTTGCCACCCGCGATCGTCACGAAGCCGGGCGAGTCGTAGATCTCATGCTCACGCGAGACCGCCGAAGCGCCTTCGCTCTCGTCATCGGGCTTGAGCAACGGCCGCAGCCCCGACCACGTCGCCAGCACGTCTTCGGTGACCAGCTCCGCGGTGGGGAAATACGAGTTGGCCGTCTCCAGCAGGTAGTCGACGTCGTGTTTGGTCGGGTTCACCGAGTCGGGCGAGCCGTCGAAGAACGTGTCGGTGGTGCCGACCACCGTGCGCCCCAGCCCCCACGGAATGCAGAACACCGCCCGCTTGTCCCGCGGCGAGCTCATCATCAACGCGTGCTTCACCGGCAACCGCGCGCTGTCGATCACCACGTGAATGCCCTTGGTGGGCTTCAAGATGGCCGGCTCGCTGGCGAGCGCGCGCACTTCATCGCTCCACGGGCCGGTCGCGTTGATCACCACCTTCGCCTTCGCCTCGATCAGGGCGCCGGTCTCGAAGTCGGTCACCACCACGCCGCTGATCTTCCCCGCCGCGTCACGCAGCAGCTTGCCGGCCTTCGCGTGATTGACCACCACGGCGCCGAGTGACTGCGCATCGAGCGCGCACTCCAGGGTCAGCCGCGCGTCGTCGGTGACGCAGTCGTAGTAGAGGATGCCGCCGTTCAACCCCGTCGAGCGCAGCTTCGGCTCGAGCGCGAGCGTCTTCTTGGCGCCGAAGGTGGTGTGGTTTCGGTAGTTCCCGAAGAAACACAACGCGTCGTAGATCCACAGGCCGAGCGCGAGCGTGGCCAGCCATCGCCGGTCGCCCTTGAAGTTGGTCACCAGGAAGGGGAGCGGCCGCACCAGATGCCGCGCCAGCTTCATCAAGAGCTTCCGCTCGTTGACCGACTCGAACACCAGGCCCAGCTCACCCTGCTCGAGATACCGGAGCCCGCCGTGAATCAGCTTGGAGGACTTCGATGAAGTGCCCGCACCGAAGTCGAGCTTCTCGACCAGCGCGACCTTCAGGCCCCGCAACGCCGCGTCGCGCGCGATGCCGCTGCCGGTGATGCCGCCGCCGACCACGACCAGGTCGAAGGCTTCTTCGCCCAATCGCTTCAGGGCTGCTGCGCGTCTCGAGTTCGGGGTGTCCACGTCGTACGGCTCAGATCTTCCGGCGCTTTCCGGTGCGCTTGTAGGTGAGGTAGTCGCTCACGATGGTGGCGTGATCGAAGACGAGTTCGTTCAGCGGGAGGGCGTCGATGCCGAAGGCCTTCGCGTCGGCCGCGTCGTCACTGCCTTTGGGGTCGCCTTGCGCCCAGCCGATGAAGACGGTGCTGATGGTGTGCTTGCGGGGATCGCGGGCGGGGTCGGAGTAGGTGAAGAACTGCTCCGTCAGGTCGACCTCGAGGCCGGTCTCTTCACGGACCTCACGAATGCAGGCGGCGTGCAGGGTCTCGCCCTCGTCCACGAAGCCGCCGGGCAGCGCCCAGCCGATGGGCTCGTTGCTGCGCTTGATCAGCACGATTCGATCGCCCGAAAGCTGAACGATGCAATCCACCGTCGGGGTCGGGTTTTTGTACTGAGGGGCCATGGACACAGAGGTCTTACGCGCCGCGTCGAGCGGCTGCAATTCTTCCCGTGGCGGGTACAGTGCCTCTCCTCGTGAGGCTCATCAGGTTCCTTTGTGCGTCGGTCGTCTTGCTCCTGAGCGGGTGCCGCGTGCACACCCTGGAGGACGGCGAGTACCTGCTCGTTCCCACGGAGGTTCTCCGGGACGACTGCGGGCTGGCCGGTGAAGACGTGCTGGGCCCGGCCACCCTGCGCACCGAAGGAAACCTGGTCACCCTGAACCTGTCCCGGCCCGGGTTGCGCCTGGTCGGCACGTACCGCTTCAGCCTGGAGGAGATGACGATGGATGGCACTCTCTCCAACACGCCCTTCGTGCTGCGCGGCCAGGAGTGCCTGCTCGACACCGTGAGCTACCACGTGGACACCCAGACCAGCAGCCCGACGACCTTCAGCGGCGCGATGTCGATCAGCTACGAAGCGCGTTCGCCCGACACGTGCGCGTGTAAGTACTGGTTCAAGTTCGACGCGCGCCGGCGGTAGTCACAGGCACTGACAGCCGCAGGGCGTGGCGTTCGCGCAGTCGGCACAGAGCGGCCGACAGACGGTCGCGCCCGAACTCGCCAGACATTCTCCGGTGCCGATGCGAATGGCTTTGGCCAGCACGCAGCGTTGTTGGCTCGGGCAGTCGCCATCCTCCACGCAGCGCACGTCGCCGATGTTCGAGGCCGACGAGCCACACGCGGTGAGGAGCAACAGGAGCAGGCTTCGAGGCATCGCCACCGACCGTACTGAAGGCTCGTCTCAAACGAACTGCCCGAATTGGCCCCTGGAGGGCGTTTTTGTCGAATCCGTTTTGGTGCTGCTAGTCACTGGCCCCATGCGTCGTGCGCTCGCTGTGTTCTTCCTGCTGACGGGCTGTCCCAAACCAGCTGCAGTGCCCGATGCAGGGGGCCCGGCCGCGCCGATCGCCCGACGCACGCCGGTGACCTTCACCCTCCACGGCGAGACCCGCGTCGACGAATACGCGTGGATGAAAGAGAAAGGCACGCCCGAGCTGGAGGAGCACCTGCGCGCAGAGAACGCGTACACCGACGAGATGCTCGCGCCCCAGCAAGCGCTGCGCGAGACGTTGGAGAAAGAACTCCTCGCTCGCCGCCCGCGGGTGATCGACGACTTCCCCGATCGACTCGGCCGCTTCGAGTACTGGTCGCGCAGTGACCTGAAAGAGCCGTTCTCACGCCTTTTGCGCCGCCCACTCGATGGTGGCCCCGAGGAGCAGCTGCTCAACCTCAACACCCTCGTTCCCGACGCGAGCTACGTGAACCTGCTCGACTTCAGCCCGAGCGACGATGACGCGCGCCTGGCCTGGGCCATCGACACCACCGGCCTGCGCGAGTTCACCCTCCACGTGACCGAGCTCGACGGCGGCACGGTGTGGCCGCAGACGATCGAGCACGTGACCTCGTTCGACTGGGCCGCCGACGGAAAGACGCTCTTCTTCACCACCGAGAACGAGGCCAAGCGCAGCTCGAAGCTCTTCCGGCTCGACCCCGGGGCGGATGCGGGAACCCTGCTGGTCGAGGAGAAAGACGAACACTTCGACCTGTCGATCCGCCGGTCTGAAGCGCGCCGCTTCTTGCGGCTCGAGACCACCAGCCTCAGCACCACCGAGACCTCGGTGCTCGATGCACGCACGCCGACCGCTGCCTTCTCGGTGGTGCTGCCTCGGGAGCAAGATCAGCGCTACTCGGTGCACGAACGCGGCGCCGACTTCGTGATCGTCTCCCAGGATCAAGGAGAGGAGGGCCGGGTGTTCACCGTGCCCATCAAGAACCCGCGAAAGGGCAAACGCACCGAGGTGGTACCGCGGCGTGAAGGCGTGCCCATCGAAGACGTGTCGGTGTTCGCGAAGTACCTCGTGGTGTGGGAGCGCATCGAAGGGCAGTCGCGGCCTCGCTCCATCGAGTGGTCGACCGGCACGTCGGAGGCGTTCGGCGAGCAGCCGGGGCTGTACACCTCGAGGCCTCAGCTGGGCTTCGACTCGACGCGGTTCCTCTATGGCCTCGAGTCGCCCGCGCAGGCGCCTGCGGTGTTCGAGCGCGACCTGCTCAGCGGCGAGACGAAGAAGCGCTGGGAGTACCCGGTCAACGGCTTCGACGCGTCGAAGTACGAGGTGCTGCGCGTGTCGGCGGCCGCGAGCGACGGCACGAAGATTCCCATCACTCTCGCTCGCAAGAAAGGCACGGCTCAGCCCGCGCCGATGCTGCTCGAAGCATATGGCGCGTATGGTGATCCACTCGAGCCTGGCTTCAGCACCTGGGCACTCGCGTTGCTCGAGCGTGGCGTGGTGCTCGCGTATGCGCACGTGCGTGGTGGCGGTGAGTTCGGTGACGCGTGGCATGACGGTGGCCGGCTGAAGAACAAGATGAACACCTTCACCGACTTCATCGCGTGCGCCGAGTTTCTCATCGGCGAGAAGCACACGAACCGGCTCGCCATCACCGGGGGCAGCGCGGGCGGCTTGCTCATGGGGGCTGTGCTCAACCTGAGGCCCGAGCTGTTTCACGCGGCGCTCGTCGAGGTTCCGTTCGTCGACGTGATCTCCACCATGCTCGATACCTCGTTGCCGCTCACGGTCGGTGAGTTCGAGGAGTGGGGCGACCCACGTGAGCCCGAGGCGTACTCGTGGATGCGCGCGTACAGCCCGTACGACAACGTGAAGGGCCAGGCGTATCCCGCGATGCTCGTGCGCAGCTCGTACAACGACACCCAGGTGCTCTTTCATGAGCCGGCGAAGTGGGTGCAGCGGCTTCGGGCGATGAAGAAGAGCCCCGAGCCTGTACTCCTCTGGATGTCGATGGATCCCGCCGGGCACGGTGGCAGAACGGCGCTCGACGAGGTCACCCGAGACGAAGCGAAGATCCTCGCGTGGCTCCTCTCGCAGTGGAACTTGAAGTGAGCCCCGCGGCTCAGCTCAAGATGAACGCGAGAGAAAAGCCGCGCTCCACTTCTGCGCCTCGCTGATCGTCAGGCCTCCTCGCGTCAATGAGGCAAGCAGCGCGTCGACGTCTCCACGATTCGCCACTTCGCTTCGCAGCAGCCCCGCCCTCATCAGTCCGGCAATCACCGAGGCGCGCAGCTTTCTCAACGCCGCGTCATCAGCGAGCGGCTCGCCCCCGCCGCTCGTCTGTTCCACTTGCGACAGCTCGTGCGCGTACACCACCACCGCCTGCGACAGGTTGAGCGACGGCTGCTCCTCCGACGACGGAATGAACGAGACGGCGTGACATTGGTCGACCTCGTCGTTCTGCAGCCCATTGCACTCCGCGCCGAAGACGATGGCCCAGGTGGCGTCGCGCCGCTGCGCCGCCATCTCGGCGAGCTCTCGTGGGGTCAACCGCGGCCGCCCCTCGAGCGTGCGCATGGTGGTGCCCACCACCCAGCTGCAATCGGAGATCGCCTGGGCCAGCGTGTCGACCCGGCGTACTTTCTGAACGACCTGCGTGAAGTCTGTCGGCGACCGGTGGTGGAGCAACACCTGCTGCATGCCGCTCAAATGCATCGGCGACGACACCACCACCCAGTCGGTCAGGCTGAAGTGCTTCATCGCCGCGGCGATCGACACGAGGTTGTCGGCGTTGCGCGGGTGGACCAGCACGAGGCGAGGAGGAGACGACACGCTGCTGGTATACAGCCCCCATGGCAAAGATCACCGGAGTCGGCGGCTTCTTCTTCAAGTCGGCGGATCCTGCGCAGACCGGAAAGTGGATGACCGAGAACCTCGGCCTGCCCATGGAGAGCTGGGGCCAGATGTTCCCCTGGCTCGATCGCAAGACCGGCAAGAAGGGCAGCACGGTCTTGGGGCTGCATTCGAAGACCAGCGACTACTTCACCGGCAGCACGCGCGAGTTCATGTTGAACCTGCGCGTCGACGACCTCGAGGCCATGCTGGTCGAGCTCGCGAAGAAGGGCATCACGCCGGTGCGCACCTTCCCGCCCGAGCCCAACGGCAAGTTCGCTCATGTGCCTGGCCCCGATGGCATCACCATCGAGCTGTGGGAACCCGCGGATCCGGATCCCTACGACCCGTGAGGCTCGAAGAGCTGCCAGGCCCGTTGTGTTGTGTGGCCGCTCCGCTCGCCGAGCGCGGCATGAAGCTGCCCCTCGCGGCCGTGAACGATGAAGAGGGGCCTCGGCTGCCGCTGTCGCTGCCGCCGGTGGTCGACGCGCACGTGCACCTTTTTCCCGACGCGATGTTCGAGGCGATCTGGAAGTGGTTCGACACGTACGGCTGGCCCATTCGTTACAAGCTCAAGACGCCGCAGACGCTCGAGTTTCTCTTCTCCCGCGGCGTCACCCGGGTCGTCGCGCTCCACTACTCGCACAAGCCAGGCATGGCGGCGGCGCTCAACCAGTACATGGCGCAAGTCGCGAAGCAGGACGCGCGCGTCATCGGGCTGGCCACGGTGTTCCCGGGTGAACCAGGCGCGCGGGGCATTCTGCGTGACGCCTTCGCCCAGGGCCTGCGCGGGGTGAAGCTGCACTGCCACGTGCAGGCCTTCTCGCCTGACTCCCCCGAGCTCAACGAGATCTACGAAGCGTGCGTGGAGGCCGACCTGCCGCTGGTGATGCACGCCGGCCGCGAGCCTTCGTCACCCGCGTACAAGGTCGACGTCTACTCGTTGTGCGCCGCCGAGCGGGTCGAGCGCGTGCTGAAGCAACACCCGAAGCTCAAGCTCTGTGTGCCGCACCTGGGCGCCGATGAGTTCGAGGCCTACGCCGATCTGCTGGAGCGCCACGAGAACCTCTGGCTCGACACCACCATGATGGGCGCGAACTTCTTCCCCATCGAGGTGCCACGCAGGCTCTTCGAGGTGCGCCCCGAACGAATCCTCTACGGCACCGACTTTCCCAACCTGCCGTACGCCTGGGATCGCGAAGTGAAGCACCTCGTCAGCATGAAGTTTCGTGACGATCTCGAAGCAGGCCTGCTTGGGCAGAACGCACTGCGTCTCTACGGGTCGTCAGAAGGCGCTGGCACTCCGCAGGGGTAAGTGATTCCTTTGCGCCTCATGATCACCAAGCGTGACGCTTCGATTGCCACCTTCCTCCGCAGCGTGCCGGTCTTCCTCGATCTGAAAGGCTCGAGCCTGGAGATCCTCTTCGAGTTCCTCGAGGAGCGCCGCTGGGACGTCGGCGAACACATCTGCAACGAAGGCGAGATGGGCCGCACGCTGTACGTCATCCGCGAGGGTGAGGTCGAAGTGCTCCGCCGCTCGGCCACCGGCAACAACCAGACGATCGTGAAGCTGGGCCCCGGCGAGTGCTTCGGCGAGATGGCCCTGGTCGAGCTGCAGCCCCGGAGCGCCACCTGCGTGGTGCGCAAGAAGGCGGTCACCTATTCGCTGACCAACCCCGAGCTGTGGAACGTCTACAAGTCTGACAACTTCGCCTACGTGATCATCCTGCAGAACATCTGCCGCATGCTCTCGCGCCGCCTGCGCAAGGCCGACAGCCGCATCGTCGAGTTCGTGGAGACCATCGAGAACGGCAAGGGCCCCAGGGCTTCGGGCGCCACGAAGAAGAAGGCCGCCCCGGCCAAGAAGAAGAAGTAATCGCATGTTCACCGGCCTCGTCACCGATCTGGGAACCGTCGCGCGCATCACGCCGGGCCCGGTCACCGACTTGTGGATCGACTCGGCCTACCCGGGTGATTTTCAGCTCGGTGAATCGATCGCCTGCGACGGGGTCTGCCTGACCGTCACCGAGTTCGAGGGCCACCGCTTCAAGGTGCAGGCCGCGCCCGAGACGTTGCGCCGCACCACCCTGGGCGAGTGGAGCCAGGGCACCCGCATCAACCTCGAGCGCGCGCTGCGCATGGGCGATCGGCTCGGCGGCCACTGGGTGCAGGGCCACGTCGATGGGGTCGGCACGGTGTTGGAGACCCGCCCCGAAGGCGGCTCGTGGGTGATGGCGTTTTCGCTGCCCGCCGAGCTCGCGCCCTTCTTCGTGGAGAAGGGCTCGGTGTGCATCGATGGTGTGAGCCTCACGCTCACCACGGTCAGCCCGCAGAAGTTCAGCGTGATGTTGATCCCCGAGACGCAGCAGCGCACCTCGCTGGGCAAGAAGCAGGCAGGCCGGCACGTCAACCTCGAGGCCGACATCATCGGCAAGTACGTCGCGCGCATGATGGGCGGCCGCGGCGGGTTGACCCTCGAGCAGCTCAAGGTCGCTGGCCTCGCCTGAGGGCCCCCCCTCGAATTCAGCCCCGAAACCCGCCACACTCCCTGCGGTGGTGCGCGGGGCCCAGACGCGCACCAGGAGCTGAGCCTTCATGTTCGCGACCATTCTGACGCTGTCCCTCTGCCTCGGCGGTACGCCCGATGGCGGCGACGACGCGGGCACCACGCCTCCGGTTGGCGGTGGAGGAGGCGGCTCGTCGACGACCGGTGGAGGTGGTGGCTCGTCGACCGGCGGCGGCGGCGGTCTTCTTCCTCCCGTGGGCGGCGGCGGCGGTCTTCTCCCTCCTGTGGGTGGCGGCGGCGGTCTTTTTCCTCCTGTGGGTGGCGGCGGCGGAGTGAGCACGGGCGGAGGCACGGGCGGCGGAACGAGCACGGGCGGCGGCACCGGCGGCGGCACCAACACGGGAGGCGGAACCAGCACGGGTGGCGGCACCGGCGGAGGGATGAACACCGGCGGCGGCAATGTCCAAGACGGCGGCATCCTGCGCGATCCACTCGACGTCTGGGCCGGTCTGAGCTGGGCCGCACTCTCGAACGCCGCGACCGTGGTGTGGGTCGACGATCGACGCGACACCAGCTTCGCTGCGCTGCGCCGCCGCGGCCCTGATCTCTGGGTGAACGTCTGGCTGCCAGACGCCGGACTGAACGAGCCCTTCGGTCAGATCGCCTGTCGCACCTCGATGCGGGAGATCTTCTCCGAGCCGCGCATCGCCACCAGCACCCTGGGCGGCGCGACGGTGGCGGCGTGGCGCGTCTCCAGGCCGGGCAGCGCAAGTCACTCGATTCGCGTGGCGACGGTGGCGCCCAACGGCACCTTCGGCTCTTGCGACTCAGAGCTCGTGCCCGATGACGGCGTCACGCCCCGCACCAACCTGCAGCTGGCTGAATCGAACGGCGAGTTCCTGGTGCTCTGGGAGACCCCTGACGCGGTGTTCGCTCAGTTCGTCTCCGTTCCCGCCCCACCCGCGTTCAAGGTCATGACCAAGAACGCCACCGACGCGCCCGTGTTCCCCAGCCTCACCGGAACGCAGTCTGGCTTCTTCGCCGGGTGGAGCGAACAGGGTCGATACTGGGGTGCTTCCATCGCCAACATGGCCAATGGCGGCCTGGCCCAACCGGCCCAGAGCTGGTTCCCCACGTTGTCTGCTTCGCACGTGATCGCCATGTCGCCGCCGCTCAGTGGCGCGTTCATCAGCAAGGTGAACGGCAGCCCTCGCGTCATGGCGGGGCTGCTCGACGCGAGCACCATCGGCACGCCATTGCTGGGGCCGATCGCCGGCCCGCACGCGCTGGTGGGCACCTCGTTGCCCGGCATGACGCCGCGTTTCTACGTCGCGCACGAGTCGGTCTCGCCAGGCCGGTTTTCGATCAGCGAGTTCAGCTCGTCGGTGCACACGCTCAATTTCCCGCTCGGCCAGGAGCCGCTGGCGATGGTCTCCGCCAGCCGGCGCGTGCTGACGTTGTGGGGCGGTGAGACCCGCCTCACCGTGCAGGCCATCACTCCCGGCTCGGCCATCGGAGCGCCCGGCCTGGGGGGCGCGGTGAGCAACCGCCCCTCGCCCCATCAGCATCATCCGAGCGCGGCGTGGGGTGATGGCGGCACGTTCCTCGTTGCGTGGAATGAAGACTCGAACGTGGTCGGCGCGCTGCTGCCGGGTGACACGGGCCAGCTGGGCACCGCCGTTCCCACGGCCGTCGATGGGGGCACCTTCATTCTCGAGCCCATCGCTGCAGGTGACGGCCTCGCGGTCACCGTGTTCGGCAACGGCTTCACCGGCGTCTTCCTGACCCGCGGGAACGCGACGGGTTTGGACACGCCCGCCTTCTTGAGCACGGTGGGTGAGCACACCACTTCGCTCGTGGGCACGCAGCTCGCGGCCGTGTGGACTCCGGGTGAAGACGAGGTCACCGTGGGGCGCGGGCTCGCGCAGGCCAGGTCCTTCGCGAACGCTCGATTGGGGCGCTGCGGTGCGTACGCCTCGGGTGCCTTGTTCATCCCCATGGTGATCGGCACCGACCTCGCCGTGCTCGAGGTCACTGACTCGCTCGACGCGCCCAACCCCCAGGTTCACGCGCTGGGCTCGTTCGCCCGCGCGCCGCCGTGCCTGGTGGCGCGAGGTGAGGATCTGCTGCTGGTGACGCAGGACGACCTGAACCTGCTGGTGGCCCGCACCACCGCGACCGACGTGCGCGCAGGTGTTCCACCTGAAGTACTCTCGGTGCCCAGGCAGCCTGGTTCGCGCGCGGTGTTCCAACCGGTCGCCGCGGTCACCTCGACTGGCTGGCAGCTCGCGTGGGAGTCACCCGACGAGACGGGCAGCGTCATCGTCGGAATGCAGCTGGGCCTCGACGGCCGGGTGTTCGACGGCAACATGTTGAGCACCGGCGTCGACGAACGTTCGCCCCGGTTGAGCTCTTCGCACGGCGGCCCGGTCGCGTTGCTGTGGCAACACTTCGTCGAGCGCACCGGCAACGTGGTGGTGCAGACCCGGGTGCTTCCGGCCGAGGTGGTACCGCTCGTCGATGGCGGGCTCGGGCTCCCCGATGGCGGCTTCGTGCTCGAGCCGCTCGTGTACAGCACCTGCGGTTGTCAGAGCGGTGGGGCCTCTGCGTTGTTCGCGCTCGGGTTGCTCGTGTTCGCCCGTCGCCGTGCCTCCTCCCGCGCCGCGCCGCCGTGAAGATGAGCACCCCGGTCCTCCCGAGTGGAGTCGAGGGAGCACCCGGGTCGGTCGAGAAGTGCCCCCTCGACTTCGCTCGGGGAGAACGGTTCTCCATCGGTCAGCATCACGTCGGCCAGGCACTCGAAGCTGAGCTGCGGGTCTTTGCCCCGTTCCTGTGTCCAGAGCTGAGGCTCTGGCTGCTCCCGCCCGAGGCGCGCAGCTGGCACGCGACCGATCCACTCGCGCTGGGCATGCCCTACTGGGCCTTCGCGTGGCCCGGTGGGCAGGTGCTCGCGCGCTACGTGCTCGATCACCCCACCCTGGTGAAAGGAAAGCGGGTGCTCGATTTCGGCAGCGGCTGCGCCATCGAAGGTGTGGCGGCCGCGAAGTGTGGGGCCTCGGTGCTCTGCGCCGACCTCGATCCGCTCGCGGGCGTGTCCGCGCTTCACAACGCGTCACTCAACGAGGTGGCGCTCGAGGTGACCACGGCAGAGCTGATCGGCTCCAGCCTCGAGGTCGACGTCATCCTCGCGGGCGACGTCTGCTACGAGCCCGAGCTGGCCGCGCGGCTGTTGCCCTGGCTGCGTGCACAGGCCCGCCGGGGCGTGCAGGTGTTGATCGGAGATCCGCTGCGCGTGCCCGAAGCACTCGAAGACACCGCGCGGCTGGCGACCCTCGAGGCCTCCTTCGACGGTGATCCACGTGGCCTGACCTTGTGGCCCACACACGTGCTCGCTTTTCGCTGAGTCAGCCTGAATATTGGGCGCATGCGCGGTCTGCCTTCGTTCGTCTCGTCGTTCGTCCCTGAGCGCCTCAAGGTGTGGACGCGGTTGACCCGCGAGCTGCCTCCGGCCGACCGCCTCATCGCCACCACCTCCGATGGACAGCAGCTGGCGCTCTGGCGCGTGAAGCCGGCGGGAGCGTCGAAGGGCGCGGTGTTGTTGCTCCACGGCCTCGGCTCGAATCGTTTCGCCTTCCACTGGCCGGGGCGATCGATCGCCGACTACCTCGCCGGCGAGGGCTTCGACGCGTACGTGGCCGAGCTGCGCGGGGCGGGGCACAGCTGCCCTGAGCTCACCAGCTGGACCTTTCACGACTACCTCGAGCACGACGTGCCGGCGCTGCTTCAGCGCGTGAAGGAAGAAAGCGGGCAGTCGCAGGTGCACCTCGTGGGGCACTCGATGGGCGGAATCCTGGCGATGTGCCACGGCATCGTGTCGGGCGGCGAAGGGTTGCGCTCGCTCACCGCGCTGGGCAGTGCGCTCGACTACGGCATCGGCGTGAGTGGTTTTGGCCCCATCAAGCGGGTGCAGCCGGTGCTGGAGCGGCTGACCTCCTTGCCGTGGGGCGTGGCGATGCAGGTGATCTCCCCGCTGCTGGCGCGCATCTCGGATCCCCTGGCCGGCTTCAATTTTCACCCCGACAACGCCGAGGCCGCGGTGGTGCGCGCGGTCTACTCGAACGCGTTCGGCGCGATCCCCACTGCGCTGCTGAGCAGCCTCTCGACGGCGTTGGGTCCGGGCGGGCTGCAGTCGAGGGGCGGTGAGGCGTTTCAAGCGCGCGCCGCGACCTTGAAGACGCCGCTGTTGTTGATGGCCGCGAGTGACGATCGCCAGTGCCCGCTGCTCGCTTTGGAGGCGACGGCCGCGGCCACCAGCGCGAAGGTGCTCCGGTTCGGAAGCCGCCATGGCCACCGCGCGGAGTACGGACACTTCGATCTGCTGCTGGGCAAACACGCGCCCGAAGAGGTGTGGCCTCAAGTCTTGCAGTGGCTGCAGATCTCAGGACGCGGTTAAGTCTCGCCGCGATGTCCGCCGAAGAACTCGAGCTTGCCGTGTTGACCGCCGTGCCCGGAGATCCGGTCTTCGCGGTCTGGGGCGATGCGCTCGCAGACGAAGGAGATCCCCGCGGTGCATTGGTCTCCCTCTGCCGCCAGCTCGAGCACGACCCCGGCGACGAGAAGGTGCAGCGCGCCCTCGCCGAGCTGGTCGCCGCCAACGCCGACGCCTGGTGTCCCGGCTGTCTCGATGATGACGACACCCTGCGGCTGACCTGGCGCGACGGCTTCATCGACGCCGTGACCTTCGACGGAGAGCCGATGGCCGGTGACGTCGGCTACGGGCAGGAAGACCCCGCCGCAGACGCCGGCGCCGGCAGCGCGCTGCACCGGTTGATCAGCGCTCCGATGGCCGCGCGGATCTCGAGCCTCTCTTTGCGCGCACCCATCGACGCCGAGGGAAATCACGGCTGCTGGGGTCACCACGAAGCCTTCGTCGCCCGCCTGATCGCCCGCGACTGGCCCTGGCTGCGGTCGCTCGACTTCGACGGCGCGACCCTGCCTCGGTCTCTCGAGCACGGCCGCGGTTCCCCCGAACTCTCGTTTCTCCGCTTCGGCGAGCTGCACGACGCCGAGATCACCGTGGGCGATCTGTCTGCCTTGTGGAAACGCGCCCCCCGTCTCCAGCACCTCGCGCTCGCCCAGCCGACCGGCGTGATGTTGGGCCAGGTGCACGCGCCCGCTTTGCGCACGTTCGTGTTCGGCTCGGCTGACTCCGAATCGCTCAACGCGATCGCCGAAGGCAAGCTGCCGCTGCTGGAGACCTTGATCGTGCGTGTCGACGAGCCCGCCGACGTGGCCTCCCTGCTGCGCAGCCGCTCCATCGGCGCCTTCAAACACCTCGGGCTGATCGCCACGCCCAGCGGAGAAGGCGAAGAGGAACGAGGCGACGAGATCCTTCGGGTGCTGGTGGAGAGCGATCGCTGCGAACAGTTGGAGACCCTCGACCTCGGCGGCCTCGACGCCACCGAACGGGGCTGGAGCCAGTTGGTGCACGCGGCCCCCCGCTTCAAGCGGCTTCAGTCACTGCGCCTCACCACCTGGGCGCTCGACCCCTCCGTGGCGAAGACCGACGACTGGATGGAGAACTCGATCGAGTTCTTCAGCGGCCCGCACTTCGCCCCGCGCCAACAGCCCATCGGCCGCTTCCTGGAGCAGGCGCTCCCGGTGCGGTGGATGACCGCGTCGATCGTCTCGGTGGTCGAAAATACAGGCCGGAAGAAGGGGCTCTTCTACGGCTTCCTCAACAGCGACGGGTACGCCGAAGACCGCGGCTAGTTTCTTCCGTTGCACCGCTTGACGCTCCGCGACATGAGGAAGCGGCATGCCGAATCAAGAGTCCGAAAAGCGCAGCATCGCCCTGGTGAAGCAGGCCATCGCCGACATCCGCAAGGGGAAGATGGTCATCCTCACGGATGACGAAGATCGCGAGAACGAAGGCGACCTGGTGATGGCGGCCGAGAAGGTCACCCCCCAGGCGATCAACTTCATGGCGCGTGAAGGCCGCGGGCTGGTGTGCTTGTCACTCACCGAGGAGCAGGTGCGCCGCTTGAACCTGCCCCCGATGGTCACCGACAACACCTCTCCGCGGCAGACCGCCTTCACGGTCTCCATCGAAGCGGCCGTGGGCGTGAGCACCGGCATCTCGGCGCACGATCGAGCGCACACCATTCTGACCGCCATCGGCGACGACGTGCTGCCCGCAGAACTCTCCCGGCCCGGGCACGTCTTCCCCCTGCGTGCGCGTGATGGCGGCGTGCTGGTGCGGCCCGGTCACACCGAAGCGTCCGTCGATCTCGCGCGGCTGGCGGGCTTTACGCCCGCGGGCGTCATCTGCGAGGTGATGAACGACGACGGCACCATGGCGCGAAGGCCGCACCTGGTGCGCTTCGCCCGGAAGCACAAGCTCACCCTGCTGGCGATCGCCGACCTCATCACCTACCGGCTCTCGCACGAGCGGCTGGTGCGAAGGGTGGGCGAGACCGCCGTCATCCGCGAGCCGTGGGGCACGTTCACCGCCTACGCGTACACCACCGACGTCGACTCGGCGGTGCACCTGGCCCTGGTGATGGGCGAGGTGAAGGGCAAGAAGCCCGTGCTCACCCGGGTGCACCGGGCCTCGCCGCTGGGCGACCTGCTCGACAGCATGACCGGGCAGGGCAGCCTCAAGAGCGCCTTCGATCAGATCAAGCAGGAGAAGCGGGGCGTGATCGTCATCTTGCAGAAGCCGCTGAGCGGCGCCGAGGCCCTCTCCGAGAAGCGGGCGTCGAACATCGCGCCGGTGGCCGGCCATGAAGGTCAGGCCCGGTTGAAAGAGGTGGGCCTGGGCGCGCAAATCCTCCAGGACCTCGGAGTGCAAAAATTGAAGCTCCTCACCAATACGCCCAACCAGATCATCGGGGTGGAGCGCTACGGAATCGAAGTGGTCGAGCAGATTCGCCTGGGAGTAGGGTGACCCGCATGCCGCGCACGTTTGAAGGCAACCTCGTTTCTCCGAAGGGCCGGTTCGCGATCACCGTGAGCCGCTTCAATTCCTTCATCACGGATCCCCTGCTCGCCGGGGCGCTCGACGCGCTGGTGCGCCATGGCGTCGCGGAAGGCGACGTCGACGTCTATCGCTGCCCCGGCACCTTCGAGCTCTCGGGCCTGACCCGCCGGGTGGCCACCTCGGGCAAGTACGCCGGCGTCATCGCGCTGGGCTGTGTCATTCGCGGCGGTACGCCGCACTTCGAATACGTGGCCGGTGAAGTGACCAAAGGCATCGGGCAGATCGCGCTGACCGCAGACTGCGCCGTCACTTTTGGCGTGCTCACCACCGACAACGTCGAGCAGGCCGTCGATCGCGCGGGCGTGAAGGCCGGCAACAAGGGCGCTGATGCCGCCATCGCCTGCATCGAGATGGTGAATCTGTACTCCGTCATGAGCGTGAAATAAGTGGGCGCCCGACGTCTCGGCCGTGAGCGTGCGCTGCAGGCGCTCTACCAGCTGGAGCAGGACCCGAAGATCGAAGAGAAAGGCGCGCTCGACGCCGCGTGGACTGCGCACGACGACGAGGGGCCCCGCGACCCCGCCGCCGACGAGTTCGCCCGCGAGCTGATCGCCGGGGTCAAGTCGAACCAACCCGCCATCGACGCGCTGATCGAGGAGCACTCGCACAACTGGCGCCTCGACCGCATGCAGCGCATCGATCGCAACGTCTTGCGCATCGGGGTCTACGAGCTGCAGCACCTCACCGAGGTGCCCCGCAAGGTGACCATCAACGAGGCCGTCGAGCTGGCCAAGAACTTCGGCAACGAAGCCTCCAGCGCCTTCATCAACGGCCTGCTCGACAAGATCGCCTCGACGGTCGGCAAGGCGTGAAACCGCAACAGCTCACCTCGGGGCTCGACGCGCTCGATGCGATGACGGGCATCGAAGCGGTCTGCTGTTTCGTGGTGGAAGATGAACGACCGCTCTCGGGCGCCGCCGGGTTTCTCGACTGGCGGTTGTGTGGCGCGCTCTCGAAGATCCTCGGCTCGGGGTTTTTCGTGGGGGCTCCTGGCGACAAGCTGCTGGTCCCCACCGATGCCCGGGTGCCGGCCCGGAAGCTCTTCGCGGTGGGGCTGGGCCGTTCGAACGCCGTCACCGCGCTGGGGCTCGAGCACGCGCTCACCCAGGCCGCGGCCATGCTCTCGAAAGCCAACGTCGACTCGGTGGCCCTGGCTTTTCCGGCCTTGCCCAGGCCGGTCGCACAGTCACGTGACGAGCTGGTCGATCGTGCGTTCGCCCCGCATTTCTCCGGGGCGGTTGCTGTCTTCTCGCCCTGACAGGTGTTCGGGCCTGCTAGCGTCTGCGCCGTGTCCACCCGTCGCAAGGTCCTCATCGTGGAGGATTCCGGTGCCACCCGGGAACTGCTCCGGGCGGCCGTGGAGTCGCTGATCGAGGTCGAGGTGCACACGGCGGTGAGCGGCTTCGACGCGCTCAAGGTGCTGCCGCGTCACCGCTTCGAGTTGATCATCACCGACATCAACATGCCCGACATCAACGGCCTCGAGCTGATCAACTTCGTGAAGAAGAACCCTCACTACAAAGACACGCCCTTGTTCGTGGTGACCACCGAGGGCCGCGAGCAGGATCGCGATCGCGGCCTGCAGCTGGGCGCCGATGAGTACGTGGTGAAGCCCTTCGTTCCCGAACAACTCTGCGAGCTGGTGCGCCGCTACCTGAAGCTCTGACGCATGGTCGCCCCACGCGCGCTGTCCGAATTCATCGCGGAGGCCAACGAGATCCTCGAGGCGCTGGGGCGTGAGCTGCTGGCGCTCGAAGAGAGCGGGCTGGAGCAGGCCGACCCCGATCGCCTCAACGCCGTCTTCCGCGCGGCGCACTCGCTCAAGGGCCTCTCGGCGATGTTCGGCCTGGAGTCGATCTCGCGCCTCGCGCACCACGCCGAAGATCTGCTCGACGCGCTGCGGCTGGGCAAAGCGCCGCTCGACCAGGCGCTGCTCGATCTGCTCGGCCAGGTCGTCGACATGTTGCAGGAGATGCTCGGCGAGGCCTCGCGGGGGGAAGACTCCACCGAGCTCAAGGAGCGCTCCGAGATGTTGGCCGGTGAGCTTCAGCAACTGGCCAGCGGCGGCGGGCAGGACACGGCCGACGTGCTCGATCAGGTGGGCATCGACCCGCAGGTGCGCGCGGTCTTCACCGAGTACGAAGAGCACCGGCTGCGCGAGAACGTGAAGAAGGGCGTCGGGTTGTGGAAGGTGCGCGCCGTCTTCAGCCTGGAAGACTTCGACACCCGGCTGGCCACCTTGAACGCGTCGCTCAAGCCGCTGGGCGAGGTGATCAGCACCTTGCCCTCGTCGCAGCCGGGCGATGACTCGTCGATCGCCTTCGATCTGATCTTCGGCAGCTCGAAGGAGAAGGCCGAGCTGGAAGGCCGGCTGCTCGAGGGCGCCACGCTCGCGCCGTTGACCGACAAGATGTTCTCCACGCCGCCGCCTCCTCCGCCGCAAAGGAAGAAGGCGCCGCTGTGGGACGACAAGAGCATCAGCGGGCCGGCCCTCTCGCCGCTCGCCTCGTTCACCTCGACGCCTTCGGGCCTCAGCCGCCTGGCCACGACCCCCGAGCCCAGCCTGCGCAGCCTCACCAACACGGTGCGCGTCGACATCGGGCGGCTCGATGGCCTGATGAACTCCATCGGTGAGCTGCTGCTCATTCGCAGCAACATCGAGAAGCTGTCCGATGCGGCGCGGCAGGCCAGCGGGCCTGCGCTGCCGAAGTTGTGGGGCCAGGAGCTGCAACGTGAAGTGCGCGCGCTCGAGCGGCGGCTCGATGAATTGCAGAAGGGCGTGCTCGACGTGCGCATGGTGCCGCTCGGGCAGGTGTTCGACAAGCTCGCCCGCTTGATGCGCCGGCTGGTGCGCGAGTCTTCGAAAGACGTGGTGTTCGACGTGTCGGGTGGTGACGTCGAGCTCGACAAGTTGATCGTCGAAGAGCTGTCAGACCCGCTCATGCACCTGCTGCGCAACGCGCTCGATCACGGGGTGGAGCGGCCCGAAGCGCGCACCAGGCAGGGCAAGCCGCCGCGCGCGACGATTGGGCTGGTGGCCAAGCAGCAGGGCAACCACGTGATCATCGAAGTGCGTGATGACGGCGCGGGCATCGATGAAGCCCGGGTGCGTGAGGTGGCGGTCGATCGGGGCCTGGTCACGCGCGAGCAGACCGAAGAAATGGAGCGGCGCGAGCTGCTCAACCTGGTCTTCCAGCCCGGCTTCAGCACCCGGCGCGACGTGTCGGAGCTCTCGGGGAGAGGCGTCGGCCTCGACGTGGTGAAGACCAACCTGCAGCGGCTGTCGGGCCTCATCGACATCTCCAGCCGGCGAGGGGAGGGCACCACCTTCACGCTCACGCTGCCGCTCACCCTGGCGATCATCCGCGCGCTGATGGTGAAGGTGTCGGGCCGCACGTATGCGATTCCGCTCAACGCGGTGCTGGAGATCGTCGCGGTGAAAGACGAGCAGCTGCGCACCATCGAGAAGCGCGAGGTGATCGAAGTGCGCGGGCAGACCACGCCCTTCATTCGGCTGGCGCGGGTGTTCGGCCTGCCGGAAGAGAAGCGGCCGGTGCACTCGGTGGTGTTGGTGGGCCTGGCGCAGCAGCGGCTGGGCCTCGCCGTCGATGAGCTGCTCGGCCAGCAGGACATCGTCACCAAGCCGCTGAGTGGAAGGCTCCGTGGAATCCCCGGCGTCTCGGGAGCCACCGAGCTGGGCGATCGCCGCGCGGTGCTGGTGCTCGACATCGGCGCGTTGATGGAAGAGCTGCTGCGCACCCAGGTCGCCGCAAGTTGAAGAAATGAACTCCCTCTCCCTGCGGAGCGGGGAGAGGGTCGGGGTGAGGGGCCGCACGGGCACCAGCGCCGCGCCCCTCACCCGGCCTGCGGCCGACCTCTCCCCGCTTCGCAGGGCGAGGTTTCCTGTAGTCTCCGCGCCCGGTGTCGCAATTCGCAGAGCTCCTCGATCGTTTCTTCTACCGGCCCGATGAGGCCGTCGGCTCGTTTCTCGAGCAGGCGCCGATCAGCGACCGCATCGCAGAGGCGTTGCCTGACGAGACGCCCGAGGAGTTCCTCGCCTTCGTGTTGGAAGGCGAGACCTACGCAGTGCCGATCGGCGCGGTGCGGGAAATTCTCAAGGTCACCGACGTGACCGAGATCCCCCGCGCGCGGAAGAACATCATCGGGCTCATCAACGTACGCGGCGAGATGCTGCCGCTCTTCGACGTGAAGGTGCGGCTGCGGCTGGCCGAAGTGCCACCCGTGGTCCTGACCGGGAAGGATGTGGGCCGGGCCGCGCGAATCCTGCTGCTCAAGGATCTCGAAGGTGACGCCGGTGTGTTGGTCGACCGGGTCGAGGGCGTGGTGAAGCTGCAGCTCTCGCGGCTCGAAGAAGCGCCGGGCCTGGGCATCGATCGCAACGCCATCGCGGGGCTGGGGCACCGTGACGGCCAGCTCTTCATTCTCCTCGACGTCGAGCAGGCGCTCTCGTGAGCGGCGAACCAGGCGTCATTCAGCTGTGCGTCGTGCGCATCGGCGCCGAGTCGTACGCGATCGATCTCAAGCGCGTGGAGGAGATCCTCCCGGTGCCGGTGGTGACGCCGCTCCCCCGGGCGCCTCGTTTTCTCGAAGGCGTGGTGCACCTGCGCGGTGAGGTGTTGCCGGTGGTCGATGCGCGCAAACGCCTCGAGGTCACCTCGACGGCCACGCAGTCGCTCAAACCGTCCGGCAAGCCCAGGCGCACCGAGCGGTTGGTGGTGTGCCGCATCGGGGCGCGGAAGGTCGGCGTGTTGGTCGATGCGGTGACCCAGGTGCAGCGGGTGCAGCGCAGCTCGTTGCGGCCCGCTCCCCTGGCGAATCGGCCGGGCACCGCCCCGCACGTGCTGGGTGTCACCGGTGATGGGGCGCACCTGACGTTGCTGCTCGATGTGAAGGCGCTGCTGACGGAGGATCCGTGACGACCCCACCGTTCGCGTCGATGGCAGTCGAGATGAAGCCTCCGCTGCATGCGGCAGCCGCTCCCTCGTTCGTACGAGCGCGCCCTCGACTGCTCTGGGGGACCTCATCGAACCCTCCTGGAGGGGCTCAGTGACCTGGTTGCAAGCCGATGCCGACGCAGAAGGGCGGTACCGCGCGCTCGACACGTTGCCCGTGAGCGCCGCAGCGATCCCTTCGCTGCTCAGTGCCCTGCATGACGACAGCTGGCGCGTGCGCCGCCTCGCCGCCGATCGACTCGGCGCCCTCGAGGCCACGCCCGCCACCGTCGCCCAGTTGGTCGAGATGCTCGGCCAACGTGATGACACGGGCGCCCGCAACGCCGCCGCGGCGGTGCTCGCTCAACTGGGTCCCGCCGTGTTGCCCGCGATCATCGAGCTGCTCGGCCACCCCGACCCCGATCAACGAAAGTTCGCCGCCGACATCCTCGGGGCCCTGCGCCTTCCCGACGCGGTCGCGCCGCTGGTCTGGGCCCTTCAAGACGCCGATCCCAACGTGCGCACCGCGGCCGCTGAAGCGCTCGGTCACGTCGGGGGGCCTGACGCCCGCCGCGCGCTGGAGAAGCTGCTCAGCTCGCGTGACGTGTTGCTTCGGGTCTGCGCGCTCGAAGGGCTCTCCGAGCTGCGCCTGCCGGTGCCGCTGCCGATGCTGGTGCCGTTGCTCTCCGATCCGCTCACCCGGCGCAGTGCCTGGCGCTTGCTCGGTCACGTGCATCACCCCACGGCCTCGATGCTCACCGTGCGCGCGTTGGCGCTGCGCGAGTCGCGTGATGCAGCGCTCGTCTCCATCGGGGCCTCGGGCACGCCGCTCTCGAGTGAGACGGAGGCCGAGCTCAAGATCGCCCTGCGCCCGGTGATCGACTTCATTCCCTGGCTCGAGGCGGGCCTGGCTTCGGGCGACGAAGAGAAACACCTCGGTGCGTTGCTGGTCGCCCGCGCGGCCGCCGATCCACGCCTGGCCCTCGCGGTGGCTGGTTCGGTGCGGGGCAGCAGCGATGGAGAGGTCGCGCTGCAGACGCTCCTGCGACTCGGCCTCGACGGGGCGCGTGCGTTGCTCTCGTCGATCGAAGCGCTCGCCGACCTCGCTGCCGAAGCGCGCGCGGTGGCCGCCGACGCCATCGTGCGACTGGCAGAACCGCCGCTGTGTGATCAGCTGATCGCCTTGATGGACAGCGGAGATCCCGAGCTCGCTGAACTCGGGGCGCGCGCGCTGGGCCGCACCCGGGCACGTCAGGCGATCGCGCCGTTGGTGAGATCCTTCGATGACGACACGCTGGCCATGCATGCCTGGCGTTCGCTGGTGCAGATCGCCCAGACTTGGCCCGACGAAGTGCGGGCCGCGTTGACGCCGTTGGTGGGGGGCAAGCTGCGCCCGCATGCCGTGCGCGCGTGGGGCGAGATCATGGGGCCGCTCGCCAGCGAGGTGATCAAACGCGCGCTCCACGATCCTCAGGAAACGGTGCGGGCCGCGGCCGTCGAAGCGTCGCTCTTCTCGCCCAAAGATTCGGTCAGCGTGCTGCAGGCCGCCTTGATGGATGAGTCGGCCCTCGTGCGCCGCGCGGCCACCCGCACCGTGGGCAAGCTCGCCCCGGCACAGGGCCAGCCGCTGCTCGCGCGTGCCTTGAGAGATGCCGACCCGACCGTGCTCGCGTTGGCGTGCGCTGCTGCCGGGGAACTCGGTCACCGCGAAACCATCGCGCGGCTGGAAGAGCTGAGCCGCCACGTGGATCCCGCGGTGGTGCTCGCCGCGTTGGAGGGCCTCGCGCTGATGAGCCGGCTCTCCGATGAGCTGCTCCTGCGCGCGGCAGGTCACGGCGATGCCGAAGTGATCAAGCTCGCCTTCACCCTGGGCGCCGATCGGCCCTTGCTCCTCGACAAGGCGGTGGCCTCGCTGCAACACGCCCGGTGGGACGTGCGCGTCTCGGCCGGCAGGCTGCTGGCGGTCTCCGCGGGCCGCGAATCGCTCAGCGCGCTCCAAGACGCCGTCGCGCGTGAGACCACCGATGGCGTGGCGCACGAGCTGCTGAGCGAAGCGGTCGAGACGCTGCTGCGGCGGGTGTGAAGTGGGGCCGACCGACTCGCGATTGGAGATGAGCGCAGAAGAGCTGCACCTGCTGCGCGATCTCTTTCAGCAGGCCAGCGGGTTTCTGCTGCGTGAAGACCTCAAGTTCATCGCCGAGCGAAGGCTCGCCTCGCGCCTCGAGCTGCTGGGGCTGCGCGACTTCACCGCCTACGCCCGCTACCTGCGCTTCGATGCAAGAGGGCCGGACGAGCTCGAGTCGGCGATCGATTTGCTGGTGCCGCACGAGACGTATTTCTTCCGCGAGCCCACGCAGCTGCGCTGCTTCGAAGAAGAGCTGATGCCGTTGGTCGAGAAGAAGAACGAACGCACCCGCTCACTGCAGCTCTGGTCGGCCGGCTGCTCCACGGGAGAAGAGCCGTACACGCTCTCGATGCTGCTGCTCGATCGCCCCACCGTGAAGGGCTGGGACATCGACATCCTGGGCACCGATCTCTCCCGCAAGGCGCTCACCTCGGCGCGCAAGGCGGAGTACGGCCCGATGGCGCTGCGAGCCACCACGCCCGAGCAGAAAGAGAAGTTCTTTCAGCCGGTGGAGGGCGGCCGGGTCACGCTGTTGCCGCGATTTCGCGAGCCGGTGCGGTTCGGTCAGCTCAACCTGCTCGACACCTCGGCGGCGTCACTGCTCCCTCGCTTCGACGTGATCTTCTGCCGCAACGTGCTCATCTACTTCGACCAGGCCACGCGTCGCAGGGTGATCGAGCTCTTCTTCGAGCGCCTCAACAGGGGCGGCTACCTGCTGCTGGGACACTCGGAGAACCTGCTCCAGCTCTCCACCCGCTTCGAGCTGGTGCAGTTGGAAGGCGATCTGGTGTACCGGAGGCCGGGTCCGTGACCTGGGTGAGCAATCAGTGAAACCGCAGCGTCCCATCACCGTGTTGATCGTCGATGACTCGGCCGCCACCCGGCGCGCGCTCTCGAAGCTGCTGGAGACCGCGCCCGGTCTCGAGGTGGTGGGCCGGGCCGTCGACGGCGAAGACGGGCTCAAGAAGGCGCTGCAGCTCAAGCCCGACGTCATCACCCTCGATCTCGAGATGCCGAAGATGGATGGCTACGCCTTCCTTCGGCTGCTGATGGCGCGCCAGCCCACGCCGGTGATCGTGGTCTCCTCGTATGGCCACCGCTCCGACGTCTTCAAGGCCCTGCAGTTGGGCGCCTTCGACTTCGTGGCGCGCCCCACGGAAGACGACGACGCCAGCTTCGCTTCGGTGCGCGGTGAGCTCATCGAGAAGCTGCGCGCGGCACCCTTCATGCGGCGAGAAGACAAGACGCCGCCCCCTTCGCCGAAGCAGAAGGCGCCCAAGCCGCCCGCAGAAGAGACCGCCCGGCTGGTGCTGGTGGGCGCGTCGACCGGGGGGCCTCCGGCGGTGCAGAAGGTGCTCGAGGCGCTCGTCGGGTTGCCGGTCTGCGTGGTGATCGCACAGCACATGCCCGCGCGCTTCACCCAGGCCTTCGCTGAACGGCTCGATCAATCATTGGGCTTCCGGGTCAGCGAAGCGAAGACCGGAGATCCGATCCTCCCGGGGCGGGTCTACGTCGCCCCGGGGGGCGAACAGCTCGAGCTCGAGCGCCGGGCCGGCGGTACCCTCGCCCTGGTGGTGAAGATGTCGTCTCAGAACGACGCGCACGCGCCCTCGGTGGATCGGCTCTTTACCTCGGCTGCGAAGGTGGCGCCCCCGGGAACCCGGGCCCTGGTGCTCACCGGCATGGGCATCGACGGCGCCAAAGGTGCGCTCGCCCTCAAGAAGGCCGGGGTGGAGGTCTGGGCGGAGGCCGAGGCGACCGCCATCGTGTTCGGCATGCCCGAAGCGGCCATCAAAGCGGGGGCTGTGGTGAAGGTGCTGCCGCTCGAACAGTTGGGCCCCGCGCTGGCCGCCGCACTGTCTGCGTGAATGCGAGGTCGAAACGGAATAGCTTCCGCGGCGAAATGACGATCCGTGCGTTGGTAGTCGACGATTCGATGCAGCTGCGCCGCAGCGTGATGTACGCGCTCCAGCGTATTGGCGACATCGTGTGCGTCGAAGCGCAAGATGGCGCGGAGGCCATCAAGAAGTTCCAGGCAGGCCACTTCGACATCGTGTTGACCGACATCAACATGCCGGTGCTCGATGGGCTCAAGCTGACCGCGCATCTGCGCAGCGACCCGGCGAACGCCGACTTGCCCATCGTGATCATCACGACCGAAGCAGCCGAAGAAGATCGCGAGCGCGCGCTCAAGCTGGGCGCCAGCGCGTATCTCATCAAGCCGGTGAAGGCGCAGGAGGTGCTCGACACCGTCCAGCATCTCCTCAAGCTTTCCCCCGCCAGTTGATGCACCGTTCCCTCCGAGCGAAGTCGAGGGGTCACCTCGAGCCATGACCATTCTTTCCCTGTCGTTGCTGACCGCGCTGGCCGCCGCACCGATGGCGGAGGTGTCGCCTTACGCCGTGAAGCGCTTGCCCGACGGGTCGCTCGAATATTCCTACGATCTCACCACCGTGAAGACCGCGGGCGGCACCGCCGACGCCATCGCCGCGCATGGTGAAGACAAGGTGAAGGCCTTCATCAAGGGCCTGCCGCGATCGATGAAGGTCGTGGTCGCGCCCGGAGCACCGCTGGAGATCGCCTCGGGCCGCGCGGTGGAATCAGGGCGCCTCGCCACCTCCTTCGCCACCATCTCTGACGGGCCGATGGCTTCCGACAACCCGCTCGCCCGCAAGTCGGGTGCGCGTCTTCGAGCGCCGCTGGATCCCGCTGAGCCGCACCTGCTGCTCTCCGCCGAAGCGATCGCCTGGCAGGTGCGGCAGCTCGAGTTGTCCGCGCTGGCGGCCGAAGAGGTCGACACCGAGGCGCTTCGTCGTGAGCTGTGGAACAAGGTGCTCGATCGCGCGCTGCTCCGTCATCAGCAGGGGCAGGGTGATGCGCGTGAAGGTGCGCTCGCGTTGGTGGCCCGGTTGAGCGCCGCCAGTGCGTGCCTCGACAAGAGCAAGGTCTCCGCGGCGGTGCGCGCTGACGGTGACGCGACCGTCGCGGTCGATGCCGAGATCTCCCGGCTCAGTGATTCGCCCGACGCGCTCCTGCCGCCCGTGCCCTGGAGCTGGAACCCTCAGCTTCAGTGCGCGTGGATTCGCATGCGCGCCCTCAGCCAGCCCTTCGAGCGCAGCCGCGGCGGTACGGCGGCGGTGTTGCTCTTCCTCGATCTGCTCGCGAAGGATCCCAGGCTGGCTGCGCTCTGGGATCGCGTGCGAACGCGCCGCGATCGGTTCCTCGGTTCCCCGGAGAGCGAGCCCATTCTGGTGTGGCGCGAGAAGGCGGCTGGAAAGGCGGGCGAGGCCGTCGACACGCTCAACGAGTTCATCGAAGCGTTGCCCCTCGATGCGCGACTGCCGCCGCCGCTGGTGGCGGCTCCCGTGACGCCGTTCGGAAAGTTCCTCTCGGAGCTCTCCGGTGCCGAGCGCCGCTTCGCTTTCCCCGAGCTGGCCAACGCCGTTCAAGACGGGCGGGTGGTCAGCTCGGCTTCGACCTGGCCGGCCGCCCGTGATGCGTCGCTGGCCGCGCTCTGCCAACCCGAGAGCAACAAGAGCATCCGCTACGATGGCGCGTGGGCCGACCGGCTGCAGGGCGCGTTCTTCGCGCTGCTGGGCAGCGACGCGGAGCATCGCGGTGACAGCCAGGCGCCCGAGCGGGAAGACGCCGAGCGCAGTGAGCTGAAGGTGCGCTTGCGGGTGCCGCCGACGCTCGAGGTCGAGCCGGTACCCGAGCTGTTCGCGCGTGGAGCGCAGTCATTGGAGAAGTTGATCGAGGCGCTGCAGGCAGAGCAGCTCACCGGGCTCCAGGCGCTGGGCGCCGATGGTCAGCGCAGCGGGCCGATCTCGGCCACGGCGAAGACCTGGATTCCCCGCTTGAAGGGCCTGGCGGCGTTGGCCAACCCCGAAGTGCACACCGCGAAGGAGCTGGCAGAAGGCCGCAAGCTCGCGGCGTCGTGGCGCTCCGAGCCTGCGTTCTCCCGTGAAGTGCGTGAGGCGTCGGCGTCTCCGGTGGCGACGCCCGGTGAACGGCAGCATGCGGCGATCGTCGGTGTTTCGCGCCGAGAGCTGACGGTGACCTTCGCGAAGGAGCCGAAGATCTCCGCGGCCGCAGGCAACTCCGCTGAGCCGTTCGTCTTCGCGCCCTCCGAGCAGCGCTACATCGTGCCGGTGCTGGTGACCGTGGGCGCGGGGGGGGCTTCGACGAAGCGGCCGATCGAGCTGCGCGCGCTCAAGGCGTTGATCGACGGTGTCGGTCGTGATGCTGCGCAGGTCGAAGGCGTGTTCGCCGAATCGCTGAAATAGCACCCGCGCACCCGCGCTCCCTCTCCCCGAGGGGGAGAGGGCGGTCGCTGAGCAATTCCGCACCCTGCTCATGGGCCGTACACAAACGGCCCTCACGGACTCAGGGGCCGCCGCAGCTGTACCGCACCACGCGAGGACCACTCGGCGTGCGCTCCATGAACAACACGCCACCTTCCGGCAGCACCGTCAGCTCGCGGAACGTCTCTTCCGGCATGGTGTTCGCGGGAAATCGCGTCTGCGCCAGCGGCCGCCCATCGAGCGGGTCGAGACAGAACAACGCGATGCCAAACAGCGGCTTCTCGCCCGTCGAGCCGGGCAGCTCGATCACCGTGCCCAGGTAGATCACCCCGCTGCGATCCGCATCGAGCGCGTTGAGCGCCACCACCGCCTGGCCCACCGAAAACTGCCGGGTGAACCGATGCGCCTGCGGCTCCTTGTCGATCGCCGTCACCATCACCGTGCCGGTCGCGCCGTCCACGATGCCAGCCGTCAGATACGTGCGGCCATCACCCGCGGGGCGACCGGGGATCTCCGGGCGATCTTTCGACGCTTCTCCCGAGGTGCTGCCGACGCGCACTGAGTCACCGTGCTCGCGCTCGACGTAGACGTCATTGCCGTCGATGAACACGCCGGTCGACGCACCGCCTTCTTCCATGCCCTTGCCCAGGAGCGGAAGTTCACCGCGCGGTTTGCCATCAGCGCCGATCACCGAAACCGACTTGTCCACCAGGCGATCCAGCACCAGCACCGTGCCATCGGGCGCGACCACCACGTCTTGCCCCGCCTGCACCGTGAGCGGCACCGTGCCCACCTGCTTGCCCGACTTATCCAGCTTCACCAGCCGCTCGTTGACCTGATCGAGGATCCACACCTGGCCCAGCGCATCGACCGTCAAACTCATCGGCGCTTCGGGGTTGGCCTCATCGGGCGTCGAGTGCCCGAGGTTCCCCTCGCCGTTGCCCCAACCAAAGTTTGCCAGCACCTGGCCACCGCCTGTCCGTGGCTCGGGCACTCCGGCATCGGTCGCAGCCGTCACTGTCGTCTTCGCGGTCGGCGTTTTGGTCAGGCTCGCGCTGCCACCATCGGCCACCGGCGCCTCTTCGATGAGCTCGATCGACCCGGGTCGAGGCCGCGAACTCCAGAGCGCCCAGCCCACCACCAGGAGCACCACCACCACGGCTCCGAGCCACCTCGCGTGCTTCATGGCGCGCTTGAAAGCACACCGGGCAGCCACCCGCCACGCTGTCACTCCGGCGTGACAGCCTCCCGAGATCGCTCTGGTTTCGGACACCCGACTGGGAACCGTTCGATTCAGGGCGAGGAACCATCGACCTGAAATGTAAATGCATTTAGCGATTCGCTCGATTTTTCCCCGCAGCGCCATTTCCGGCACACGCCTCGCAAAGTGGATTCGCCATGAACACGCTTCGACTGACGGTGCTGAGTGTGACGGTCGCGCTGATGGGCTGCGCGGGCACGGCGGGTGAGACGGCGGCTGAAGGCGACCTCCTCACCGGCGCCGAAGAGTTCGGCACCCTGTCGAGCGAGTTGTCGACCGGCGTCGCGCTGGGTTCGACCCTTCGTACCTCCGCCAACCTGAACCTGCGCACCAGCGCGTCGATGAACGCCCAGGTTCGCCTGGTCATCCCCTCCGGCGCCACGGTCACCACGGTGAACGTCACGCAGCCGAGCGGCGGTTGGTACAACATCAAGTACAACGGCGTGACGGGCTGGGGTTACGGCACGTACCTCACGCTGGTCTCGCAGCCCTCCACGGGCGGCGGCACCACGACCCCCAGCACCACCGGCCGCGACGGAGCGATTCTCCGTGCGAAGGGCGGGGTGGGCTTCTCGTACTGGTGGGGTCACGGTCGTTGGATCAACGGCGGCGCGACCAGCTCGAACAAGGGCGCGTGCACGGGCAGCTGCCCCAGCTGCTCGCACTCCGGCAGCTACGGCGCGGATTGCTCGGGCTACGTGGCGAAGGCCTGGCAGATTCCCTCGACCAACACCGACGTCTCGGTCGACTCGCACCCGTACGGCACCATTCACTTCATCGGCAGCAACTCGCAGTGGAGCACGGTGAGCCGCGCGAACGCCGCGAAGGGCGATGCGTTCGTCTACAACACGAACGGTGCCGGCCACATCCTGCTGTACGAGTCGGGCGACGCGTGGGGTTCGTTGTGGGCGTACGAAGCGCGCGGCTGCTCGTACGGCATCGTGCACAACCTCCGCAGCGTGACCAGCGCGTTCAAGGTCATCCGCCGCACGGGGTACTGAGCATCTGTCTCCCTCTCCCCGAGGGGGTGAGGGTTTGAGAGAAGACCCCGGTGCTCAAGACGAGCGCCGGGGTTTTCGCGTCGTGTGGTGTGCGTCAGCCGAAGCTCATTTCCTCTGGGCCTCCCAGATGAACCGCTGCATCGCGAGGCAGAAGTCATCGAACGCGGAGTCGGAGCCAAAGGCAGCCCTCGGCACCATCATCCCCTCATTCATCGCCAGCCCCGACGGCTCGTCATTCAGGAACACCGCCAGCGTCGCCGGCCCCATGCGCTCCATCCGCACCCGGGCCCAACCGAACACCTGCGTGTCCTGATCGCGCGTGATGTGCAGGCCCAGCGCCGACATCGACAGCTTCACCTTCTCCACCACCGTCACCTTCGCCAGCTCGCCCTGCCACTGCGTCGAGCCGACCTTGCCGGCCACGGCCTTCGCCGCCCGGCGCGCCTGGAACAGAAACCCGAACAACCACCCGCCCACCCACAACACCGGCAGCGCCCCGAAGAAGAAGCACAACGCCGTGGGCAGGGCGATGCCGGCCCGCTCGGTTCCCCACGCGATGGCCAGCGCCCCGACCAGCACGAACACCGCCCGCGACCACTGGGCCTGCCTGCGCAGCCCGGAGAGCCGGGCCTGGGCGCCCTGGAGCGAGGCCGGAACGGTGCCGGGCTTCAAACGGCGGTGCTCAAACTCGATCTCCAGCGTCGGCTGCTCCACGGGCAGGGAGTTACCCCAACAGTCAGCGCACCGCGACTCGTTGCGTCACCACAGGCCCTCTCCTACAAGGCGCCCCATCATGGCGATGTCCGAAAAGTACGAGCCGAGTGTCATCGAGTCGAAGTGGCAGCAGACCTGGAACGAGCGGGGCACCTTCAAGGTCGCCCGCACCGGCGAGAAGCCCAAGAAGTACGTGCTCGAGATGCTCCCGTACCCCTCGGGCAACATGCACATGGGCCACGTTCGCAACTACCTGCTGGGTGACGTCTACGCGCGCTACTTCCGCATGAAGGGCTTCGACGTGGTGCACCCCATGGGCTGGGACGCCTTCGGTCTGCCCGCGGAGAACGCGGCGATCAAAGACGGCGTTCACCCCGCGGTGCGCACCGCCGAGAACATCATCAGCTTCAAGAAAGAGATGAACAGCCTCGGCTACTCCTACGACTGGGATCTGGAGCTCGATACCAGCCGCCCGGAGTACTACCGGTGGAATCAGTGGTTCTTCCTCAAGATGCTCGAGCGCGATCTGGTCTACCGCCGCTTCTCGAAGGTGAACTGGTGCACCGGCTGTCTGACCGTCATCGCCAACGAGCAGGTCAAAGACGGCACGTGCGAGCGCTGCAGCTCGAAGGTGCTCGACCGCGAGCAGCCGGAGTGGGCCTTCCGCATCACGAAGTACTCGCAGGCCCTGCTGGATGGTCTGGACACGCTCGAGGAGTGGCCCGATCGCATCACCGCCGCCCAGCGCAACTGGATCGGCAAGAGCGAAGGCGTCGAGGCTGACTTCGGCATCGAAGGCAGCGCGGAGAAGATCCGCGTGTTCACCACCCGCGTCGACACCATCTTCGGCTGCACCTACGTGGTGCTGGCGCCCGATCACCGCGTGGTGCGCAGCATCACGACTGCTGATCAGAAGGCCGACGTCGACGCGTTCGTGGCGAAGATGGCCGCGAAGTCGAAGACCGAACGCACCGAAGAAGGCGCTGAGAAAGAAGGCGTCTTCACCGGCGCCTACGCGCTCAACCCGTTCACCGGCGCGAAGGTGCCGGTGTGGATCGCGAACTTCGTGCTCTCTGACTACGGCACGGGCGCCGTGATGAGCGTGCCTGCGCACGACGCGCGCGACTTCGACTTCGCTCGCAAGTACGCGCTGCCGATTCGGGTGGTGATCACGCCCGCGAAGCTCGTGCAGCGCGAAGAAGCGGCGGCACCCGCGGCGTACACCGAAGACGGCCTGCTGGCTGACTCCGGCGAGTACACCGGCAAGACGTCGGCTGAAGCGCGCAAGGTGATGTCGGCGTGGTTGGTGGAGCAGAAAAAGGGCGCTCCGATGACCACCTGGCGCCAGAAAGATTGGGGCTTCAGCCGCCAGCGCTACTGGGGCACGCCGATCCCCATCGTCTACTGCGAGAAGTGCGATCCCGAGAAGAAGGGCATCCCCGTTCCGTACGAGCAGCTGCCCGTGCGCCTGCCCGACATCGAGGTCGAGAAGGTGCTCACCGGCACCGGTGAACCGCCGCTCGCCAAGGTGCCTGGCTTCGTCAACACCACCTGCCCGAAGTGCAGCGGCCCCGCGCGCCGTGAGGCGGAGACGATGGACACCTTCGTCGACTCCACCTGGTACTACGCGCGTTACCTCTCGCCGAAGTTCGACACCGCGCCGTTCGACGCGGCCGTGGCGAAGAAGTACCTGCCGGTCGACATCTACGTGGGCGGTCCTGAACACGCGACGATGCACCTGCTCTACTTCCGCTTCTGGACGCGGGTGATGAAGGAGCTGGGCCTCTCGCCGGTCGACGAGCCGGTCACGCGGTTGATCACCCAGGGCATCGTGAACGGTCACGATGGGCTCAAGATGAGCAAGCGCGCGGGCAACGGCGTGGCTCCGTCTGATCTCGTGAAGGAGTTCGGCGCCGATACAGCGCGGGCCTACGTGTTGTTCGCAGGTCCTCCCGAGCGCGACTTCGACTGGAACCAGAAGAGCGTCGAGGGCTCTTTCCGCTTCTTGAGGCGCGTGTGGGCGCTGGGCGCGACGCACGAGCCCCACGTGAAGGGCGCGAAGTGGGACGGCCCGTTCGAGGGCAAGGCGCTGGAGATCCGCAAGGCGGCGCACAAGGCGCTCAAGCGCATCACCGATGCCATCGAGCGGTTGTCCTTCAACACCGCCATCGCCGGGTCGATGGAGTACGTGAACGAGCTCTACCTGGTGAAGGAAGTCACCACCCAGGCCGAAAAAGCCGCGATGAACGAGGCCATTTCGTTGCTGGCCACGATGCTGGTGCCGTTCGTTCCGCACTTCGCCAATGAGCTGGCGCAGGGGTACGGGAGCACCTCGCCGCTCGAGGAGCAGAGCTGGCCTGCGTACGATCCGAGCCTCGTCGTCGACGACGTGATCTCGTACGGCGTGCAGGTGATGGGCAAGCTGCGCGCGGAGATCCAGGCGCCGGCGACAGCGATGGGAGATGAGGTTCGTGCGATCGCCGAAGCTGACCCGAAAGTGCAGGCGGCGCTCGCGGGCAAGACCGTGAAGAAGTTCGTCTTCGTGCACAAGAAGATCGTCAGCTTCGTCGTCGGATGAGAACGCTCACTCTCTCTGTGTCTCCCTCTCCCCGAGGGGGAGAGGGTCGGGGAGAGGGCTTACCGCCTCTCCTTGTCCTCCCTCTGCTGATCCTCGCCAGTTGCGGGTACCGCTTCACGGCGCCGAACGCCTCGCTCCCCGTGCGTTCAGCGCACGTGCCGTTCTTCGTCAACCGCACCGCCGAACCGGCCGCTGAGATGGCCTTCACGCAAGCCGCACGAGATCAGCTCGAGCGAGCCGGGCGCCTCGGCAGGCCCGATGCGGAAGGTGTGCTCGAAGGCACCATCCTCGCGGTGAGCAGTGGACCGTTTCTCACCGCGCCTGCACTGCCGCGTCAGCCGGTGTTTCGGATGTCGGCGACCATCTCGCTGACCCTCAAGAAGGGCGGGGTGACGGTCGGCAGCACCACCGTCGCGGTCTCCGAAGAGTTTCCCTCGGGCGCCGACGTGCTGCTCACCGAGTCGAACCGGGCTGCCGCGCTTCGCCGCATTGCCGATGCCGCGGTTCGTGAAGGGTTCGAGCGTCTGCAGACAGAGCGGTAAGCCCTCTCCCCAACCCTCTCCCCCTCGGGAGAGGGAGCACATTTTCGAGAAGCATTGTTGAGAACGACGAAAACCGACGGAGCCAGAGGGGCGCCGTCGGCTCGTGTCAGTGCATACGACCTGCGCGAATTACTTCGCGGCGGGCGCGGCGAGCTTCTTCGAAGCCTCGTGCGCCAGGCGGCCGATGCGACGGCTCGCGTTCTTCGAGTGCAGCACGCCCTTGGTCGCGGCCTTGTCGAGCGCGGCGCTGGCGGCGGAAACGGCGATCTTCGCCTTCGCAGGATCACCAGCGGCGATAGCGGCGCGGGCGGCCTTGATGGCGAGCTTCACGCCGGTCTTCACGGCAGAGTTGCGCGCGTTACGCTTGATTGCCTGGCGGTTACGCTTGACGGCGGACTTGGTGTTGGCCACGGAACGGCTCCTTGAATCGTAAAAACAGTGAGGAAGGCCGCGCCTTATCGGCCCCTCTCGGATGGGTCAAGTGGATCAGCCCTTCGCCTTCGAGGCTTTCTCCTCAGCCTTCGCCTGATCCCACAGGTCGTTCATCTGATCGAGCGAGGCTTCCCCGAAGGGTACGCCCTGCTTCTCCAGCCCCTTTTCCACCACGTGGAACCGGGTGGTGAAGCGCCGGTTGGCCGCCCGCATCGCGTCTTCGGGGGCGATGTTGAGGTGACGGGCCAGGTTGGCCAGGGCGAAGAACACGTCACCCAGCTCGTGCTCCATGGCCGCTGTGTCCTTGCTGGCCATCGCCTCTTCCAGCTCGCCCAGCTCTTCCTGGAGCTTCTCCTGCACCCCGCTCACGTCCGGCCAGTCGAAGCCGATGCGCGAGGCCTTCTCGGTCAGCCGCTCGGCCCGCTGCAGCCCGGGGGCGTCCTTCGGCACGCCGTCGAGCACGCTGCCGACATGGCCGTTCTTCTTCTTGCGCTCCTCGGCCTTGAGGCGTGCCCAGTTCTCCAGCACCTGGGTCGAGGTGTTCGCTGCCCCGTCGCCGAACACGTGGGGGTGCCGGCGCTCCAGCTTGTCGGCGATGGCGTTGGCCACCTGGCTCAGGTCGAACTGTTTCTGCTCCGACGCCAGCTGCGCGTGAAAGACGATCTGGAACAGCAGGTCGCCCAGCTCCTCGGCCAGCGGGCTCCAGGGACCGCCTTCCGAGACCCGGTCCATCTCCTCCAGCACCTCGTAGGCCTCCTCGATGAGGTAGGGCCGCAGTGACTTCAGGTCCTGCTCCCGGTCCCACGGACAGCCGCCCGGCGCCCGGAGGCGCTGCATGATGGTGGCGAGCCGCTCCACTGCGTTCCCGATGTCACCCATTCGCGCCCTCTAACCCACCCCACGTCGAAGTGCTCGCGACCGCTGAAATCCAAGGGTAGGCTGCGCGCGCCCCCCGATGAGAAATCTCGCGTGCTTCCTCGCCTTCGCGTGGCTGATTCCGACAGCGGCATTCGCCCAGGTCGATCTCGTCGATCCCGACGCTGCACCCGCGAAGCAAAAGGCGCGCGTGCGGCAGGAGCCTGTCGAAGACGGCCTGGGTGAACCCGATGCCCCCGGCTCGACCGAGACGGTGGCCGACGATCCGGAAGACGGCACGCTCGTCGCGCCGCCCACCGTCAAGAAGGCCCCGAAGAAGACCGCGAAGGAGCTGCTCAAGGAGCAGCAGGAGCAACAGCTCAAGGCCGAGCCGCCCCCGAAAAAAGAGCCGCCGCCGATGGTGGTGAAGACCATCTCCGACTCCGACCTGAACGCGGTCTGGCTCAAGTGGCGCCAGGCCAACGCCTCTCGCAACGCCCAGGCCGAGCAGGCCGCGCGCAAAGAGCTTTTGGCCATGCGCAGCCTCATCGGCTCCAGCAACATGGAGCTCTGGGCGGTCGGCATGTTGCGCGCCGCGCAGGCGTGGGAAGCGGCAGGCGACAGCGGGGCGGCCGTGGAGATCGCGGTGAGCGCCGCCGAGCTCGCGCCCGAACTTCCCGCCACCTGGTTCCTCCTCGCCCGGCTGTACTTCTCGTCGGATCCCAGCGGCATCCCCCGCTACGTGATGTCGCTGCAGAAGGGCCTCGTCACCTCGTTGAGCGACTCGCGCTACCTGCGCCCGCTGATCGCCGACTTCGTCACCAGCGCGCTGCTGGCCTACCTCGCCACCCTCATCGTGGTGATGCTCGTGCTGCTGCTGCGCCGCGGGTACTACTTCCTCTACGACTTCCACTTCTTCTTCCCTCGCGCGGCCGCTCGTTGGCAGACCTCGGCGCTGGCGATCCTCCTGCTCTCGTTGCCCATCGTCTTCCGCATGGGCGTGGCGCCTTCGTTGCTGGCCTTCTTCGCGGCGATCACCATGTATCTCTCGGTGCGCGAGCGCGTGCTGGCCGCGGTGTTGATCGGCTCCCTGGGCCTGGTGCCGCTCATCGGCGGCTTCGTGGTGGAGCACACCGCCTTCGCCGAAACCGTCGCCGAAGATCTCTACCGCATCGAGCGAGGTGGCCCGAACGTCGAGCCGCTGGTGCAGCGGTACGAGAAGCTCGCTGCCGAAGACAAGGTGGGCTTCGCCGAACGGTTCGTGCTCGGCCACTTCCACCTGAACCGCGGTCACCTCGAGCAGGCGGTCAGCCACCTCAAGCTCGCCCTCGCGCTTCGCCCGGAAGACGTTCCCGGGCGGCTGGCGCTGGCCAAGGCCTTCTTCCTTCAGGGCGATCTGGAGAACTCCCGCTCGATCCTCGAGGCGCTCAAGGCCACCTCACCCAGCGCGGTCTCGTTGCTCGACCTGAGCCGGGTGTACCAGCGCCGCGTGCAGGTCTACGGCGACTCGAACGCGGGCGAGATCGACAAGGCGAACTCGAACCTGATGGAGGCCCGCCAGCTCGATCCGTCGTTGCCTTCCATCTCGTCCGAAGATCCGTTCCCCAAAGAGATCATCGGCAACGATCGCCTCAAGACCTTGCCCCTCGCGCCGGTCGACCTGCTGGCGCTGGCCAGGAGCGAGGTGGCCGCCGCCCGCGTGCGCAGCCAGCTCTCGCAGATGCTGGTGGGCGACGTGCCTTCGTGGGTCGCCGCTTTCTACCCCGCGCTCGTGGCAGGCCTGCTGCTGGCTTTTGGTTTCCTGGGCAAGTCACTCGAGGCCGCCAAGGTCTGCAATCGGTGCGGCCGCCCGGTCAGCCGCCGCGGCGACCCCGACGTCTCGGCCGGCAGCCCGATGTGCACGCAGTGCGTGAACGTGTTCGCCAAGAAGAACGTGGTCGCGCCTTCGGTGAAGGTGCGCAAGCAGCTCGAGGTCGCCCGCTACGAGAGCCAGATGGAGCGCGCCTCCACCCTCCTGGGCGTGCTCTGGTCGGGCATGGGCCACGTGTTCTCCGGTGCCCCGGTGCGCGGCGCGGTCTACGGCTACCTGTTCGTGCTCGCCATCATCGGCGTGGTGTTGCGCGCGGGCGTGGTGAGGCCTCCGTTCGAGGGCATTCCCATGGGCGTGCGCCTGGTGCCGCTCGTGGTGATCTTCCTCATCGTCTACCCCATGTCGCTGCTGCGCCTGCGACGGAGCCGGAGCTGACATGGCGCTCAAGGGAACCCTCAAAGACTTCGGGATCGCCGACATCCTCCAGCTGATTGGTCAGCAGCAGAAGACCGGCGCGTTGGTGCTCACCCAGAAGCAGGACACGGTGGCCGTCACCTTCAAAGACGGCAACATCGTTCGTGCCGAGACCACCAGCCGCAACCGCAAGGATCTGATCGGCTCGATGCTGGTGGCCGCCTCGCTGGTGACCGAACAGCAGCTCGAGTTCGCGCTGGAGACCCAGAAACGCACGCTCCAACGCCTGGGCGACGTGCTGGTCAGCCAGGGCGTGCTCACCGAGCAGAAGTTCAAGTCGATGGTGCAGCTGCAGACCAGCGAGACGCTCTTCAAGCTCTTCGCGTGGAAGGCCGGCACCTACGAGTTCGAGCAGAAAGACGTGGAGACCGAAAACACGCTGACCCCGCTGCGCGCGGAGTCGGTGCTGATGGAGGGTTTCCGCCGCGTCGACGAGTGGCCGGTGGTGCGCAAACGCATCACCAGCCTGCAGATGACCTTCGAGAAGTTGAAGGAGCTGCCCCCCGAAGAGCTCAAAAAAGACGACTTCGACGCCGCCCTCGACGACGCGTTCGCAGAGGAAAAAAAGAGCGTCAACAAGGGCGAGTTCAAGTCGGTCGGTGAGAACGAGCGCATTTGTTACAACCTCATCGCCGTCGGCCGCACCGTGCAGCGCATCATCGAGCTGTCGGCGCTCGGTGAGTTCGAGACCGCCAAGGCGCTCTGCAACCTCATCAACCTCGAGTACGCGCGCGGCGTGCCGCCGGCAGGCAAGGGCGGCGACGACTTCGAGAGCGAAGGGCGCACCTCGGCGGTGATGGGCGTCATCGGCCGCATCGCCGTCACCATGGTGGTGGTGGGCGCGCTGCTCTTCGTGGGCACCCGCATCGACTTCGGCGCCATGAAGCTGGGGGGCTCGAACGCCACCACGTACACCGACCCCGCGGCCCAACGCTTCGCCAGCCAGCAGCAGATGTCGCGGGTGAGCGCGGCCATCGATCTGTTCAAGCTGGAAAAGGGCTCCCTGCCCCTCGGCCTCAACGAGCTGGTCGAGGTGGAGCTGTTGAGCGCCGACGACCTCCACTTCCCCTGGCGTGAGCCGTACTTCTACCGCCGCGGAGAAGACGGGACGTACGTGCTGCTGCCGCCCCTCCGCTAGCCAGCCGGTCCTTGCGCTGGGGCTGCCGGTCCGCTAAGCGCCCGTGAACACCCGACCTGTACCCCTCCGCGGGCCGTGGTGACTTGAACCCTCGGAGCGGGAGAGAACCACAATGATCCAGGTCGAAAAGAAGACTGAGTTGGTGACGAAGTTCCGCACCCACGAGAAGGACACCGGCTCGCCTGAAGTTCAGGTCGCCATCCTCTCGGAGCGCATCACCGAGCTGACCGAGCACTTCAAGACGCACAAGAAGGACCACCACAGCCGCCGTGGTCTGCTCAAGATGGTCAGCCAGCGCCGCCGCCTGCTCGACTACCTCAAGTCGAAGGACTTGAACCGCTACAAGACGTTGATCGACAGCCTCGGCATCCGCAAGTGACAACGAGCTGAACGGAGGGGCGCTGGGGTTTGAATCCAGCGCCCTTCTTCGTATTGAGCAGTTCGCTTCAAAGCAGCACCCATCGCGGCCTGACGCGGTGGATTACCCAACGGCGCGACGGGATGAGCCCTTTCGCGTTTTGATTTTCTGTTCGGGAGTTCCGACCACTTCGGGATTCGCGATCAGGTGATCAAAACGCAGCCCGCCTCGAAGCGCCAACAACGCAAGAGAGCTCCAAAAATGGCAATGATTCGAAAGACCGTGAAGGTTGGCGAGCGCGATCTCATCATCGAGACCGGTCGCATGGCGAAGCAGGCAGACGGTGCGATCGTGCTCCGCTACGGCGACACGATGCTCCTCGCGACCTCCGTGAGCGCGCGCGAGAAGAAGGACATCGACTTCATGCCGTTGACAGTCGAGTACAAAGAAACGTTCGCCGCGGCCGGCCGCATCCCCGGTGGTTACTTCCGCCGTGAGGGTCGCCTCACCGAGAAGGAGACGCTCACCTGCCGCATCGTCGACCGCGCCTGCCGCCCCCTGTTCCCCGAGGGCTACGCGTACGAGACCCAGGTGCTCGTCAGCGTGATGAGCTTCGACAAGAACGCCGAGCCTGACGTGCTCGCGCTCTGCGCCGCTTCGGCGTCGCTGGCCGTCTCCGACATCCCCTTCGACGGCCCCATCGCGTGCGTGCGCGTCGGCCGCATCGACGGCAAGCTGATCGTCAACCCCGACTTCGCCCAGCGCGCGAAGAGCGATCTCGACCTCGTGGTCGCCGCCTCCAAGGCCGCGATCGTGATGGTCGAGGGTGGTGGTGACGAGATCCTCGAGGCCGACATGGTCCTCGCGCTCGACTTCGGCATGGCGTCTTGCCAGCCGATCATCGCGGCGATCGCCGAGCTGCGCGCCGAGCTGGGCGTGAAGACCCGCGAGTTCGACAAGATCGTGAAGTACGACGAGGCGCTCAAGGCCAAGTGCAAGACCATCGCGTGGGCCGGCATCACCAAGGGCTACGCCATCGTCGAGAAGCACGAGCGGTACGGCTTCTTGAAGGCCAACCGCAAGGAGCTCGAGGCGGCCCTCAAGAAGGAGATGGGCGACGGCTACACCGCGCTCGTCGAGAAGCACGTCAAGGGCATCTACGAAGACCTCAAGTACGAATACATGCGCGACCTGACCTGCGGCGGTGGCCGCATCGGTGGCCGCCCGCACGACAAGGTTCGCGCGGTCAGCTGCGAGATCTCGCCGCTGCCCCGTACCCACGGCTCGGCGATCTTCCAGCGTGGTGAGACCCAGGCGCTCGTCACGGCGACCCTCGGCACCGGTGAAGACGACCAGCGCATCGAGACGCTCGCGGGCGACATCAGCAAGACGTTCATGCTGCACTACAACTTCCCCCCGTTCTCCGTGAACGAGACCAAGCCGCTGCGCGGCCCCGGTCGTCGTGAAATCGGCCACGGCGCGCTCGCCGAACGCGCGCTCAAGAACATGCTGCCCGACAAGCTGTCCTTCCCCTACGTCGTGCGCGTGGTCTCGGACATCCTCGAGAGCAACGGCAGCTCGTCGATGGCGTCGGTCTGCGGCGGCACCCTGGCGATGATGGACGCCGGTGTGCCCATCAAGTCGCCTGTTGCAGGCATCGCGATGGGCCTGGTGAAGGAAGGCGACAAGATCGCCATCCTCTCCGACATCCTCGGTGACGAGGATCACCTGGGCGACATGGACTTCAAGGTGTGCGGCACCGCGAAGGGCATCACCGCCGTGCAGATGGACATCAAGATCACCGGCATCACCACGGCGATCATGCTCAAGGCGATGGAGCAGGCCAAGATCGGCCGTCTGTCGATCCTCGAGACGATGCTCCAGACGCTGCCGACTCCCCGCAAGGAGATCAGCCAGTACGCCCCGCGCATCACCAGCATCATGATCCGCCCGGAGTACATCAAGAACGTCATCGGCCCCGGCGGCAAGGTGATCAAAGACATCATCGCGCGCACCGGCTGCTCGGTGAACATCGACGACACGGGCAAGGTGGACATCGCCTCGGCCGACGGCGACGCAGTGAAGGCCGCGATCTCGATGATCCAGGCGCTCACCCGTGAGGCCGAAGTCGGCAAGATCTACCTGGGCACGGTTCGCAAGATCGTCGAGTTCGGCGCCTTCGTCGAACTGTTCCCCGGCACCGACGGCCTCATCCACATCTCCGAGCTCGCCGACAAGCGGGTGAAGACGGTGGACGAGATCGTGAAGGAAGGCGACGAGGTGATGGTGAAGGTCATCTCGATCGACTCGGGCGGCAAGATTCGCCTGAGCCGCAAGCAGGCGCTCGCCGAGCGTTCTGCCGCCGCGGGCTCACCGCCCCCGGCTGAGGCGCCTGCCCAGCAGAAGCCCACCACCCAGGCCTGAGTTGAAGGTTCCCCTCTCCCTTTGGGAGAGGGTGAGGGCCTCGAAACCGCCTCTTCTCCACTTGGGAGAAGGGGCGTTTTCATTTCAATTGAGGTCCGATGACGCCACACGCGATCCGGTCGCCCGCATTTCCTGCGGGGTCGCTCTTGAGGTCGTCAGGCGCGGCGTGGAGCACCAACGCTTTCTGCGCGACCGATTTGGGCCCGGCCGCAAGCGTGGCGCCCTGCAGCACGAAGTCGCCGGTGCCGGTGCCCGTCGCATCGACCGTCACGTTGGGCAGGTCGCCCAGGTGGGACCCTTTCGGGTTCGCGGTGCCGTGCTCCCGGTGGTCGGGGTTGAAGTGGCTGCCCGCTGACTCGAAATCGGGCCCCTCGCACTTGCCGAACTCATGCACGTGAAACGCGTGAGGCCCGGGCGTGACGCCCTGCACCTTCACGACGACGCGCACGCCACCGTCGGTCTGCGTCAGTGTGGCGGTTCCGATCGCCTTGCCCTTCGCGTCTCGCAAGGAGGCCTTCACGTCAGGGGCGGCGACTGCGAACAGCGGTGCGACGGCGAGGAGTGCTGCGAGTTGGATGCGCATGGCTCGATTCGGAGCACGTTCCGCGCCAACACCCCGCTGCGGTAGGCTCAACTCATCAGAACCGCTGACAGATCCCCCCGCGGTCCCACGCGTTGAAGGCCATCTCCGTGTCCACCACGCGCCACCTCGAAGGAGTCAGCCGCTTCTTTGGCGCCTTCCGTTGGGCGTTCATGCCGCTGGGCCTCTTCGCGCTGGTCGCCGTCGGCGTGCACGCGGCCGCTGACGTGGTCGACGACAAGGTCCTCCGGTTGGTCGAAGCGCTCGATGTGTTCTTCGACGGCTTCTTCGCCGAGCACGAGGCCACCGCCGCCTGGGTGAACAAGATCGACTCGCGCGAACGCACGCTCTTCGCCCGCGGCTTCGCGCTGGCCTGGGAGCTCGCGGTCGACGCGTTCATCGCGCTGCCCGCCCTCGGCTACGACGAGCTCGACGAGAAGGAGCGCAAGTTCTCCCTCATCAAGGAGACCTGGCGAACGCTGCTGCGCCGGGTCAACCAACAACCGACGCCCATGCGCCTGGTGCGCCCCTTCGTCACCAGCGTCTTCGTGTTCGGTGGCGCCTACGCCGTCTCGCGCCTGGTGGAGTCGACGCTCTTCGTGGGCCTGGTCGGTGACGTGGCGCCCGCAGACGTCGCGGCGCCGGTCGCCCGCATTCTCGCCGGCACCGCGATGACCATCGTTCTCTTCTCCCATGCGTGGCGCGCGGTGCTGCGTTCGCTGCAGCACGCCGATGAAACCTGCATCGCCTCGAAGCACCCGTGGATGGCGGGGCTGTGGGGCTCGGTGTTGTCCTTCCCCCTCGCGCTGGCCCTGCTGCTCGAGGCCGAAGCGCTGCTGTCCTTCTTCCGATGAGCGCGACCGCCACCTTTCAGCGCCCGGCCAGAGGCCTGCTCGACTTCGTCGGGGCCGGCTTGTGCCTGTGGGCCGCCGCGTACCACACGCCGGTGGGCGCCCTGGTTCGCGACATGGGCGCGCGCGTGTTCTCGACCAGGACCAACACCCGCCCGCTGCTCGCCTACTACACGGGCGGCGTCTACGACGCGCACGAGGTCGAAGCGCCCACGCAGACCGCGTTCGTGCCCGACGTGGAGGTGCTCGCGACCATTCCGCCCGGGCGCGCCATCGGCCGCGGCGTGTTCGCTTCGGCCTCGACGCTCACCGGTGACCAACGCGCGACCGTCGATGCGTTGGCGAAACGGTACAACCTGCCGTTCGCCACCCCGGAAGACGCGGCGATTCTGGTGGAGAAGGTGCGGGTGGATCTCGGGAGCGAAGACGCCGCGGTGCTGGCGGTGTTCGCGGGCTACGACGTGGCGAGCTACGCCGCGCGACGCTCGGGAGCAGAAGGGCGGGAGGCCACGCTCGAGGTGCTCGCGGCGCGCCTGCCTCCGACCAGCTCGAAGGCGGTGGCCTCGGCGTCGACCGCGTTGATGCTGGGCACCGCGTATGGACTGTCGTGGCCGGTGGCTCCCGGCACGCGCGTGTCGTCGCCGTTCGGTTGGAGAAATCACCCCACGCTCGGCTACGGGAAGTTCCACACCGGGGTGGATCTCTCGGTGCCCGAGGGCACTCCGGTGAAGGTGGTCGCCAACGGCATCGTGCGCCGCGCGAGTGAAGACGCGGTCAACGGCAAGGTGGTGATCGTCGAGCACGGCCGCGGAGTGGCGACGGCGTACTGTCACAACTCGAATCTGCGGGTGACGACCGGGCAGAAGGTCACCGCGGGCGACATCATCGCCGACTCAGGGACGACGGGCCGCAGCACGGGGCCGCATGTGCACTACCAATTGGAGCTGGGGCACAAGCCGATGGACCCGTTTGCGTTCAGAGGATCCAAGCCGGTGATTCTGGAGGCGGTGGTGGCTCCGGCTCCTCGGCCGAAGGGCGACTTGAGGAAGGCGTTTGAGCAGTTTGGGCCTCCTCCGGCTTCGGAGGAGTGACGTGCTCCCTCACCCTGACTCTCTCGTGGTATCCGGCCTCCCATGAGCGTGACCGTGAAGGTTCGTCGCGTACGCCCCTCAGACCTGCCGCTGCCCAGCTACCAGACCGCGCTCTCCGCCGGGATGGACCTGCTGGCCGACCTCACCGGCGAAGTGCAGCTCGACTCGCTGGAGCGGCGGCTGATTCCCACCGGGCTCTGCCTCGAGCTCCCCCCCGGCTACGAAGCCCAGATTCGCCCCCGCAGCGGCCTGGCCCTCAAGCAGGGCCTGACCTGCCTCAACTCCCCTGGCACCATCGACGCCGACTACCGGGGCGAGGTGGGGGTGCTGCTCATCAACCTCTCGAAGGAACCAGTCACCCTCAAGCGGGGTGATCGGATCGCCCAGATGGTGATTTCCCCCACCGTTCAGGCCCAGCTGGTCGAGGTGGAGACCCTCTCGGAAACCGCCCGCGGACAAGGCGGCTTTGGTTCGACGGGGCTCGGGCGTTGAAGGTGTGAGGGAAGTGGGATAAAAAACTGAGTCTGATTCACGCTTTACGAATTCTCCCCGGCTGATTCGCAAAGGCCCGATCCGTTGCTCTGCTACCGCTGCGGCACCCACGTACCGGACACCTCTGAGAAGTGTCCGACCTGCGGGCAGAACCTGTCCACGGGTGGGTTGCGTCAAGCGACCGGCACGTTCAGCAGGCGGCGCGCGGCGACCAGTCAGATCGAAGGCGCTCCGTACAAGCCTCAAGATCTCGTCGCCAACCGCTACCTGATCAAAGACATCGTCGGCGCAGGCCCGCTGGGCTTCGTCTTCCGCGCCCACGACAAGGAGCTCGACGTCGAGGTCGCCCTCAAGGTGATCAACCCGCGGCTCCTGCAGTCGGCAGACGAGCGCAAGCAGTTCGGCAAGCAGCTGCGGCTGGCGCGCAAGCTCTCGCACCCGAACCTGGTGAGGGTCTACGAAGAGGGCGAAGACTCCGAGCGCCCGTACTTCACCTCGCAGTTCCTCGACGGCCTCACGCTGCGGAAGATCATCGACCTGCGTTTGCAGAAGGGTCAGTTCTTCTCGTTGGGAGAAATCGAGCCGATCCTCTCGCAGATCTGCTCGGCCCTCGATGGCGCGCACAAGGTCGGCCCGCACAGCAACCTGAAGCCGGACAACGTGCTGGTGCTGCCTGACCTGCTCAAGGTGACCGACTTTGGCCTGGGCCTCGCGATGCCGCGGCTGCCGTTCACGCAGGCGATGAAGGCGCGCAAGGCCGATCGATACCTCGCGCCCGAGCTCGTCGAAGGCAGTGAGATCGACGGCCGCGCTGACATCTACTCAGCGGGCGTGATTCTGGGCGAGATGCTCTCGGGGCTCACGCCCGACGGCTCGATCCCCGAGCTCCAGCGCCGCAACCCCGAGGTGCCCCCTCAGCTCGAGGGCATCTACCGCAAGGCGCTCAACAGCAACCCCAACGCGCGCTTCAAGACCGCCGGCGACATGATGGCGGAGATCCTCGAGCTCTCCCGCAAGCTCGCCCCGCCGGCACCCCCGAAGGTCAGCAAGCCCGAGCCCGCCAGTGGCTCTGCGCCTGCGCCCCGGCCGCGCACCACCACCGGCATGTTGCAGCTCTCACCGCGCCGCGAGAACAAGCCGCCCCCGCCGGTGCCCGAACTTCCGCCGCCGCCTCCGCCCGAGACCGGCGAGTCGTTGATGCCCGACTCGACCCAGGAGGTCGATCCCGCTCAGCTCCAGCGCGCGCTGAAGAACGCCAACGACGTCGACTTCGACTTCAAGAAAGACCGCGAGTCCACCGAGGTCATCGACTCGGGCATGTTCATCGCGCAGCTCGACCAGGAAGACGGCGTGGAGACCCGCGCCATGGTCGAGACCGTCGCGCCGCCTCCGCCGCCCCCGGTCGCGCAGCCGTTGTTCCAGTCTCAGACCCGCAAGCCGAACCGCACGTGGATGCTGGTCGCGTTGTTGGTGGTGGCGGGCGTGGGCGTGGGCGCGGGGGGCGGGTTCCTGCTCATTCAGCGCCAGCGTCAGCAGCAGCAGATTCAGCACCCGGTCGACCCCAATCCGAACCCCACCGGGGTGGTCGAGCCGACGCCTGACGAGATCGCCGCGAAGCTCGCCGCCGACGCCGCCGCTGCCGAGCAGGAGAAGGTGCGCCTCGCCGCCGAAGCCGCTGCCGCTCAGAAGGCCATCGACGAGAAGGCCGCCGCTGAGAAGGCCGAAGCCGAGCGCCTCGCCGCGGAGAAGGCCCTGAAGCCGCCGGTCTCTGCGAAGGCCGAGGCCGAGCGGTTGGCGAAAGAAGCACGGGAGGCCGCTGCGAAGGAGAAGGCAGAGAAGCTCGCCGCCGAGAAGGAAGCCAAAGAGGCCGCCGCGAAAGAGAAGGCGGAGAAGCTCGCTGCCGACAAGGCCGCCGCGAAAGAAGCCGCCGAGAAGCTCGCCGCCGAGAAGAAAGAAAAGGGCGAGAAGGTCATCGTCGCTGCCGTCACGCCGCCCACCCCCGTCGCCACCGGAATGGCCTGCCCTGAAGGCATGCGCCTGGTCGGTGCCGGTGCGTTCAAGATGGGCACCGCACCCGGCGATCCGATGATGGGCTTCGACGAGAAGGCGCTCGCTTCGGTCGAGGTGGGGAGCTTCTGCATCGACATCTTCGAGTACCCCAACAAACGCGGCACCTCGCCGACGGCCAGCGTGGGGTTTGCCGACGCCAAGCGGCTGTGTGAAGCGCAGAGCAAACGCCTGTGCACCGAGGCCGAGTGGGAGAAGTCGTGCAAGGGGCCCGGCGGCGCCAAGTGGCCCTACGGCAACAGCTTCGACGCGAACACCTGCAACACCGAAGACGACATCGGAGACTCGCGCAGCCTCTCGCCGGGTGGCCGCTTTGCCAAGTGCCGCTCGGGTTTCGGGGTGGCCGACCTCTCGGGCAACGTCGCCGAGTGGACCTCGGATCGCATGATCAAGGGCGGCTCGTTCGCCAGCGGTGACTACGCGGTTCGTTGTTCGGCGCGGAAGAACGGCGCTTCGTTCGCCAAGTCGTCTGAGGTGGGTTTCCGGTGCTGCAGCGATCAGCGCTGACCCTCACGCTGCTGCTCGCTTCGGCCGTGTGGGCTGAACGTCCGCGCGTGGTGGTGGTGAAGTCGGCGGCGCTCAACGCCTACGCCCAGGTGGTCGCCGGGTTCGCGGCCGAGGTGAAGGGCCAGGTCGAAGAGATCACTCTCGACGAAGGGCCTGATGCCGCCGCGGCTGCTTTCAAGAAGCTGAGCGCCAACAAGCCTGCGCTGGTGCTGGCCATCGGCCCCGCGGCGGCCGTCGGCGCGCGCCGCGAGTTCAGCGACGTGCCGGTGCTGTTCTCGATGGTGCCGTATTACGAGAAGTACGAGCTCGATGGCCAGAACACCACGGGCATCGCGCTCACCAGCGATCTCTCGCTCGAGCTGAGCGCGCTCAAGGCCGTGCAGCCGAAGGTGAAGCGGGTCGGCGTGCTGCAGGATCCCCGGTACTCGAAGGCGCTGCTCGACGGGGCATCGCAAGCCGCGCAGTCACGCGGGCTGGTGCTGGTGCCGCTCGACGTCGACAGCTCGACCAAGGTGGAGAAGGCGCTCGCCAACGCCAAGGGCAAGGTCGACGCGCTGGTGATCGTCTCGGACAAGACGGTGGGCAACGCCGCGGTGGTCGAGCGGCTCCTGGCGTGGTGTCAAGGCGAGAAGGTGCCCGCGGTCGGCCTCGCGTCGGCGCAGGTGAAGCAGGGCGCGTTGTTCGCGCTGGCGCCCGCGCCGCTGGCCATCGGTCAGCAGGCGGGGCGCATCGCCAACCGCATCCTGGTGGAGAAGGTGGATCCCGGAGCGATGGCGGTGGCGAACCCGGAAGGGCTCGAGCTGCACGTGAACCTCACCACCGCGCGCCGTCTGGGCGCTCCCGAAACCTTCGCGCTCGACATCGTCACCTTCGCCGCGAGGCAAAGCCTGACGGTCAAAGTCGCCGAATAGTCCCCCTCGCCCCGCAAGCGGGGAGAGGGTCGGGGTGAGGGGCCGTGCTAGGCAACCCACCATGATCCAGCGCTACTCCCGTCCCGAGATGGTCGCCCTCTGGTCGAACGAGGCAAGGCTCCGCCGTTGGCGAGACGTCGAGCTCGCCGCGCTGGAAGGCATGGTCGCGGAAGGCCTCGCCCCGAAGTCCGCCTACGAAACCTGCGCAGCCAAAGCCGGAGACTTCACGCCCGAAGACGTCGCGAAGGTCGACGAGATCGAGAAGACGACCAAACACGACGTGATCGCCTTCCTCACCTTCATGGAGGGGCGCATCGGGCCCGACGCGCGGTGGCTGCACTGGGGCATGACCTCCAGCGACGTGCTCGACACCTCGCTCGCCTTGATTCTGCGCGACGCCTCCACGTTGATCCTGGCGGGCCTCGACCGGGTGATGAAGGCCGTGGAGAAGCGGGCGCGGGAACACAAGAACACTCCGATGATGGGCCGCAGCCACGGCATTCACGCCGAGCCCATCTCGTTCGGGCACAAGCTGGCCATCTGGTACGACGAGCTCGGCCGCGCCAGGCGCCGCCTCGAGCAGGCGCGCGAGGTCATCTCGGTCGGCATGATCTCCGGAGCGGTGGGCACCTTCGCGCACCTGCCCCCCTCGGTCGAAACGTTCGCGATGCAGCGGCTGGGGCTCGCCGCGGATCCAGTCACCACGCAGATCATTCAGCGAGACCGCCACGCAGAGTTCTTTGGGGCCCTGGCCCTGCTGGGCAGCAGCATCGAGAAGTTCGCGGTGGAGATCCGCCACCTCCAGCGCACCGAAGTGCGGGAAGTCGAAGAGAACTTCACGCCGGGCCAGAAGGGCAGCTCGGCGATGCCGCACAAGCGCAACCCGATCCTCTCGGAGAACCTGAGCGGGTTGGCGCGCATGCTGCGCAGCTATTCGATCGCGGCGTTGGAGAACGTGCCGCTCTGGCACGAGCGAGACATCTCACACTCCTCCGTGGAGCGGATGATCGGGCCGGACGCGACGGTGGTGGCCGACTTCATGCTCCACCGCTTCGCGGGGTTGATGGAGAACCTGAAGGTGTACCCGGAGAACATGCAGAAGAACCTCGACCTGCTGGGCGGGGTGGTCAATTCGCAGCGCCTGCTGCTCGAGCTGGCGAAGCGAGGCATGGATCGCCAGGCGGCCTACGTCGTCGTGCAGCGCAACGCGATGCGGTTCTTCGAAGAGAACGTCGACTTCAAGACCTCACTCTTGAGCGACGCGGAGCTGCTCAAGGTGATGTCACCCGACGACATCGCGGCGTGCTTCACCACCGGCTATCACCTGCGCCACGTGGATCAGATCTTCGAGCGCGTCTTCAAAAAGAGCTGAAGACAAACTCCACAAACGCCACAACTCCACAAACGCGACAAACTCCCTCTCCCCGAGGGGGAGAGGGGCGGGGAGAGGGCTTACAGCAAGCCCTTCAGACTCTTCTCAATCCGGGCCCTCACATCCCCGACCTCGAGCGCGAACGAGGTTCCGGTGATCCGCTCGAACGCCGTCAGATACTTCTCGGCCAGCATCACGCGAACCTCATCCGGAATCGGCGGCGGAGTGCCCTGACCCGAGAACCCGCGCTCCTGCAGCAACCACTGCCGCAGGTTTTCCTTGTCGAGCATCAGCTGCGCCTCACCGCGCTGAAAGCGCTCGAGCGAACCGTCAGCGATCCAGAACCGGCTGCAGTCAGGCGTGTGCATCTCATCGATCACCACCAGCTCTGAACCGACGAGCCCGAACTCATACTTGGTGTCGACCAACAGCACGCCGTTCGCGGTCGTGTGGCGCTGCCCTTCATCGAACAGGCCGAGCGCAGCTTCCCTGGTGCGAGCGAAGTCGCGCGCCGACATCAGCCCCTGCGTCACGACGGCCTGCTCGGTGAGCGGCTCGTCATGTTCGCCGATCGGCGCCTTGGTGGCGGGCGTGAGGATGGGCTTCTCGAACTTCTGATCCTTCTTCATGCCGGCGGGCAGCGACAACCCATATGGATCGCGGCCGGCCTCGTAGTCGCGCCACAAACTCCCGGTGAGGAACGCGCGAACGACGAACTCGACCTTGAAGGCGTCTGCGCGGCGCCCGACGATCACGCACGGATCGGGCATGTCGAGCACGTGGTTCTTCACCACGTGCGCAGTCTTCTGAAACCAGAAGTGCGCGAGCGTGTTGAGCAGGTCGCCCTTGAAGGGCAGCGTGGTGAGGATGTGGTCGAACGCGGAGAGCCGATCGGTGGTGATCAACACCAGGCGATCGCCCTTCAGGTACGTGTCACGCACCTTGCCGCGGTACTTCTGACCGAGCGTGGGGAAGTCGGTGGCGTCGAGCGTGTGCGGAAGCTGGGCGGTGAGCCGGGCGTCAGGCATGCCCCGCGAGTACCATATTGGGAGGGCCGAAAGCGCTGGACCGTTACCGGCGAGCCCCCTGCTACTCCGGCACTGGCGGGCGGGGTGTGCGCAGGTGATGCTGAAGAATGGGTTCCGAGGCGGTGGCTCACGAGCAAGTCCGATGCACCTGCGGCAAGGGCGTTTTGTTCGTGGCGGTGAAGGTGAAGGAGGAGGGCCTGCTCAGCTACAGCACGGAAGATGTTTCGCCGTGCGAGTACTGCGGCTCGACCGATCTGGGGAGTGCGCGCGCCAAACGCATCGGCCTCAAGCGGCGCGCCGCCGACCGAAACTAAGCGAAAGCACTCCCTCTCCCTTCGGGTCGGGGTGAGGGCCTCACCGCAAAAACTGCGAAGCAGCCCAACTCGACAGCTCTGTTCGGCGAGGTTCCTCGTACCGAACGAGCGCCTCTTTCAACTCCCGGCGAACGACCCCCAGAATCTCCTGCCGATCGTTCAGCAGTGCCGCGGCCTCCTGAAGCGCGCTGCGCGCCGCCGCCCAATCCTGCTGCGCAGAATCCGCTCTACGTGAGGCCAGCTTCCGCACGGTGAGCAGGTGCCGCGCCTGGTTCTCGGTGAACCCCCGCGCATACTGATGCGTTTCCGGGAAAGGCAGTTTCTCGATCGCCTCGCGGTACTCGGGCTTCATGAAGTTCATCAGGCCTTGGACGGCGCGAGCGTCGTCATCCGCTGCGCGCATCACGGCCTGAACCGGCTCCAGCAGCGAGAGCGAGAGACACACCGCCTCCATGTTTTGGGCGCGCAACCGGGCCGCAGCCACCGCGCGGTCGAGCTTCTTCACCGCGACCTCCTTGCGGTGCTCGACGAACGCGCGCAGCAGGTCGAGCAGATCGAGGCGACGAGGGTGCGGCGTGCCGTGCACCATGAACACGCCCTCCCATGAGAGCTGGCAGACGCCGCTGTGAAAGATGGCCATCTGCGCGGTGCCACTGAAGGCGAGATGTTCCAGTTCGATCACCACGCGAGTGCTCGTCGCGCTCGATTGGTCTCTCACCACGGTGACGCCCTCGAGGCGCAGCGCGTGGATTTCTTCGCAGACGCGCGTCGGGCTCATCGGCCAGGGAAGTTGCGAGATGACGATGCGGGCCTTCCGCGCCTGTTCGTCGACCTCGACCTCGATGCGGCCTCGGGCGGTGAGGGTGCCGGCGCCGCGATGCCAGAGGTTCTGGAGGCCCGCGTACGAGATCACCCCGCCGTCTGGCAGGTCGGGACCTGAGAGAATTCGATTGAGGTCGGACTGCATGCAGTGCGGATTCCCGAGCACCAGCAACGCCGCCTCCAGGATTTCCTTCGGTGCATGCGGTGGAGCGACGGCGCCCTGACCTTCCGCGCCGTTGATCAGGAGCATCGGGAGAGGAAGTGACTCTTCGAGCAGCTCGAGCCCCTGCCGCGTCAGCCGCGCGTGAGTGAGGTGCGTCGAGGCCGGCGTGAAGCGGCCCGAAAACCCCTGCATCTCGACGAGCGGAATGCGGCGCAACGAAGGATGCCCAAGCGAGATCAACGTCCGCTCCACGGTGGCGAGGTCCAACTCGCGCCAAGCGACTTCGGCCGCGAGCTCACTGAGCCGCATGAACGGCCTCCCCGGAGGCGCCGCCACCTTCATCATCTCGAGCACGAGCCGCTGGGTGCGGGTCAGCCCATCGAACTCATCAGGCAACTCGGTGGCCATGGTGAGGAACGGAGTGGGCGGCAAGACGAGCTCCCGGGCCACGATCGGGGCCGGAGAGTCGCCCGCGAGTTGGTCGGCGGTGCGCACGCGCCCCATCGTCCTGAGCGCCGCCACGATCAAGCGCCGCAGCGTCGGATCATCTCTCCAGCGTCGCGCCAGCTCGAGCAGCTTCTTGCTTCCGTTGCGCGCACGAACGCAGTCGAAGATCTCACGGTGGATCGCCTCGCGATCCACCGGCTCAGGTCCAGTGACCGCCAGCGCAGGCGGCGGAAGGTCACCCTCCACCTCGCTCGGCGGCTTCTCGAACAGGGGCAGGGGCGACCATCGGCCAACGCCATCAGCCGGAAGCCCACCCGCCACCGGCACCACCACGGCAGCGAGCGCATCACGTGCCGCGGCGATCGACGAACGCAGCTCCTCGCAATACTTCCGTTCCTGATCCAACCGAAGCTGCGGAGTTCGTTCGCGGTAGCCCGGTTCAGCGAGCCTCGCCTCGATCCCAGCGAGGTCCGCTTCCAGGCGCTGAAGCTGCTCGGGGTTCAGCGGGTCGGCGCGGCGGCCATGTAGACGAACGACGGGTTCAGCCGGAGCTGCCCATCAATCCACGCGGCGGCATACGGCGCGCCCGGCGTGCGCACGACAGTCACCGGACCCGCCGGCTTGATGTTCCACAAGGTGATCAGCGAACGGGCGATCTGCTCGGCGGCTTCCCGCTCCGACAGGCCCTGAAACGCATCACGGCGATCTTCCGCGAACCGATCACCGCGGGTCTCGAAGTTGAGGTCGACCGCGGCACCGGCATCGCCCGGGCCCAGCAGGTCAGCGCCGGGCTCCAGCGCAGGGGCCGCAACGAACTCACCCGCGACCAGCATGGGGAAGAGCACCGCACCCCGGCTGCCCGCCTGACCAGCCGATTGGCGAGCCAGATCGCGGAACAACTCGACCCGAACCTGCGGCGACTCGAACTCGAGCCACTCGGCAGTGCCGGTGAGGGCCTGCGTACTGGTGACCCCACGGGAGGGGCTCGCGCCCATTCCGCAGCCGGCGGCCAGCAACAGCGACAAGGAGATCAGGGCAGTTCGCAACACGGCTCCTCCACTATACCTTTGAAGACACGCTCCAGCCAGCCGAAGGTCCAGGCAAGTGTTCACGCCCGTCGTCGTCTGCCATCAGTTGCGCTCACCCGAGAACCTCGCGGCAGTTGCGCGGGCAATGGCCAATTTTGGCTTCACCGAGCTGATCCTTTCGGATCCGCAGACCCACGAATTCAGGGTGGCGGGGCGGATCGCGGTGAAAGCCGACTCCGTGATGGAGCACTTCCAGGTGGCGCAGACCCTCGACGAAGCGCTCTCGGGCGTCGTCTACGCGGTGGGCACCACCTCGCGCACCGAGCTCAAACGGTTCACCCCGCTGACCCCAGAACAAGCCGTCGCCCGCATGGCCACCCACGCGGCGCGCGGCAAGGTGGCGCTGGTCCTGGGGGGCGAAAAAAGGGGCCTGTCCGACGACGAGCTCGCGCGGTGCCAGGACGTGTTGGTGATCCCCACTCCGGGCCCGCAGCCGTCGATGAACCTGAGCCACGCGGCCTCCATTCTGCTCTACCTCTGCTCGCGGCAAGACGCGCCGCCACCCGCTCCGACGCCCGGTGCGTCGTTGGGAATGATCAAGCGGCTCGAAGCGAAGATGCAGGACGCCTTGCTGGCCGCCGAGTTCCTCAACCCACAGGCGCCCGAACACATGCTCACCGAACTCTCGCGCGCACTGGTGAGAGGTCAGCTGACGGAACGCGAAGCGCAGGTGTGGCTCGCGGCCTTCGAGCACGTTCGAAGGACTATCCTTTCGAACGCTTCGAGATGATCTGATCGATCGCCTTGCGGTCTTCTTCGTTGTGCCGCTCTTTGGGCGGGTCCTGCGTCGAGACCTTCTTCTTCACGTCGTCGACCAGGTCTTCCGCGCCGTCCTTCACCTTGCCCAGGCGGGGCGACTGCTCTTTCCACGCGCCCTGCAGGGTCTGCCACGCGGTCTTCCCACCCAGCTGGTGCGTGCCGAGGAAGATCCCGAACCCGATGCAGAGCGTCGTCCACAACACGAATCGAAGGATGCCCATGCCTCCTTCCTACCTGTGCCGACATGTGGATCCAGTTTCCGCCCGGAACGCATAGAAGCAGCCCATGGAGTTGGAGGAACTCAGACAGCGGGCCCGGGAGCGGCTCAAGCAGCTCGCCGCCCAGCGCAACGACGGGCTCGACGCCTTTCAACGCGACGCCCTGGCGTTCTTCTCGCGCGTGCCCGAGCCGCCGCTCTACCGCCGCCGGGAGGATCCGGTGCGCAAGCTCTCGGCCGCGCTGCTGGAAGAAGGCGAGACGTTGCTCGCCCGGAGCTGGCGGCTGGGCAGTGAGGTGAGCGCGTTCTCGGCGGCGATCGAGCAGCACCTGGTGGCGCTCTCCTTGATGGCGGAGGGGCGGGTGGAGCCGGCCGAACCCGCCTGGCACGTCGCGATCGATCTCGAGCGCAAGGCCACCGCCTCGCTTCGGTTGTGGAGCCGTACCGACGAACGCAGGCCGTCGGTCTTCGAGACGGACACGAGGCGCTCCCGCTTCGACCCTCGGCCCGAAGCCCAGGTGGAAGCGCGGCTGGCCTGCCCCAGCTGCCGCAAGGTGAGCCAGTTCTCGCTCTCGCCGCGCGTGGCCACGCATCACCTCGGGTGCCCGCACTGCGCGTCGCCTTTCGTGGCGTACATCGCAGAGCTGCGCGCGCTCGAGCTCCAGCCGCTGGGCCGCAACCGCAGGCGCTACCTGTTTCGGGTCGACGAGCTCTCCGGCCTGGCCACGCGCATCGAGTTCGACGACGGCTCGCCAGGTGAACTCGGCGCGGCGCGGCGCGATCTGCTCGCGTTCCTCTACATGCCCGAGACCATCTTGCGCGGCGTGCTCAACCTGAACTCGAGCCGCGTGCTCTGGGTCTCTTCGCCGGGGCGCTGCTTCGTGGCCACCGTCGCCTTCGGGGAAGACGCGCCCGAGCTCGAGACGCTGCGCGTGTTCCGCGACGAGGTGCTGGCGCGTTCACGCCCGGGCCGCGCGTTCATCGGTTGGTATTACCGGGAAGGACCGGCGCTGGCGGCGGTGGTCGCGAAGCGTCCTGTGCTCAAACGCGTCACCCGTACCGCGCTGCGTGTCTTCACCCGGCAATTGGAAAAGCGATGAGCGAGCAACCGAAGAAGATGGATGTCACCACGATGTTCTTCATCGGCCTGCTGCTGCTCGGCGCGGTGTTGCTGGGGTGGCAGGAGGTGATGGAGGCAGACGTCTTGCCCAAACACTCCGTCGCGCCGCCCTTCACGGTGGAGCGCATCGACGCGCCGCCGCTCGAGCTCGCGTCGCTCAAGGGCAAGGTGGTGGTGGTGAACTTCTGGGCCACCTGGTGCCCGCCGTGCCGCGACGAGCTGCCGTACCTGATCAGCACGGTGAAGGAATACGAGTCGAAGGGGGTGACCCTGGTGGCGATCAGCAACGACGATCGGCCCGGCCAGCGTGAGGCCGTCAAAAACTTCCTCACCCAGTTCCCCGAGCTCACGCCGTACGCGGCGCTGGGAGTGCCCTCGGTCGGCGAGCGCTACCAGGTGAAGGCGTTGCCGTCGGTGTACGTGATCGATCGCGACGGTCACGTCTCCGCGTCGTTTCAGGGGCAGGCGACCGAGTCACAACTCCGCCGCTGGATCGACGGAGCACTGAGGGATTGAAGAGATCCTCTCTCCCTTCGAGAGAGGGGCAGGGTGAGGGCGCTGCTACTTCTTCTCCTCAACGCCCTTCTCGACCTCTTCGACGAGCTTGAAGTCCGTGCGGCGGTTCTTGGCGCGGCCGAGCGGGGTGTCATTCGTGGCGATCGGCTTATCAAAGCCATACCCCTCCGACCGCAGGCGCTTGGCCGCGATGCCCTTGGTCACGAGGTACTTCACCACCGCACCCGCGCGGCGCTTCGACAGGCTCATGTTCGCGTCACGAGAGCCGACGTTGTCGGTGTGACCTTCGATGAGCACCGGCCCGACGTCTGGGTTCTTGGTGAGCACGGTGGCCACCTCGTCGAGCAGCTTGAACGAGCGGGGGTCGATGCGGTCGCTGCCGAACTCGAAGAGGATCTGGTTGTTGATGCGAATGCGTTCAGACTCGAGAACGACCTCTTCCTCTTCTTCCGGAGGCGGGCAGCCGTTGAGCTCAGGCGTGCCCGGGACTTCGGGACACTTGTCGACGTTGTCGGGGATCTGATCGCCGTCCTTGTCGGGGCAGCCATCGAGCTCCTGGGGCCCGATGACGTCGGGGCACTGGTCGACCTTGTCGGGCACGCCGTCGCCATCGCGGTCAGGCTCGCGCGCTTCGGGGCAGCCGTCGGTGTCTTCGATGCCGTCTTTGTCTTCGGGCTGATCAGGACAGCCGTCGACGTTGTTGGGCACGCCGTCGTTGTCGTCATCGGGATCAGCGACGTGCTGGTACGTGAGCGAGAGCGCGAAGCGGATGGTCTCGCGGCCATAACCGTTGGGGCCCAGGCCCTTGCCGACGGCCAGCTGCGCGCCCCAGTTGCCGGCGAACTGCGTACGAGCGCCGATGAGCAGCTCGAAGGGCGTCTTGAGCGCTTCGGCTTCGGTGAAGGTGAAGGGCGCTTCGGCCGGCGTGGCGAGGTTCAGCTCGGCGATCAGCTGGTTCGACTGGAACCTGCTGAAGCTGGGCAGGTCGACGATGCCGCCACCGCCGAGGGTGAACTCCTGGGCGACGTAGAGGTTGATGAACTGGCCCGCGGCGGTGCGCAGGCGCCAGCCGATGTTGCCGATGAGGCGAACGGGGCCGATCACGCGCTCGACGGCGAGGCGGGGGGCGAAGACGAAGCCGCGATCAGAGAGGAAGCTCTGTTTGTCACCGAGGGGAATGCGCACCTCGAGCACGGCGGCCAGGCCCGCGATGGGAAACTCGCTCTGCTTGAGGAGCTGCACGCGACCCATCAGGCGGGGAGCACCGATGCCGGCGGGGGCGGGCGGCGGGGTGGAGAACCCCTGCTGCGCGAGCAGGGCGAAGTTGTTGATCTGCCCGACGGTGATGGGGAGATCCGCGGAAACCTCGACGAGGGGATGAAGCTGGTAGGCGGCGAGCAGGTGCAGGTCGGCGCGAAACGGCATCAGGTCGCCCAGGCGCTCATTGCCGTTCTTGGCGTGGAGGATGCCGACGTTGAAGTCGAGCAGGGCCTGGAAGAGGAAGGACCGGGTGAGCTGCAGCTCGCCGCCTTCGAGGGAGAGACCGGACTCCATCGCGGGGGTGAACTTGATCGGCACCAGGTCGATGCCGCGCGCCGTGAAGGGGTCGATGGTCTGAGCCCCCGCGACGGTGGCCAGGCAGATCAGGGCGAGGCTGAAGGGGTTGACCGTTCGCACGAGAGGAAAACTCTACCGCGCGACGGTAGGATGAAAAGGATTCTCCCCTCTGTCTCCCTCTCCCTTGCGAAGCAGGGGAGAGGGTCGGGGTGAGGGGCCCACTTCAACGCACCATGAAATCCGAAGCCTTCAACACCCTCACATGCTCGACGGCGACAGGAATTCTGGCCTTCGAAATCACCGCATCATCCCGAACCAGATCCTCCGCCTTGGGAGACGAATACGTGATCGGACTCGGAGCCCCTGACTTCAACGCCGCCGCCAGCCCCGCCGCATCCTTCGTAACGAAAGCAAAGTTCAGATTCTCCGGAGCCACGTACTTCACCACCGCCGCCTGAGCCTGAGCCGGAGTGATCGTCTCCAACGCCTTCCGAACCGACCCGAGAAAATCCGGAGTGCCCGCGATCACGTCATCGATGGCCCAGCCCAGCCGCCGCTGATCCGTGGTCGTCCAAATTCGCGTCGCCCCGGCAAGAAACCCTCTCGCGGTCTCGAATCGTTCGGCAGGAATCGGCTTCGAACGAAGCTGCTCCAGAAAGTGCAGCACCGCGCGCGTGGCGAACACGGCCTTGTCGGGAGACACCGGCCGCAGCCAGAACGTCACGTCCTCCTGGCTGCGAAGAATGTTCGGCCGCGGAATCGAAGACCAACCATCCTGCCGGTAGTGCTGCGCGTAGGCGTAGGTGCCGTAGTTGAGGCCGCGGCGTTCACGCACCTCCTGGTACAGCACGCCGTGTTCCTGGCGGTGTTCGCCGAAGTAGGAGAGCGCGATGAAGAGGGCGAGGAACTCCGGCGAGTCGCGGCGCAGCGGGGTGGTGAAGCCGAAGTTGCCGGCGGTCGAGGTGGTGTCGCGCTCGATGATCAGCGTGAGGCCCTTGGGTCCCGGCGCCGTGGGGAGCGGAGCACGCACGACGCCCTTCGCCGGCAAGGCGCTGAGCGTGGTCTTCACCTGCGTGGCGAGCGCATCATCCACCGCGCCGGCGAGCCCGATGATCAGACGGTCCTGGGTGAAGGTGTCCTTCCAGTGCGCCTTCACGTCCTCCAGCGTGATGGCCTCGAGCCCTTTCTCGGTGCCGCCGTTGGCGTGGCGGTACGGATGGCCCTCATAGAGCAGTGAATCGAGCGCGACCTTGGAGAGCTCTTCATCGTTCTCCTGGCGCAGGCGGTTCTTCACGGCGTTGAGCTGATCGGCGCGGAGCCGGGTGAACTCCTTCTCCTCGAAGCGCGGGGCCAGCAGGGTCTCGCTCATGATCTCGAGGAAGCGGGGCAGGCGATCGCGGTGAACGCGGCCGGTGAGGGTGGTGAACTCCTTGTCGGTGTCGCCGCCGAGCTCAGCGGCCATCGGGTAGAGCGCCTGGAGCAGCTGGGCGCTGTCGAGAGACTTGGTGCCGCCTTCGAGCAGCACGCGGGTGGTGAGCGCGGTGAGGCCC
>JAUYRZ010000035.1 GCA_030695565.1 Archangium sp.
TCCTGGTCAACGACTACGGCCTCGCGCTCGAGCATCTGCGCCGGGCCCACACCACCTGGGCGCAGCTCAAGGAGCCGCTCGCCGAGGCCGAAGCCCGGAGCTGGCTGGGCGCCTGCCTGGTGCAGCAGGGCCGCTATCAAGACGGCTTCGAAGCGCTGCACGCCGCGCAGAGCGCCTTTCAAGCCCTCGACCAGAGACCCCGCGCCGCGCGCGCGATGAACTACCTCGCGGTGATTCACGAAGAGCTCGGCGACTACCACCGCGCCTTCGAGGTCTACCGCGAGGCGCTGGAGTGCGCGGTCGCCGACAACGACGCCGACATGCAGGGCCGCGTGCTGGCCAACCACGGTGAGGCGCTGGTGAACTGGGGCGCGCCGGAGCAGGGGCTCCCGGTGTTGGCCCGCGCGGTCGAGGTGCTGCGTTCGGTGGGAGCGCATTGGCACTACGGCTGGTGCCTGCTGGCGATCGGCCGCATCCACCACAGCCGCGGCGATGGCGGCAAAGCGCTCGAGTTCCACCAGGCCGCGCTGGAGGCGGTCGAGCTCGGGCACTCCCCTCGCGCGCGGGTCGAGGTGTACGCGGGCCTGGGTGAGCTGCACTCCCAACGTGGTCAGCACGTGGAGGGCAAACGGTGGCTCGACAAGGCCCTCCTGCTCGCGACGTCGTTGGGCATCCGCCGGGAGATCTTCAAGACGCACAAGCTGCTCGCCGAAGCGCACAAACGCGCCGGTGAGTTCGAGTTGGCGCTGCGTCACCACGAGCAATTTCACGAGGTGCGCTCGGGCGTGTTCGACGAGCTGGCCCGCGAGCGGGTGGCGACCTTGAAGGCCGAGTTCGAGTTGGAGCGCGTGCTGGAAGCGCGTGAACGCGAGCGCCTGAGCACCGCCGAGCTGCACGCGAAGTACGAGCAACTGGAGCAACGCGCCGAGACGCTCTCTCACCTCAGCGTGCGGGACGGGCTGACCGGCCTGTTCAATCGCCGCCACTTCGAGGAGTCGCTCGGGCTCGAGCTGCAACGCGCGCGCAGCTTCGGCCAGCCGCTGTGCCTGGCCCTGCTCGACGTGGATCACTTCAAGCGCATCAACGATGGCTTCTCGCACGTGGTGGGCGACGCGGTGTTGCGGGCCATCGCCGAGGTGCTGCAAAAGGAGCTGCGCGCCTCCGATGTGGCTGCGCGCTACGGCGGTGAGGAGTTCGGGCTGATTCTCCCGCACACCGGCCTCGATGGAGCCCGCATCGCGGCCGAGAAGGTTCGCGTGGCCATCGCCACCAGCCAGTGGGGCCACCTCACGCCGGGCCGCGAAGTGACGGCGAGCCTGGGTCTCGCGGAGTGGAAGCCGGGGGAGTCTTCGACCGAGCTGGTGCGCCGGGCGGATCAAGCGCTGTACGCCGCGAAGACCAGCGGCCGCAACCGCGTGCGAGCGAACGCGCCATGACACCATCGGTTATCAATCAGCACCCAGTTAGTTACGACACCTGATTGAGCCGCCATGCCTTGATGTCTGCATGGACGCGACGATGGTGTGGAAGCAGCGGTTCTCCAACTGGGCGTGCGGAGCGCTGACCTTGCTCGTGGGCCTGACCGCCAGTGGCGCGCTCCTGACCGCGTACCGGGCCCTCGAGTGTTACGCGCCGCTGCGGTGGCCGGCGAACCCGGTGCTCTCGTTCGGGCTCGCCTTCGTCGCCATCGACCTCCTGTATTACCTGCAGCACCGGGCAGAACACCGCTCGAAGCTGCTCTGGGCGCTTCACGCGGTGCATCACCAGTCGAACCTCTGCGACACCTCGGTCTCGCTGCGCAGCTCGGCCCTGGCGCCGCTCACCGTGCTCGTGTTGCACCTCCCCCTCGCGTTCTCGGGGCTGCCGTTCGCCGTCTACTTCCCCGCGTACCTGCTCCACGTGGGGCTCATCTTCCTGCTGCACTCACGCACGCCGCGCTGGCTCGATCGTGCGGGCTGGGTGTTCAACAGCCCCTACCTGCACCGCGCCCATCACTCGAATCACCCGAAGCTGCGCGGCAAGAACTTCGGAGGCGTGTTCATCGTCTGGGATCGCCTGTTGGGCACCTTCGAAGCCGACTGCGACGAGGCCACTGCGTTCGGCATCGGCAGGCAACCCACCCCGCTCAATCCATTGGCCGCCAACCTCGCGCCCTTCAAGGCGTGGTACGACCGTCGGGCATGAGCCTCACGCAACTCCGTTACTTCGTCGCCGTGGCTGAAGAAGGCACGGTCACCAGAGCCGCTCAGCGCTGCTTCGTCAGTCAGCCTCCGATGAGCCGCCAGCTGCGCGCGTTGGAAGATGAACTCTCGGTGAAGCTCTTCGAGCGCACCGCCAAAGGCATGGCCCTGTCGCAAGCCGGTGAGCGCGTGCTGGAGCAGGCCCGCCGCATCCTCTCGCTGGTCGAAGAGCTGCGCGGGTAGATCAAAGAGGTATTGGCGGGCAGGTGCAGACCTGCGGCATCACTCGCCCATGATCACCACCTCCTCGGAGCTCCAGGCGATGCGCCGGGTCGGCCGCCTCGCTGCACGCACGCTCGCGCTCATCGGCACGAAGCTCGCCGTCGGCGTGAGCACCGGCGACATCGATCGCTGGGTTCGGGAAGACACGGCGAAGCACGGCGCGAAGCCCAGCCAGCTCGGGTACCACGGCTTTCCCGCATCCGTGTGCACCAGCGTGAACGAGGTCGTCTGTCACGGCATCCCGCGCGACGACGTGCGCCTCGCCGCGGGCGACATCATCAACGTCGACATCACCAGCGATCTCAACGGCTGGCACGGCGACACCTCGGCCACCTTCTGCATCGGCGAGGTCAGCCCCGAAGCGAAACACCTGGTGGAGACCACCCGGCTCGCGCTGGAGGCCGGCATCGCGCAGGTGCGGCCCGGCGCCCATCTGGGCGACATCGGGCACGCCATTCAAGCGCTCGCAGAGAAGGCAGGCTGCGGGGTGGTGACCGATTTCGGAGGGCACGGCATCGGGCGAAAGATGCACCTGCCTCCGCACGTCTCGCACGTGGGCCGGCGCGGCGACGGCATGGTGCTGCGCGAAGGCATGACCTTCACCATCGAGCCGATGCTCACCCTCGGTGCGCCCGAGACCCGCGTGCTCGACGACGAGTGGACGTGCGTCACGGTGGATGGAAAGTGGTCAGCGCAGTTCGAACACACCGTGCTGGTCACCCGGCGCGGTCACGAGGTGCTCACCAAGCCTGGCGTTTGAGGTTCACGGCCCACCTTGCCAAGGTGCACGCATGCGGCGCTGGTGGGCATGGGCGGTGTTCATCTCGGCGTGTCAGGCGCCCATCGTCAGGCCGCCGTGTGAGCTCGCGCCCCAGCTCGGGCCCGGTCTTTCCCGATGGGGCGTGCAGGGTCAGCCCCTGGTGGTGAATCTCGACGGCCCCACGGACAGCTGTGCGTTCGCGGCGACGGCCACCGTGGAGCTCGCCGGCCCGCAGGGCAAGACGGCCAGCGCCACGACCACCCTGCTCTCGCGCAGCCGCCAACAAGACCGCTTCATCTTGTTGCGGACCGTCGCAGTCGAGTTCACCCCGTCCGTCCCCGGGCGGTGGATGGTGACGGCCCGCTGGTCGACCGGCGACACCGTCACGCAGGCCGTCGACATCGCCGCCCTGGTCGTCGCCCGCGAGCCACCGGCCATCAGGCGGCGCTTCGTGCATCAGATGGACGTCTGCGTGCGAGGCCCTTTCCGCACCACTTCGGCGGTGACCCTCTGTCAGCGCGCAGACGGAGAAGTCTGGGCGTACGGCTCAGATGGTGAAGTGCTGGAGCACTTTCCTGGAAAGCAGCTGGCGGTTCGCGGCGATGAAGTGTGGTCGCTGATCGACCAGACGCTCGAGCACCGCACGGTCACTGCGCAGCGCCTGCGGGTCGACGGCTCCGTGCTGCTCCAGGGCGACGGCGCTGAAGGCCCGACCCGGCCGGGCGTGGCGGTGCGGGCCGACGCCGATCGAACGCTGCTGATCGAGTGGGATGGCACTGCGCTCACCAGCAAGGTGATCACCCAGGGCGATGCGCTCGAGGGTGCGTTCTTCGTGCTGGAGAACGGCGCGAGCTGGAACTCCAGTGGCTGCCTGGTGCAGCAATCGCGCATCACCTGCCCGCCCTCGGCCGTGTTCGAGCAGCCCAACGCGATCGAAGACGGTTTCGTCTGGAGCCGGGCGGCAGCGCAGACTGATGGCGTGAGCATGGTGCTCCGGCTCTTCGCCCGCGCGCGGCCGCTCTCACTCGAGGACGACATCATCAAGAGCGAGATCTTCATGGAGCAGGAGGATCAGCGGTTCCAGGAAGGCTTCAGCGCCGCACCCGGCGTGGAGCGCGCGCGCCTGTCATTCGACGGCCACCTGCTGCTCCCCCGCATCGAGACGAACGAGGGGCAACGGCACATCGCCTACGACGCCATTCCCTTGAAGAATCCTGCGCTCACCGTCACCGACGAGTGGATCATCTCGATGGAGGATCCGTTCACGCTGCTCGCCGCACCCATGCCGTCACGGTGACGCGGCTCACCAGAGAGTGAAGCCCAGGCCTGCGCCCAGCACGAGCGCTGGTCCGATCGCGCCGACCGTTCCTCTTCCGAAAGGCGCGTGGGAGAGGCGGCTGACGCCCGGTGCCACCATCAGGCTGAGCGTGAAGTTGCTCCGGGCAACGGAGTGCGGACCGCGCGAGGGCAAGGTGAAGTCGGCATGCAGGGGCACAAGCAGCGCTTGTGCCGAGGGGAATTCTTCCCAGCCTGTCGACCCCAGATGCGCGATGCCGAAGCCCGCGCTCAGGCCGAGCCAATCGCGGAACGCCCAGGTGAAGTTCGCGCCTGCGAGGAGCGAGCTGACGCCGATCCGGCTGGCGAGATCGATCATCGCGGAGATGCAGAAGCGATCCCGAATCACCGTGCCGAGCTCCAGGTGCACCGCGGGGCCGATGAAGGTCACGACTTGCGCGAGGGCGGTCGTGGCGCCGAGCCTTGCGACCAGACGCACGCGCTCCGTTTGCCGCGCTTCTTCGAGGGCCGAGGTGCCTTGCACTGACTCGCTCCCCAGGAGCGCGACCACGAGGACTGTCTGAACGAACATCGGTTTGCCCTCTCCCCAACCCTCTCCCCCTCGGGGAGAGGGAGTTCGTGGCAGCATCGCCTTCATGCTGAAGCCCCGCTACCCCTACTACCTGGCCAACGCCCCCGTCTTTGCGAACGAGGCGCTCGAGGTCACCGACAAGTTCACCGGGCAAGTCGCTACCCGCGTTGCGCTGGCCGACGCGAAGGCCATCGATGCGGGCATCGCTGCCGCACACGACGCGAGGGAGGCGATGGCGAAGGTGCCCGCGTATCAACGCCGCGACGTCTTGATGCACTGCGCTCGCCGGTTTCAGGAGCGCTTCGACGAGCTCGCGATGGCCCTGTGCATCGAAGCAGGCAAACCCATCCGCGATGCGCGCGGTGAAGTGACCCGGCTCATCGACACCTTCCGCGAAGGCGCCGAAGAGGCCACGCGTCACAACGGAGAGACCATCAACCTCGAGATCTCCGCTCGCGCCCGCGGCTACCGCGGCATGACCAAACGGGTGCCGATCGGCCCCTGCTCTTTCATCAGCCCCTTCAACTTTCCGCTCAACCTCGCCGCCCACAAGGTCGCGCCCGCAATCGCCACCGGCTGCACCTGGGTGCTCAAGCCCGCAAGTCTCACGCCCATCGGCGCGTTGATCCTCGGCGAGGTGCTGGCGGAGACGGATCTCCCCAAAGGCGCCTTCAGCATCCTCCCCGCGCACCGCGGCGGCGCTGAGCTGTTCACCACCGACCCCCGGCTCAAGCTGCTCTCCTTCACCGGCAGCCCGAAGGTCGGCTGGGAGCTCAAGGCGAAAGCCGGCCAGAAGAAGGTGGTGCTGGAGCTCGGCGGCAACGCAGCCTGCGTGGTCGATGAAGATCAACGCGACCGGCTCGAGCACGTCGTCTCGCGGCTGGTCGTCGGCGCCTTCTATCAATCAGGCCAGAGCTGCATCAGCGTGCAGCGCATCTTCGCGCACGAGGCGATCTACGACGCCCTGCGAGAGCAGCTCGTCGCCGCCACGCGCAAGCTGGTGGTGGGCGACCCCAAGAAGGAAGACACCTTCATCGGCCCGATGATCAGCGAGGCCGAGACCGCGCGCCTCGACGGGTGGATCCAGTCGGCCGTACGCGCGGGCGGGAAGCTGCTCTGCGGCGGCGCGCGCAAGGGCACCCTGATGGAGGCCACGGTGATGGAAGACGTGCCGGCCTCCGAGCCACTGGTGACCGAAGAGGCGTTCGGCCCGGTGGTGCTCTTGTCGAAGGTGAAGAGCTACGACCAGGCGCTCGCCGCGGTGAACGACTCGAAGTTCGGCCTGCAGGCCGGGGTGTTCACCAACGATCTGCACCGCGCGATGAAAGCGTGGGACGTGCTCGAGGTCGGCGGCGTGTTGATCAACGAGGTGCCCAGCTGGCGCGTCGACAACATGCCGTACGGCGGCGTGAAGGACTCGGGCCTGGGCCGCGAAGGCGTGCGCTACGCCATGGAGGACATGACCGAGCTTCGGTTGCTCGTGATCAAAGACGCGTGACGGAAATCAAAGGTGGCGACACTCAGAGGGCTGTGAGTCGATTGCTCCCCGCCATGCGACCCGAAGCGCCTGACATCGCGAGGCTTTACGCCGCCCACGCGCGCCAGGTCTGGCGCACGTTGGTGCGCCTCGGCGTGCCCACGGCCACCGTCGAAGACGCCGTGCAGGACGTCTTTCTCACCGCGCACCAACGCCTCTCGGGCTTCGAAGGGCGCTCCAACCCAGGCACCTGGCTGGTGGGCATCGCCGTGCGCGTGGCCGCCAATGCACGCCGGGCCGTGGCGCGCCGCGGTGTGTTGCGCGTGGTCGATGACGCGATGGTCGACCCCGGCCGCGGTCCTGAACAGCAGCTCGAACGACACCGCGCCTTGCAGGCACTCGAGGCGGTGCTCTCCCGGCTCCCCGAAGAGCAGCGCGAGGTCGTAGTGCTGATCGATCTCGAGCAACTCACCGCGCCGCAAGCGGCCGAAGCGCTCGAGGTGAAATTGAACACGGTCTCTTCGCGGCTGCGCCTCGGACGTGCCGCGTTGAGCAAGGCGTTGAAGGAGAGTCGTGATGAGTGACACCGAAGAAGCAGGCGAGCTGTCTGCCGAAGCGAAGGCGTTCCTGGCCGGCCACGAGACGACGGGTGAACCTTCGGCCGAGGCGCTCGAGCGCGGGAGGGTGCGCCTGGAAGGCGCTCCACTCGCGGTGGCCGCAGCCTTGATGAAGCCCCAGCAGCCGCGTTCCCGCCGCACCCTCTTTCCGCCCGAGGTGCTGGCGGCCGCCGCCATGGTGAGCCTCCTCCTCGGTGCACAAGCGCTCTACCTGGCCTTCCGCGCGCCCACCGCACCGGTCGCCGAGCCCGTCGCTGAGGTGACGCCGGTGGAGCCGAAGCGCGAGGCCGAACCCGCCGAGGTGACGAACCAAGTCCTCGAAGAGAAGAAAGAAGCGGCCGAGGCCCCGGTGAAGGTCGATGTCGAGCTGAACGCGGTCGCCGCGGCCTGGCGCCAGGGCGACTTCGAAGGCGCGCGCAGGCTGGCTGGGCGTCTCTACGAAGAAGGCAAGAACGAGCGCACCCGGAAGAACTTCGAGGCAGCTGCCCTGCGCTTCCAGAAGTGCATCAAGGCCGACCCGAGGTACCACCCCTGCTACCGCCAGCTCGGCAGCGTCTACGCGAGCATCGCCATGCGCGATCAGTCTGCAGTCGCGATGGAGCAGGCCCGCCGTGCCTACGAAGACTTCCTCGACGTCGCACCGCCCGACGACGCGTACTACCCCAAGGTGAAGGCGATCCTCGAGTTGGCGCCCGCACCGACGCCTATCGTGAATCGCGAGGTGCCTGCGGTCATCCCTCTCTCTCTCTCCGTCGACGGTACGGTGAAACTGCCGCTCGCTCGCCCGGTGTCACGCCTGGCCGTGTTGGACTTGAAGGTGATCGAGGCCAGGGTGCTCGGCACCGACACCGTTCAGGTCGAAGGCCTGCGGAGCGGCAAGACCACGGTGACGGTCTGGTTCATCGACGGCAGCCGCACCATTCTCATGGTCGAGGTGAAGGTCTCCGAGCGGCGCGTGGAGCGGGTGGGCGAGCTCTTCGCCGATGCCAACAAGGCGCTGGCCGCGAAGGACTTCGTGCTCGCCTCGGCGTTCTCCAAGCAGGTGCTCGAGCTCGAGCCCGGTCACTCGGGCGCTCAGAACATCCTCGGGCAGCTTCGGACTCAGGCTCGGGAGGCCTACCTGCGCGGCTACCAGCTCAGAGACCGCGACCCGGCTGAGGCGATCACCTGGTTCGAGTTGGTGGTGTTGCTCACCCCGCCTGAAGACGAGACGCACCAGAAGGCGCTGTCGCGGCTTCGTGAATTGAGGAAGTGAGACTCACCACGATCCTCTCCCAGAGGGACAGGGAGCTTCTTATTCGTTCTCTTCCCGCACGTACTCGGCGATCACCACGGTGCCCGTACCCGCGGCGCGAAACCGGAGCGAAGCAAGGGGCCGCGGCAACTTCGCGTGCAACACCGGCTGGTGTTGACGCTCGGCCGCCGGCCCACTGTCGGCCACCTCGAGGCGCCAACCCGCATCCGAGAAGAACACCGACGCCACGCCACCACGCGCGACGGTCACGGCCTGGGCGCACAACTCCGCCAGCGAGAGCGACAAGGTGGTCGCTTCATCGGGCATGAAACCCGCACTCATCGCCGCCTCGTGCACTTCGAAGGCCGCCGCCAGCACCTGATTGCGGTTGAAGCAATCCCACACCTGCGCCTGAAGTGAACCTGCCGGCACGGGGTACGCAAAGGGGCGAAGCGGTTCCAGATGGCTCATCGTGGTGGCCGGTCCAGCGAACGACGTGCCAGCGGCCCAGCGCCGTGGATCCACGCAGTTGGTTGTCTTCATGGTTGAACTCTTCAGATCTGAAATTCAGTTCTGAAAGTTGATCAGTTGATCGGGCGTGTCGAGGTCGAGCTCGGCCTCAGGCAAGTCCACCGGGGTGACGAGTGACGCATGGGATCGCAGCCACCCTTTCGCGCCACTCGAATCGGGCAGCTCGCGCAGCACCGCGGCGTAGGGCGCTGAAAAACGCGCGGGCACACCCAGCTGACCTGCGTACCGCGCCGCCGCGACCTCACCCGGCGCCGCCAGCAAAGCGCGCAGGTGCAGGGCCGTCACGGCATATTGATCCGCCAGCAGCACCAGCAGCGAGACGTCGCCCGCGACGCGCGCGCCGGCACTCAACGAAGCCCCGGGCCCGCGTCCCCATTCGGCGCAGAACACCCGCTCCACGGGGAGATCTGCCAGGGCCTCGCGCAAGGCGACCGCCCCTTCGATCACCAGCACGCGCGTACAGCCCGCTTCCAGCGCGATGCGGGCCGCCCGATGCACCAGGGTCTCCCCGTGTCGTTTCACCAGTTGTTTGGGCTGGCCCAACCGCGAGCTGCCGCCCGCTGCGGGGATGAGCGCGGTGGTCATGCCCCCGACTGGACTTCGAAGTCGGCTGCCTTACCAGTGAGAACATGTTCCGTTGCTCGAAGTGTGGTGCGTTCAACCGGGTCCCCGCTCAACGTCCCGCGGGTGAGCCGGAGTGTGGCAAGTGTCACGCGACCCTGGAGCTCTCCGGCGCGCCGCAAGAGGTCGATGCGCAGGCCTTCGAGCGCGCGGTGGCGAACTCACCGGTGCCGGTGGTGGTCGACTTCTGGGCGCCGTGGTGTGGGCCATGCCGCGCGGCCGCTCCGATTCTGGAGCAGGTGGGACGCGCTCAAGCCGGTAAGGCGTTGCTGCTCAAGGTGAACACCGACGAGCACCCGCAGCCCTCCGCGCGCCTGGGCATCCGCGGCATTCCCACCTTCATCGTCTTCAAGGGAGGTCAGGAGCGCGCGCGCCAGAGCGGCGTGCTGCCCGCGCCGGCCATGCATCAGTGGGTCGCGCGCAACGTGTGAGCCTCTTCGGCTTCTTCTGACGCACGCCGCCACGCCACCACCGCCCACACGCTCAGGGAGAGCGGCACCATCACCGTGGTGATCCACACGTTCATCCACGAGCTGAACGCGGTGCCCCGCAGCGCCAGGAGCAACAGCAACCCCACCCCAGCGGCCGCGGCGAAGAGGCTCTCCTTGGTGCGCAGGGTCGAGCTGGCCCCGGCCCACGCGCCCAACAAGGTGAGCACCGCCACGCCCACGAAACTCACGGGGCCGGCCAGCTGCACCAGGAGCGTCAACGAAGTGAGGAAGACGTACACCCCGGCGAGCATCACGTGGAGCATGAGTCGGACCATCGGCACGCCGGGTTCAACGCCCGGCGGTCGGACCCATTTCACGGTTTTTCAGTCGAGGGGGCAGCCGGGGCGCACGTTCATCACCCCGCCACCCACGGTGACCTCGGCCACCGGGAAAGTGCCGAGGTCGGCGGCGCCCCGCACCATTCCGTCGAGGGCCTCGCTCACCGAAGCGCGAATGGTCGCGTCGGTGCTGAGCTTCTGGGTGATGGCCTCGGAGATGCCCGTCTCGGCGTCGCGCGCTTCGTCACCGGCAGTGCCTCCCGTGAAGACCGCCCGGGCGGTGGTGTAGGTCACCCTGGCGCCCTTCACCTCGAGGCGGAACCGCAGATCGACGCTGGGCGCGGCGAAGTCGATGGTCCGGCCGTCGATGAACGGGCAAAGCCCGTCGCGAATGCAGTTCATGCGAATCTCTGCGCCGGTCGCCTCGAAGTTGATGCGCAACACCAGCTCGTCACCGTCGACCCGCAAGCCCAACGACCTGGAGCGCATGTCGTCGATGTAGACGGTCATCGGCTGGCTGCGGGTGGGGTCGATATTGAAGTTCATCGTGGAGGTGGTGCCGTCGGCCGCGCGCTGCGAGATGAACGAGGCGTTGGGGTTGAAGAACTTCCACGTCTCCGGGTCTGACGCGCCGCCAGCAGGGCAGCCGTCGGGGTTCCCCGCGTTGCAGAACTGCCAGGCGGTCGGCGTGAAGTTGTCGAGGTTGACCGTAATCTGCCCGCCAGCCACCAGGGCCACCAACGCGAGCCGGCTGGAGTCGACCACACGCGAGCCCCAATCGTTGGTGTACAGGCGCGCGTTCGGGCTGTCGTCGGCGGCGCAATTCTGAGCGAACGAGGTGGTGGTGTTGTTGTTCGCGCTGAAGCAGCTGGCCCAGTCCTGCTCCACGCTGAGCATGTTGTACCCGGAGCCGGCCACCGTGGTCCGCGCGGCGGTCACCGCGCACCGGCCGGAGATCGGCCCCGCCCGCCAGAAGTTCGGGCCCAGCGTGCGGGTGGACGCCCAGGCGTAGAGCGGCTTCTCCAGCGAGAGGCTCGAGGTGGCGGCGCTCATCACCGGAGCGCCCAGGTTCTCCATCGTGTTGGTGGCGAAGTTCCACGCGCGCACCTGCACGGGAGCAGAGGCATACGTGTGGTAGCCGTTGAAGGTGAGCGGCGCGGTGGTGCTGGCCACCCGGCCGTCATCGGTGGGGGACAACATGCAGCCGGTCCAGCAGGTGAGCGCGAGCAACGAGGTGAGGAGACGTTTCATGGTGCAGCTCCGGGTTGAAGTGGAGCGCCCCGCCTTCGCAAGGCATGTGCCGCAGGTTCTTCGCTCGGGAGGCAGGCCCCGTGTGAACCCTGCGGTCACAACACCGGGCCTTCACTGTCTCCGCGCAAGCCACACTTCGAAAAAATCACACCGGCGGCAGCGTCAACGGCAACGACCTCAGCCGCTGACCGGTCAACGCGAACACCGCGTTGGCCACCGCGGGCGCGATGACCGGCACACCGGGTTCACCTACGCCGGTGGGGAGCGCTTCGTTCTCCCGCAGGTACGTCTCGATGACCGGCGTCTCCGAGAGCCGCAGCGGCGGGAAGTCGTGGAAGTTCGACTGCTGCACCCTGCCGTTCTCGAAGGTGATGCGCTGCTTGAGCGTGGCGCTCAGCCCGAAGATGACCGCCGACTCGAGCTGTTGTTTCACGATGTCCGGGTTCACCACCCGGCCGCAGTCGATGGCGATCACCACGCGCTTGACCACGATGGCGCCGTCTTCGATCTTCACTTCAGCGGCGGCCGCCGCGTAGCTCTCGAAGCTCTTGTGCACCGCGATGCCCCGCCCGAGGCCTTCGGGGGCGGGCGTGGTCCAGCCGACTTTTTCGGCCACCAACTCCAGCACCCAGCGGTGGCGGTGCTGCCGCATCAAGAGCGAACGCCGGTACTCGAAGGGATCCGCCTTCGCGGCGTGGGCCAGCTCGTCGATGAAGCTCTCGGTGGCGAACGCGGTGTGCGAGTGGCCGACGCTGCGCCAGAACATCACCGGCACGCCAGTCTCGACCGGCACGAAGTCGACCGCGAGGTGCGGCAGGTCGTACGGCAAGCTGTCGATGCCTTCGACTGAGGTGGGGTCGCTCGTGGAGACCGAGCTCTGCCCCAACGAGGCCAGGGTACGCCGTAGAAAGTGAAGGCCTGAAGGCAACAGCCCACCGACGAAGTCAGGGAGTACCTGCGTGAGGATGCTCTGACTTGCCACCCGGTGGTGCCAGGCCAGCGGTTTGCCATCGGCTGAAATGGCACCTCGCACCCGGTGCGTGGCCGCCGGGCGATAGGGCGAGTGCCGCATGTCGTCTTCGCGACTCCACACCACCTTCACCGGACCGCCGATGGCCTTCGAGACCTGTGCGGCTTCAATGACGTAGTCCTGCGCGATGCGGCGGCCGAAACCTCCGCCCAGCCACGTCGTGTGCACGGTCACGTCTGACTGGGAGACGTCGAGCGCGCGGGCCACCTGCTCCGCCGCCATCATCGCGCCTTGCGTGGGCGCCCAGATCTCCACCTTGCCGTCGCGCACCCAGGCCGTGGCGTTCTGCGGCTCCATGGTGGCGTGCGCGAGGTAGGGCGCGGAGTACTCCGCTTCGATGACGGTGCCGGCGCGGGTGAGCGTGTCGAGCGCATCGCCCGTGTTCTTCACGCGCTCGCCGGTGCTCCCACGCACGGCGTTCAGGTGATCCGCCTCGAGCGTCTTGCTGTCGAACTTCGCGAGCGCGCCTTCACTCCACTTCACCTTCACCGCCTGCGCAGCGCGGCGCGCGTGCCAATAGGTGTCACCCACCACCGCGACGCCCGAGGGCACCGCCACCACGTGCGAGACCCCCGAGAGCTTCTTCGCTTCGCTGCCATCGAACGACTCGAGCGTTCCGCCGGGCACCGGGCAGCGCAGCAACACGGCCACCTTCGCGCCGGGCACCTGCACGTCGATGCCGTACCCGGCCTGGCCGAGCACCTTCTCCATCGAGTCGACGCGGGGGATCGGCTTGCCGATGAGGGTGAAGTCTTTTTCGCGCGGGGCCACCTCGGGCACGTGCAGGCCCGCGGCAGATTCGGCGAGCGCTCCGAAGGTGAGCCGCTGCTGCGTGGGCAGGTGCACCACCGCGCCGTCACGCGCGACACAATCGGTGCGCGTCACGCCCCACCGTTTGGCGGCCGCGGCGACGAGCATCGCGCGCGCGGTGGCGCCGGCCTGGCGATACGGACCCCAGGAGGCGGCCGTCGAGGTGCTGCCGCCGGTCAGCTGCAGCCCCATCACCGGGTTGTCGTAGCGGCGGTCGTTGCCCGCGTGTTCGGTCTTCACCTTCGACGGGTCGATGCCCAGCTCTTCTGCGAGCAGCTGCACGTGCATGGTCGAGGTGCCCTGCCCCATGTCCGCCCGGGCCAGCACCACGGTGACCACGTCGTCGGCGGTGATGCGCAAGAACGCGCCGGGCGTGAAGTTCGCTTTCGAGCCGGCCGCATGCGCGCCGGAGGGGAGAATCTCCAGCACCAGGCCGCCACCGAGCGCGAGGCCCGCCTGCATGAAGCCACGTCGCGAGAAGTCGCTCACTTCAACGGCTCGCTGGTGATGGCCGCCTTGAGATCGACCTGTTCATCTTTGGCCATTTCAGCGGCCCGGTGAATCGCGGCGCGAATGCGCGGGTAGGTGCCGCAGCGGCAGATGTTCCCGCTCATCGAGGCGGTGATGTCGTCGTCGGTCGGCGCGGGGTTCTGCGCGAGCAACGAGCTCGCCTGCATCAGCTGGCCCGGCTGGCAGTAGCCACACTGCGGCACCGACAGCTCGTTCCACGCGCGCTGACAGGGGTGCAGCGCTTCGCCTTTCGCGAGGCCCTCGATGGTGCGCACCTGCTGACCTTCGACCGCGCCCACCGGGAGAATGCAGCTGCGGGTGGCTTGGCCATTGAGGTGCACAGTGCAGGCGCCACACAACGCCATGCCGCAGCCGAACTTGGTGCCGGTCAGCTTGAGCACATCGCGAATGACCCAGAGCAGCGGCATCTCGGGCGGCGCATCGACTTCACGCTCCACGCCATTCAGCTTGAACTTCGCCATGCCGCATCAGTGCGCAGGCGGGCCCTCAGAAGCAAGCTTCTCTCCTCTGGGAGAGGGGGGCACGAGCCCCGCAAACTAGAACGCGCTCGAAGTGCCCCCTTTGGCACCTCGAGCGCGTTGTCCTCCGGGGAGGAGACTTCGATTACTTCGACTCGGTGACCAGGCCCATCACGACGGCGATGCCGTTCTGCGCGTTGCTGTTGGTCACGTACATCTCGCTGCGGCCGATGACGGCGCCGTTGACCGCCTTGAGCACGAAGTAGCTCTGGCCATCCGCCGCCGCGCGCACTTCGAAGCGGTCGCGGTTGATGCCGTTGGTGCGCACCGAGGCGATGCCGTTGGTGGCGCTGGTCTTCGTGGTGTAGCCCTGCGACTGCAGCACGATCTGGCCGTTGTTCGCCTTCAGGTGGAAGTAGTACTTGCCGTCGAGGCCCTTGAACGTCTCGAACTTCGTGTCGCCGGTGAGCGCAACGCCCGAGGAGACGATGTTCTTCACCACGTTCTGCACGGCCAGCGCGCCGCGCGCGGAGTTCGCCGCGGTGGCGTACATCTCGCTGACGCCGATGATCTGGCCGTTGACCGCGGTGAGCACGAAGTAGCGGGTGCCGTCCGACGCTTCACGCTGCAGGTACCGCTGCGCGCTGGTGGCGTTGGTGGCGACCGACTCGACACCGGCCCGGGCCGAGGCGGCCGTCGAGTAACCCTGGCTGGCGAGGATCTTCTCGCCGTTGCCCGCGAGCAGGTGAAAGTAGTGCCGGCCGTCCTTGCCGACGAACGTCTCGAACTTGCCGGTGGTCGCCGCGAGCTCCGACTCGGCGTCCATCGTCTCGACTTCGTCCTGGCCTTCGATGAACGCGTCGGCGGGGCCGCAAGCGGTGAAGGTGAGGGCCAGCGTCAGGAGCGAGGTGCGAAGTGCGGTCATGGTCGGGTTCTTTCGGAGCAGCGAGGTTGCAGACTGGATTTGCAGCCTGCGTGCCGTCGACAACAGACCGCAACCATACGTTTTCACTGGACCAGGTTCGTGCCTTTGTTGCATTGATGCAACACTGATATCAAATCGAGCAATGATGGATACAGACGCGCAACTTCACGCAGTCGACATGGAGTCCGTGGCGCGCCGCCTGGTGGAGGTGGCCTGCGCCAAGACCGGCAGCCGCAACGGCGCCGTTTTCCTCTGGGACGCCAAAGCGAAGGGGCTGACCGTCGACTTCCACATGGTGGACGACGTCATCGTGACTTTGCCGGGCACCGGCTCCGTGTTGCGGCCGCGGCGCGATGGTCGGGCCAACGGCATCGCCATGTCGTGCTTCGAGCAGGGCGCTCCGTACCTCTGCAACGACACGGAGAAAGACCCCAACTACGCCCGCTACTTCCTCGACGTGGAGTCGGTGCTGGCCGTGCCCATCTTCTACCAGGGCAAACCCATCGGGGTGCTCACGGTTGCCAGCGCTCAGAAGCAGGCGTTCGAGTACGCGCACGTGACCGCGCTCGAAGAGGTCGCCGCTGCGTCGGCCAAGTACCTGCGCCGCGCGTCGCTCGCCCGGCAGACCCGGGCCGACACCGGCCGGCCTTTCGTCATCAAGGGGCTCTCGCCTGCGTGGCACGAGGTGGAGCGCAAGCTGGAGCAGGTCTCCGGCACCGACGTGCCCGTGCTGGTCACCGGCGAGAGCGGCACCGGCAAGGATCTCGTGTCACGCGCGATTCACTTCAACAGCAAACGCGCCGCCAAACCGTTCGTCACCGTCAACTGCGCGGCCATCCCCGAGACGATGCTGGAGAGCGTGCTCTTCGGTCACGTGAAGGGCGCGTTCACGGGCGCCTCCTTCGACAAGATCGGCGAGTTTCAGAAGGCCGACGGCGGCACCTTGTTCCTCGACGAGCTGGGCGAGCTGCCCTTGATGCTGCAGGCCAAGGTGCTGCGCGCCATCGAACAGGGCGAGGTGTCACCGCTGGGCAGCAACGCCGCGCCCGGCCGGGTCGACGTGCGTTTCATCTGCGCCACCAACCGCGACCTCCCCCAGATGGTGAAGGAGAACCGGTTCCGCGACGACCTCTTCTTCCGCGTGGGGGTCATCACCGTCGAGCTGCCCGCGTTGCGCACGTACAAGGACAACCTGCCCATCCTCGCGCAGGTCTTCTTGCAGCAGGCGGCGCAGAAACACGCGCGCAAGGTCTCCAAGCTGAGCCGCGAGGCGATGGCCGTGCTGCAGGCCTGGGACTTTCCCGGCAACGTGCGCGAGCTGAAGAACACCCTGGAGCACGCGGTGGTGATGGCCCGCACCGACACCGTGACGCCCGACGATTTACCCAGGGTGATGCGGGGCACCGAGTCCCTCTCCGCCACACCCGCCGCCCCCGAGCCCGCGCCGAAGACGCTCGCCGAGCTCCGAGAAGCCTGGCTCGCCCCGCTGGAGCGCCGCTACCTGGCCGAGCTGCTCGACGCCCACGATGGCAAGGTCGACGCGGCCGCCAAACGCGCCGGCATCAACCGCGTCACCCTGTACCGGCTGATGCAGAAGCACGGCCTGACCGTTCAGCGCCGGGTGAGCACGACACTTTCCGTGAAACAGAAATGACGGGGCCCCGTACCTCGGAGCGAAGTCATTTCACTCAAACGGAGATTCACACCCATGAAGAAGCTGCTGCTGACCGGTGTCGTGCTGGCGTCGTTCGTTTCGTTTGCGCAGGCGAAGAAGGGCGACATGGCCGCTCCTGTCGCTGCTCCTGCTGCCCAGAAGGACATCGTGGACACTGCCGTGGCCGCGGGGTCGTTCAAGACGCTCGCCACCGCGCTCACCGAAGCCGGGCTCATCGAGACGCTCAAGGGCAAGGGCCCGTTCACCGTCTTCGCGCCCACCGACGAAGCGTTCGCCAAGGTGCCCAAGAAGGATCTCGAGGCGCTCCTGAAGGACAAGAAGAAGCTGGCCGCGGTGCTCACCTACCACGTGGTCTCCGGGAAAGTGATGGCCGCCGACGTGGTGAAGATGAAGGACGGCTCGAAGGTGAAGACGGTTCAGGGCTCTGAGTTCACCCTCGGCCTCAAGGATGGCAAGGTGATGGTCGACGGCGCGAACGTCACCAAGACCGACATCGAGACCAGCAACGGCGTCATCCACGTCATCGACTCGGTGATCATGCCCAAGTGAAGGAGCGCTTCACGCCGAAGCGCGCGGGAACCGCAACGTGAACGCGGTTCCCGCATCGGCGTTCGAGGCGTCCGCGGTGGCGGAGAGGCGAGGTGCTTGTTTCAGCTCTTCTGGTTGCGCGCGACTTCGCCGGCCGCGGTGGCGTCGACTTCGATGCGCTGGGCCGACTCGATGTCGACCTGCTTGAGCAGGTCCCACTCCATCTGCCAGTCGCGGTTCATGCTGGTGCTTCCCTGCTGGTTCTTGAACGCGCGGGTGGCCGACACCTGGCAGCTGGTGGGCGACGGCGCGCTGCCCTGAAAGAGGTAGCGGGCGCTGCTCATCGAGTTGCCGTTCTGGCTGATCTTCCACTCCGTCTCCAGCGTGAGGCCGGCGGCCGCGTCAGCGCTCTTCACCTGAAAGTCGCGCGCGAACAACATGGTGCGCGCCGCGCCCCAGATGTCGTTGCAGGGGCGCTGGTAGGTGTGACCCATCACCGCGTTCTCGATGAACTTGTTGCGGGCGGCCGCGGCGCGCATGCCAGCACAGCCAGTGGAGGAGAGCGCGAGCACGGCAAGGGTGATGGAGAGGAGCTTCTTCATGGGGTGACCTCGGTTGGGTTGACGGCACCGGCCGTGATGGCCAGCGGTGCACATCAGTCGTTCGAGGTCGAAATCGTGGGTAGGTCTTTCAGCGGAAAAAGACGCCCAGCCCCAGATGGATGAACCCGAACCAGTCGAAGGCCTGTTTTCGGTCTGAGTAGTAGAGCATCGGGCCACCGCCGAACTCCGCGGTGAAGCCGCCGGGCGCCATGAACTGAATGCCCAGGTCGCCGTGGAACATCTTCCCCCAGATGTCATCGTACGAGAGGGCTGCGGGCATGCCGTTGATGGTGATGGTGCTGTTCGATTTGCGCTGCCAGGCATCGAAGCCGTAGTGCGCGCCGCCGCCGATGTACGGGCTCCACAAGGAAGCGAGCGGTACCCAACGCGCGCTCAGGTCGATGCCGGGGCCGATGAAGTCGACGCCCAGGGTGATGAAGAGCCAGGGCGTGGGCATCCAGTGGCCTTCGAGCACCAGGATGCCCTTGGTGCTCAACAGCGCGAAGGTGATGCCCCAGTGTTTGGTGAGCCTTGGGTCGTTGAGAATCTCGTCGGCCAGCGCCTTCTTGAGCGCGGTCTGGCGGGCGTTCTCGAACTTGAGCACCTTGGCGCGTTCGGCGAACCGCGCGACGGAAGGGTCTTCACCGAAGGTGGGATCGAGCGAGAGCGCCTCTTCGAGCACCTTCTGCTCTTCGGCCGTCTTGCCTTCGCGCTGCAGCTCGGTGGAGCGCACCAACAACGCGCGCGCTTTTCCCCGGCGGGCACGGGTCTCGTAGGGATCTTCGTCGAGCATGCGCTGGAACATGTCGAGCGCGGCGTTCACGTCGCCTTGCGCGAGGGTGCCGCTGGCCGCCCACTCCGCGAAGGCGCTGGAGCCTTTCACCAGGCCCGCCTCCAGCGGCTCCTTCTTGTAGTCGAGGCGCGAAGCCCAGAGCACGGTGCCGGGCACCATGGTGACCTCGGCCACCAGCACGCCGTCGAGCACGGGGCGCTTGATGCGGTAGCTGCCCGCCGAGAGTTGGAGCCGCCGGCGCTCGGTGGGATCGGATCTCGCTTCGGCCACCAGGTGTTGTTCGGCGGCGTCGACCACCACGTAGCGGTGGCTGGGTTCGGCCTCCAGCTCCAGCGTGGCGGCGGCGGTGATCAACCGGGTGAGCGGCACGTCGCCCCGGCCCTTGAGGGAGAAACGGAAACCCGGGCGCTGCGGCAAGGCAGAGGCTTCCGTGTCGATGCGGGTGCGGTCGTACGCGTAGCCGTAGGCTTCGGTGAGGCTGACCGTGCCGTCACCGTCGACGTCGCCTGCCCCGCGCAAGGCCGAGACCCAGTGGTGCGTGAAGATGGAGCCCGCCAGCGCCTTCGACTCTTGCGCGAGCTCGTCGGCGCCGCTGGAGCTGAGCAACGCAAAACCTTGCACCGGTTCGTCGGCCAGCAGGCGCACGGCGGCCACCGGCATGGCGCCTTTGGTGCCGAGGATGGCGCCGGAGCGGCACGCATCGACCACCGCCAGCGTGAGCCCCGCCTTCGTATTCGAGAGGCGATCGGCCAGCGTGGTGAGCGCCAACACCGGGCCGCGCAGGTGAAAGGCGCTCGCGTCGGCGTGCCCTGAGTAGAAGAAGAAGAGCAGCGTGGGCTCGGTGCTGGCGGCGAGCTGGGCTTCGATCTTCGTGAGCGCCGCGTCGAGCTCGCGGGTGGTGGGCTCGTAGAGCAGCGTGGTGTCGGCTTCGGCGACGTTGCCCAGCTGCACCAACACCTCTTGCACCCGGCGCGCGTCGTCGTGGGCGTAGCGCAAGGAGCGATCGGTGGCCCAGCCGTCGTTGGCCCCCACCAGCAGGGCGAAGCGGCGTTCGGCGTGCGCTACCGAGGCGAACAACACGCACAAGAGAAGAAATCGCGCCATGGGCCGGGCGGGATCTACCGCGTTGGCGTGCAACGGGCCATGGACCCTGAGGCGGGCGTGGTAAGTCTCATCGCGCGTGGGGCCCGAAGCGCAGCGAGCTGAAGTCGAAGCCATCTACCGCCGCTACGGGCCAATGCTGTTCAGGCGGTGCCGTTCGCTGCTGGGCTCCGATGCCGAAGCGCAGGATTGCCTGCAGGACACCTTCGTCGGTTTCTTGAAAGGCAACTGGCGAGGGGAAGCGCAGCCGTTGACGGTGCTCTACCGGGTCGCCACCAACCAGGCGATCGACCGGCTTCGCAAACGCGGGCGGTGGCATGGGCGGGCGGCTGAGTTGGCGGTGCGCGAAGGCGAGCCCGACACCTCGGTGGAAGAACAAGGCGCTGGCTGGGCCTCACGTCAGACGATGGCCGAGAGCGAGCGGGTCGAGTGGGCGCACGATCTGGCGATTCTCACCAAGGGTGAAGACGACTTCACGATGACCGCGGCGACCATGCACTGGGTCGAAGGCCACACGCTGGAGGAGATCGCCCAGACGCTGGGGGTCACTCGCAAGACCGTCTCGGCCCGGCTGGCGCGTTTTACCGAACGAGCCGCCGCAAGACGCTCGTAATGAAGTCCCCTCTGCCTTCGGGAGAGGGTCAGGGTGAGGGCGTCGTCACCTCCACCGACACCCCGTTCAGAACCGCGGTGCCACAACTCTGATCAACCAATTCCTCATCCGTCAGATCATTCGCGCTGACGCCTGAGTGAGCTTGGGCCACGCCGAGCTTCACGCCCGGCCGGTCATGCCCCCACCCGTGAGGCAAACTCACCACGCCGGGCATGACCGCATCGGTCACCTCGAGGACCACCCGAACCTCACCGACGCGAGAACGAACGGCGACTGTTTCCCCGTTCTCCAGCCCACGAGGAGCCGCATCGTCAGGGTGCATGTACAAGACGCACCGCGGCCGCCCCTTCACGAGCCGCTGACTGTTGTGCATCCACGAATTGTTGGAGCGCAAGTCTCTGCGTCCAATCAACGAGAGCGAAGCCTGCCCCCTGCTCATCGACGCTCGCAGCCGAGCCACATCACGCAGCATCACCTCAGGCGTGAGCTCGATGACCGTGGTCCCAAGTGCCTTGAGTCGAGGCACCAACGGGCCGAGATCGACACCGTGAGGTAACGCCTCGAGCTTCTTCACCGTGAACTTCGTCGGCCCCGCCCGCAGCAGCAAGTCGACGATGGTGCGCGGCGTGAGCCGATTCCCCACCGCGAGCATCGCGCGCCCGGCGACGCCGCCGGTGATCTCCGCGATCAGCCGCAGGAAGATCTGCCAATCGTGCAGCAGCCCCTTCGCGGGCTCGAACAGGGCCCCGTTCCACCGCGTGGTGTTGCGAATGCCGACCGCGTGCAGCGCGAGGTCGTAGTGATCGTGCTCGAGCGTGGTGGTCGACGGCAAAATGTAGTGCGCATGCCGGGTGGTCTCGTTGACGTAGAGATCGACGGCGACCATCAGCTCCAGCTTCGAGAGCGCGCGATCGAGCCGACGGCCGTTGGGCGCAGAGAGCACCGGGTTGTGCGCGGTGATCAGCAGCGCCCGCACCTGCCCTGCGCCTTCCGTCTCGAGCTCGTCGGCCATGGTGCTGATGGGGAGTTCGCCATTGAACTCCGGCAGATCGCGCACCCGGCTGCGGAACGCGTCGAAGCTGCCGGGCTGACCCGCGTGCCGGGCGATCGCGACCAGGTCGACCGCGGGGCTGGTGAACATCGGCCCGCCTTCGCGATCGAGGTTGCCGGTGACGACGTTGATGACGTCGATGAGCCAGGTGGCCAGCAGGCCAAACTCCTGCGCGCTGACGCCCATGCGGCCGTAGCAGACGGCGGAGGGCGCGGCGGCGAAGTCGCGGGCGAGACGCCGGGTGTCGTTCGCTGAGATTCCCGTCGGAGCTGCGACGCGTTCGGGGGTGAACTCCAGCACCAGCGCGCGCAGCGCTTCCACGCCCGCCAGCGGAACGGTGTTGCGCCGAAGCCGCACGAGCCCTTCGGTGAACAGCGTGTTCAGAAACCCGAGCAGGAACAGCGCGTCGGTGCCGGGCCGGATGAAGTGGTGTTCATCGGCGACGTTGGCGGTCTCGGTTCTGCGGGGATCGAGGACGATGATCTTTCCACCGCGTTCACGCAGCGCCTTGAGCCGCTTCGGGAGATCAGGTGCGGTCATCACCGAGCCGTTCGAGGCCATCGGGTTCGCCCCGAGGATCAAGAAGTGCGAAGTGCGATCGAGATCAGGCACAGGAAGAATCGCCTGGTTCCCGTACATCCAACGCGAGACGAGCATGCGCGGGAGGTTGTCGACCGAGGTGCTGGAGAAGCGGTTGCGCGTGCCGAGCGCCCAGGGGAGCAGCGTCTGCGCGTAGATCGACGCGCCGTAGTTGTGCAGCACGGGGTTGCCCTGGGACAACGCGACCGAGTCGTTGCCGTGCTCTGCCCGGATCGCGCGCAGGCGCTGGCCGATGTCGGTGAAAGCCTCTTCCCAGGAGACCTCGACGAACCGATCTCCGTCGCGGCGCACCGGGTGACGGAGTCGATCCGGATCTTCGTAGACGTCTTTGAGCGCGACGGCCTTGGGGCAGATGTGGCCGCGGCTGAACGGATCATCGCGGTCGCCCCGAATGCCGAGGATCTTCCCGTCTTCGTGTTCGATGGCGAGACCGCAGATGGCTTCACACAGATTGCACGCCCGGTAGTGGAGCTGCGGCATGAGTCCTCCGCCAAACACTGCGATTGGATGCCAGAATCGAACTGCGCAGGTCAGCGTAGTCGGCCTTGAAGAAGGCGGTGGTTCACAGGCCGTTGTTCGTGCTCATCACGCGCAGGCCTCTCCGGCAGGGCCGAAGATGCGCATGTGACGAAGTCCGCCCGGGGCGACTCTCTCAGCCGTAGCAACCCTGTAGTCACGCGTGACAACAGGGTTGTCACAGCTTGCCGAGCAGGCCCGCCCCTCTACGTCACATGAACTCACCGTGCGTCGTGCCCAGAGCCCACACGGGACGAGCGCCCAACCAAACCCTCACCCCACTACCCACCATCAGGGCTGGCCGAACGGGCTCGGCAGTCAATCGCGCGCACCGTTAACCGACTGACGAGGTGACACACATGAAGACTATTCTTCTCCTCGGCCGGATCCTCTTCGGCGGCTACTTTCTCTTCAGCGGTCTCAACCACTTCATCAGCATGAACGCGATGGCCGGCTACGCGGCCTCCAAGGGCGTGCCGATGCCGCACCTCGCGGTCGCCTTCAGCGGCATGCTGATCCTGCTCGGAGGACTGAGCGTGTTGCTTGGTTTCCTCCCGCGCGTCGGTCTCACGCTGATCATGCTCTTCCTGGTGCCGGTCACGCTCGTGATGCACAACTTCTGGGCGATCGGTGATCCCCAGGCGCGCATCATGGAGATGACCCACTTCCTCAAGAACACCGGACTGGTGGGTGCCGCGCTGTCGATGATGGCGCTGCCGCTGCCGTGGCCGAACTCGGTGTCTGCAGGGCGTCGAACGGAAGCCGGCACCGACTGGCTCACGGGCCGGCAGGTCCATCACTGATCACGGGCGTGGCGCGCTCGCCCGCGGCGCCACCACCCGCTCGGCAGTCGCGCGAGGAGGAGCATGCTGCCGCGCCCAGGTCGCCAGATAGAGATCCTCTTCTTTCGCCCAGCGAGAATCCGACCAGCCCAGCTCGGGCTGACAGATCGCCCGAATGCGCTTCAAGTGCTCCGCGCCACCATCCGAGAGCAGCAACCCGGCCCTCACCCGCCGCAGCAGCAAATCTTCCAGGTGCACCACCCGCTCCACGCGCGCCGCGTGTCGAAGCTCCGCCCACAGGAAGAACGTCTCGGGAATGCGCTGCAGCTCACCTTCACGCGACGCCTCGACCAGCGCCGGAGTCCACGTGCCGTAGCGCCCCGCCAACCGCCGCCGCTCGAGCACGTCGAGTTCACCCCAACGCGCGCCGGTCGGAGGCTGCTGAAACTTTCCGCGCTTCGGTGCCTTCACCCGCTGCGCCGGCATCGAGAGCTCGAACTTGTCGACCGCCTCGCGCGCGATCTCCCGGAAGGTCGTCAGCTTGCCGCCGGTGACCGTCCACAACCCCCGCTCTTGCCAGATGACGTGCTCGCGCGATTCTTTCGAGGGATCCTTCTTTCCCGTGCCGATGACTGGCCGCACCCCCGAGTAGCTCGACACCGCGTCACTCACGCTCAACGACAACCCGGGGAACGCCGCGCGCGCTGCTTCGACCAACGACGCCGCCTCCGCCGGACTGATGTGCGGCGCTTCATCGAGCGGGCGATCGTGATCGAGATCCGTCGTGCCCAGGAGCGTCAGTCCCTCCCACGGATAGGCGAACATCGGCCGCCCATCGCGCGGATGCCGAAACGCCACGGCCTGGGCCACCGCGAATCGCCACGAGGGGAACAGCAGATGACTGCCCCGCAGCGGACGGATCGCCGGCTTCGCATCGACCCCGGCGCGCAGCACGTCAGCCCACGCACCGGTCGCGTTCACCACCGCACGCGCTTCGATGCGCACCACGCGCTCCTGCTCCTTGTCGCGCAGCACCACGCCGGAGACCTGGCCGTCGCGGGTGAGCAACTCCTCGACCCGCGCGTAGTTGATCGCCGAAGCACCCGCGGCGAGCGCGTCGAACAACACCCGCAGCACCAGCCGCGCGTCATCGGTCTGCGCGTCGCGGTACCAGAACCCACCCGCCAGCCGCTCGAGCCGCAACCGCGGCGCGAGCATCAACAGATCCGACACGCTGAGCGCCTTGTGCGGCACCCCGCTCCCGAAGAAGTCGTAGATGCGCAGGCCGGTGCGCATCATGCGCTTGCCCATGCGGTCGTCGGCGTAGCTGGGCATCAGAAAGCCGATCGGCTCCACCAGACCGGGCAGCTCACTGAGCAAACGCTCGCGTTCGCGCACCGACTGCCAGGTCAAGCGCAGGTCGCCCTGGGCGAGGTAGCGCAACCCACCGTGCACCAGCTTCGAGCTTCGGCTCGAGGTGCCCGAGGCAAAGTCGCCCTGCTCCACCAACAACGCGTCGAGCCCGCGCCGGGTCGCTTCATGGAGCAGGCCGACACCGGTGATGCCACCTCCGACGATCACCAGGTCCCACGGGCCGTGGCCTTCGAGCCGGCTCCACGTCTGTTCTCTCGAGACGCTCATGCGATCAACTTTCCGGGGTTCATCAGCCCCGACGGGTCGAACCCTCGCAACATGTCAGCCAACGTCGACATGCCCAGCGCGCCCTTCTCGGCGGCCAGGTACGGCGCGTGATCGACGCCCACCCCGTGCTGATGGCTGATGGTGCCATGCCCCGCGACGATCGCTTCACTGGCGAGGTGTTTGAGATGCCGCCAGCGCTCCATCGTCTCTTCCGGCGTCGGCGCCAGGCGGAACAGATAGGTGGTGTAGATGCTCGAGCCGTCTCCGTAGAGATGCGAGAGGTGCGTGTAGACGTGCGTCTTCTCGTTCCACTTCTCGAGGCCCGTGCGCAGCGCGGCTTCCACGTCCTGCAGCAGCCTGGGCACCGCGGACCACGGAGCGGCCGTCTCCAACGTGTCGACCGCGTAGCCGAGCTCCCACAAGGAGTTGCGCAGGTACGGCGCGCGAAAGCGGTTCTTCGTCCACTGCGCTCCGAAGGTGCGGCCCGCAGAAATGCCGGCGTGTTTGCGCGTCAACGCGAGCGCTTCCGCCAGCGCGAAGCTCACCGTCGCAGCGGTGCCGGTCGAGCCGATCAACAGCAGCGCCTTGCCTTCACCCGCCCCGCGAAACTTCATCCACGCTTCCAACGCGCCGAGCAGCCGCTCGTGACCTGCGAGCATCAACATGGTGCGCGCTTCTTCGGGCGCGGAGAGCCGCAACATCGACAGCGGCAACTTCGCCTGCGCGATGGTGCGTGAGGCCGCGAGCCCTTCTTCCCACCCGGGGAAAAACACACCCACGAACTCTTCGCGCTCCGGCAACAAAGAGACGCGCACGGTCGCTTCGGTGATCACCCCCAGGCGGCCTTCAGAGCCGAGCACGAACTCCTTCAGGTCGGGGCCCGCGGCCGAAGCCGGGAACACGGGCAGCTCGAGCGCGCCTCGAGGCGTCTCCACGTGACCGCCGGCGAACAACTTCTCGATGCGCCCGTAGTGCGCTGACTGCTGACCGCTCGAGCGCGTGGCGATCCACCCGCCGAGGGTGGACTGCTCGAAGCTCTGGGGAAAGTGACCGAGCGTGAGCCCGTGCGCGCGCAACCGCGCCTCGAGATCCGGCCCGGAGACACCGGCACCGAACGTGGCCAGCCGGCTCACCGAGTCGAGCTTGAGCAGCCCCGACATGCGGCGCAGGTCCATCGTCACCGTGGGCCCGCCGCTCGTTTCGGGGTTGATGTGGCCCGCCACGCTGGTGCCACCACCGTACGGAATGAGCCGCGTGTGGGTGCGCTTGGCCCACTCGAGCAACGAGCGCACGTCGTCGGTGCTCTCCGGGTAGGCCACCGCGTCGGGGAACGTGCCCAGCGTTCCTGACCGCAGCGCGACCCAGTCACCGAAGCTCTGCCCGCGCGCGTGACGAAGCCGATCATCGGGATCGAACGAGAGGAACGACGCCGAATCGACCCGGCTCTTCGGCACCGTCGAGAGCACGTCACTCAAGCTCGCGCTCTTCGTGGCGACCGCCGGCCCGACCCACTCGCTCAACGCAGCGCGGCTCTTCGCGGGCACCTCGTAGGTGTGGCTCTCATCACCCCAACCATTCCATCGCTTCATCGTGAAGCCTCCTGACGGGTCTTGCGCTCCACCTTGATCCACTGCTCCAGGCTGTGCTGCATGGCGTCGCGGGTGATCTACTCGGCCTTGTCGACCTGGCCTTTGCGTGCCGCGAGTTGGAGCGCGTCGTAGAACTCAGTCGAAGCGCGCCGGGCGGCCGCCTCTTCGAAATAGAACACCGCCATCACCCGGTAGAGATCGCCGAACCCATTCAAGATGAGGGTGAACACCGGATTCTGGGAGGCGGTGGTGAGCGCGAGGTGCAACGCCCAGTCGAAGTCAGCGAAAGCCTCCCCGTTCTGCTCGGGGCGGTTCTCTGCGCTGAGAAACGCGGCGATGACGGCAGCGTCCGCGTCGACCGCCGCGCGGGCGTAGGCCGGCGCCATCGCCAGCCGCACCTCGAGCAGGTTGGTGACGAACCGATCCGGCAGGGGCCCGCCGTTGCGCACCACCGCGGCGAGCACGTTGAGCCCGCCTTCGCGCCAGATGTCACGCACCCGGGTCGACTTGCCGTGCTGCACGTCGATCCACCCGTCGCGTTCGAGCCGCTGCAACGCTTCACGCAAGGTCGGCCGGGTCACCCCGAGCTGCAGCGCGAGCTCACGTTCTGAGGGCAGCGTGGTGTTCGGCGGGAAGTGACGTGAGAGGATGAGGCTGACCAGCTCGCCCTCGGCGTGGGCCGCGGGCCGGCGCTGGGGGGGCAGAGAAGTGATGACGCCTGGAGGCATGGGCGATCTCTAACAGGTAAGAGGTCTGACCAGCAGCCTCCAGGTCAGCGCCTCACCCGCGCCCCGCTCAGCGCTTCCAGCCGCCCCCGAGCGCCTTGTACAAAGTGACCGCAGCGACCTGCTGACGTCGCCAGGTCTCGACCAACTCGAGCTCGCCCCGCATCGCGTTCTGCTGGGCGATCAACACCTCGAGTGAGCTCACCTTGCCCGCCCGGTAGAGCGAGTCGGCGGTGCTCACCATCTCCGTCACAGCCGCCTGTTGTTCCTTCTTGAGCTCCAGCGCGCGCCCGGTGCTCTGGTGATTGGCCAACGAGTTCACCACCTCGACGTACGCCTCGAGCACCGTGCGTTGGTAGCCGTACATCGCCTCGCGCTGGAACGCCTTGGCGCCATCCAGCTGCGCCTCGATGGCGGAGCGATTGAGCAACGGAGCGACCAGGCCTCCGAGCAGGTTGTAGATCAACGATTCAGGCAGCCGCACCAGGTACGCCGGGTCGAAGGACTGCACCCCCACGCCGATGCTCAGGTTGATGCTGGGGAAGAACGCCGCCTGCGCCGACTTCACGTCGAACTTCGTCGCGGCGAGCCGCTGCTCGGCCTCGCGCACGTCGGGCCGGTTGCGCAGCAGCTCCGCGGGCACACCGGCACCCGAACGCCCCGCCGCTTCGAACTGCTCCAGCTTCGGCCGCGTGATGGGCTGAGGGAACCGCCCGAGCAACACGTTGAGCCGGTTCTCCGCGGCGAGCACCTGCTGCGCGACCTCGATCTCCAACGCGCGGGTCTGCAGCCACTGCGCCTCGAACTGTTTGACCGACAGCTCACTGGCCCGACCGACGCTGCGTTGCGTCCGCACCACCTCCAGCGCCTCGTGCTGTTGCACCACGCTGCGCGCCAGCACCTCGCGGGTGCGATCGAGCGCCTGCAGCTCGAACCACGCCGTCGCCACCTCGGCCACCAGCGAGGTCGCTACGAAGTGCACGCCCTCGAGGCTGGCCAGCCACTGGGCCGATGCCGCGTTCTTCTGGTTCCGCAACTTCCCCCACACGTCGGCTTCCCAGTTGGTCTGCAGGCTCAACGCGAAGTCACCGAGGTTCACCGGCACGCGCTGATTGGGGAGGATGTCCGTCGTCGCGTTGCCCGCACCGTCCATCGTGTAGAGCCCGTACTTGCGCACGCCCGCACCGATGCCGAGGTCGAGGCGGGGAAAGAGGGCGCCCGTCGAGCGGGTGACACCGGCGCGCGCCACCTCGACGCGCTCGACGGCCATCGCCAGCGACTGGTTGTGCTCCAGCGCCTGGTTCACCAACGCCTCGAGCTGAGGATCCTGAAACCACTCGTTCCATTCGAGCCGAACACCCGCGCCGGCCTGAGCTTCCAGCCCTGCGAAGACGTCGGGCAACTTCTCCTGCTCGCGAATGACCACCGGGTCGAACGCCGAACACCCGAGCGCAAAGACCATGAGGCTCGGCACCCACCTCTTCATGACGCCACCTCAGGAACGGCCACGGGCGCGCTGCTCGCCTGCCGCCACCCCGCGCGCACCAGCACGTAGAGCCCGGGCACCAGCAACGCACCGAAGAGCGTGCCCACCAACATGCCGCCCACCGCCGCGGTGCCGATGGTGCGATTGCCCACGGCGCCTGCGCCCGTGGCGATCGCCAGCGGCACCAGGCCCGCCACGAACGCGAACGAGGTCATCAGGATCGGCCGCAAGCGCAGCCGCGTGGCCGTCACCACCGCGTCGAACGCCGTCGCGCCTTCTTTCCGTTTGAGCTCGGCGAACTCCACCACGAGGATGGCGTTCTTCCCCAACAGGCCGATGAGCATGATCAACGCGACGTGCGCGTAGATGTTGTTCTCCAGACCCGTCACCTTGAGCAAGCCCAACGCGCCGAACACGCCCGGGGGCAGCGAGCCCACCACCACCAGCGGGAGCACGAAGCTCTCGTACTGCGCCGAGAGCACCAGGAAGACGAACACGAGGCAGATGAGGAAGACCCAGAACCCCTCGTTACCCGCCTTGAGCTGATCGCGTGAGATGCCGGCCCAGTCGATGTCGAAACCACGCGGCAGGTTCGTCTTCGCGACCTCCTGCACCGCGGCCAGTACTTCGCCGGTGCTGAAGCCCGCACGCCCGTCGCCGGTCACCTCGGCCGAGGGGTACATGTTGTAGCGGGTGGTCTTGTCGACGCCGTGGGTCTTGCTCAGCGTGACGAAGGCCGAGAGCGGCACCAGCTCACCGCGGTCGTTCTTCACCTGAATGCGCAGCACGTCTTCAGGCCGCGCGCGGTATTCGGGCGGCGCCTGCACCATCACTTTGTACATCTGCCCGAAGCGGATGAAGTTGGTGACGTACTCGCTGCCCAACATCGTCTGCAGCGCGTTCATCGAGCCGTCGACGGTGACGCCCTTGTGCGCTGCTTTGTCGAGGTCGACCTCCAGCAGGTACTGCGGGTAGTCGGCCTGAAAGATGGTGAAGGCGGCGGCGATCTCCGGGCGCGCGCGCAAGGCGGTGAGGAAGTCCTGCACCACGCGATCCATCTCGGTGAAGTCGCCACGCCCCGACTTGTCGAGAATGCGCAGCTCGAAACCACCCGCGTTGCCGTAGCCAGGCACCGGCGGCGGCGCGAAGTACTCGATCTGCGCGTCGCTCAACCCCTTCGAGCGCACCTTGAACTCCTCCATCAGCTCGTTCACCGAGCGGGTGCGCTGATCCCACGGCTTCAGGTTCACCAGCACGGTGCCGTACGAAGGGCCGGTGCCATCGGTGAGAATGTTCGAACCCGCCAGGGTGGCGATGCTCTCCACCCCATCGATGTGCAGGCCGATGGCGCCCAGCTCGTCGACCACGGCCTTGGTGCGCTCCAGCGTCGCACCCGGAGGCGTGGTGATGGCCGCGTAGAACGTGCCCTGGTCCTCCACGGGAATGAAACCCGAGGGCAACGTCGCACCCACGAGGCCGGTGCCCAGCACGAAGCCGAGCAACGCGGCGGCCGTCACTACCCGCCTCGCGGCCGTGCCCGTCACCATGGCGACGGTGCGCCCCTCGAACCGGCCGAACTGTCTTTCGAACCACGCCAGCGGACCACGCGTCGACTTGTGGGTGTGCTCGAGCAAGAGCACGCACAACGCCGGCGTGAGCGTGAGCGCGATGACGCCCGAGAGCACGATGGACACCGCCATGGTCACCGAGAACTGCCGGTAGAACACGCCTGCCGGACCGCTGATGAAGGCCACGGGCACGAACACCGCCGACATCACCAGCGTGATGGCGATGATGGCGCCGGCGATCTCGCCCATCGCCCCTTCGGTCGCGTCGCGCACGCTCATGGTGGGATCGCTCTCCAGCCGCGCGTGCACCGCCTCGACCACCACGATGGCGTTGTCGACCACGATGCCGATGGCCAGCACCAGCGCGAAGAGGGTGATCAGGTTCAGGGAAAAACCCAACGGCAAGATGATCGCGAACGTGCCGATCAACGAGACCGGCACCGCGATGAGGGGAATGAGCGTCGAGCGCCAGTCTCGCAGGAACAAGAACACCACCAGGCCCACCAGCAAGAAGGCCTCGATGAACGTCTTCACCACCTCGCGCACCGACGCGTCGAGGAAGCGGCTGACGTCGAAGCTCAGCTCGTAGTCCATGCCCGGCAGGAACACCTCGCGCTTCATCTGCGCGAGCCGCGCCTTCACCTGCTTGATCACCTCGCGCGCGTTGGAGTGCGGCAGTTGTTTGATCACCAGCGCCGCCGAAGGGCGCCCGTTGTAGCGGGACTCCACGTCGAAGAAGGCGGTGCCGAACTCGACCTCGGCCACGTCTTCGATGCGAACGATCTCCCCGTCGACGTTGGCGCGAATGGGAATGCGCGCGTACTGCTCGGGGGTGATGAACTTGCCGGTGTACTTCACCGCGTACTCGAGCGGCGAGCGCCCCCGGTCGCTGTTCTCCCCGATCTTCCCCGGCGCCGCTTCGACGTTGGCCATCTTGAGCGCCTGCACCACGTCGTCGGGTGAGAGACCTGCGGCGATGAGCTTGTCGGGCTTGAGCCACACGCGCACCGCGTACTCACGCGCCCCCAGAATGTCGGCGAACCCCACGCCGGGGATGCGGCGCAGCTCGGCCAGCACGTTGATGTCGACGAAGTTGTAGAGGAACTTTTCGTCGAGCCCCGGGTCGCTGCTGAAGACGTTCAGGTACATCAGCATCGCCTTCTCCTCCTTCGCGATGCGCACGCCCGTCTTCACCACCTCGGGGGGAAGTTCATCCATCACCTGGTTGACGCGGTTCTGAACGTTGATGGCCGCGACGTCGGGGTCGGTGCCGATCTCGAAGTACACCTCGACGAGGCCCACGCCGTCGTTGCCGGTGTTGCTGCTCATGTACTTCATGCCCGGTACGCCGTTGACCGCGCGCTCGATGGGCAACACCGCGGCCTTGGTCACCACCTCGGCGTTGGCGCCGGTGTACTCGAAGGTGACGTTCACCTCGGGCGGCGCGATGTCGGGGAACAACGTGATGGGCATGGCGCGCAACGCGAGCAGCCCCAGCAGGCTGAGCACGATGGACACCACCAGCGCGAAGACCGGGCGGCGGGTGAAGAAGGTCGTCAGCATGGCGCGCTCACAGGGCCGAGGTCGGGGGAACCTGCGCGCGAACGGTGACGCGATCTCCGTCCTTCACCTTGTGCACGCCTTCCAGCAGCACCCGGTCGCTCTCCTGCAGCCCTGAGTCGACCACGAAGGTCTCGTGCAGCCGCTCGCGCGTGGTGATGCGCCGCGAGCGCACCCGATCTTCCTGGTCGAGGGTGAAGACGTAGAGCAGCTCCTGGATCTCGAAGGTCGCGGCCTGCGGCACCACCAGGGTGCGGCCCAGCTCGGTGCGCACCACCACCTTGCCGGTCGCGCCGTGTTTCAAGAGGCCCTTCGGGTTCGGAAACCGTGCGCGGAAGGCGATGTTCCCCGTCTTCTCGTCGAACTCGGTCTCCACCGCGTCGATGACGCCCGGCTCGGGGTAGACGGCGCCGTTGGCGAGCTTGAACGTGCAGGTGCGCGGGTGTTCACCGCCGCCCGAGGTGGCCTTGAGGTACTCCTGTTCGGAGAGCTGGAAGTAGATGAACACCTCGTGGGTGTCGGTGAGCGTGGTGAGCAGCTCGTCTTCGTCGACCAGCGCTCCCAGCTTGCGGGGAATGCGGTTGACCACCCCATCGAAGGGCGCCTTCACCTGCGCGTGGGAGAGGTGAATGGCGGCCTGACCTTCGTGCGCCTCGGCCTCGGTCAGCTTCGCGTGGAGCTGCGCCACCTTCGCGTTCGCCAGCTGCACCTCGGCCTGAGAGACGATCTTTCCCTCGGCCAACACCCTGGTGTTCGCCTGCTCCACCTTCGCGGCCTGAAGCTCGGCGTCCGCGCTCTCCACCCCGGCTTTCGCCTTCTTCAACTCCTGCGCAAGTTCACGGGCGCTGATGGTGAAGAGCAGCTGGCCCTGCTTGACCGCCTGCCCTTCGTCGACGCCGACCTGTTCGATGAAGCCCTTGAGCCGCGAACGAAACTCGACGTACCGCACCGCCTCGACCCGGCCGACGTACTCCTTGTCGAGCCAGGTGCTCGTCACCTGCGGTTGTCCCACCGGAAACTCGGGCGCAGCCTCCACCACGGCTTGTTCGTGACACCCGGCCAGCGCCACGCACACCACCCACAGATTTCGGAACTTCATGGCGCGCGCCTTGAGCAAGACGTGGTCCGGACTACGAGCGGAGCAATTTCAAAGCCTTGAATCCGTGTTAACAGGCGCGCGACGTCTCAATTGACGACCTGAGGTGACAATTTGCGACTCGCGACCCGAATGACCATCGCCATTGGAGGAGCGGCCATTCTGCTCTTTGGCACCGAAGGCCTGGTGGATTTGAGGGACGAGGAGCAGGGCCTCAAGGTGGTGGCTTCGCGCGAGACGCAGCTGCTCGCGCGCAGTCTGCAGCGGGCCTTTCGTGATGCGCTGCGAGACCAGCAAATCGAACACGTCGCCGCGACCCTGGCAGCCCTGGCCGCGGTGGAGCCGACCGTGGCCATCTTCGTGTACGACGAAGAGCGCAAGGTGGTGGCCACCTCGAAAGGCGCGCAGCCGAGCCGGGCCACGGAGCGCCTGGCTGAACGCGGCAGCACCAGCCCGACGGCCATCGTGGAGTTCGACCCGGAAGAAGCGCCCACCCGGTTGCGCCTGGCGATTCGGCTGCGAGAAGAGACCGTCGGGCACTCGTCGGCCATCGTGCTCGAGCGCCCGCTCAACGAGCTGCACCGCGATCTGGCCGCCTCGCGCCGCTACATCGTGACCACCACCGCCATCTTCGTGCTCGCCGTCGCGGGCCTGACCTGGTTCCTCACTCAACGCTCCGTGGGGCGCCCGCTCGAGGCCCTGGTGGCCCAGATGCACAAGCTCTCGGGTGCTTCCTCTTCGCCGCCGCCGGGGAACCTCGATGAAGTGGCCGAGACGCGCGCGGAGTTCGATCGCCTGGTGGTCGCCTTGAGCGCGGCGCGCACCCGCATGGCGGAAGAAATCGAAGCACGGCGAGGTTTGGAGCGAGGTTTGGAGCGCGCCGACAAGCTCATCACCCTGGGTCAGCTCTCGGCGGTGATGGCGCACGAGATTGGTTCACCCCTGCAGATCCTCGAGGGGCGCGCCCGCTCGTTGCACAAGAGCGCGGCCGACCCCGATGCCACCCGCCGCGTCGCCGACATGCTGGTGGAGCAGACCGAACGCATCACCCGCATCGTCGGGCAGATGTTGTCCATCACGAGGCGACGCGCTCCGGTGCGCACGCCACTCGACGCCGAGGCCGTGGTGAAGCGGGTGCTCTCGCTGCTCGAGTTGGAGGCTGAACGCCGCGGCGTGCGGCTGGTGCTGGAGTCGAGCGGCGCGGGCACGGTGAGCGCCGACTCGGATCAACTTCAGCAGGTGGTGCTCACCCTGGTGCGCAACGCCCTCGAGGCGTCGCCCCGCGACACGAAGGTGACGGTCACCCTGACGGGCACCCCGCAGCAGCTCAAGCTCACGGTGGCCGACCAGGGGCCCGGCGTGCCGACCGAAGCGCGCGACCAGCTCTTCGAACCGTTCTTCACCACCAAACCCGACGGCAGCGGCCTGGGGCTGTCGGTGGTGCGCTCACTGGTGCGCGAACATCAGGGTGAGGTGGCCCTCGTCGAGGTGCCCAGCGGGTGCACCATCGCGGTCACCCTGCCCCGCGCGGCGGAAGCAGGTGCCGCATGAGCCGCCGCCCCTCGTTGCTGGTGGTGGATGACGATCCCGGCATCGTGTCGTGGCTGGCCGAGGCCTTGCCCGAAGAAGGTTTCGAGGTGCGCGGTGAGACCAACGCGCGGCGGGCGCTGGAGCTGCTGACCACCACTCCGTTCGATCTGGTGGTGAGCGACGTCGAGATGCCCGGCCTTCGCGGCATCGATCTGCTGCGTGAGATTCACAAGTCGAGGCCCGAGCAGATGGTGCTGCTGGTGACGGCGTTCGGGTCGATCGACCTCGCGGTGCAGGCGGTGCGCAGCGGCGCCGTCGACTTCCTCGCCAAGCCCTTCAAGCTCGAGGTGCTGGTGCTGGCGATTCAGCGCGCGCTGCGTGAGACGAACTTGAAGCGGGAGGTCTCGCGGCTGCGCGAAGAAGTGGCGCGCGAGCGGCCCCGAGGCATCGCCGCGAAGAGCGTGGCGATGCAGCGCGCGGTCGAGCTGGTGCGGCGGGCAGCGCCCAGCCGGTTGCCGGTGTTGATCACCGGAGAGAGCGGGGTCGGCAAAGGCGCGCTGGCGCGGGTGCTCCACGAGCTGAGTGACCGGCGCGAGGGGAAGTTCGTGCAGCTCAACTGCGCGGCGTTGCCCAGTGGCCTGGCCGAGGCCGAGCTGTTCGGGGTGCGGCGCGGCGCGTTCACCGACGCGAAGGAGAGCCGGGCGGGCGTGTTCGAACAGGCGAACGGCGGCACCCTGTTCCTCGACGAGCTGGGCGAGTTGCCCCTCGACCTGCAGCCGAAGCTGCTGCACGCGCTCGAGTCGAACGAGGTGCGGCCGGTCGGTGCGTCCGAGCCGGTGTCGGTCGACGTGCGCGTGGTGGCGGCGACGAACCGGCCCCTCGAAGAAGCGCTACGGGAGAAGCGGTTCCGCCCTGACCTGTACCACCGGCTCAACGTGGTGCGCGTCGAGCTGCCCCCGCTCCGGGAGCGACGCGACGACATCGAAGCCATCGTCGGTCAGACCCTCGAGGGCATTTCGCACCGGAGCGGCCGCTCGCTCTCCGTCTCACCGGGCGCGCTGACGTGGTTGTGCGCGCAGGCCTGGCCGGGGAACGTGCGTGAGTTGATCAACGCGCTGGAGCGGGCCAGCACGATGGCGGGTCACGAGCTGCTCACCGCGGAAGATTTTCTGGGGTGGCAGGCGGCGGCGCCGACCGGGTTGTTGGAAGAAGCAGCCAGCCGCGAGCTGTCGTTGAAGGAGCTGGAGCGTCTCTACATTCAACGCGTGCTCGAGCTGACGGGCGGTCACAAGGCGCGCGCCGCGCAGATTCTGGGGCTCGACCGGCGCACGCTGTACCGCAAGGTCGCGGAGATGGATCAGGGGTAGATCGAGCGCCAGGCCCGAACAAAATACTGCAGCCCCGCGCCCACGCCCAACACGCCGCACACCACCGTGAGCGGCAGCCACGCCGAGCGCCACCCGGCCAACACGGCCGCGAACAAGACGAACTGCGCCACGGTGGTGGCCTTGCCGAGCACCATCGCCCGCCAGGGAATGCCCCCGTTGCGCAGGCGGGGCACCGAGAACCGGGCGATCACCAGGGGCAACAACACCACCTCGCGCGTGGAAGCGACCAACGCCATCCACAACGGGGGCTGCCGGGTCACCCACACCGCCACCAGCACCGACAGGATGAACACCTTGTCGCAGATGGGGTCGAGCCACGCGCCGATGCTCTCGCCGGGGAGCCCCGCTCTCCGCGCGAACCACCCATCGAGAAAATCAGAGACCGCCGCCAACGCCATCAAGCCCAGCAACCAGGCGGGGTTCGCGGGCGCCAGCCAGATCGCCGCAGCCAGCGGAACCCGCACGAGCGTCAGCAGATTGGGGAGCGTCCCCAGCTCGCGCAGCAGCGGTCTCGTGGTGGTCAGCGCCATCTGCCCCAAGTGTGCTCACGAGGCGTTCCGCTCGCCATTCGGTGCTGGACGCAAAACGTTGGCCGAACCGCGCAGCTTTCGCGCCCATGCAGGCGATCCCGGGGCTTGCAGTCTCGGTTAGGGTGCGTGCATGGCTACCTTTCTCGAGCAGCTCAAAGCGGTCACCGTGGTCGTCGCGGATACGGGTGACTTCGAGTCGATTCAGAAGTTCCGTCCGCGTGACGCGACCACCAACCCCTCCCTCATCGCGTCGGCGGCGGCGATGCCGCAGTACCAGACGCTGGTGGCCCAGGCGCTTGATTGGGCGAAGAAGGACTCAGCGGATTCTTCGAAGGCGGCGGTCGCGAAACGCGCTGTGGACCGCCTCGCGGTGGAGTTCGGCATCGAGATCCTCAAGGTGGTGCCGGGCCGCGTGTCCACCGAGGTCGATGCACGGCTCTCGTACGACACCGACAAGAGCATCGCCAAGGCGCACGACCTCATCGCGATGTACACGAAGGCGGGCATCAGCAAAGACCGCATCCTGATCAAGCTCGCGTCGACCTGGGAAGGCATCAAGGCCGCCGAGGTGCTCGAGCGTGAAGGCATTCACTGCAACCTGACGCTGCTCTTCGGCTTTCACCAGGCGGTGGCGTGCGCCGAAGCGAAGGTGACGTTGATCTCACCGTTCGTCGGCCGGATCCTCGACTGGTACCTCAAGAGCACGGGCAAGGCGTCGTACACGCCTTCAGAAGATCCGGGCGTGATGTCGGTGACGCGCATCTACAACTACTACAAGGCGCACGGGTACAAGACCGAGGTGATGGGCGCGAGCTTCCGCAACGTCGGGGAGATCACCGAGCTTGCGGGCTGCGACCTGCTCACCATCGCGCCCAAGCTGCTCGCCGAGCTGGAAGGCATGCAGGGCGAGATGCCGCGCAAGCTGAACCCGGGCGCGAAGTCGGAGGCGAAGCTCACCCTCGACAAGACCACGTTCGATCGCATGCACGCGGAAGACAAGATGGCGACCGACAAGCTGAAAGAAGGCATCGACGGTTTCTCGAAGGCGATCACCGACCTCGAGAAGCAGTTGGAAACAAAGCTGAGCTAGTCGAACGAAGTCCCCTCTCGCCGCGGGCCCCTCGGGAGAGGGTCAGGGTGAGGGGCTAACGGCTAATCGTCAGCAGGCGCGCGCAAGGTCACCTTGGTGGGCTTGCCCGGCCGCTCGGTGAGCATGAGCCACTGCCGCAGCGGCTTCTTGCCCTTCGCCTCGAACCAGACGTCGAACGTAAGTCCGTTCTTGAAGTGCAGCGTCGCCGGAGTCTTCCCGAGCTCGCGCTTGTCGACCTTGATCACCACCCCAGAAGGTTCGCTCTCCACGAGCACCGCCACCATCGCCGACCCGGGCTTCTGATTCGGAGCCAGGCGAGCGCTCAGCTTGAGCCCCGGCACGCCGCTGCGCGAGACCACCTCGACCGGAGGACTCACCACCGGCTCCGGATCCCCGACCTCGAGCAGCCCCGCATCAATCGCCGGCAGCTCGACGAACTCTTCAGGACCACTGTCCACGATCGTCCCCGCATCCTCGACCACGGGTTCACTCACCGCGACGACGACCGGAGCGCCCGCATCGACCTCCACCTTCACGACCGGAGCAAGCGGCTCATGACGCCGCCCCAGCGACCACCACGCCACCACCCCGAGCAACGCCAACACCCCCACCGCCACGGGCCACCGTGAAGGCTTGCGAGGGCGCCGGGTGAGCGAAGGCGCAGGCGGCGGAACGAAGTGGGGCATCGCCCGCTGCGTCGCCGTCTGATCAGGAACGATCGACTGCTCCGCCGACAGCGCGATCCACTCAGCCTCTTCATTCGCAGCCGGCGGCATCGTCTGCCTGGTGATGGCCGTCGCGCCGTCTTTCGCGCTGAGCGTGCGCAGAAAGTTCTCCAGCTCCGAGCGGCCGGCGGGCTTGAGCGCGCTGCGCTGCACCTGCTCGAGCGCACCGAGCATCTCCTGCGCAGACGAGAAGCGGTTCTCGCGCTTCTTCGCCATCGCCTTGAGCACCAGCTTGCACACTTCTTTCGGCAGCTCAGGCTTGAGCTTGTCTGGAGAAGGCACGTCGGCGTTCGAGACCTGGATCAACAACTCCTGATCACTCGGCCCCGGAAACGGGAGCTTGTCGGTCAGCAGCGCGTACAACACCGTGCCCACCGAGAAGAGATCGCTGCGCGCATCGAGCGGCTCGGCGCGCGTCTGCTCCGGAGACATGAAGGCCGGCTTGCCTTTGATCATGCCGATCTTCGTGTGCGCGGTGCGCGTGCGCGCCTTGGCGATGCCGAAGTCGGTCAGCTTCACCTCGGCGTGCATCGAGATGAGCACGTTGTTCGGGCACACGTCGCGATGCACGATGTGGAGCGGCTCTCCGCCTTCCGAGCGCAGGTGCGCGTAGGCCAGCGCGCGGCAGAGCTCCGCGGTGATGTAGACGGCGAGCTCGGGCGGCAACGGCATGCCGGCATCACGCGCGCGCCGCATGATCTGATGGAGCGTCCACCCGTCGACCAGCTCCATCACCAGGAAATAGCGGCCGTTCGCTTCACCGACGTCGAGCACCTCGACCAGGTTCGAGTGGTGCAGGCTCATCGCGAGCTGCGCCTCTTCGATCAACATCTCCCGGTACTGCGCGTCGGCGTACAGCTCGGGGCGAATGCGCTTGAGCACCACCAGCCGCTTGAAGCCGGCCGCGCCCAGCTGCTCCGCGAGGAACACCTCGGCAGATCCACCATCAGCGATCTTCTGGACCGCGCGGTATCGGCTGGGGTCGGCCATCGTGAAAACTTAGTTGGCCTTGAAGACGAACGGGTACTTCACGTTGACCACCCCGCCGCTCGGCTTGGGAAACCGGAGCTTTTGAATGCGGGTCAGCACACAGTCGGTGACGTTCTGGTTCGGAAACGTCTTCTCTGAAGCGTCCTCCGCTGAGTGACTTGATGAGCTCTCGTTCGTAACAGGTGCGGAGCGCCTTCAGGTCGCCGCGAACGGTGGCCGCCGTTCTCCCCGCGCCCGGTCGAGGGGCAGTTCAGGTGACCGTGTTACATGACCACCGTGGAATATCGCGACTACGTCGAACGGCTCCGTCACTGGGAGACCGTCGCGACGCTCACGCAGTACGGAGAAGTCGTCGAGCGCGGCCAGGGCTACCCGCTGTTCTGCCTGACCACGCCGGGCTCCCGCGAGCTGGTGATCACTGCCGGGTTTCACGGGGAAGAACCGGCAGGCCCACTCACCCTGCTCACCCGTTTCGGAGAGGTCGTCGACTACGCCCGTGAGCACGACGTCGCGCTGCGCGTTTTTCCCTGCGTGAACCCGAGCGGCTTCGAAGGGGGTCACCGCTACAACGCCTCGGGCGAACAGCCGAACAACGACTTCATCCGCTACGAAATCGAGCCGGGCGTCTTCGCCGACGAGGTGGACGAGGGCCACCCCATCCACGCGTGGCACCCGTATTACGGCAGCCCCAAAGAGACGCTCGCGCTGCACCGTGAACTCGAGCGCTACCCGCCGCCCATCGGCGCGCTCGATCTGCACCAGGACGCGTGGGTGAAATCAGCCTGCTTCTACGCGTACCACTTCGGCCCGAAGGCGCCGTACCAGGCGCTGGTGAAGGAGAGCCTCGCGCACGCGAAGGTGGCCATTCACCTCGCGGTGCACAACCTGCTGCGCACCGATCGCTGCGGGCTCATCGTTCATCACGACGGCAGCAACAGTGACTGGTTTCACCGGCGCGGCGTGCCGCACGTGGCCGTGCTGGAGACCACCACGCACAACCCGCTGGCCAGCTGCCACGCCATCAACCTCGCGTGGATTCGCGGCTTCATCCGCCTGGTCGCGGCGACCCAGGCGCAACAGAGATAGCAGTCGCTGATGAGAGCTCGAACGCTCGCTGGAATCGCGATCGGACTGGGCCGCCGTACACGATCTCCATCGAAGGCGCCGTGGTGCGTGAACCGGCCCTCAACGACGCAAGCGCGCGCACCCCTCGGTGACACCCAGTTCGCACGCCTTCTCCAGGTCGGCGACGGTCTCGCGCTGTCTGCCCAGCTGGTGGAACGCGCCGGCGCGCTCACTGTAAGCGCGCCCTTCTTCGGGGTGCCGGGTGAGGAAGGCGGTCCACAGCGCGACCACCTCGTCGTAGCGCTTCTCTTTGGCCAGCGCGTAGTCGAGCACCTGCTGACTGCGGAAGTCATCGGGCGTGGCCTCGGCTTGTGCGCGCAGCCCGGCGATGCCCGCGTCGCCCTCCGTCAGCACCAACACGCGGCGCCCCAGCACCTCACCGTCGAGGGGCGCGAGCTCAGAAGCCAGGTCGAGCACCCGCAGGGCGTCGTCACGCTGGCCCGCATTGCGAAACACCCACGCGTCGTGGATGAGCGTCTGAACCGTGGGCCCGTAGACCTGCTCGCCCCTGAAGTGACTCGGGTTGACGCGCAACGCGGTGAGCAGATCTTTCCCTGCGCGCTCGCCGTCTTTCAGGTCGAGGTACAGCTCGGCACGTTCGATCAGCACGTCGGGACTTCCGGGCCGCAGCTCGAGGGCGCGGTCGAGATCTCTTCGCGCGCCGTCGAACGCCCGGGCCCGGCGCTCCACGTGCGCACGCTGCCGCAGGAAGGCCCAGTACTCTCCCAGCGCACAGGCCTTCTCCACCTCTTCCATCGCATCGGGCAGGCGATCGTCATGCACGGCGAGCTCCGCGCGATCGACCTCCACCAGCCCGGTGAGGAAACGCAGCCGCGGGTTCTCCGCCACCGGCGCGCTCTTCGCAGCGGCCCGCATCGCCGCGTACGTTCCGCCCCAACGCGGCCGGAGTGACTGCACCACCACCACCCGGTGCAGGAAACACGACGGGCAGCTCTGATCAGCCAGGCGCCTCGTGTCTTGAAAGCGGAACGCATCGCCCATCAGCACCAGCACCCAGAGCTGCTCACTGCGCGCGGCCACCAACCTGGGGTGCAGTCGCAGCGCGTGCTCGAGCGCCTCCAGCGCCACCGGGAGCGTCTCGCGCATCTCGTCGAACTCACCGCCCGAGGTCTCCCGCGCCGCCTTGGCGCCGCGTTGAACGTGCGCGACCGCTTCGAGGTGCGTGCCCAGGGCCAGCCACGCCGCGAACGAATCGGGCGAGTGTGCGACCCAGTCCTGGAGCAGCGGCCGCAACGAAGGCTCGGCTGATCCGAACGCGTCGGCAGCGTCGGCAGGCCAGTACTCGAAGCGCGGGTTCTTCTCGAAGGCGTCCTGGAGGTGCGTGAACGCTGCGTCGAGGGCATCGAAGCGTCGGTGCTTGAGCAGCGAGCGGAGGCCCGCCTGGTCGACCCACTGCGTCGGATACCCGTCGGCGTCGAAGCCTTCGAGGCCGAGCAGCGGAAGCCCCTTCGGCTCGGGGACCGCCGCCACCTCGACGAACGGCTTGAGCCGGCTGAGCTTGAGCGCCTGGTCTGCTTTCGCGTCATCGAGCCGCCACTTCACTGCGATGGCCACACTGAGTGCGACGATCGCCGTCACGCCGAGCACCCGAAACACCCTCCGCCCCCGAGTCGTCATCTCGCGGAGGATAGGCGGGCGGGCCCGCGGCGGTCACTCATGCGAATGTTTCCGCGACGACGTCCTCTTCATGCGGGCGGAGGAGGCCTCATTCATTGCCCGCTACGTCTTTTGATCCACACACCGTGACCCGTGATGCGAACGCGTCGACCTGTGCCTGGGGAAGCAAGCGGTTTCCCCCGATGTAGAGGCGCTGGGTGACGGTGCGTAACTTTCCGAGCGCACCGATCGTTTCGAGGTTTTCGTTCTGGTGAATGAAGAGCGAACCCTCGACGATCTGCAGGTTCTCAAAGCCGTGCAGGCTGACGATGCCTGGGCTGCGGAAGACATTGAGCGCGCCTTCGATCTTCCACACGTTTTGCAGAGGCGCGAAGTCCTGCAGCTGCGCCACCGAGTCCTGCTGGAAACGGCCGACGAGGATGGTGCAATCGGCGAGCGCCTCGAGGTCCTCGACGGCAGACGCGCTGAAGTAGGTTTCCGCGCTCTCGCCGCACCGCTTCTCGGGCACCGTGGACTCCACCGGGGGCAACTCGAAGCAATCCGCGGGCGCACAGGCGCCAAGCAAACAAAGGAAGCACAGGGCGAGCCGAGACATCATGGCCCAGCGGGCTTGCAGCGGCCTTCGGGTGTCGACACCACCACCGTACCGCCTGCTTTCACCGTCACACGCGCACCGCTCGGGTAGCTGCACCCGCCCTTCGTCACGGCGCGACTCAAGGTGCCCTGCGCCCAATTCAGGCCGCCGTCGGGTTCGTTGCGCATCTGGAACTGGCCGCCGAGCGACAACCCCTCGACTTCCCTCGGCTCGAGCAGTCCCCAGATGGTGGTCTCGCCGTTCGAGAAGTATTCCGTCAGGCGAGTGGGTTCATTTGCCGGTGCTGAGTTGCGCACGAGCACCCCGCCAGGGGGAGCAGTCAGGTGGACGACGCTCTCGCAATTTCCTTCGACGCGCGTCCCGGCGGGCACCTTCCACGCGCCGCAGGTGCCCGCCTTCGCGAGCGTGCCCTCATTGAGCTTCTCGTACGTGGGCGCTCCTTCGGGGCCGCTTCGGGTGAAGGCCACGGGCCCGGCCGCCACCTCGATGCCGCCGATGGTCGCAGGCGCGGCGAGCTCGCCTCGCACGTCCGGCACGAACACCTGCAGGGTGTGCGGGGGCGGCTCGCCTTCGACGGCCTCGACGTGTTTGACCGCGCGCCACTGCATGCCCAGCGCTTCGATCGGAGCAGAGGCGTCGACCTCGCGGAGCCTCGGCTTCACCTGGGAGTCGTCGCAGTCCTTGTTCGAACGCGGCCCGCACACCGCCCACTCGAACCACACCCAACTGCCCGCGGGTACGCAGACGCGAAACGGCGCGACGAAACAGTGGCTCGTGGTGAGAAAACCGCTGCTCTGGCGCGCGCTCTCGAACCCGTTCGACTTCGCCTCGCGCAGTTCGGGCCACACCGAAGCGGAGGACTTCGGAGCCGCGGCCAGGCTGAGGGTCAGGAGCAGCGGGATCATGGAGCAATGGTACCGCAATGAGGAACAGCGGTTGGGAACGCACCCGGTGCCCCGATACGTTCCGTGCCCCTCAGCGGCCCGCAGTCACCATCGGCGCGCTCTGAACGGTCTTCTTCGCCGTCGCCGTGGTCTGCGTCATCGACTCGAGCTGCGTGAGGGTGAAGGTGGCGGCGCCGAGCCAGAGGGTGAGCGCGATGACGGGGAGGGCGAGGAACTTGAGGGTCTGCATGGTGGGCTCCGATGGGGTTGAAGACGCTGGCCCCCTTGTGCGGCCCCCGTGCCGCTCGTCACCTCGTCTCAATTCAAGCGCTTGCAGCCACCACCCGTCTCATCCGGTGGACTCAGAAGCTGCGCCCGAGTCGGCCTGACCTTAAGGTTCGCGCGCCATGACTCGTCGTATCCCCCAACTCGATCTCTCGCATTACACGCGCGGTACCCCTCAAGAGCGCGACACCTTCATTCACGCCTGGGGCGATGGCCTCAAGGAGTTCGGCTTCGTCTCCATCATCAACCACGGCGTCGACTCGGATCTCATCGCCCGCACCTACGCCGACGCCGCGCGCCTGTTCGCGCTGCAGAGCGAGGTGAAGCAGCAATACGAAGTGCCCGGCGGCGGTGGCCAGCGCGGCTACACCAGCTTCGGCAAAGAACACGCGAAGAACCGCAAGGTCGGTGACCTCAAGGAGTTCTGGCACGTGGGCCGGGAGCTGCCTGCGGGCAGCGCGAAGAAGTCGGTGTACGGCGACAACCCGTTCCCGGTCGAGCTGCCGACCTTCAAGGAGAACTCGCTCGCCCTGTACCGCGCGCTCGATGCCACGGCGGCCGTGATGCTTCGCGCGTTGGCCGACTCCTTCAAGCTTCCGACCGAGACGTTCGCCGACATGGCGCAAGAGGGAAACTCGATCCTCCGCATCATTCACTACCCGCCCCTGAAGGACATGTTCGTTCCCGGCGGCGTGCGCGCGGCGGAGCACGAAGACATCAACCTCATCACCCTGCTGTGCGAGTCCACCAGCTCAGGCCTGGAGATCCTCACCCGGCAGGGCGAGTGGCTCACCGTCGATGCACTCAAGGGGCAGATCGTCGTCGACTCGGGCGACATGCTCTCGCGCATCACCAACGAGGTCATTCCGTCGACCACGCACCGCGTGGTGAACCCGGTCAGCACCGCCGATGACGTGGTCCGCTACTCGATGCCGTTCTTCGTGCACCCGTTCCCGGACTGCATGCTGAAGATCTTCGACCAGTGCGTGACGCCGGAGAATCCGAAGCGCTACCCGGACATCACGGCCGACGCCTTCCTTCAGCAGCGGCTGCGCGAGATCGGTCTCATCAAGTAGCTTCGACTCACGCGCGACGGATGCCGAGGTGAACGTGGTCGTAGTGGCCGCTCACCTTCCACAGCAGCTGCACGCTGTAGCGCTGGCCGTCGACCGTGATGGTGTGCCGGTTGTACGTGCCGATGCTCGAGCGCGGGATGCCGTAGGTGTCGGCGAGGCGGCGAGCCAGGTCGTCACCGCGCGCGCCGCTGACGCCGAAGTCGGTGGCGTACGCGTTGGTGTTGCCCGTGTAGTGGTCGGAGCCGGTGGTCGAACCGACGCGGTGGGTTTCGGCCAGGTTGCGCTTTTCGCTGGTGACGGGGATGCCCATCGACCGCGCGACCGACTTCGCCGCGTCGGCCACGCCTTCGCTGCCGCCCCACCCGCGCCCCGCGTTGACGTTTCCGGGATTTGCCGGGACGCCGTTGAAGTCGCTGACGCCGTCGAAGTACTTCGCCTCGCGAGAACCGAACAGCCGCTGGCTGGTGTCGGGCCCGACGATGCCGTCTGCCGTGATGCCCTGCGCCCGCTGAAACGCAATCACCGCGGCGCGCGTGTTGTTACCGAAAGCACCGTCGACACCCCGGGGGTTGAAGCCGCGGGTGGTGAGCGCCTGCTGCAACCGGGTGACGTCACTGCCGCGGGAGTTCGTGTTGATCGAGAGGGCCATGGGCGGTGCTCCGAAGCGAGGGGACAAAGAGTTCTCGCGCCAGCGCTTCACTTGTTTCCGCGGAATTTTCGGCTGTTACGCGACGCTACAGTGGCCCCTCGAGGCTCCGTGTAGGTCTGGAGCGACCGTGCTCCAGACCTACACGTGAGCGCGCGCCCCCGTTCCTGAGATCGCGTCACCCATCCAGCGTCGAGGTGAGCGAAGCGATCGCGCCCGCTGCGTCGACGAACATCAACGAGACGCCCGTGCGACCATCGGCCCCCGCATTCGTGTGCACCACGCGCGCTTCGAAGGCGAGCTGCCGGCGCAAGAAGATCAGATCGAACGTCACGGTGACGATCATGTTCTGCGCCACGGCCTTCCGGATCCAAACGAAGAGTCCGCCGCGCTTGAAGTCTTTCTCCACCGCCGCGCGCCATTGGTCTTTCTCCGCGAAGGTGAGCAGGAAGGGGTCCTCTTTCGCCTGGCTGGTCATCGCAGGCACCAGCTCGGCCATCAGCTCCGAGCCGAGCAGAAAGCGAATGCCGAAGCCGGCCTTCACCACCTGACGCAGCTCAGGGGGCACCAGCACCTGGCGCATCACCACGCCCTCGATGAAGAGGGGCAGCTCGCCCGGCATGGTGACCTCGAGGTGCAACCGCGCGCCGGGTTTGGGCGTCTGGCCGGTCACCACGAACAGCCCGGTGGCCGACACGTCGTTGGTCAAGCCGCTGTGCGGAAACGTCGAGGTCCCCTTCTCGCCGAACCTGACTTTCAGCCGCTTGGCGTGCCGCTTCGATCGCCGCTTCTCCATGACGTGCTCCCCCAGACACCTGAACGTGAGCCCCTACGGAAGCGGGCACGCCAACTCGAAACTGAGTCTGTAGTGCGGCCCGAAGCGGACTGCGACCATGTCGGAGTCGATGGTGAGGATCCGAACGACGCCGATGCGTTCCGCGAGGGCGGCGATCGACGCGTCGACCAGACCGAGGTCGACTTTCTTGAACTTCTCGTCGAGCTCGCGCGCCCGCCGCAGGTCACCCACGGTCGGCGGCTCGTACCGATACGCACCCGACTCGAGGTCTTTGAGGAGACGATGCATCGAACGGCGCTGGTTCCTGAGGTGGTAGTCGACCTCCGCAAGTACCAGGCCTGGAACGATCAGGTCGCCTGCATCCTCGACAGCCGACGCCCAGGGCTCCTCACCCGAGAGGGCGTTGAGCCACCCTCCGGTGTCGAGCAGGAGCGGGCCCGTCATGAGTCGTAGTCCCCAGACCCGTCGCGCTTGATCTCTTCACGCTCCGATTTCGTGAGCTTGAGCCAGCCCACCAGGGGGCGGGTGCGACTGCGGTAGGCCGCCGTCACAGAGCGGATGCCCTTTCGAATCAACTCGGACTGCGAAAGTCCTTCCGCCCGACTGGCCCTCTGGAGCGCCTGTTCGTCTTCGCTGCTGAGGACCACGGTCGTTCGGCGTGCCATATCTGCCATATAGCAGCGAGCCGCTCCGCTCGGTTTTGGGGAAAACACCTGAAAACTTGAGCAGCCACCTGACCACCCGTACAGTCACCTGAACAGGAGAGCAGATGGACCTCAATTTCACAGGCAAACGAAGCACCCCGTGGGCAGCGACGCACGGAGTCGATGGGCTGTTGGAGCAATGGCGCGCGGACAAGCGGGTCTGGAACAACATCATCCTCGACGAGACGCTCGAAGGAACGGGCGCGAAGTCGGTGCCCATTCCCGAGAGCCTGGAGCCCCGGCTGCGCAAGGCGCTGGAGGCCCGCGGCATCAAGACCCTCTACACGCACCAGGCGCTCGCCTTCGAGCAGGCCCTCAGCGGCAAGGATTTGGTGGTCGCCACCCCGACCGCGTCGGGCAAGAGCCTCTGCTACGTGCTCCCCGTGCTGCAAGCGCTCGCGAAGGATCGCGAGGCTCGCGCGCTGTTTCTCTTCCCCACCAAGGCGCTCTCGCGCGACCAGGAAGAGGCCCTGCGCGCGTTGATGAAAGAAGCCGACCTCGATCACGGCGCGGTCACCTTCGACGGAGACACCCCGGGTGATGCGCGGCGCGCGGCGCGGGAACGCAGCGGCATCATCTTGTCGAACCCCGACATGCTGCACGCCGGCGTGCTCCCGCATCACGCGAACTGGGCGCGCTTCTTCGCCGGCCTCAAGTACGTGGTGATCGACGAGCTGCATGCGTACCGCGGCGTGTTCGGCTCACACCTCGCCAACGTGCTGCGCAGGCTCGATCGGGTGGCGCGTTTTCACGGCAGCAAGCCGCAGTACCTGATGGCCTCGGCCACCATCGGCAATCCCCAGGAGCACGCAGCGCGCATGCTCGGCCGCGAGGTGGAGCTGGTCGGCGAGAGCGGGGCTCCGCGCGGGGAACGCCGGGTGCTCGTCTACAACCCGCCGGTGGTGAACCCCGAGCTGGGCATTCGCCAGTCGTACGTGAAGGCGAGCGCGCGGCTCACCGCAGACCTGGTGAAGGCCGGCATTCCCACCCTGCTCTTCGGCCAGTCGCGAAACACGGTCGAGGTGATGCTCAAGTACCTGCGCGATGCGCTGGTGGAAGCGCGCCTCTCGCCGGAGCTGGTACAGGCGTATCGCGCGGGCTACCTCCCTCAGCAACGGCGGGACATCGAGTCGCGGCTGCGCGGTGGTGACGTGCGCTGCGTGGTGGCCACCTCGGCGCTCGAGCTGGGCATCGACGTCGGCGCCCTCGACGCGGTGGTGTGTGCGGGCTGGCCGGGAAGTGTGGCGGCGCTCTGGCAACGGTTTGGCCGCGCGGGCAGAAGGCAGGGCACCAGCCTGTCGCTGCTGATCACCTCCAGCGCGCCGGTGGATCAATACGTCGCGTCCACCGCGCAGGGGCTGCTCGGTGCGCCCATCGAACAGGCGCGCATCGACCCCGACAACGTCGAGGTGCTGGTGCAGCACCTCAAGTGCGCCGCCTTCGAGCTGCCCTTCGAAGCGGACGAAGGTTTTCGGGAGGTGAAGCCCGCGCAGGTGAAGGAGGCGCTCGAGTACCTCTCGTCGCACGACGTGGTGCACGCGGCCGCCTTGCCCAACGGCAAGACCACCTACCACTGGAGCGCCGACGCCTACCCCGCCAACGACGTGAGCCTGCGCAGCCTGGGCTGGGACAACTTCGTGGTGGTCGACCTGGCGACCGACAAGACGATGGCCGAGATGGATTACCGCTCGACGCACACCATGCTGCACGAGCAGGCCATCTACCAACACGATGGAAAGCAGTACCAGGTGGAGAAGCTCGACTTCGAGAACCACAAGGCGTTCGTGCGCGCGGTCGAGCCCGACTACTACACCGATGCGATGACCTACACGAAGGTCACCGTGATGAGCCGCGCGCAGGAGTCGATGCAGCCGCAGTGCGAGCTCGGCGCGGGTGAGGTCTCCGTGGTGGAGCGCGTGGTCGGCTACAAGAAGATCAAGTTCCACACGCATGAGAACGTCGGCTACGGCGACGTGCGGCTGCCCGAGATGCAGATGCACACCACGGCGTTCTGGTTGACCGTGCCGGAGAGCGTGTTGATGCGCCTCATCGCGGATGGCGCGGCCACCCGGCCAGATCTGATCGATGCGCTGCGTGGAGTGAGCGCGGCGATGCACACGGTGGGTGCGGTCGGGTTGATGATCGACCCGAAGGATCTCGGGCGTTGCCTGGGCAGCCGCGATGGCAGCGGGGCGCGGGGTGAGCAGCTTTACGAGCCGACCCTGTTTCTCTACGACCACGTGCCCGGTGGCGTGGGCCTGTCGTCGCGCTTGTTCGACGAGCGCGAGACGTTGTTGAGAGGAACCCGCACGCTGCTCGAAGGGTGTGCGTGTGTTCTGGGCTGTCCTGCGTGTGTGGGGCCGGTGATTGCGCCGCTCGCGCCGGGAGAGCGTTCGCCCGTGGCGGCTGGGCAGAATCGCAAAGCCCTCGCGCTGGTGATCCTGGAGGCGCTCGGAGTGCACGCGGTCTCATGAACGGTTCCGGTCTCTCCATCGCCGCCCGGCTGGCGCACCTGCCGATGGCGCCGAAGCGCCCTGCCCCGCCCCGGGCGCGGCTCGACACGCTCATCGAGCCACGAGAGACCGAGTTCGGAACGCTCCATCTGCGTGAAAGTGACGGAGGCCTGGCGGTGCCGGTGAACACCGAGTCGCTGGGGGCCCTCGCGCTGACCGAGACCACCCTCGACACCTCGCGCCCGCTCTACTTCGACACCGAGACCACGGGCCTGGCCGGCGGCACGGGCACGCTCGCCTTCCTGCTCGGCACGGCCGAAGTGCGCGACGGCAACGTGCTCGTCTCGCAGGTGCACCTGCCCGGCCCAGGTCAGGAGCGGCCGATGCTGCTCTGGCTCGCCTCCCGCATCGAAGAGAGCACGCTGCTGCTCAGCTTCAACGGACGCAGCTTCGACTGGCCGTTGTTGCGCAGCCGCTACGTGATGAACCGGCTTCCTCCGCCACCGGAGAGACCGCACGTCGATCTCCTCCACTGCGCGCGAAGGGTGTTCCGGCATCACCTGGATCAGCTCAAGCTCTCCACCCTGGAGAAGCGGGTGCTCGACGTGCATCGGCATGGCGACATCGACGGCGCGCTGATTCCCGCGGCGTGGTTCGACTTCTTGCGCACCGGGCGGGTGGCGGTGTTGGCGCGGGTGCTGTCACACAACGAGCAGGACGTGCGGAGCATGGTGCACCTCGTCAACCGCCTCGTCGCCGCGTGGGAAGAGCGGCACCCTGTATTACCTGCGACGGCGCTGGGGCTGGCCAGCGTGGCCGCGCGGCACGGTGATGATGAACGTGCGCTGCGTTTCTTGAACAAGGCGACGGAAGGGAACGTGGCCGAACACGCGTGGTCACTCGAGGCCGAGCTGCGGCGGCGGCGCGGAGAGTACCCGCAGGCGGTGGAAGCATTGTTGCGAGCCGTGGCCAGCTCGTCCGAGCCCGCGCCGCTGCACCTGCGCCTCGCCAAATTGTATGAGCACCGGCTGCGCAACTTCGAGGCGGCACGCCAACACGCGGCGCTCTGTGCACCGGCAGAAGAAGCACCGAGTCACGCTCGCCGGAACGCGCGTCTCGCAGAGAGGTAGCGCACACGCAGGCTGAGGGGCCCGCGTCGAACCGAAACGCCGTCTCTCGCGATGAAGCCCGAGCCCTAAACGCTTCCACGAAGCGCCCCAACGCCGGATAAGGCGCAACCGGCAACGTGCCCCAGAAAATCAGGTGCTCGAGCAGACAGAACAAAGTCACCTCGAACAAGCTCACGGCCCGATCCGCCGGCAACGCCGCGAGCGCCTCATCGACGTGCTGAGTCAAGCCACCGCAGAGCCTCGCTATTCCCCAAACGTCAGGCCGGAACTGGTCGAGCAAGGACAGCTACAGCGGGCCGGTTGATTAGATGGCGGCCGGTATCGGTGTTACCGGAGCCAGATCAGAGGCAACGCGTAGCCAAGCGAGAGGCCTACGCTGAACGCGGGGCTGGGGGCACCGCCTCCGTTGGCCCATGGCTGATACCGACCATCGACGGCCGCCATGAAGTCGCTTCCGAACCACATCCCCAGTGAACCCCCGAAGCTTAGCGCCGAGATGGGTGACGGATTGAGAGACGGAGTGCCATTCATGGTCACGCGACCGTAGTCGCCGATGTCGACTGCGAAAGCTCCCGCCCAAATGCCCCAGGTTCGACCTGCGTGGTACTGCGCGATCAGGCCAAGAGGGAGCGAGAGTTGGAAGTAACCCTGCGCGTCGTTCGCATAGCTTGCCCGAGGCCCCACCCAAGCCCCTACCGCAAGCGACAGGTCACCTTCACGAAGGTCGCGTTGCTTGGCGATGTCGGCGAGCGCTGCGACTGCCTCGGCCCTGCGCTGACGCTGCTGCTCAGGGCTGGAATTGGTCGAACCTCCAGCCACATACGCGTCGGCATAGGTTGCGAGGGCCGAGAGAATCTTTACCGCGGCGGGTGATTCTTGGAGTCCGAGGGCGCGCGCGAGCAACGCGCCTGCCATCGTCACAAGCCGCACTGGCTCACCTTCGACTGCGGCAAAGAGCATGTCGAATGCATCTTCGACCTGGTGAACGGTCGCCTGACAGTCGTGGCTGGAGTGGCATTCTTCAGCGACGGCGAGGAGCCGAATCGCTCCCTTCCCGAAGCGGAGGGCGTTGAGCACATGTTTATGCGGGTCATCCCCCTTTTTCGGCGACATGATCGTCAGACCGTGGCTCACAAGCGAAACCAAATCACCCAGTTGCTCCTTCTGTTTTGCGGTGAGGGCGCCCTCCTGCAAAATGACGTCCTTCGGATTCTCCAAGAGGCTACGGATCGTGTGCGAGTCACATGATCCCGCTTGATGGCAGTAGGCCATCACCGACATGGCAAGCTTGAGCGGTGTATTCGGTTGCTCCCTCTGACTGCGCGCGACCTGCACCACGAAGGCCTGAGCGCGCGGAAGCGCGGCATCTGACTCGAACACCGCCGCAGCAACCACTCCCGCGAGGGTGCCGAGCGCCGGCCCGAGAAAACGGGCGCCAGGAATGGGCTGAAGACCACGGCAGGAGCTGTCAGCCGCCCCGATGCACCGTCCGAGATGTTGCGAGACAAGTTCGGAAGCCAACTCGACCGCGTCGGCCTGCAGGGCGTTCTTGAGGGTCTGTCCGAGCGTCGCCAGACCCGCGGCGCTGACGTTCTCGAGTACCGCACAGCTTCGGCCGAACGTGTCTGAGCCGAATGAGTACCGGTCTCGCAAGACACGACGCATCTCCCCCGCCCACTCCACACAGACGCGCTTCACGATGATGTCCTTGGCGGCGTCGAGGGCAGCCTGCTGTGCGCGCACGACGGCTACATCCGCGACGGCCTGGAACGCGTCGGCGGCCAGCTTCTCTACGTCGAGGCCAAAGCCACGTGGCACACTCCCGATCGGTGTGATCGATTCGCCGAGAGTGCCAAAGTTCGCGAGTAGCTCCTCGGCGGGTTGCAGTTCGAGGTATTCAAAACGAAGGCTGGCTGCCTGCCATCCCTCCTGAGGGGCACACCCCAACAGCGGTTGTGCCTTCTTGGACGCGGCATGAAACGCGTACGCGTGGGTGTCAGCCGCGCTCGCCATGCCCGCATCTGGCACTGCGAGTTCATGGGGCGGAGACCCAGGAACACACAGTCGAACCCACGCCGCGTTCGAGAAGGGCTCGCGCTCGAATTCAATGGGCACGCTCGCCATCGAAACTTGCCAGACGCCTCGGCTCAGATGCACCGTTCGCGTCAAGGGCTTGTTCTCGGCCGGATCCCACGCAACTTCGAAATGCTTTACGTCCGAGTCTGCACGCAGCGCATCGAGTGCGACAAGGACGCTGGCCATCGGTGCCGTTGTGGGGATTTGAAGTATCTCGAATTCCGACGCCTTGCTGATGAGGACCGATTCCGGCTTAGCCGCCTTCGCCAAGGCGTCTGTGACAGCGCGCAAGGCCTTTTGCCTTGTGGCGGTCAGCTGAGGACCGCTATCGAAAAGGAGCCGCGTCTTGGAGGGAGGCAGTTGGGCCGGAGTAATGGCCAACACGAACGCTGTGTCCGAAACGGACAGGGTGAGCGGCTGGATGAACTCGGGCAGCAAAGGTTGGCCCGCATCCGGTCTCGCGCCTGCATCGACACTCGCAGTCGCGAGTTGCTGCGCGAGGAACGTTGCGCAGGCGGGCCAAGCGGGTGCTCCATTGACCATCACCGCGAAGATCGACAGCGTCCAGACGCCATTCATGGTTCCCCCAGAAACAACCCTGTCGTTTCCCGAATCCACGGCATGAGAAGGTCGACCCGGGTGACGATGCTTCCCTGGCCGCACTGGGCAGTTGCACCTTCGCCGCTGCGCGAGGTCACCCCAATGAGTCTCCAACTCGAGCTCCGTTCAACTCCGTCTTCTATGCACTCGCCCAATGCCTCGCGTTGCCAAACGGGGCCGCCAGAGTCGCCAGCACAGGTGTCGTGCCCGGGTGACCCCTCCAAGTACATCTCGCTCTCGGCCTTGCAGCCCGTTCTGCGCAGGGCGGTGTCCACGCAGCCCCAACCGCGTGCGGAAGCGGTGGTGGCTCTTCGCTTCCCGAAGTCCACTCCGTTCTTGGCTCCGTAGCCCACGTGTAGCAGTGGCCCTGAGGGCGGGACTGGCGTCACCAAGATGCTCCTGATCTTGGATCGAGGGAGGTCCTGGGCGCTGAACAGCAGCGCAGCGTCGATGCCGTTGGGGGCGCGACGGGAAGAGACAACAGAGACGCGGGTTGCAGAGGCGGCTGATGGGCCATAGCCGACCACAGTTGCGGGCAAGCAGTGTGCTGCCGTCAGTACCACGTTGCTTCCGACAACGACTCCAGTGCATCGAAACCCCCGTTCGTCCCCCACCAAGACTGCCTCCGGGAAATCCTCCTCGCAGCGCCGGACGACCGGTGCGGTTGGCCCGTCATCACAACTGCACCAAGCCTTGGTTTGTTGATTCACCAACTCCGCCAAGTCGAGGTGTGTACCTCCATCCGAAATGATCTCGGCTTCGCGCCCCGTCTCGAGGTCGCTAGGACTCCCGAAAATGTTGAAGGTGGTAGGCCGGGTCGGGACAACGCGAACGAACCAGATGAAGTCAAACGTGCCCGCGACGCGCACCATCGCTAAGGCCTTGCGCGCGGCCGCTTGCGCCTTGGTTTTTCCCAGGGTGGTGCCGCCTCCCCCGGCGTCGCGCTGTCGTAGGGCGTCACAGTCAGGCTCACCATCCGTTGCCAAGAACAACAGGCGCCTCCTCGACTTTTCTATCCTGTTCGCGCGTTCGAGGACTTGGTTGAGCGGCTTGGCGAGCGGCGTATTGCCCTCGTGCGGCATCTTCTTGGGAAGAGCGTTTTCGCCCCACTCTACTTCTCCTGCATCTGCACCACAGAGAGCCTCAGTCACTTCAGTGCGCTGCGTCAGCCCGTGGCCCCCAAAGAACGCGATTTGGATGGGCGGCGATACACAGTTGAATCCAGCGTCTGACGCCTTCAGGAGAGCCGCTTTGAGCGTGTCGCGCGCGATTCCCATGCTCTTTGAGGAGTCGACGAGAATGAAAAGAGCGGCACCCGCATCGGCACGGTCGCAGTCTTCCTTCTCGTTGGCACCAATCATCAGCGCCAGGACAAGGGCGCCTACTTGGCCGGACATCGCAGGTTGACGAGTTCAGAGGCGGCGCAAGGAACGTCGAGGCAAACATTGGCGCTGAGACCCCTTGGCACCCGCACCACGCCCGCGTCGAGGGTCTGAGGGGAGACGGTGCCCTGCAGGTGCACATGAGCCACTCTTCCAACCAAAAGACTCGCGGCCGCTTGGCACTCAGTTCCACCATCCGCGATTCCGTCGAGGGTCAGGTCGAGTTGACCACCGGGTTGCGCGATCGCTCCTCCAGACCACAAGTAGCCGGTGCGTCTGCAGCGGGACCGTACCCACACGGAATCCAAGCCCGAAGACACTCGCCCGCCGAGTTGGCTTGTCGACCTGACGCTGAGGAGGGTCGGAGCGCAAGAGTCAGTGATCAGACCTGCATCCGTTCCGGCGTCGGGAGTTCCCGGGCAAAGCGCGTCCCGCTCGCCATCGCGAACCGCCAGTTCGCCAGCGCAGCTCGTCCTTCCGACTACCTCGAGTAGCGCGGCCTCGTCACACCCGAGTTCAACAAAACCTTCCTTCGAAGGTCGACGGTCGTCGACGACCCGCACACGGCTGCATGCAGCAACCGTCACGATGCAACCCAACGCCACCACAAATCCCAGTCGCGACATGGGTATACATCTGATGCACGTCATTGCGTGAATGCAAATTAAATCGATGATTGTCGGGAGTCGTCACGGAAGTAATGCGGCCTCTGCCTTGACGACTTGTGCCGCGGAGAGCGTGTCGATCGTTCTGATCTCGAAGGTGCTGAAGGGCCTACCATCCTCGCTGAGCATTCGGACGCTGGCCCCGGGCTGTGGAGATTTCAACATGGTGAGCGACAGGCGGGCTGGCATTCGCCGGTACAGGTGTGGAGGAAAATCCAGCTTGAGAAAGCCGCCGTCCCAGAAGCCATCCGGCACGTAGCTCCAGGGAGCGTCGTCCAAGAGCTCGCAGCACCACACGCGAAAGTCGAGGTCGTCGGACTCCTTGGTCTTGTCGATCTCTTGGAAAACCAAGATCGATCTGGGGAGAAACCTACTGCTCGTTCGCTCGAGCAACAGCCGGCGCCACTTCGACTTCATGTTGAGCCGGGGCGGGTCATAGGCGGATTCAGGAACTACGCGTGGGCTCTCGAGAGCGACTAGATCCTTGGGGCGTCGCGGAGCTGGCGGCCACTTGATGCGAGGGGAGGCTGGCCGTTGCGTGAAGTCGAGCACGTTCTGGACGCTGTTCAGGTGCGACGGCTTCGAGGCGGGCGCGCGACTCTTGCTCTTTGCGGGCGCGGGGCTGCCCAATCGCAACGCCGTTTGAAGTTCAGCGTGGAGCCGCTTCAGGGGCTCGCGCAGGCCGTAGGCGCTGGGCTCGGTGTCGAGCCGATCCATGAGCGCGGTCAGACGCTCGAGCAGGTCCTCTACATTTCGTTCAATGCGGGATGGGAGTGACACGCGGAGCCTGCTTTCAAGAATTGCGACGACGCTCGCAGCTAGAGATATGGAATTCTGTTTTCGTCGACGCGACACCAAGTTTCATCAATGAGCTTCATGCGCGTCCATCCTCTGATGTGGACTCCGGGGCGATGTTGGCTGTGAGTCTGTTCGGTCACGGCGGAAGTGCCGAGGTTTCGGCTACGGCCATTGTTGACCTCGAGGGTCATGAGGAGACCTTCGCGGTTGGTGACGATGAAGTTCGCTTGGCGCCAGCCGACGCCGCGTTGCACGGCTAGACCACCACAGTGACCGACGTTAGCGCGATCGCGAAACAGAGTGCACGAGTCATGGGGGCGCATCATGCACTGACTCCGAGCGGAGGCGGCGCGGGAGAGCGCCTGGGCCGTCCGCCCTGGCGTCCGATGGTCGCTCTGTGGCAGGAAGCCGCCCCGTGGCGCTCTCCCGCTCAGAGAACATGTCTCGCATCCGTTCGGCGAACACCGCGCCCGAGCTGATCGTCCGTCGAGCGCTTCACCACGCAGGTCTTCGCTACCGTCTTCAGGTGAGAACGCCGGGAGGGAAAGCCGACCTCGTCGTCCCGGCGCGCAAGTTCGCCCTCTTCATCGACGGTTGCTTCTGGCACGGCTGTCCCGAGCACTACGTTCATCCGCGGAGCAACGGCGAGTTCTGGGACAAGAAGCTGCGGGAGAATGTCGATCGTGATCGCCGGCAGACGCGCGCACTCTCAGCCGAAGGATGGACGGTCGTGCGAGTGTGGGAGCACGAAGTGCACGAGGCGCCGCTGAAGGTCGTGGAGTTGGTGCAGAAGCGGCTCTCCGGCAAGCGCAGGGTGACCGCGGGGTGGCGGGTCGTTCGGGTTCAGTCGACAGAAGGTGCGATTGAGCGTCGCTCGCACGAGGATCTGCTGGACGAAGGGAAGCAACAGGAGGTCGTTCGGGAGCGCACAACCGCGAAAACAGGGCGTGTGCGCGCGGGGGCGGTCCGTGGGATGTCAGGGCCTGTTGGTAAGGGGTCGGGCGGAGGGGAACACCATGGAAGAAAGTCAGGACGTGATGACGAAGCGTAAGAATTCCGGACCGACGTTCATCGACCTGTTCGCGGGTATAGGTGGGTTTCGCTGGGCGCTTGAGAAGACGCTCAAGGGAACGTGCGTCTTCGCGTCGGAGTGGGACAAGTTCGCTCAGCTCACCTATGAGGCGAACTTCGGTCACAAGCCGTCAGGCGACATCACGGCGATCTCTCCGACGAAGATCCCGGACCACGACATCCTGACAGCGGGATTTCCCTGTCAGCCGTTCTCGATCGCCGGAGTGTCGAAGAACAACGCGCTTGGTCGTCTGCACGGGTTCGCGCACGCCACCCAGGGAACGCTCTTCTTCAACGTCGCGAAGATTATCGAGGCGAAGCAGCCGCGCGCGTTCATTCTTGAGAACGTGAAGAACCTGAAGTCGCACGACAAGGGACGCACCTTCGCGGTAATCACCGAAGCGTTGAAGGAACTCGGCTACCACTTTGAGTCCAGAGTCATCGACGCGAAGCACTGGGTGCCTCAGCATCGCGAGCGGATTTTCTTCGTCGGCTTCCGCGACGAGGAAGAACTCAGGCGCTTCTCCTGGCCCACACCTCCAGAGGGCGGTCCGAAGTTTGCCTCCATCCTCGAGAAGAAGGTCGACCCCAAGTACACGCTCACGGACGGCCTCTGGACGTACCTGCAGGCCTATTCGGCGAAGCACAAAGCGGCGGGCAATGGCTTTGGGTACGGGATGACCGATCTGAAGGGCATCTCTCGAACCCTCAGCGCGCGATATTACAAAGATGGCTCCGAAGTTCTGATCCCGCAAAAAGGGAACAAGAACCCGCGCCGACTCACCCCACGAGAGTGTGCCCGGCTGATGGGTTACCCCGAGGAGATGGAGATCGTCTGCAGCGACACGCGCGCCTACAAGCAGTTCGGCAACTCCGTCGCAGTTCCGGTGGTGACCGCCATTTGCACCCAAGTCGTGAAGGCGTTCGACCTCCGCACTGTTCCCATGGGCAAAGCACCGCAGCTGGATCTCTTTGGTGGCCGCGCAGAGATCGTCAGTCGCGTGGCTTGAGATGGCCACGACTCCGGGCTTCCTCGACAGCCAATTTGAGCAGCGCGACAAGGTCGCCAACTGTGCGGACTAAAGGATTTCGGCCGTAGGCGCGATCCCTGATCTCCCTCGGGACGAAAGGGATCAGGCGGTGGTTGGTGGTCATGTTCGTGATCACCTCCGGAGACATGCTGTCGTCAAGGGTTAGCAAATACTTCTCCTCGATGCGCTTGGCCTCGCGAGTCACTTGGCCCCAGCGCTCTCGAACTGTGGATTTACAGGCGACCATGCGCAGAAGTTCGGCCGGAAAATTCTTGTTCGAGTACTGCTTCTTCCCGGGAACAACGATGTCAGGCGTCTCGCCGTTTTCGGTCTTGCACTGGGGTGTGAACGGGATCCGGTGATCGCGGAGCAATGCCTCGCAGTGGAATTGCAAACTGTGGCCACGTCGGGCCTTGCGCGACTGCTGAATCGAGAGCGTGAACTTCAGGATGGTGGGGAGAGTCGCCTGTCCCGTCGAAATCAGGAACTGAAGCTGCTTCTCCTTCACCGCGCTCTCGATCGAGAAGTACAGCGCGGACTCCTCATCCACGGAGGCCGTGATGAATGGGTCCGGGTCGATATCCCCGAAGCGAGCAACGACCGAATCGTGTGCCGCCTTCGCGATAGCATGAGCAGGAGGGATGAGCCCAGTCGCCAACGCCCTCAGAAGGAGTGGGTGTTGAGCGCTCTCGCGAGCATCCAGCGCAAGATGAGGAGCGCGGGCGAGCGCATTGAGGCCGGATTTGGAGAGGCTTGCCGCCTCGCGGAAGACGAACTGCTTCATCGCCTTGACTGGATCCAACTCGAGCGCTTCCAGAAGCGCCCTTTCGGTACTCGTTCCCTCCCGCGCAATCACGCCGAACAGTTCATTGCTCTTGGTGGGTCTGAACACGACGAGGAGATCGCCTGCCTTGGCCAACTCCGAGACGCGCGTCGACCTGTAGTAGAGCCGATACTCGGCGGATCGCGGCTTGCCCTTTCGCGCGTCGTAGAGCGAATAGGGTGCTTCGTCCGCGACAGGCTCGACTCCGTCATCGAGGAAGAAGAGCAGCCGAAGTTCGCCGGACACCCGGGAACCAAGCCCCAAGGCTTTCCGCAAACGGCCAGCATTGAACTCATGCTGGTTCGAGTTCGTCTCCCCTCCCTTCCTCCGGCCGGGAATGGCCACCTCGACTGCTGACAGGCGCTTGGCGGCGAATAGCATCGATACTCCGTTGGATCCGTTTGGTTACCGATACCGAATGACTACTTCGCTGGGTGGCTGGTAAAGACCTCAAATTCCCGCGGAAGAAGCTTGAAGAGCTCATCGGGATGCATGCCGTTCAGGTCCCAGGTCAGGTCGAACTGGCGCATGATCTTTCCGAACCGACGCATCGTGCCGGAAGTCTTTGAACGTGCTCCGGTTTTGATGCGCCAACCCGCCCTTGTTTCGGTGACATACAGGCGATCGAGGACTTGGAAGAGTGCCTTGTTTGTGAATAGTTGCTGCCGCGACAAGAATTGCTCCGCCGCCTCACCGTGTCGATGCAGTGCTCCATCGAGCGCAACGCGAGCACGCTTCTCGTGGAGATGAACGAGGAGCCATGGCGTTCGGCAGAGGTGCCGATATCTGCCCGTGTAGTCGCGATCGAGAATGTAGCGCTCGGTCTCATACACCTTGCGGCTTCCGCTCTCGGCTGGGCAGATCTGATCGATGTAGTGCAACGCGATCCAACTCCAGAATCCGACGTCGGCTTCGGCTGCAGCGCTGTGGGAGACCTGTGTTGCAAGGTACTCACCGAACTCGAGGCGGCGATCGAAGTCAGTTCGCGAAAGGGTCGCCTTCGGAAGGGCAAGTTCTGAACAGGTGTCGTCGGTCAAGATCGCGATCGGGGGAGCGATCGTTCCATCGGCTCGCGCAAGTGTGAGCCAGTTGCGGAAGGACTCCAAGCCCGCTTCGTTCAGTCTCCGAATCATTCGTTGACCACCATTTTGAACCGCTCGGTCGCGCAGATGCGGTGCGCGAACGCGGCTGCGGCCTTGCTAATGAAGTTAAGGATCTCCTCTTCGTTGTTCTCGTCCGGAAGAGGGCTGCCGACGAGCGTCTCCGCGAACCGAGCCCACTTGCCTCGCCATGTGTCGTCCTCTGGCGGTGGTGCTTGATGATCAATCAAGAGCAGTCGCGTGAGAACTTCGCGCAGTGCCTGCGGCATGACCAAAGAGACGAACGCCGGGTGCTTTGCCAAACTCCTTGCGCCGACATCCTCGTTCGAAACGATGACGTCGTTAATGACCAAGGTTGGGTAGTCATGGCCGTCACTGGGAAACTCGACACGAAAAACCTCGCCATCCAACCTGCGACAGGTGACGTGAAGCAGCGATCGCGCGCGGCCCTCCTGTCCTGGCGCCGCAGCTCGAATTGAGCGGGCATGCGCTGCGATTTGTCCACGAGGATCGGATGCTTCGACGAGCTTGAGACGGAAGAGCGGATTCTGAGGGGCGACGAAAGATTTGAGCGTCCCCTTGACCTCCATGCGAGTTGTCGCCGCTCCAAAGTCGAAGCGTTCAAAGAGTGAGCCGTCATACGCTTCAACGATGAGCGCGCAGCCCTCGGGAAGAGGAGGGAGCACTTCCTTCAGGTCCAGTACGAGAGAGAAAGAGAGTGCTCCGTCTGCAGCGGCAATGAGTGTGACCTCGACGCAGCGTTCCGGGATCTTCCGTCGCCCCGTATAGTTGAAGCGTCTCACGACTCACCTCTCAGCCATCGATGACGGACGACGAGGTCACGCTTCACTTCGAATCCTGTGACTTTGAGATGGAAGTCGTTGCCGACGACGCAGCGGATCTGGTTGTCGGATCGCAATCGAACCTCGCCGCCGGCAATCTCCACGGTGAACTCAGAACTCGAAACGTCGAAATCAAACTCTTCCCACTGTTTGAAGGGATTGCCGGAGAGGCAGTCATAGGCGGCTTCAACAAGGAGAACATCGTCGTCAGCGTCAAGCGCAACATCCCCATTGCGCGTGATCTGAAATCCGCCGTTAATGCGAATTAAGGAGAGAGGTCGGGGTTCGGGTTTTGGGGGCAGCAACATCGGAGGTGAGGTCTGACCCTTCTTTCTGGTCTTGCTCACGGTCACCGTCGGTGCGTCCGCGGCCGGTTCCGGGAACAGGTCCGCGAGCATCTCCGTGTCCGTCTCGCTCTTGCTGTCGATGAGACGGCGGGAAAGTTGTCGGGGCGCAGCGCTCACGAAATCAATCCGCGATGGGCCACCGATGAAGTGCGACTTTAGTTTCTCGCTTCGCACGTTCCACCTTGTGTGAGCCGGGTTCTCCGAGTCACGCAGAAGTCGGCTGAGGTGCTGATCGTCAACAACGACGATCGCAAGCAAGCCTGTTCCCGCTGGTCCCTGAACTTCGGTGATCGTGAGGCCTTGGCGAATAAAGTGGACGAGGTTCGGCTGTGCCGACTGCGTCTGCTTCATGAAGACTTCGAAGCGCGTCTCATGACGCTGAGTGCCTTTCATGCGCACGAGAACTGGCACCGAGATCGCTACTGGCTGCTGCGAGACGAACTTCGATCTGACCTCTGGCCACTCTGCTGGTTGTTGAATGTCCTCCCACTCGGCACCGAGCGCGTCGTTCGTCGACAGTTGCGTCGCTTTCGCTCGATTGCCAAGTGCCCATCGGGCCAGCGCGAGCAGATCCAGTAGGCGATCGCGTCGGGCCTCCTTGCCGATCCAAGGCATCTCCTTAAGCCGCTGCTCGATCGTCAGGGCGGCTATTTCGATCGTCTTTCCAGCAGATGACACTTCTACGACCAAGTGCCCAGCCAGGATGGGAAAGAAGAAATGATCGATTGTCGACTGAACGAGGCGACGAACCCCCTCCTCTTCAAGAAAATCCTCGCGCGGGAACGGGACGACGAGACTGGTCCCTGGCAATGCCTTCTTCGGATCCCGCCGCAGTTTGAAGTCGAGTGCGAATTGCTCGATGACCTTTGGGTCTGTGATTGGTGTGCAGAACGCGGGGTCCGAATCCTTGAACTCGCCAAAGAACCCGTAGCTGTCGTACTGAACAGGGCCACTCTTCTCTTGCAGAGAATGAAGACGAAGTGCGGACTGTCCCATCAGAAGGGATTCAGGCTTCTCGCTTCGGACGGTCCACCCGAACATCGTGTGTGCAAGAGAGCTGGCGGCAAAGACGGCCTTCCCCAGCCCCCAGCTCCCGCGCTCGGCGCCGGTCTTCCCAGTGATGCCGACGTTGCGCCAGAAGTAGAAGAAGTCGGCTCGCTGACCTTGGCCGATGTCGACCTCACGGGCGATCTCTGGCCTCCCGGCGAGGCCACGCGTCCCGAAGTCCTCAAGGGTTACGAATGCGAGTGGCTGGCCGAAGTCGGGCGGCTCTTCGATTGCGGCGGCCACGTGATTTTGCAATCCATCCAACCATCGCTTGCTAGCACCCGGCGACAGCACGTCCTTCTGCGAAGAGACCGCCATCCGAAAGCGAACTGGTGATGTTGGATCACCTGGTTTGAGGGCGGCGTCGAGCGAGTTCTGGACTGCCTCCCGAACCAACGAATCGACGTCCTCGAAGAACTGCCCTTCAACAGGAGCACGGTTCTGCTCGGACTTTTGCATCACCCGGAAACGCCAATCGCCCACGGTCCCACCCCCAGCGCAGAGGGCAACAGTAGAGCAACAGGTTTCGGTCGCGCCAAGCGACATCGCCTCAAGAAGAAGAAGTTCAACCCGCAGATTGAGAGAGGAGCTCGCGGAGGTCTCTACCCGCACAAGCCTGCTTTTCCTCTCGCCCCCCAAGCGTGACCTCTGGGTCAGGTGGCAGCAGCAGAAAAGAAAGGCAGGACACACCCGTGGAGTGACGGCCCTGGTCGGCATGAAGCGGGTGGTGTCCTTCGCGAGGAGGAACTGGGGTGGTGCGGTCGCCGGACGCAGCACAGGCTGCGCAACTTCGAAGGGGCGATGCAACACGCCGCACTCTGCGCACCCGCTGAAGAGGCCCCCGATTCACGCCCGCCGAAACGCCCGCCTCGCCGAGCGAACCTGAGTTCCCTCGTCCCTCTGGGAAGAGGGTCAGGGTGAGGGGGCCGTATCGAACCGGTACGAAGTGAGCATAGACGAGGCTCGTTTTCCGAACACCTTCACGAATCGCTGCAACGCCGGATACGGCGCAATCGGCAACGTCCCCCGAAAACTCAGATGCTCGAGCAGACAGAACAAAGTCACCTCGAACAAGCTCACGGCCCGATCCGCCGGCAACGCGGCCAGAGCCGCATCGACGTTCGAATCAAGCCACCGCAGAGCCCCTTCAAACCCCGCCCTGCCCTTGGCGAAGTACACATTGTCGGCCGGCAGCTTGCCCACCACCGTCCCGAACACGAGCTGCACCTGAGCCGACATGCAGTGCCAGGTCAGCTCCTGCGCATTGCGCGAGAGATCCGTACGCAGCTCCTCCGGCCACACGACGCGCAGCTTCGGATCAGCCTGTTCGGCGATCGAGCGGCAGATGTTCTCCGTGCCGAACACCAGCGATCCATCACGCCGCAAGGTGGGAATCTTGAGCGCGGGATTGCCGGCGAAGATCTCAGAGTCAGTCGCCGTGATGTCGTGAACGGGGATCAGCTCGACCGGCACGCCGAGTTCATGGGCGAACACCAACGCGACACGCGTGAAGTGAGAGCTGCGGCGTCCGATGAGTTCCATGCGCGCGGCACCCTTGCGGTGCCGCCGACCCCGGTCAAGGATTCACGCGTGCGTCGTGCGCTGCCTGCCATCGCCGTGAGCGTGACGCTGCTGGCGGCGTGGCCTGCATCGCAGAGTGCGTTTCATGATCCGAAGCGGTGGGTGTTGGTGGTGGCCGCGTTGATCGGTGCGCTGATCAGCTTGCCGAAGTGGCGGTGGACTGCGCTTCCGTTGATCGCGCTCACCGCGGTGCAGACGTGGCACGGCGCGGAGGCGGGTCTTCAAGCGATGGCCTTCGCGTGGGCGCTCGCGAGTTGGCAGGCAGACCTTCGTCAGTTCACCCGGCTCGTGGGTGCGGCAGCCGCGGTGGTGGGAGTCGTCGTGTTGCTGCAGGCGCTTGGGGTCGATGCGCTTGGCTTCGCGACTCCCGAGGTCGGTGACGGGCGGCTGAGCGTGTACGGAACGCTGGGCAATCCGGACTTCGTGGCGTCGATGCTCTTGCCGATCGCGATACTGCTTCTTCCCTCGCGCCATCCGAGACCAGTCGAAGGGCTCCTTGGTTTGCTGATCATCATTCCGGCGCTGATCGTCACTCGCAGCTTTGCGACCGTGTTGAGCGCGATGGTGGCTGGAGTGGTGGTGAGTATTCATCGGCACGCCCTCTCCCCGACCCTCTCCCCCTCAGGGAGAGGGCGCAGTTGGCGCAGTTTGCGGAAACCCATCCTCGCGATGTGCGGCTTGATCGCTTTGCTCGGTGTCGGGCTCATCGGCCGCGATCTCGGGCAGACGATCGCGGGGCGTGGGTACCTCGTCAGTGTTGCGCTGCCTCACGTGACCGATGCGCCCCTGCTCGGTCATGGCCTCGGCTCGACCGTGCTCGCCTGGCCCACCTGGGAGCTCTCGTTCTGGCAGGCCCGCTGTCCCGACGCGGCGTGCGTCTCAGCCGATCCACGACACGTCTTCGCGGCCCTCCAGGATCACGTGCACGCCGACTGGCTCGAATGGATGCTGGAGCGCGGCCTCCTCGGCTTCTTCGCGCTGCTGCTCGCGTTGAGCGCACCTCTTCTGGCCGCCTGGAAGAGCGAGGACTCACTGCTGCTCGCAGCCATGAGCGCACTGTTGGCCCGCTCGCTGGTCGACTTCCCGCTGCACCGGCCGGCCGATCTCTGCCTGCTCGCCGCGCTGGCCGCTTGCGCTACAAGTTCGAGAGCCTGAGCAACGCCGCATCACGCTTGCGGGTCACCTCGGCGCGCTCGATGCTCGCGGCCTTCATCGCCTCGAAGTCGTCCTCCAGCCGCGGGGCATCAGCGGCTGACAACACGAGCGCGACGCAGACGACCCACACTCAGTCTTTCGCCTTCAGCTTGCTGTCGTTGTCCGCGATGAACCGGCGGATGTCTTCATTCATGTCGAGCAGCTTGAGCCACTGCTCCTTGTAGAGCGTCACCGGGAAACGGCCCATGCCGTAGACCGAGACGGCGCCCTTCTCGGACACCTTGAGCGAGATGCCCTTGCTGGTGCGCGCCTTGAGCGCTTCCATCTCAGCCTTGAGCGCCGCGACCTCTGCCTTGAGTTCATCTTCGGTAGACATGACCTGACCCTATCTCTCGCTTCGGCACGCCGGGCGAGTGGAATTCATCAGGGTGCCAGCAGCACGCGGCCATCGCTCTCGAGAAAACGCATCGCCTGCTCACGCACGGGAGCGAAGTCGTACATCACGTTGTGCCCGTTGTACGTCGCCGCTTGCGCCGCGGGCAGGTAGCGCGCCGCATCGACCCGCACGAACGCGTGAATGGGGTCGGTGCCCGACTGCGAGACGATCTCCGTGAGCTTGAGCGCGCCCGCGAGCTCCACGCTGGTATCGAGCGGAATGACGATGTCGCCCAGGCCCGTCTGCTGCAGCACCGCGATGTCCGGGCTGATGGTGGGCGCGGTGTTGATGGGATCGCCGGGGTCGAAGAAAGGCTGCGCCACCGCGCGGAAGAGCGGGAACGAGGCGATGTACTCGGGTGAGTCGAAGGCGAGGTCGGTCTGCGCGACGATCAGCAGCCCGATGAGATCCTGCAGGAAGCGGCTCATCACCACGTTCGACAGCCCCGCGCCCGGCACGTTGAGCACCGCGCTGGTGATGCGGTTCGAGACCGGCACGAAGCCCGCCCCCACGATCGCGCCCATCGAGTTGCCGAAGTACCGGAGCTTCGGCGCCACGTCGGAGGCGCCGTCACCGTCGACGTCGATGGTCACCACCGCGCGCTCCACCTGCAGCAGGTCGAACGTCATCTGGCGAAACCGATCCCGCAGCGCAGGGAGATCGTCGACGCTGAAGAACGAGGTGAAGTTGCCGCGATACCCATGGTTCGGCGCGTCGATGCCCACGCAGCCCAGGCCCCGGCGCGCGAGGGTCTGCGCCCACTCCAGGCAGAAGCCATCGAGCACGCCCACGCGCGGCGTATTGCGGCCGGCAACTCCGTGTTGGCCCATCACCACCGGCCACCCACCCGCGGGTTTGGGGCCCGAGGGCAACGTGAGCACGAAGCGCAGCGGCACCACGGGCGCGCTCGACGGATCCGCCTGCCAATCGGCGCGCACCAGGCCGTTCTCCCGCAGCTCGCGTGACGCGAACTCGCCGATGATCACCGCGCCGACGTGCGTGATGGGGCGGGCGAAGGCGTACTTCTCCATCCACGGAGTCACCTCGGCCCAGTTGGGATCCGTCGGGCGCCACGTACCGACGGGCCGGCTGCCGTTGTTGTCGTCGGGCACCACGCCTCGCACAGGAATGGTCACCGCGGCGGGGTGCGCCTCGGCCCACTGCGCGAGCGCTCGCGGCGCCGCAGTGATGTCACCCGCGTGCTCCGGCAGCGTGAGCAGCACCTCCTCCACCTTCACGCCCAGCGCGACCGCGACGGATTCCAGCTCCGGCTTGCTGGCGACGAACGCATCACCCCGGCCGAACGCCACGCCGCTGGCGGTCTTCGGTCCCCGCAACACCACCAGCAGTCCGTCGCTGTTCTCGGGGAGCGGAATGGTGGGCCGGGTGCTGATGAACTCGGGGTAGCCCTCGGGCAACGGCATGCCGCGCGCGGCGAGCACGTCACGCAGGTGCTGCACGGCCACGGGCCGCTCGAGCACGCGCCAGGCTGCACCGTCTTTCACCAACCGCACCACGCGCCCCTGAATGGAGTCGGGGTCGAGAGGCTCACTCACGCGGATCAACGTGCTGCCGAAGTTGCTCGTCGAGGTGACGGCGCGCACGCCCTGAGCGCCGAGCTTGTTGAAGTACGACGCCGACTTCGCGGTGATCGCCTTCGGGGGAAGGAAAGGCTGGTACCACTTCGGCCGCAGCGTCAGCGCGCCGTCGACGATCAATCGTTGATCAGGAAACGGGTTGTCGAGGCTCTGGGCATCGGCACTCCACAGAAAATGCGGAGGCTCGACGGGCGCGGGCCCACACGCGAGAACGAACAACGGGAGCAACCAGCGGCAACGCGACATCACGAGCGGTATCCTGCCCCTGCCACCCCATGAAAGTCACCGTTCGCCAGGCCACGGATGAAGATCGTCGATGACCCGCCGCTCTCCGATGCAGGCACGCCTCGCCGCGGATCTTCACGATCAGCTTGATGGATCGGCCTCGCGAATCTGCGGGTGACGTCAGACCCACTGGTCGGCGTCGGCCTGCAGCGCCATCTTGGCCGTGCGGGTCATGCGCTCGCTGGCGAGCTGCTGCACCTTCTTGCTGACGGCGGGGTTGGCCAGCACCAGCGCGCGGAAGTCGTCGGCCATCACGCACAACGCGACCACGGCGCCCTTTGCCTTGATGGTGGCCGACACGGGAAGTTTGGTGAGCACGGAGATCTCCCCGAACGCATCGCCTTCCACCAGGTCGGGGTACGCCCCCGCCGAGTTGCTCTGAGAGACGGTGCACTGCCCTCGCAGCAGCAAAAACACAGCAGCCCCCGGAGCACCTTCTTCGAGCACCACTTCACCCGCCGCGAAGGTGCACGGCGTGAACGCCCTGGTGAGCCCCGCGCGCTGCGGCTCGGTCAGCAGTTGGAGCAACGGGTTGGCGCGCATCAGGTTCGCCAGCATGCGCTCGCGGTAGAACTGCTCGAGGCCCGCACGCACACCGGGGTACTTCTTGATGACCGGGCCCATGCTCTCGCGGGGAAACTCGAGCACCACCACGTCGGTGTCGGCCTTCACGCTGGCCATGCGCGGCGCGCCCGAGAGCAGCGCCATCTCGCCGAAGAACTCACCCTCGCTCATCACCGCGACCTTCTGCGCCTCCCGCCACACCGACACCGAGCCTTGCGCGATGGCGAACATCGAGCTGCCCGGTTCGCCCTCCGTCACCACCGTCTGCCCCGCACGAATGGTCTTCGCGTCCATCGCGCCGTTGAGCACCGCGAGGAACTCTTCGGTGCTCAGCGCCGAGAAGAGCGGAATGTGCGGCAGCGCCTCACGCGGAGGGAGCGGCGGTTCGGCTTCGGGCAGCAGCTCCTCGAGGGCAATTTCTTCAGGCGGGTGCTGAGAGGGATCGTTCGCCTCGGCCTGCCCGAAAGCGCCCGGCTGCAGCGCCGCACCGTGCGACGCGAGGGCCGGCCCCGACGCACCGGGGCGCGAGGCGTACAGCGACGCGAGGTGCTGCTGCGCGAGCTGGTGGCTGGGGTCGAGCGTGAGGATCACCCGGCTCAACGCGGTGGCCTTGAAGAACTCACCCTGCTCGGCGTAGCGCTTGACCACCTCGGAGTACTCCGCCACCGCGGCCTTCTTGTCGCCCTGCCGCGCGAGGATCTCCGCGATCTTCTGCCGGGCGGAGAGTTCAGCGGGCACGGCTTGCACGATGCGGCGGTATTCCTCGAGAGCGGCAGGCAGGCGACCCTGCATCAACAACTGCGCGGCACGATCCATCTGGCGGTTGACGGCGTCGGACATGCCATTTCGTACCGCACTTTTCGGGGTGAAGAGTCGTTCGAGCGGTCGACCGAGGTCTACGTCTTCTTCACCGGATCCAACGGAATCGAAACACTGACCCCACCCTGCACCGCGCCCGTCGAAGGAGTGGCCTGAGCGTTTGCCGAAACAGCCACACCACTCTTCCTCTCCGTCGCAGTCAGACTCACGCCAACGGTAGGAGAAGTCGTGAGCTTCGTTCCCGCCGCAGTCAGCGCGAGGGACCCCGCATCACCCATCGTGGCGACCTGGGCCGAAAGCTCATCCAGGCCCGCAGGCACCAACTTCGCCTGCACCCCCATCGAAGTGCCCGCCGACGGGGCGACCGACGCGCGCAGCGTCGCTTCATCGAGCGCGAGCGGAGCATCCGACGCAGCGCGAGCAAACCGAGCTTCAGTCGAGATCGACCCCTGCGCGACGTCGACCCCGGACTGCGCCGTCAGGCGCTGCACCACCCCATCGCGCGAAGTCACCTGCCCGCTCGCGCTCAACGTGACCGGCGCGGTGACCAACATCACATGCGCCCAGGTGCGAGCCGGGTCGGCGCCTCGTTGCGGAACGACGCCCACGTTTCCAGCAATCGCCGCATCACCCTGCTCGACGCGCAAGGTGAGCTCCGCCTCCCGCACCTCACCCGAGCGGGCAATGACCGCGTTCGCCGTGCCATCCACCCGCGTCTGATCAAAATCACGGTGCACCGACGCGCCCCACTCCACGCGCGGATCACCGACGCCCACGCCCGCCAGCGGCGCATCCCACGCGGCTTTGGTGGAGACCACGACACCGTCTTTCCCGATGGCCACGCCGCGGGGAATACCCGCTTGATCGAGGATCGCGCTCCCACCACTCGCAGCGCCGTTGTCCATCTGCTCGCGGCCGACCAACGACGCAGCCACCGCGGCGCCGACGCCTGCGAGCCCCGCAGAAGTGAGCAGCACATCCTTCTTCAGCACGCCATCGACCACCGCCTGCGTGGCCGCCCTGCCGATGCCCGCCACCAGCGCGTCGCCCTGCTTCCCCACCAGGCCCGCGAGGCCATCCTGCTGAAAGCCGCGCGTCACGCAGGCACAGAGGATCCACTCCGGTTGCCGGCTGCCCGGCTGCGCCACACCTGGCCCCGCCGAGCGCATCTGATCGATGTACTTGCCCAGCGTGTGAATCACCTCATCGACGGGGCGTGAGCCGCCGTAGATGGTCAGGCTGGTGGGTTCACCCTTTCGCCGCGCGCGCACGGCCGCCACGAAGTCCTGCACGATCATCGCGCGCTGCTCTTCGCCGTACTCGAGGAAGTACGCCCGATCGGGCTTGTAGAGATACGCACCACCCCGCGCGCCGCCCTGCATCGCTTGCAGCTGATCGAGCACCGAGTTGATCGCGTACGCGGTGCCCTGGTGTTGGTAGCTCCACACGTGCGCCGGCTCGTGCGCGAGGAGCACGCCGTTGAACGAGTCCCACGATTCGTCGTGCGGATCCTCCGGCAGGGTGGTGCCCGCGCGAATCGCCCAACGTGGATCGGTCGGATCCACGTGAATGGTATTGCCCAGCACCATCGCGCCCGCGCCCATGGTCTGCACGCCGGTGGTGAAGCGGAACCGCACCGAGCCTGGGTCGAGCGTGCCGCCGAAGTTCTCCACGATGCGCTTCGCTTCACTGCTGGTGAGCCCGCGCTCCGTCACCGTGTCGGTGGTCGCGAGCACGTCGTTGACCTTCACGCCCAGCGACTTGCCGTGCCCGAGCAACCAATCGAGGCCGAGCGCCTCCACGATGAAGCCCAGGGAACGTTGCCGGGCTGCCAGCTCGAGCGTCTGCTGCAAGCCGAGCGCGTTGGCTTCGGTGGCCACCCGGCGAAGCACGGGGCGCAGCGGCTCCTGACCGGGCTCTTGCAGCGTGAGCGAAAGGCCCACCAGCAGGCGCTCCCGCTGCGGCGCGGAGGCTGAACGAAGGAGCAGATCATCAGGCACGTCGCTCGCCCGGAGCGGCTTGCCCGGGGGCCTGAACGGCTGGCCGGTGATGAGGCGGAGAGGGGGCTCGGCGCGCATGGTTTCGGGACTCTAGCCGCCCGGAATCACGGCCTTGAACCAAACCCGGAAACACCTTTTCGGGGGGCCCGTACCACTTCACTGGAGGTAGTCATCTGGTCAACTCAGTCAGCCACACGGGAGGTGCAGGACCCTGATAGAGCGCCTGCCATCTCGATGGTGGAAGCGAGCGACGAGCAGCTGATGCAGCGCTTTTGCGGCGGCGACAAGGCCGCCTTCGGTCAGCTCTTCGAACGATTCCTTCCCCGCGTTCGTTCATTCCTCAGACAGATGGTGCACGACTCGACGCTCGCTGATGACTTGGCTCAGACCACGTTTCTCTCCGTGGTCCGTTCGAAGGATCGTTATCTTGAAGGCTCGAAGGTGGCGCCGTGGATCTTCGCCATCGCGGCGAACGCGGCGCGCGACACCTTGCGGCGGCAGTCTTTGGGCGTGGAGCAGCTGGTGGATGCAGACGTGGGCGTGGAATCGAACCCCATCGATCACGGGTTGCGCCGCGAGCTGCAAGGCGCGTTGGCGGAGCTGCCGGTCAATCAGCGCGAGGTGGTGGTGCTCCACAAAGTTCAAGGCCTCAGCTTCGAGCAGATCGGAGAGGCCATCGGGATCACCGCCACGGCAGCTCGAATCCGTGCCCACCGCGGTTACGTAAAACTGAGGGAACTTCTCAAGCACCTGGAAGACGCGTGATGGCGAAGCTCGATGACTTGCTCAGCTCTGCTTCGAAGCCCACCGGCCACGGGTCCGATGAGCGAATGCGCGCGGCGGTGTTCGCGGAGCTCGAGGTGCCTCCGGCGCGCGGCTGGCGTGGTGACGTGGTGCTGGTCATCGCGGTGTGCTGGCTGGCCTTCGTGCTCGCGGCGGTGGTGATGCTCGCCGCAGGTCAGCTGCAGCCTGCGTTGTTGATGAGCCGGGCGTTGCCGCTCACGGGCCTGCTGTTCGTGGGGGCGTTCTGCGCGTTCACCGCGCTCGCGCCTCGCCGGCCGGGGCAGCTGCTCGCGGGCTTCGGGGTCGCGGCGGTGGGGTTGCTGGGGCTGGTGCTGGTGCGAGGTGAAGGCCAGGTGTCGGCGACGGCCCCGTGGGTGTGCACGCTGAGTCATCTGGGGCTGGCTGCGGGCCCGATGGTGCTGGCGATGGTGGTGCTCAAGAAGTCTGCGATTCACCCGGCGCGCGCGGCGTTGTTGGGCCTGGGTGTCGGTGCGACGGGCGCGATGTTGGGTGAGCTCGCGTGCGAGCAGAGCTGGGCGCACGTGGCGGTGTGGCATCTGGCGGCGTGGGCCGGCCTTGCAGCGATCGCCAGCGTGCTGTCGCGTCGCCTGGTGCCTCGCTCGTTCGCTCCTTAGTTCTCCCTCGCCCTGCGCAGCGGGGAGAGGGTCGGGGTGAGGGGCCTGCTATTCTTCATTCGAAACACGCCGCTTCTGCAGCACCGCGCTCGCCCCGAGCACGTCGGTATAAGCAAGCGCGCCAACCGCCCCCTGATTGAGCTCGGCCGCGTTCGCTTCATCGGTATCGATGTGCATCTCGAGCTTGTGCTTCGAGCTGACCCGCACCAGCACGTCACCAAACACGAGCGGCCGCGGACCACCGGCGATGGCCACCTCGACCTCATCGCCATTCACCACGCCGTACGCGGCCGCATCTTCGGGCGTCATGTGAATGTGCCGCTTCGCGCAAATGAGCCCCTCCTTGAGGTGCACGGTGCCTTTCGGACCTTCGAGGGTGATGGGCGCGCTGCCCAGGGTCTTGCCTGAATCACGAATGGGCGCGTCGACCCCGAGGAGAAACTCGTCGGTGCGGCTCACCTCGACCTGGCAGGCGGGGCGAAGCGGGCCGAGCAGACGCACCCCATCGATGCGGTTGCGCGGGCCGATGACGTTCACCTTCTCTTCACACGCGTACTGACCCGGCTGCGAGATGTCGCGCAGCCGGGTGGGCGTGGCCTCCGGCCCGAAGAGCAGGGCAAAGGTCGCCGCATCGAGGTGCAGGTGCCGCGCCGAGATCGCCACCGGGATCGGCCGCGGGTTCTTCACCGCCGAATGTTCCGCCACCAGCGCCGCGGTCTGCTTGGCGATGGAGAGCTCTTCATCGGTCTTCACCACCAGCGCCGCGACGCGGGAGAGCTCGGCCGAGATGGTGCCCACCGGCTTCTCCCGGCTGACCTTCGCGTCGGCGTTCGCGTCTTCGTCGAGCACCAGCCCGAGAAAGTCGAGCCGCTGCAGGATGCGCCGTCGCATGGCCACCGCGTTCTCACCGATACCGCCCGTGAGCACGACCGCATCGAGCCCGCCCATCGTTGCCGCATACGCACCGATGTACTTGCGAACCCGATGCGCGAAGACGGCGACCGCGAGGCGGCAACGATCGTCTCCGTCACTCGCGCGCTGCTCGATGTCGCGCAGATCATTCCCCACGCCCGACAATCCGGTCAGCCCCGACTTCGAGTTGAGCAGCGTGTCGACGCCCTTCACGTCGAACTCACCTGAACGCAGCAACGCGAGCACCACACCCGCATCGAGATCGCCCGATCGCGTGCCCATCACCAGACCCTCGAGCGGGGTGAGGCCCATGCTGGTCTCGGTCGAGTGACCCAGCTCCACCGCGCAGGCCGACGCGCCGTTGCCGAGGTGCAGGGTGATCAGCCGAAGCTCGTTGAGCGGACGCTTGAGATGCTTCGCCGCGAGGTGCGCGACCCAGGCATGCGAGGTTCCGTGAAAGCCGTACCGGCGGATGCCGTGCCTCTGCGCGACGTCTTGATCGATCGCGTAGGTGCGAGCGCGACGGGGCATGCGCGCGTGGAAGGCCGTGTCGAACACCGCGACCTGGGGCACGCCGGGCAGGGCCGCACGCAGCACCCGAATACCGGTGAGGTTGGCCGGGTTGTGCAGCGGCGCGAGAGGAACGCACGCCTCGATCTGCTTCTCGACCTCGTCATCGATGCGGGCGGCGTCGACGAACTTCTCTCCGCCGTGCACCACGCGATGACCGACCGCCGCGATGGAGAACTCTTTGGTTGCCGCGATGACCTGCGCGAGCGCGTCAACGTGGGTGGTGCCTTGGCCGATCCGCTCGACCAGACCCTTGTGGAGGACGGTGGAGCTGGCCGTGTCGATCACCTGGTACTTCACGCTCGAGCTGCCCGAGTTGATGACGAGGACGTTCATATGTCCCCCATTCTGCTGTGCCGCAGCTCAAGAACAAGGCTGAGCACCCGCATAGGGTACTCAGCCTCTTCACTTCATTCTTTTGATGAGGGGTGTCTCAGCTCATCCAACCGGGATGGGTTGCGAGTACGTGCCGGAGCCGGGCTGAGCGGGCACGAAGCCGCCGGTGAGCACCTGCTTGATCACCACGTGGTTCGGGTCATCCTTGAGGCGCACCGCGTAGTAGGTGAACGGGTGCTGGCTCTTGATCACCGTCTCGGAGAGCACGTTCTTCGGATCCGGCGCGGGCTGGCCGAACTTGAGCTGGCTCTCGAACTTGTCGAACGCCTTCACCAGGTCCTTCAGCGTGGGCGGCTTCACCAACGTGGGCGCGTTGGCGAGCTTCTCGAAGCTCTTGAGGTCGGCAGGGGTGAACTTGTCGCCCTGGAAACGCGAGCCCTTGGGCAGGCTGAGCGGGCCGTTGTACGTGGTGGGGTGCGCGAAGCCGCCGCCGTTCGTCTGCACGTAGTACTCGTTGGTCCTGGGGTTCACGAGCGCGTACTGGCTGGCGCCGATGATGCCGGTGTCTCCCGACAGCTTCACGCGGATCAACGGGTCTCCGTTGGGCGCGACGAGCTCGCCGTTCTTGCCCGGACGGGGTGCTTCGGCCTTGCCCAGCGGCGCTCCGAAACGCACCACCTTGAGCTGCTCCTGAATCGTGCCCTTGAGGCCCTTGGCGACGTTCATGTTGTGAATGTGGCGCTTGATCTCACCGAGCGGCGGCTTCTTGGCGATCTGCTGCAGGCTCTCTTTGCCCTTGGTGAGCTTGGTGCCGATGGCCTCCAGCTTCTTGAGGGTGCGCGGGGGCAGCGGCTTGGCGGCGATGCGAGTCATGAGAGGCTCCGTGGCGAGTAGGTGCTGAGTTCTCGGAGCGGCGGCGCGCCATTCCCCGTGCCTCCATGTGAGTTTGCTTTACAGCGATGGTGTTGACCTGTGACCCCGATCAGGGCCCATCTCCAGCCCGCGGGAGTTCAGTGAGGATGCGCTCGAGTTTCCCGTCGGCGCCGTAGAGCAGCGTGGTGGGGAAGTTGAGCTGGCCGTTGATCGAGAGCGCTTCACCCACGAACGACGGCAGCGGCAGCACCGGGAACGCGTAGCCCAACTGCTTCGCGATGCGCTGCGCGTCGGCCAGCGAACTCGCCACACCCAATCCACGCACGTCGTATCGACCGCTCTTCATCAACGCGTTGAGCGCAGGCGCTTCCTTCTTGCAGGGCGCGCAGCCCGCGAGGAACAGCGTCACCAGCGTCGGCTTGCCCACCGGAAGGTCGAGCGCGTCGAGGGTTATGGGGAAGCGAGGCGGCTCGACTTGGGTCCGCGCAGCGAAAGGAACACTGAGCACCTTCCCAGTCGCCTCGCTCAACGTGGAGGTGTTGCCCGCGGGAACCATGAAGCGCTGTCGCTTGCCGCTGCGCCACGTCACGTCGACCTGCGCCGTCTTGGCGGCCCCTACGCCACGCACCAGCTCAGGCGGTACGGACGACGCGAAGCCTCGGTTGAGCAGAATTTCTTCAGCACGCCCATCGATGCGGGCCGTCACGTTCGCTGCGTCACGTACGCCGCTCGCCGGCGTGAAGCGCAACCGCACCGCCTGACCAGTCTCGCCGTCATTGCGGAAGAGCTGCAGCCGCGGCGTGTTGCGGTTGAGCATCAGCAGGTCGACGTCACCGTCATCATCGAGATCGCTGGCGATGAGGCTGCGGCCGTCGCTGCGCGAATCGAACCCTTCCGTCCACGCGCACTCTTCACTGGCGCCAGTGCGCGACAGCCAGAGCTTCTTGGGCTCCCAGCCAGAGAAGGATTGGGTGGCCCCTCCGAGCAAGGACGGGCTGTATTCCGACCTCGCGTCGGCCATCTGCTTGCCCGCTTGCGCCACGACCTGGCGCCAGAATTCGCTTCAACTGTCTTTTCGATTGGGATGACTCAAGTAGCCATTGGCCACCGCCACATCGAGCCGCCCATCGTTGTCGAAGTCGGTCATCACGCTGCCGAAGGCCCAGAGGCCGCGGTTCACGCCGGTCGGCTCGGCCTGTTCGTCGAAGCCGCCATCGCGCGAGAGATACAGGGTGTTGCCGCGCGCGAACTTCTTCACCGTGCCCATCAGCTCGGGCGGGAGCCCCTTCGCGCTGGCGATCACCCGGGTGCCCGCCTTGGAGAACATGTTCGAGATGTAGAGATCAGGCTGGCCATCGCCGTCGAAGTCGGCCACGTCGGCGCTCATGCCGTTGCCAGGATCGTTCAAGCCGCTGCTGGCTGCGACGTTCATCGCGCCGCCGTCTGCCTCGAAGCGCCAGAGGTCGTTCGAGCCGTAGTCGTTCGCCACGTAGAGCTGCGGGCGACCCTGGGCGAGCAGATCCGCCGCCACGGCCGAGAGCGTCCAGCGTTTGGGGAAGGCGACCTCTTGATGCCAGCGGGTGAAGGCGAGCGTGCCGTCACCACGGAAGAGCTGAAGCGGGAAGCCGTTGGCGGCCTCGAGTGGATTGGTGGGCGAGCCCTCGAGTGGATACGGGAGCAGCACGACGTCGAGGTGCCCGTCTTGATCGAGATCGGCGGTGATGGCCGAGTGCCACTGCCCTGCTTCTCCCACCGTGCCGGCGAGCGCGAACGTTCCGTTCTCGTTGCGGAAGAGCTCGGTAGGGCCGGGGTGATGGGTGACCAGCAGATCAGCGTCGCCGTCGTCATCGAAGTCGGCGGCGGTGATGGAGGAGGTCCACATCTTCGGGTGCCCGGTGCTGATGACCGTCGAGGTGAAGTGGAGCGGCTGGTCTTGCGTGAAGACGACCACGTCGGTGCCGTCGGTCGCAGCCACGTCGAGGCGGCCATCACCGTTCAAGTCGCGCACGGCCAGTCCACCGAGAAGCAGATGGCCGGTGCGTGAGGTGGGAAACTGCAGTCCACTCTCCGCGGCGACATCCGAGAAGCGCGCGGCAGGGCGGCGCACCACGTCACGGCGCGCGTCGTCGAAGCGGGTGAAGGTCCAACCGCTGGGCTTCAAGGTGAGCGTGGCGTCGGCTTCTCCGCGCTCGGTGACGCGTTCGCCTTCGGTGGTGAGCCCGTCGAACTCCCAGAGGATACGGGCGGTCTTCTGTTTCGCGGGGCCGGAGAGGGCGAGCGCTCGGAAGGAACAGGTGCGCACCAGGCGCAGCAGCTTCGGCTCGACCAGTGAGGGTGGCTCGACGTGGGTCTTCGGCGCGCGGCCACCGGAGGCTTTGAGTGCTCTGCAGAGGCCGTCGAAGCGCGCTTCGAGTGCGTCGTTGAGTTCTTCCTGTGCGTCGAGCTGCGCGATGTTGGGTGACGCGGCGAGGATCAACGCGAGAACGAGCACGGTGTGAAATGTAGCTCACTCTTGCTTCAGGGAAGGCGGCCGGTTCTGTCGCATGGCTCCGGAGGAACTCGGTGCACTCGTGGTCTGCGAGAGCGAGGGGCACGTCCGGTTCGTGCACGCGGACGGGCCCAGCAAACCCTCCTTCATTCACCAGCCCACCCTGAACGATTGGTTCACGAGCCTCTTCTTCGCTACCTCACACCCCGCGCGGTAGGTTCGCCCGCTCAATGCAGCCGGTGCTGGTGGAAGCAACGTTCCCGATGAAAGCGGCACCCGAGCTGGTGTGGCCCTTCATCGCGGACACCGATCGAATGAACCGGCGCCTGGGTCTGAGCGGCGTGAAGTACACCCCCCTCAACGAGTCGGCCCGCACCGCTGCGCGCGTGGTGGGTGAGACGAAGCTGGGCGGCTTCAACACCCGCTACGAAGAACAACCCTGGGAGTGGACGTGGACGCGCGGCCTGTCGGTGCGTCGCGATTTTCAAGGCAGCCCCATCGCGTGGCTGACGGTGAGCTGGCGCATGGAGCCCTCGGATGGCGGCTCGCTGCTCCACGTTCGCCTCGAGGCCCTGCCCCGCTCGCTGGTGATGCGGCCGGTGGTGTGGCTCAACCTGAAGCAGAGCGCGAACGGCTTCGGCGCGCTCGCCACCGAGATCGATCGCCACCTGGCCAGCGGCGCACCGAGCCCTTTTCTCGGCCCACGCACCCGCGCCAACACCGGCCCGCTCGAGGCCGCGCTCGCCGAGCTGGGGCGGCTGGGCGTCCGCCAAGGCCTGCTCGAGCACCTGCGCACGCTGGTGGAAGATTCGTCCGACGCCGACTGCGTGAAGTTCAGGCCCTTCGAGCTGGCCGAGCTGTGGGGTGAAGATCGCCGCGAGGTGCTCATCGCCTTCTTGAACTCGGTGCCCGCGGGCCTGATGGAGATGCGCTGGTCGCTGGTCTGCCCCAGCTGCCGCACCTCGGCCGCCGAAGTGCCCACGCTGGAGGACATCTCGGCCGAAGGTCACTGCAACCAGTGCGACATCAGCTTCGAGGCCGAGCTCGATCGCGCGGTCGAGGCGGGTTTCCGCCCGGCCACCGGCGTGCGTGAAGTGCCGCCGCTGATGTTCTGTGCCGCGGGGCCCGCGCGCACGCCGCACGTGCTGGTGCAGGTCAATCTGCCGGTGAACGAGCCGAAGGTGGTGCTCGCGCCGCCGCAGCCCGGGCAGTACGGCCTGTTCGCCCGCGGCGGTTCGCGCGCGCGCCTCGACGTCGAGATGAACGGCCCCACCGAGGCCACCATCGCCATCGGGAAAGACGGCTTCACGCCCGCAAGCGTCGCGCTCGCGCCCTGGGGCACGCTGCACGTGATCAACCAGTCGGGCGATCCACGGCACCTCAAGATCGAACGGCAGGAGTACGCCTCGCGCGCGGTGACGGCGCACTACCTCACCACCGTCGCCGAGTTCCGCGCGCTGTTCTCGAAGGACCTGCTCAAGCGCGGCACTCCGCTCAAGGTCTCCCGCGTCTCGTTGCTCTTCACCGACCTCACCGGCTCGACCGCGCTCTACGCGAGCGTGGGTGACGCCGCCGCCTTCCGCTTCGTCGACGATCACTTCGACGTGCTCCGCGGCGCGGTGACGGCAGCCGGTGGCACGGTGGTCAAGACGATGGGTGACGCGGTGATGGCGGCCTTCGTCGACGACGCCACCTGCGCGCGCGCCGCCTTCGCGTGTCTGACCGCGTTCGACGAGTTCCGCAAGAAGACCACCCACGCCGAGGTGACCCAGATCAAATTGGGCATCCACGGAGGCCCTTGTTACGTGGTCACCGCGAACGGCCTGCTCGACTTCTTCGGTCAGACCGTCAACGTCGCGGCGCGCCTGCAGGGCCTGGCCGACGCCGGCGAAGTGGTGCTCGAGGCCGAGGCGTTCTCGCGGCTCGCTCCTGAGCTGCGCACCGGACTGAAGGTCTCCGAGCCCTTCCAGGCCCGGGTGAAGGGCGTCACCGAACCGCTCACCCTGGTGCGCGTCAAGCTCTGAAACTTCAGCGTCTCGTCGCTGCCAGGGTGAGGAGAAAGTTCTCCACCGTGCTGCCGCCACCGGAGCACTCCGTCTTCACCTTGCCGCGCGCGGTGGCCTCGAGTGATTCACCGCTGCGCGTGGCCGAGCCGTCATCGAGCGTGACCTGCCGGGTGCAGCCATCGCCGGGCGCAGCGCCGAGCTCCAACGTGGTGGGGCCCTTGAAGGTGACCGCGCTCGCGTCGATGGTCGCCGCCGTGAGGGTGGCGGTGAAGGCGACCGCGGGAGAACCCAGCGCATCGGTGGTCGCCTCGAACCGCGCGCCATCGGAGACGGTGAGCGTGCCGGTGAACGCGAGCGGTTGACGGCCGGTGTTCACGCTGCCGCTGCCAGCCCACGTGCCTTTCCAGCCGGTCAGGTCGGGGCCACACGCACACAGTGAAAACACCGAGAGAAGGAGCAGGCGCTTCATGGGGCGCGCGTAGCACGAAGCCCAGGTCTGGTAGAAAGGCGCGATGCGAATCTTCCTGACCTTGATCCTCTGCGCAGCGACCAGTGCTCTCGCCATCGCCAAGGGCGGCAAGCTGTACATCAAGACGAAGGACGCAGCGCTGATGAAGCAGCCCAACGCCAAGTCGGTGGCGATCGCCCGGCTGCAGCCCGGCACCCAGGTCATCTGGAATGGCCCCAGCGAGAAGGACAAGAGCTGGCACGAGGTCAGCGTCGACGGGAAGAAGGGCTTCGTGAAGATGCAAGACCTCTCGCCCAACCAACCGCAGAGTGAGCTCGACACCACCACCGGCAAGCCGATGAGCGCCGAGGCCTTCGCGAGCAGCGGTGCGTCGGTCGGGTGTCGCTTCGGCGCGTCGACGAGCGTCTACAAGACCAACTCCGCGACCGAAGCGGCCGCCGCCGAGCTCATCTACGTGGAGGAGCTCAACAAGGCGAAGGCGACCCCCGAGGCGATCCTGGCGAAGCACAAAGAGCTGCACCCCTGAGCGCTTGAAGGAACTCCACCCGGGCGGGGATGGTCACCGACATGCCGAGCTCGATTTGGTGGCGAAGGGCAAGCCAGCTCCGTAGGCCCCCGAGAAGAGGGTCAGGTCGGAAACGAAGCGCGGTCAACGCCGTCCGGGCCTCTCCGGTATGGTCGACGCATGGCGATCGACCTCAAAGCGATGCTCCTGCACGCTGGGGAACTTCAGCGCGCGACCACGCTCGGCGAGCTGCTGCAGGTCACCCATGCCGCCGTCAGATCCCACACCCGCTACGTGCACTCCTGGCTGGCCGTGGTCGACAGCGACGATCCCGGCTTCATGTACTTCGTCAACGTGACCGGCTCGCAGGAGGCGCTGGTGCTCGCCACCTGCCCCCGTCTCTCCGTCGCCGACGACGTGTTGGTCCAGGAGATCCTCGAGAGCGGCGAGCCGGTGGTGGTCGTCGAAGCGGCCGAAGATCCCCGCACCGACAAGCAAATCGTCGCCCTGCTGAAGAACCGCACGCTGGTCAACGTGGCCATGGCGGTGGGCACCGAGCGCATGGGCACCTTCGGCGTGGGCACCTACGGCGACGAAGGCGTGATGGTGCCCACCGAGACCGAACTGGAGTGGCTGGTGGTGTTCGCCACCCAGCTCGCTTCGGCGGTGGTGCGGCTCAACCTGCTCGCGCGTCAGGAACAAGACACGGCGGCGCGGGTGAAGCTGGAGCGCCACCTCGAGGCCCTGCAACGCGTCGAGCTGATGGGCGTGCTCGCCGCGGGCGTGGCGCACGATCTCAACAACTACCTGCAGGTCATTCACGGCAACCTCACCTCGCTCGAGCCCCGCACCCGGGAAGACGCGGAGACGTTCGAAGACATGCTGCACGCCACCACCAAGGCCAGCGAAGTGGCGCGGCAGCTGTTGTCGCTGGGGCGCTCCGCTTCGTTGAAGCAGGGTCTCGATCTCAACCGGCGCGTGGAGAGCACCCTCAAGCTGGTGCGCTCCGCCATTCCCCGCGGGGTGACGGTGTCTCACGACGCGGGCCAGGTGCCGCCGGTGGAAGGTGATCCGGTGCAGATCGATCAAGCGCTGGCCAACCTGTTGATCAACGCGCGCGACGCGGTGGGCGACACCGGAAAGATCGTGGTGGCGGTCAGCGACCAGGAGCTCCACGCCGAATTCGCCCGCAGCAACCCCTGGGCAAAGGCCGGCCGCTACGGCCGCGTGCGCGTGCACGACGATGGGCCGGGCATTCCTCCTGAGCTGCTCGAGCGCATCTACGATCCGCTCTTCACCACCAAGGCCACCGGTACGGGCCTGGGTCTGGCGGTGGTCTCCCGCGTGGTGCAACAGCATCGCGGCCTGCTGCACGTCGAGTCGCGCGCCGGAGCAGGCACCAGCTTCGATCTCTACCTGCCTGCGCAGTGACGCCGCCGAAACCTTCCTGCCCAGCGGGTGCTACGAACCGGCGCATGAAACGCGCGGTGCTGCTGCTGATGGTCTTGTGTGGCTGCGACCCCGAGGTGGAGATCGTCGGCAAGGTGCTGGCGGGTGACGGCGGTATTCCCGCGGCCACCAGGGTCGAGCTCACCTGCACCGGGGGCGCCCAGCTCGCGGTGCCCCACTCGGTGCAGACCGACAGCCAGGGCCGCTTCGCCCTCAAAGGCAGAGGCTGTCTGCCGTCGTCGTGCGTGCTCTCCAGCGGCGCGGGCTTTCGGCGCACCGAACAGAACCTGATGGAGTGGTGCACCAAGAGCGCTCCGAGTTGTCCCGCGGGCAGCTGCATCGCCGCTTCGGTCACCCTGGTGTTGCCCTGAAATGAGTGAGGGCGAAGGCAAACGCCCGCATGAAAGAAAACGGGCCCGCGAGGTCACCCCCGCGGGCCCGGCGAAGAGTGCGCCCGGTCGGCTTACTCTTCCTGGTACCGATTGAAACGAGTGGTCGCGATGGGCGCCGAGAGGTTGGCCACGTTCGCCACGCGGATGCCCGAGTCGCTGATGGCGTAGACGAAGTCGTCGGCCATCACGCTGCGGCGCACGTAGGGCTGCCAGTAGTAGGTCCAGCCCGCGTACTGCTGCACCTGGTACATGTCGGCCATCGAGACCGAGCCACGCGCGGTGAAGCCGAGCAGCGGATCGACCGAGTAGACCTTGAGGTCGGAGCGGAACGAGTTCCAGTAGTCGCCGCTGCCGGTGTTGCTCCAGTCGGCGAAGGGAATGGCGAGCAGCTTCTTGGCTGCGAAGTAGTTGAACGCCTTGTGCTCGTTGGCCGCCTCCGACCAGCCGTAGGCGGTGCCCACCAGCTGGGTGTGCGTCTGAACCGGGTGCGCCAGGTCGGTCACGTCGAAGATCGCCAGCTGGAGCGCGCGCGCCGACCAGTCAGGCTGCTGCCCGTTGACCGGCTCGGGCACGTAGGTGCCGATGGTGAGCAGATGCGTCGCGTCCATCGGGTGGATGTAGGTCGAGAACCCGGGGATCTTCAGCTCGGCGATCTTCCGCGGATTGGTGGGGTCGCTCAGGTCGAAGGTGAAGAGCGGGTCGACCTGGCGGAAGGTCACCACGAAGCCGCGGTCACCGATCATCCGGCTCGACATCACGCGTTCACCTTCAGCGAGGTCAGGCGACTGGCCCACCACGTCGAGGTAGCCCGCGTTCTCACCGAGCACCGAGAGCCGGTTGGTGGTCTGCATCGTGCCCCACCAGTTGTCGGGGTTGGTGGTGTCAGGCACGCGCGTCTGAATGGTGGTCACCACGCGGAGGTGGCCCGAGGCCGCCTCGTCCATCGAGAACTGATCGACGATGTGGCCATCGACGGTGCCCGACGCCACGTAGACCGCGTTGCCCGGCTGCGTGATGTCGAACTTGTGCACGTAGGTGGTGTCGCGCTGACCGGGCGCCGGCCACCACCACCAGTGACGCGTGGCCACGTAGAGGTTGTCGGCCGACGAGTAGATTTCGCCGGGCTCTGCGAGAATCGAAGTGCGGTGGAGCGAACTGGCGTCGAGGTCGAGGGTGACGACCGAGACCTGACCCAGGCGGGTGGGCGCGTTCACCCTGGCGAAGGCGTCGCACGCGTGCGGCACGAGGGTGGTGCCGGTGGCGGTCTTGATCTTCGCGGCAGGCACCCACTCGGCCAAGGTCTGGCTGCGAATGAGCGTCTCGTTCTGCGCGATGATCCGGTTGTACGCGGCGCGCAGGCGCGGCTTGTCGTTCCAGAGGTTCTCGTCCCAGTCGGGGCTCCACTTGAAGCCGGGCGGGAAGTTGAACGAGTCGGAGAGCACCAGCCGCACCGAGGCGCCGATCTTCCGAGCTGATTCATAATTGCCGGGCAAGAACGACTCGCGCGTCACGCGCAGGTTGGTGAGGTCAGACACGTCGACCTCGGTCACCTTCACCGTGTTCGCATAGGAGTAGCCGCAGTGGAGGCCCAGGCAGCTCACCCCGCCGGCGTTCGAGAGCGGGTACCAGGTGTAGATGCTGGAGAAGACGACCGCTTTGTCGGTTCCATCGAGGAACATCTCGCGCGGGTAGCCTTCGATCTTCAGCGTGCCCTGCACGGCGGTCTGATCCGCCGGCCACGAGCGCACCGCGTGCAGCGTGCTGCCGGACAGCGCGAAGATGCGCGTGCCGTCGTTCTTCACGAAGTCGGCTTCATCGACGCCGGCGACCTGGTTGTTGGTGGTCGTCACGTTTGTCGGAGCGCTCTGCGCGGAGTTCGCTGAAGCAGGCGCAAGACCACCGGCGGTATCGAACTCGAGGCCTCCACGGCCCCAACCACCCCACCAACCCCAACCCGGCACGCCATCACGCGCGGCCTCGAGCTGCGTGCGCATCTGCAGCACGGCGGTGTCTTCGAGGTAGGTCTCGAGGTCCTGGCACGCAGAGCCGCCCGTGAACGACTGGAGCGAAACGCGGTTCACCACCGAAGGAGGCTTGGGGATGTTCGACTCCGCTTCACAGCCTCCGAAGAAACCGGCCAGCCCTGCTGCGGCGGCCATGGTTCGCCATCGATTGATCCAGTTCTGCTTCATGGTGCTTCCTCCCAAAGAATTCGTGGTCCGGCCGAAAGGCAGTTGTCGGGAGGCCTCAGTGCGAGCGGTGGGCCAGCGAGTTCGGCTTTGGTTTCGATGGGTTGCGGGTGGGTGCAGCCCTCAAATCTTTGAGAGATCAGCGGGCACCCCGTGGATCTCTGGCTCAGGGCACGCAGGGCGCCTGGCAGAGGCCTCGCGCATTGGCCAGCACCACGCCGGCGTCTTCTCGCAGGCAACGGCCCGACGCGCACTGTGCGTTGGCCCCACAATCGCCACCGAGCGAGAGCAACTCGGAGCACGTACCCGTACCGCCATCACGCGCGCAGAAACCGCCTTGCCCGTTGTCGACACCCGACGCGCAGGTCAGACCGGTGGTGGTGCAGTTGCCGCCCACGCTCACCAACGGCGTGCACGCGAAGAAGCCCATGCCCGCATCGACCAGCGGGCAGGTCAGCAGGTCCTTGCAGGTCTGCGCCGTGAAACACGGCTCACCCGCCCCCAACAGCGGCGTGCACGCGTTGTTGAAGCAGCGAAGGCCCGTGAGACACGCGGTCGTCGCGCCGCACATCGCGCCCGCCGTACCCTGCGCGAGGCAGAGTGGATAACCGCCGTCGTTGGGCAGGTTCGGACACCAGCCGCCCGGCGCGCAGTCGGCCGCGGTGGAGCGGCACTGCTGCCCGAGCTGCTGCTGGTTCTGCCGCGGCTTGCAGGTGCCGTCGAAACATTGCCCGCCGTCGACGCAGCCATCGTTCGGATCCGCCACGCGTTGAATGGTGCACGCGGCACCGAGCGTGATGCGGGCGGTGCAGACGCCGATGGTGGCTGCCGTGAAGCCGTCGCAATACGCGGTCGGCTCGCAGTCGGCCTGACTTCCGCAAGGCCGGCCGGTGGCGATGGGGCCACACGTGCGCACGCCCGCGTCAGTGCGGTTGCCGCTGTTGCAGTAGTTGCTCTGGCAGTTCTGGTTCATGCCGCAGGCCGTGCCGTCGGTGTCCTTCGCCAGGCAGAGCCGCGCGCCTCCATCCGTCGGAGCGGGCGCACAGCCGCGGGTGGTCACGGGGTCACAGCTGCCGAAGCCCGTGCAGAGCTCGCCGACCTGCGGCCAGGCGACACACGCGGTGCCGCCGTCGCCTGCAGCACCGCAGGTGGAATTGAAACAGGTACCCGTACACGCCTGGCCCACCGTAGGAATCGCGGTGCAGGCACGGCAGGCGGTGCCGCTGCCTTCGCAGGTGAAGCCCACGGCGCAGTCGGCGGTCGCGGTGCAAGGCGTGCCCGCGATGCCGATGCCGGTGAGGAGCGGATCGCACGCAGCCGGTCCGGCTCCGAAGCTGAAGTTGATCTGTGCACCGGAGATTCCGCGGCCGATGGTGCAGTTGTAGTTGCCGGTGGCGTTCACGCAGGCCGCGCCTTCCGTGGCCTCGTAGCGGTAGACGCCGGCGGTGACTTGCCGCTGCCAGGTGCTGCAGAGATCTTTGAGGCGCGCGACGCAGGTCATGCCCTGGGCTGCGTCGAGGAAGCCGCAGGCGCTTTCGCGATCGCAGTAGGCGTCGGCCCAGGCGTCACAGAACTGGGCCAGGTCGATGGTGGTGCCGGCGTCGAAGGGCGTGAGGCTTCCGCCTCCTCCTCCCGTGGATTCACCTCCGCCGCCGCCTCCTCCAACGGCTTCGCCTCCGCCTGCTCCTCCTGCCGCGATGCCTCCTCCTTGTCCGCCTCCCACTTCGTTTCCTGCGTCTTTGCCGACGATGGGTGAAGGGCAGCCAGCATGGATGATCAGCAGCAGCAGCAGCGGCAGTCTGGATTTCATGGTGCCCTCACCCCGACACTCTCCCGAAGGGCCCGAAGGGAGAGGGAGAGCAAACCGTTCGCCTCCACCCAACCGGGCAGCGCCGACTCGATCATGTGCAGCTGCCCCGCGACCGCCGCATCCGCCACCGACACCGAATCACCCACGACGAAGCCGCTCGCCTGCACCGCCTTCACGATGGGTTCCAACATCGCCTTCGTCTCCTCGGCGTACTTCGACTGATCCGCGCGCCACGCCGCGATGCAGCCCGCTCCGTAGCGGCGCTCCTTCACCAGGCGGAACATCAGCCGCGCCTCTTCACCCTGCTCGTTGCCGATGCGGTCTTCGAGCCCGGGGCAGGCCAGGCGAAAGGCCGTCTCTTCGAACCAGTTGTCGGCCCACTGCTCCAACACCGTCGCCAGCGGGTGAGCCCGCAACGAAGGCCCACCCTTCGTCTCGAGGTACGCGGTGATGCGCGGGCTGTCAGTCACCACCGTCGCGCCATCGACCAGCACCGGCACGCCGATGCCACCGCTCACCTTCACCAGCTCAGCGCGCTGCGTGTAGGGGATCTCGACCAGCTCGTAATCGAGTTGCTTGAGCGCGAGGCAGTACCGAACCTTGGCGGCGAAGGGGCTGTAGGAGAACTGGAGCAGGCGCATGCGCCCACTCTACTTGCCGAGCATCTCCGAGACGGTGTTGAGGAACTCTTTCTCGGCGTCGTCGACCGCCCCGTCGACGTTGACGAACCACTCTGCCGCCGCGAGCACGATGCCGCGGTGCTGCCGCAGCAAGTTCATGTTCGGCTGAGGCAGGGGTTTGCCCGTGTCGAGGTGCTGGAGAAGCACGGTCATCGTCTCCTCGGGCACGCCCCACTCGGGGCCAATCTTCGCGATGGCCTCGCGCTCTTTCGGATCGAGCGTGTCGTCAGCCCACGCGACCTGAAGGAGCAGCTTGAGCGTCTCGGAGTTGATCTCTTTGTCGGGCGACGGACGGTTCATGCCGCAAAGGTAGCGCGGGTCAGGCGCGGGTGCTCCACCGGTAACAGCAGCCCTCGGGGAGGCGGCGACTGCTGGGTTGGCTTCGATGCTCATCGCGCGCAGGCCTCTCGACCACGGGCGAGGATGCGCAGGTGACCTGTTGTTGCGCATTAAACAATCGATGCGTCTGCCCGCAATGCTCCGTGCGACCAGAGCAGGATTCTTCATCGATTGTACATTCTGCAACACGTGAGGGTCATCGCCCGCGGCCGAGAGGCCTGCCCGACGCGACCCCGAGCGAGACCCTGAACCGACCGCGCTCTCAAGGCTGCTGTTGCGCAGCATACAAACATCATCAATCCAGCAAATGGCTCCGAGCACCCATGGCATCAACACGTCATCAATTGATCAATCCGCAACATCCATGCTCCCATCGCAGCATGTCCTTCTCTGCATTGGCCGCTCTCGCCGCGAAGCAGCACGGGCTCATGACGCACGAACAGGCGATCACCCACGGACTGAGTCGGACGAAGCTTTCCCGGCTGGTGCGCAGCGGCGTTTGGCAACAGGTCCGCCCTCGCGTCTTCCGCCGAGCCGCGGCCACCCAGACCGACGAACAGGCGCTCAAGGCCGTGTGTCTCTGGCATGGCGAGGGCGCCGTGGTCAGCCACCGCTCCGCAGCGAGGCTTCACGGCTTGATCCTCGACAAGAGCGACCCCGAGCTCACGGTCCCCTTGAAGGCCAGCATCCAAATCCCGGACGTCACCCTGCACCGGCGAAAGCCGCTGGATCCCGATGACGTCAAAGAACTCCGCGGACTCTCCGTCACCAAGGGTGCTCGCACCCTCATCGATCTCGCCAGCTGCCTGGACGAAGAGACGCTGGCGATCGTGGTCGAAGAGGCCTGGCGAAAGCGCATCGCCGCACCCGACTGGGTCGCTCGCCGGCTCAAAGAACTAAAGCCCCTGCCGCAGGGAGGCCGAGTTCTCTCCGAGATCCTGGCCGACTGCAGCACCCGCAAGACACCGCTCGAGAGCGCCCTCGAGGTGCGCGTGTGGCGGCTCATGCTCGAGCTCGGTTCACCTCGACCCATTCCCAACTACGAATTCACAGACGCGTGGGGCCAACCGGGCCGCATCGACTTCGCTTTCCCAGAGCAGTCACTGGCCATCGAGTGTGACGGCTATGAGCACCACGGCGTCCGCGAGGCCTTCGACGATGACCGGCTGCGCACGGCTCGCCTCGTCGCGCTCGGCTGGCGCGTGATGCCCATCACCTGGAAACACGTCACCGAGCAACGGACCAAGGTGCTGGCGCGCATCAAGGAAGCGCTCGCCTTTCGCGTCACCCAGCCCGGGAGCGCCACCACTGCACGCCGGCCGCCACCAAAGTGACCGTTCCGAAGCCGGCCGACCGCAACGCCCCGGGCACCGCACCCTCCCCTCCCGAGAGGAAGACCAGGAACCCGGCCAACATGAAGAAGGTCACCGCGAGCGACGCGAACAACCGCAACCAGAGCAGCCGCACTTCCCGCTTCGGCCAGAGCGCCTGCGCGCCCAGCACCACGAAGACCACCAGCAGACACACCGGCACGTAGACGCGGGAGAAGTCATCCACGCTGCCTTCGCTCAGGTAGTTCGCCGCGCGCGGGGGAATCAGGGCGACCGCCCACGCGGTCACGGCCATCGAGGTGAGGCCGTCGTCGATCTCCGGGCCTGCTGGTTTGTCGGCAGCCAGCGAACGAAGCGCCAACATCGCCCACAGAATCCCCGTGGTGAACGTGCAGCCGAAGAGGAACTGGAGCCCGCCCGTGCCCTCCTCGGTGGCGAAGCGGCCACTCACAAAGGCCAGGTGAAACACGCCCACCACCAACCCCACCACCAGGGCCTCACCCGCGCGTTTGGTCTCTTCCCTCGCTTCACTCACCGAGCGGCGCACTACCATGCGTGGCTTCATGAGGCTCGAACGGCACGTGGGTGGGCTGTCTGCCGATCGCAAGGTGAAGTACCTGCGCGAATCGGGTTGGACAGAAGAAGACGGTGCGTGGCGCGGCCCGGGGGCAGAAGCCGAAGCGTTTCCCCTCGCGCGGGCGCTGCATCATCAGCTCACGGCGGATCTCTCAGCGGCGCTGGGTGCTCGCGGTTGGAAGGTGCGCGAGTACTCGATGCGCGGGTACGTGAAGTTGGTGGACCCTCAGGATGACTCGGTGTGTTCGCTGCCCGGTGCGCTGAGAAAGCAGGCGCGGCGAGACGGGTGTCCCGTGAGGGAGCTGACGTATGCGCTGTTCTTGAACGCGAGCTTAAAGCGCTCCTGAGGGCAGTCGCTGCATCTGCTCGAGCACCCAGCGGCTGCGCTCGCGCACCTTCGGCGTGGGCGCCACGACCTTCCGGTGGCGGGGGCTGGGCAACACCACCACCAACATCGCTGCTTCTTCCGGTGAGACCGCCGCGGCCGACTTGCCCAGGTAGAGCCGGCTCGCTTCTTCCACGCCGTACACGCCATTGCCATATTCGGCGATGTTGAGGTGCACCTCGAGGATGCGGTCTTTGCTCCAGCAGAGTTCGAGCAGCAAAGTGAAGTACGCCTCGAGCACCTTCCTCACGAAGCTCTTGTCGGACCAGAGGAAGAGGTTCTTCGCGACCTGCTGGGTGAGCGTGCTGGCGCCGCGGGTCGACTTGCCCTCGAGGCGATCCTCCACCGCGTCTTCGATGGCCTTCACGTCGAAGCCGAAGTGCTGGAAGAACCTCTGATCTTCAGCGGCGATCAACGCGCGCTGCAGGTTCGACGAGATGCGCGAACGCGGCACCCAGAGCTGGCGCAACACGAAGCCCTTCTCGTTCTTCTCGGCGGCCTCTGCCCGGCGCGCGAGCATGAAAGCCGTGATGGGCGGATCGACGAAGCGCAAGAGCACCACCGGGCCCACCGTCAGCACCACCCAGCCGACGAACAGCCGGAGCCCCCACTTCAGGGCCCTCGAAGCGGGCTGCGGTTTCACTTCTCCGTGAGCTTCCCTGCGGCGTTCCAGGCCAGCATCCCACCGACCAGGTTCATCACCTTCGAGAAGCCCATCCGGTGGAGCGCCTGGGCGGCGTGACCCGAGCGGCCGCCCGCCTTGCACACCATCAACAACGGCTCGTCCTTGTTCCAACCCGGGGCGTGGGCCATCACGGCGCCCAGCGGCACCAGCTCAGCGCCGGGAATGTGGCCCAGCTCACCGGTGAACTCCTCGGGCTCGCGCACATCGATCATGCGGAAACCCTTCGTGGGCAGGGCGACGTCGGCCACCGTCACGTCGCGGTAGCCAGCCGGGTTGGGAGCCGCAGTATCGAACAGAGACATGGCTCTTCACTGCACCCCCCGCCTTCAAAACTCAAGCGACGGCTACAAACACAAGTTCGACAGGGCGCAAGCGGGCGCTATGGTGCCCCGGCAATGTCCGATTCCAAGCCGGTGTCGATGCCTGCCCACTTGTGGGAGGCGCTTGAGCTGATGTCCGCGGAGATGGGGGTTGGAACTGACGCGCTCGTCGCTCAGTCCGTCTTCACGCTCGCACGTCTCAACGGGTTCGTGGTGCCAGGGAAGGTCGCTGGAGGGGCTGCCGTCAGCGCGCCTCCTCCGCGTGCCGCTGTTTCTCCCTCCGCGTCCGTCGTTTCACCGCGCGCTGCGTCGGCGCCCCCGGGCATCAAACCCCGCGCGGCGCCGCCCCCGCCAGAGCCTGAGCCCGAACCTGAGCCGGAACCCGAGCAGGATCCCGTCGAAGACGAGGGGAACCCCTTCGACGAGCCCGCGCCTTCCGAAGAGAACTACGACCCGCCGGCCGAAGAAGAGCCGCCGGCCGATGAGCCCTACGAAGAGCCCGAGCCCCCGCCCCCGCCTGCGCGTGGTGGTGGCAAGGCCGGCCTCACCCTCTTCGTGGCCGGGCGCGATCCCTTCAAGATGACCGGTGACGTGTTCACCATCGGCCGCGGCAAGTCGTGCGAGTTCGTGATCGACTCGAACAGGGTCAGCCGCGAGCACGTGCGCATCTTGCGAGAGGGCCCCGACTTCGTGCTCGAGGATCTCGGCTCTTCCAACGGCACCTTCTACGGCCCGTCGAAAGAGAAGATCAGCAAGCGGAAGATCAAAGACGGCGACGAGTTCACGCTCGGCACCGAGAAGATCAAGTTCCAGATCCGCAAGTAGCTGTTTTTTTGGGTCGCTCCGCCTCGGCGCATCTTTCGCTTCGCTTCAGCTGCGCTCGCCCAGCGTTCCGCTGGACCGGCTTCGCTCCGGTTCAGGCGATTCGATTGGGCTGGCCCACCCGGGCGGCCCCATCGCGCCGGAAGGCCGCCGAGGAGAGCCGGTCAGCCACCACGGCCAGCTCCATCTCGGTGACCAGGCCCAGGAAGAGCCCCTCGCGCAGCACAGCCACGAACGGCAGGCTCGCTTCGGACATCTTGAAGCGCGCCACCTCGAGTGAATCGCGCGCCTCGACGGTCGGCACTTCGCTCCTCACCAGGCCCGCGATGTAGCCCCAGGCGCCCTGCTCGCCGGCCGCGCGCAGAATGTCTTTGCTGGTCACCACCCCCAACAACGTGCCGAAGTGCTCCACGGCGATGGCTTCGTAGTGCGTCATGGTGAGCATCTTCACGGCCTCACCCAGCGTGGTGGCCGGCGAAAACTTCGGAGCGTACGGGCTCACCACGTCGGCCACCTGCACCCCTTCCAGCACCCGGCCCAGGCGTTGCTCGTTCACTTCCTGGCCTGCGCCCACGAAGACGAACAGCGCGATGATCACCAGCATGGGGTTCGACGGCGACATGAACAAGCCGACCGACATCAGCCCCACCGCCAACACGCGCGCGATGAGGGCCGAGGCGTGGGTGGCCTTCTCCGCACCCACGAACCACGACAGCACCGCGCGCAACACCCGCCCGCCATCCATCGGGAGCGCAGGCACCATGTTGAAGACCGCCAGGACCACGTTCGAGAGCACCATGACCGCGAGCAAGGTGATCAGGGTGGGCTGGTTGGCGTGCGCGTTGGTCAGCGACGCCTCGAGCATCGGCCGGGTGTAGAGCGAAAGGGCGAGCGCTCCCAGACCCAGCGCGAGCACCACGTTCACTGCGGGGCCGGCGATGGCGATGAGGAACTCCTGGCCCGGCGTCTTCGGGCGGCGGCCGAGGCGGGCGACGCCGCCGATCGGATAGAGCGTGATGTCTTTGACCGGAATGCCGAACGCCTTCGCCACGAGCGAATGACCGAGCTCGTGCAAGGTCACCGAGGCGAAGGTCAGCAGCGTGAGCACGATGCCGAAGACCGCGCCGCGCAGGCCCAGCCCGCCCCACTGCCAGGCGCCGAGCAGAATGACGAGCAGGAAGCTCAGGTGCACTCGAAGTTCGATTCCCGCGACTCGGGCGAAGCGCCAGGACCACATGGTGCTTGTGATAACCGCGCGAGGTCGGCCCGCCATTCCCTCACCATGAACAGCGCGAGAACTCCCAACACTGTTACGTCTGGCCCCCATGCGCCTCGTGCCCCACCCCATCACCTTGCGGCAGCTGCAGTACGTGGTCGCCGTCGCGGATCAGAAGAGCTTCCGGAAAGCGGCGCTCGCATGTCACGTGAGCCAGCCTGCGTTGTCGGCGCAGGTCGCACAGCTGGAGGGGGCGCTGGAGTGCAAGCTGTTCGACCGCGATACCCAACGCGTGCTGGTGAGCTCGGCTGGCCGCGCCTTCGTGGAGCGCGCGCGGGAATTGCTGATCAAAGCCGACGCGCTGGTCGACGAGACGCAGCGGGCGGGAGATCCGCTCGCGGGCCCGTTGCGGCTGGGGATCATTCCGACCGTCGGCCCGTACCTGCTGCCTGAAGTCGCGCAGCCGCTGCGCACCGAGTTTCCCCGGCTGCGCTTCACCTGGGTCGAAGAGCGCACCGCGGTGTTGATGAAGCTGCTCAAAGAAGGCGAGCTCGACGGGGCGATCGTCGCGCTGGAGACGGAGGATCTGGGCGAGGTGCAGTCGTTGGTGCTGGGGCGAGATTCATTCTTCCTCGCGACCCCGAATGATCATGCGCTCGCGCGCGGGAAGACGCCGGTGTCGACGCAGGTGCTCGAGAAAGAGCGGGTGCTGGTGCTCGAAGAAGGGCATTGCCTGGGTGAGCAGGTGGCCGAGGTGTGCCAACGCGCGCGGACTTCGGAGCTGGATGTCTGCGCGACGAGCCTCGCCACGTTGGCGCAGATGGTGGTCGGGGGGGCGGGCGTGACGTTGCTGCCGGCGTTGGCGCTGGAGGTCGAGAACCGGCGCGGCACTCTGCACCTGCGCCCGTTCATCGCGAAGGCGCCGGGGCGCACGCTGGCGTTGGTGTGGAGAAAGAGCAGCACGGCGCACGGGGCGTTGAAGGCGATCGCGCCGACGTTGCGCAAGAGTGTGACTCGGTAGCTCCCTCTCCCTGCGAAGCGGGGAGAGGGTTGGGGTGAGGGGCCTATCGGGCGCCGGAGATGGGCCCCTCACCCCGGCCCTCTCCCCGCTTCGCAGGGAGAGGGAGACCATCACCTGAAGCGGAAGGGCAGCGGCATCGCCATGCCTTCGTTCGACACCCGGAAGCTGAAGCCGAACCTGATGAACCCGTCCTCCACCAACGCCGCCGGGGGATTGGTGAACGGCTGCGCCTTGGTGAACGCATTCATCGCCTCGACATCGAGCTCATCGAGCCCGCAGCTCTGCGCGACCTGAACATCGGCGAGTGAACCATCGGGCCGCAACGCCACGTGCAGCACCGTCAGTCGATCCGCCGCGCCCAGCCCGCGGCTCTTCGTGCGCAGCCGCGCGTTCGGATCCCACCGGGCCGACACCGCCTGCTTCACCCGATTGAAGAACGCGGCGTACTTCCACTCGCGCGTGTTGAGGAACGTGCCCGCCCCCGCCTCGACGTTCTCCAGATCATCATTCGGCGCCCCACCCCCTTCACTGGTCCCCGGAGTGCTCTGCGTGCCCGACTCGCTGCCCACCACCGCGGGCGCGGCTTCCACGTCTTCCGACGCACCGCTGACCTTCTGCGGCAACAGCAACAGGTCTCGCGGCGCCTGCCGGCCCAGAATGCTCTCGCTCAAGTTGATGCCCGAAGGCGGAGGCGCCAACGGAGCCGCCTTGCCTTTCGCCGACGGGGCCTGCTCGGGTTTGGCCTGGGTGGTGGCGGTCGCGCGGCTGTAGCGGTTGGTCTGCTCCTTCGCGCGGGTCTCCTTGGTGACCTTGTTGTCCGTCATCGCCAGGTACTTCGCGTCGGGCGAGACCTGGTTGTTCCCGGGCGCCACGTCGACGATCTGCCCCTTGGGGTGCAGCGGAGCGGCGCGCTCGACCGGTGTACTCGCCGCACGGCCGCGATTGCTCGCCCACGCCTTCGAGTCGATGCGCCGCATGCTCACCGGCCGGCTCACCGGCTTCTTCGGCGGCGGTGGAGAGGCCGTCAGGTTTGAGGAGCCGATGAACAACAGCAGCATCACCGCATGACCCAGCAGGGACAGCGGCAGGGCAAGCAGCACCCCACGCCTGAGGGGTGTTCGCTGTGCGGGGGCCAGAAACACGGAACGAGCGTTAGCGCACCTCGTGGGTGGATCACACCTGCACAGTGGGGGCTGCGCTCAACACTCCTGCCCGAGCAGGGTCGTGGAAGGGCTTGATCTCCGAGTGAAGGGGCGCTGGCCCGCGCCTTGTAAAGAGGCCACCGCATGAAGCTCCACCTGACGCTCCTGGCCGCCCTCTCGTTGGTCTCCGCTCCCGTCTTCGCTCAAGGCGCAGACAACCCCGAGTGCCTGGGCGACTCGTGCGGCAAGCCCGCCGAAGAAGGCGGGGGTTGCGGCTGCGGCTGCTCGGTCTGGGTGGCGTACACCGACGACGGCATCACGCTCGCGTACACCGATGACGCCGACGGCGACGGCAAGGCCGACGACAAAGACAACTGCGCCTTCGCGTCGAACCGCGACCAGCTCGACGGCGACGGCGATGGCGTGGGCGACTCGTGCGACAACTGCGCGGCGGCTTCGAACTTCAGCCAGCTCGACGCTGACGGCGACGGCCAGGGTGACGGCTGCGACGCCGACATCGACGGCGACTCGGTGCTGAAC